>JANXSX010000035.1 GCA_025356475.1 Isosphaeraceae bacterium | reverse complement strand
CAACTCCTATGATAGATGATGCTCAAGCATACAACACATCCAAGTACGAGTCAAGATCAATATCGCCACAACTTGTGAAAATCAATGAGTTTACGATGAAATATCAGGAAATCTGATTTTTGTCGGAGACGTCAATAATGTTAATTCTGACCGTGTCCCCGATCACGTTGGTGATCATCACCATGACCTTTTCGGGGTCTGTTCGGATGACTGAGAACGTCTCACCACGCATCAACCAATTGCCAGTCGCAGCCCCTTTCAAAAATACCCTACCATCAACCTCTTCGGCCTGTGGTTCTGACGCGGCAGCTCCTAATGCGCCTAAACTTGCAAGTGTCTTCACCGCACCTCTCCGATTCATGCCACCATTCATTCTACTACTCCGTGAAACAAGCCGGGATTTCCCAGATGAGAAAGTAGTTCGACCCGATGGACAACCTTCTCAGGTGATCCCAAGTCGCATTTAAAGCGATCTGATGGCGCGACGCAAGAGAATTCCGGCCCGAGTCACGCTCGGAGCCACGGAAGCCCCTCGCTGCGGAGGCACACGGCCCCTCCCTTCATTGACGTTACCGACAGAATCCTGCGTGCGCCGGGCCGTTTTTTCTGAACTCTCGCCCATTTCAGTCCTCGACATGGACCCAGAGCATGCTGACCGAAACCGCCAGGTCCGGGAGGAGTTGGCTCAGGAGGAGATCCTCATTCCTGAAGATACGCCCAGACCAGGTGGCCGGGTTGCCCTGCCGATTCAGAACCGTCACTTCCCGACTCTGAGGGTCGACGATCCAGTACTCCTCGATGCCAAATGTCAGATATTCCTCGCGTTTCGCGAGGTAATCCCGATCGCGAGCCTGTCGTCCTCGAGAGACGACTTCGATGACGAGCGATGGCATCCTTCGCCCCCGTTCATTCGCTCGAGCGTCGCGAAAAATGACAGCAAGGTCTGGATGGCGCTCCGATTCCCACTCGGGGATGATTAACTGGACGCTCCCCCCTTCTGCAATTCGTCGAATTAGGTCCGGGTAGCGCTGTCGAAAGACGCCAAGGGCTTCTCGAATGTTATCAATGATCTGGCCATGAGCGTCGTTGGGAACCTCGGTCACTTCGATCACTCCCCGAGCCAGTTCGTAGCGGTAGGCTCCCACGACTTCGGCATTAATGAAGTCTTCCAGAGGCATCCGCCGCCCGTGGTCGGCAGGACTAATCTTGATCTTGACGCTGGCCATGATCGGAGACCTCCTGGGGTTACTCGTCAAAGTGGTCTTCTAGCTGGTTCAGCAATCACAGCTAGTCAGTAGGTCCAATCACGGTTCTCACACTGGCCATGCGCTTGCCGTTCCGCTTGGCTCAAGGCGTCTCGATTGAACCTTCAAGAAATGTCGCCTGCGGCGTCTCGGAGGAGTCGCGCTGAATGCGAAAGAGGGTTGGTCGAGAATTGCTCTCGACCAACCCTCTCGATGCTATCGCAACGCAAACCAACCGGTCAACGAAGGGATCAGATTCGCTTCTTCTCGAGCTGCATGTTGAGTCCAAGCCCACGGATCTCGTTCGTGAGGACGTCGAAGCTCGCGGGAGTACCGGCTTCGAGCGTGTTCTCGCCCTTGACCATGCTCTCGTAGATCTTCGTCCGGCCTTCGACGTCGTCGCTCTTGACGGTGAGGAGTTCCTGGAGGATGTAGGCAGCCCCGTATGCTTCGAGTGCCCACACTTCCATTTCCCCGAACCGCTGGCCTCCGAACCTTGCCTTACCACCGAGCGGCTGCTGGGTGATCAAGCTGTAGGGTCCCGTGGCACGGGCGTGGATCTTATCATCAACAAGGTGGTGAAGCTTGAGCATATAGATATACCCAACAGTCACCTTCTGGTCGAATTTTTCTCCGGTTCGTCCGTCGTAGAGGACCGCTTTGCCGTTCTCGGGCAGGCCGGCATCAACGAGGCACTTGCGGATCATACTTTCATCCGCACCGTCGAACACGGGACAGAGAGCCTGGAAACCGAGCTTGGCGGCCGCCCAGCCGAGGTGGGTTTCCAAGATCTGGCCAACGTTCATTCGGCTAGGGACGCCTAGCGGGTTGAGCAAGATCTCAACCGCCTGGCCACTCGCCAGGAACGGCATATCTTCCTCAGGGAGAATCTTGGCAATGACCCCCTTGTTCCCGTGCCGACCCGCCATTTTATCGCCAACCGAGATGACCCGCTTGGTCGCAATGTAAATCTTGACCATCTGCAAGACACCGGAGGGAAGCTCGTCACCGCGCTTGAGGCTGTTCAAGCGACGGTCGCGTTCGTCACGCATTGCCTCGATCCGGGGCGCGTACTGACGGACGACCTTCTGGGCTTCGGTCTTCTTCTCGGGACTGCGAAGATCAAGGGCATCCAGTTTGAACCGCTCGGACTCGTCAGCAAGACCCTTGGGATCCTTGTCACGACCGAACGGCTTGCCGACCGAGGGGTCGATCACAGGGCCGCCGACGACCGTCTCGAGCGCTTTGATCAACTGCTTGTATTCGTCAGCAATCTTGACACTCTCGATCGCCTCGGTGTCTTTGAGTTCCTTCTCGTAGGCCTTACGCTCTTCGTCGTTCAAACTCATCCGGCGGCTGAACCGCTGGGTGTTGATGACGATGCCTTCGACCCCCGAGGGGACTTCCAAGCTATCGTTTTTGACATCCTCGCCAGCCCGACCGAAAATCGCGTGAAGCAACTTCTCTTCGGGGGTCAGCTCGCTCTTGGATTTGGGGGCGACTTTGCCAACCAGGATGTCGCCCGGCTTGACATAGGTTCCAATTCGAACGATGCCGTTCTCGTCGAGGTTGCGAAGCGCCTTCTCGGAGACGTTGGGAATGTCACGAGTGAACTCCTCACGTCCGAGCTTCGTCTCGCGAATCTCGATCTCGAACTCTTCGATGTGAATCGACGTGTAAACGTCTTGCTTCACAATCCGCTCGTTCAAGATGATCGCGTCTTCGAAGTTGTAGCCATCCCAGGCCATGAAGCCGACCAAGACGTTACGGCCAAGTGCCAACTCGCCCATATAGGTCGCTGCGCCATCAGCGAGCAACTGGCCCTTCTTCACCTGCTGACCAACGTCAACGACCGGCTTCTGGTTCAGGCAGGTCCGCTCATTGAGGCCGACGTACTTCCGCAACTTATAGATGTGATTATGGTCGATGATGACCCGAGTCGAGTCAACATAGGTAATCACACCGTCTTGCTGCGCTTTGACGATCATGCCCGAATTCATTGCGACAGCGCGTTCGAGCCCCGTGGCCACAATCGGCGGCTCGGCGACCAGTAGAGGCACGGCTTGCCTCTGCATGTTCGAGCCCATCAGTGCCCGGTTGGCGTCGTCGTGCTCAAGGAACGGGATCAAACCCGCCGAGACACCGACCATCTGTTTGGGAGAAATGTCCATGTACTGGACCTGATCGACCGGCACGCTATGGAAGTCGGTCTGGTACCGAGCGATGACGGTTGGCCCCTTGAGCTTGCCGTTCTCGTCGGCGGGAGCATCCGCCGGTGCGAGGTACGCTTCGCTCTCTTCATCGGCCCTCATCCAGGTCACGACTTCGGTCCGAGCCCCCTTCTCGATCTTCCGATACGGGGTCACGAGGAATCCGTACTCGTCGACACCGCCATAGATCCCCAACGAGCTGATCAAGCCGATGTTCGTCCCTTCCGGGGTCTCGATCGGGCAGATACGGCCGTAGTGGGAGATATGGACGTCGCGAACTTCGAAGCCGGCTCGCTTCCGATTCAACCCCCCTGGGCCAAGCGCAGAGAGGCGGCGTTCGTGGGTCAACTGGGCGAGCGGATTGGTCTGGTCAACGACCTGTGAAAGCTCGCCACGCCCGAAGAAGTACTCGATCGCCGCGCTGATGCTTTTGGGATTGATCAGCGAGCGAGGGGTCATGTCCTCAGCGTCTTTGAGACTCATCCGCTCCTGAACGGTACGGCGGAGCTTCAAGAAGCCCTTGCGGAGTTCATCTGCGGCGAGTTCATCGATCGTTCGGAGACGGCGGTTGCCCAAGTGGTCGATGTCGTCGACGTGACCGATCCCTTTACGCAGATTCAAGATGTACTTGATCGCGTTGACGTAGTCGACGGTGTCGAGCGTCATCTGGTCGTCGGGGATGGTCTGGTGGAACTTCCGGTTGATCCGGAACCTTCCAACGCGGCCCAGCCGGTACCGATTCGTGTCGAAAAACTTCTCGTAAAAGAGTTCCTCGGCCTTCAAGAGCTGCGGTGGATTGCCCGGACGGAGTCGCTGATAGATCCGGAGCAGAGCACTCTCATGATCGCTGGTCGGATCATCCTGAAGTGAGTGCAAAATCAGTGGATCGACCTTGGCATCCTTGAGGACCTCAACCTCGCCGAGCTTGGCGTCGGCCAGGATCTGGGCCAAGGTCTTGGAGATCGTGGAGCCGCTTTCCAGGAGAACTTCACCCGTGTTCGGGTCGACGACATCGCCACAGGCGACCTTGCCTTCAAGGTTGGCCGCTGCATCGTCTGTGGTGCAGTCGACGGTCAGAACGTCGTAAAACTCACGAAGAATCGCCGCGTCATCGGTATATAACGCCGTCTTGTGGACGTTTCCTTCCGAATCTTTCACCTTCTTGAACATGGCACGGAGCAAGGTCATTGATGAGAACTTGCCCGACTGGTCGATGCGGACACCGAGGGTATCCTTCTTCGTCACCTGGAGTTCGATCCAGCTTCCCCGTTCCGGGATGACGCGGCAGGCATGAAGCTTCTTGTCGCCCGACTCGATTTCCACCACGAAGTCAACACCTGGGGAGCGGTGGAGTTGACTCACCACGACGCGTTCGGCGCCATTGATGATGAACTCGCCGCCGCCGATCATGATCGGCATATCGCCGAGATAGACCGATTCTTCGAGAGAAGCCTCGCCCTTGTTCAACCGGAGCCAGACATGAAGGGGACGGCCATAGGTGAGCCGGAGTTGACGGCACTCGTCTGGCTCGTAGCGAGGCTTACCGAGGTCGAACTTGATGTATTCGAGCTTGAGCGTCTTATCGTAGCTCTCGATCGGAAAAATCTCGCGGAACACCCCTTCGAGACCACTATCGAGACGGTCTTCTACGGCAATGTCGGCCTGAAGGAACCGCGCGTAGGAGCGAGTCTGGATCTCGGTCAAGTCGGGGATCGGAAACTCATCATGAATCTTGCCGAAGTTCCGCCGGGTGGGGGGCGTCATCCGCCGCACGGTGCTCGTAGTGGGCATATCGTCGCGCTCCTCGTGGGAGTTGAATGGGCGTGGGCGTCGGATCGCGTCTGATCTGAGGTGCGAATCGCGAGGTCGGTCAAGCCGCTTGGGCCACATATCCCTGGTTGCGTGAGACCGATCGACCGGGCGGGAACGCCGCGCGCCAGAACACCCCGGGACGGCGTTGATGCCATGCCCCGGGGCGGAATTGCGGTTCACGGAGGGACTTGCTAACCCGAATGGGTAGCCGTCGCTCAGACGGCCAACGAACGCTCAGGTGCGGACTTACTCAGCCCCACCTGAAGTTGTTGGCCAAGGAGATTACTTGATCTTGACGGTGGCGCCGGCGGCTTCGAGCTCTTTCTTGAGCTTCTCGGCGTCATCTTTGGAGACGGCGGTCTTGACGTCCTTGGGGGCGGCTTCGACCAGATCCTTGGCTTCCTTCAAACCCAGGCCGGTGGCAGCCCGGACGATTTTGATCACGTTGATCTTGTTGGCACCAGCGGCCTCCAGGACAACGTTAAACTCGGTCTGAGCAGCGACGGGCTCGACAGGGCCTGCGGCAACGGCAGGACCGGCAACCACGGCAGCGGCGGCGGCCTTAATACCGTGAACGGTTTCAAGGTAATCGCCCAGGGCCTTGGCCTCGAGGACGGTCAGCTTGACGATCGAGTCCCCGAGGGTCACGATGTTGGGGGCGAAGGAGGTCAGTTCGGCAGTGGCCATGATTCAATCAGTCCTTTCAGGGCTCGGACGCCACGAGGCGTCTCGATCGGGTGTGTTGAGAATTCCACGGCGAATACGTTCGTATCGGATCAATGAATCGACGTTGGCAGATCATTCGGCGGCGGGAACAGCCTCGGTTGGCGTCTCACCCTCAACCACAGCGTCACCCTCAACCACAGCCTCGCCTTCAGCCGACGGTTCGTCGTCTTTGGGGATAGCCAAAGTTGCAATCTGACCGGCAAGACCACTTCCGGGTGCGTTCGCCAAACTGACGATCCGCTGGGCAGGAGCCAAAGCAAGAGCGGCGACCCGACCGATCAAGGCCTCTCGGCTCGGAAGCTTCGTGATTTCCTCGACCTGGCCGGGGCCGACGACGACACCGTCGACAGCACCACCCTTGATCGCGGGCTTCTTGAGCTTCTTGACCTGGGCTGAGATTTCCTTGGCGAGCTCGGCGACACCTGCACCACCCCAGACGGCCACGCTCGGCCCGCTGAGGAACTGGTCAAGACCCGCCAGACCCATCTCGGTGAAAACCCGACGGGCCAGCGAGTTCTTCAGGGTCCGAAGTTTGATCTGCTTCTTACGCAAGTCGCGGCGAAGTCCCCACTCGCTGACCGCGTCCAAACCTTTAAGATCAAGAATCAGCACCGATCGACTACCGTCGAGATCGGTTCTAAACTGATCCATCATCATTTCTTTGACATACTTGCTCATCGGTCAATCATCTCCCGGCACGTGGCCTTAGGGCAAAGTCCAGGGTGTCAACCCACGATCCGGATGCCCGGGCTCATGGTGGCCGAGATGGTGATTGTACGAATGTACGTACCCTTGGCTGCGGCCGGCTTGACCGTTCGCAAGTGGTTGAGGAATGTCTCGATGTTCTCGATGAGCTGGATGTCGGTAAACGACAGCTTGCCCACCGGAGCAGCGACATTGCCCCCCTTATCGTTGCGGAACTCGATCTTGCCTGCTTTGAATTCGCGAACACCAGCCGCGATGTCCGTCGTGACAGTCCCGGACCGAGGTGAGGGCATCAGCCCTCGCGGACCAAGAACCCGACCGAGGGGACCAACGATGCCCATCATGTCCGGCGTCGCGAGAGCAACGTCGAAATCCATGAAGCCACCTTTGATGCGCTGGGCGAGGTCATCACCACCGACGATATCAGCCCCGGCTGCGGTGGCCTTCTCGGCGTTCTCGCCTTGGGCGAAGACCGCCACGCGAACCATCTTGCCAATACCATGCGGTAGGGCGACGGAGCCGCGGACGTTCTGATCACTCTGACGAGGGTCGATACCCAGGTTGGTCGAGACCTCGACCGTCTGGATGAATTTCGTGGTGCCGAATTGCTTGAGTTGCTTGACGGCTTCAGCCAGTGAGACTGGATCTTCCGTCTTGAGCTTCTCACGCAAAGCGCGATAACGCTTCGAGCCTTGGGCCAATTGCGCTCTCCTCTCCCGTGGTCATCCACAGAGGAAGGGCTGCCGCCGATCGTCCTGCTCGAAGAATCTCCCCTTGCGAGGAGTGTTCTATTCCGGCGGGCGGTCGCACCGGATGAGCCATACAGTGTATCGGGAAGAATCAAACCCAGGAAACGAATGTTCGTCAATTCGTCACAACGGGGTTAACTCCGAACGGTGGGTTCAACCTTTGATATCGATTCCCATGCTTCGGGCAGTCCCTGCGATAATCCGGCAGGCGTGCTCGATATCACGGGCATTCAGGTCTTGAATCTTGGTTTCGGCGATTTTCTTGACCTGTTCGGCAGTGACGGTTGCCACCTTAACCTTGTGAGGTGTCGCCGAGCCGCTGGCGATCCCGGCCGACTGCTTGAGGAGGACGGCAGCGGGCGGGCTCTTGGTGATGAACTCGAAGGAACGATCGGAGTAGATCGTAATTTCGACGGGGATCACGGTCCCCTTCATCTCCTTGGTCCGTTCGTTGAACTGCATCACGAACTGACCAATGTTCACACCGTGCTGACCAAGCGCGGGGCCGACCGGCGGGGCGGGGGTCGCCTGTCCGCCGACGCACTGGAGCTTGACCTTCGCTGTCATCACCTTGGCCATCGTTCACTCGCCTTCCAACGAAACCAGCAATCGTTATAGAGAGTCAGGGCCCGGAAGGGCCATGGATTGAAAACATAAACCTTGGGAACAACGTTGAACGACGAGGTCAGATCTGCTCGACCTGCCAGTGTTCCAGGTCAACCGGAGTCGGGCGGTTGAAGATGATTAGCATCACCTTAACCAAGCCGCGAGCTTCGATGACTTCTTCAACGGTCCCTTCAAAGTTCTCAAATGGACCATCTTTGATTTTCACACGATCGCCGCGTTCCACAAGAATTCGCATCCGAGGTGCGTCTTCGGCTTTCGCAGTCTCTTGACCGAGCATCTGATTCACTTCGGTGCCGGTCATCGGTGTCGCATGCTTCCAGGGCTCAGCCTGACTTCCCCTCGCCCCGCCGACAAAGTCACCGACTCCCGGAGTCTCGCGGACCGTGAACCAGGTTTTCTCATTCAGTTCCATCTCAGCCATGATGTAGCCGGGATAGGTTTTCCGCTCGACAATCCGCTTCTTGTTGTTGCGGATCTCGGTGATCTTTTCGGTCGGAACAACGATCCGACCGAAATAACGCCCGAGCCCTTCAATCTTGACCCTTCGTTCGAGTGCGTCGCGAATGGTGTCTTCGCGGCTACTCTGAACTTTAAGCACATACCAGGTCAAGATGGGAGGGGGCTCGTCATCATCATCGTCATACGCCGCTGCAGCCGGAGCTGCGGGAGCAGGCACCGAGGGCGCAGGGATCGGCTTGGCGACATAACCGGGAAGACCACCGTCAGGTGTCTCTTCCCCGGTTGTCACCGCCTGGTCCAGGTTTGCGGCCTCATCGGTCGGGTGGCTCATGGGGCGTTATCGTGAGCTAGAGAAAGGGAGCGTCGGATCAGGAGATAGGAGAGAGAATACCAAATCAACCGCTCGAGCCGAAAGCGCCATCGCCACCGAACTTCAGGACACCGAGCAAGATGAGGAGTCGCGACCAGACCCAATCGACACCGAACAGGTAGACCGACATCACGAAAACGGTCACCAAGACCACCGAAGTTGCACGCTTCAAATCATCTCGGCTGATCCAGGAAACCTTATTCATCTCGGCTTCAGTGGCAATCAAGAAGTCCACGAACGGGGGGTACTGAACCAGGCGGTAGATGACCCACGCGAGGACCCCTGCCAGGAGGACAGGGACACCGAACCGGGCGACGGGAAGGGTGTACTCTTTGGTGGTCGATTCGTAGAATCGCCAGATCCCAAGCCCTAACATGAAGCCGATGCCAATGGCGGTGTATAAACGAGCCCACCACCCTTGGAGCGGCTTATAAGTCGCGGGCGAAAAAAGGTTCGCGAAGAACCCGATGACCCTGCGCCTGGAATCGTTCCAGGCACCTGACTTGGCGGGTGCTTTGGCCTGAACCGCCTTGTTGGCGGGAAGGGAACCGTCTTTAACTTTACCCATGGCACCTATCTCGCGACACGGAATTGAGGTTGTGCCGGTGGGGCGTTTCTGAACGATGAGCACGAGCGGAGGGAATCGAACCCCCAACCGCCGGTTTTGGAGACCGGAACTCTACCAGTTGAGCTACGCTCGTATTGATCCTGTCAACAGTTCAAGGGACAACTCACCCGGCGAAGTTCGCCGGAATGAGAATCACTTCTTGCGGGATTCCTTGTGGGTCGTGTGCTTCCGCTCACGCTTGCAATACTTGCTGCGCTCGAGCCGTTCGGCACCACGAGTCTCTTTCTGGACCCGGTAGTTTCGCTCGGAGCAAGACGTGCATTCGAGCCAGACGTATTCACGCATCAGACGGCCCCCGCCTCAATATCGGGGACGCGACCGGACATCCCTGGGGACGAACGGTCGCGCCCGTGATCACGAAAGGGGTAGGGCGAACCTACCCCGGAAGAAGAAAGCCTAATCGTTCAGGCAAGGATCTTGGTCACGACACCAGCACCGACGGTACGGCCACCTTCACGGATGGCGAACCGGAGGTTCTCTTCCATCGCGATCGGGGTGTGCAGTTCGACGGTCATCTTGATATTGTCGCCTGGCATGCACATTTCGGCTTCGCTGTTATCCTCAGAGAGGAGATTCAGCACCGAGCCGGTCACGTCCGTCGTTCGGAAGTAGAACTGAGGACGATACCCCTTGAAGAACGGGGTGTGGCGACCCCCTTCTTCCTTGCTCAAGACGTAAACTTCCGCCTCGAACTTGGTGTGCGGGGTGATCGAGTTCGGCTTGCAGATAACCTGCCCGCGTTCCAGATCGTTCTTTTCGATCCCACGAAGGAGCAAGCCGACATTGTCGCCTGCTTCGCCGCGATCGAGGGTCTTCTGGAACATTTCGACGCCGGTCACGGTCGTCGTCTTGTTGGTGCCGAAGCCGACAACCTCAACGAGGTCACCGATCTTGCAGAAGCCGCGTTCGATCTTGCCGGTGGCTACCGTTCCACGACCTTTGATCGAGAACACGTCTTCGATCGGCATCAGGAATGCCTTGTCGATTTCGCGAATCGGATCCGGGATGTAGTCGTCCATCGTCTTGACGAGGGCCAGGATACAGGCAGCGGCCTTCTCGTCGGTCGGGTGGTCATATGCGGGCCGAGCGCACCCACGAGTGATGGGAATGTCGTCGCCGGGGAACTTATAGTGCGTGAGAAGCTCACGCATTTCGAGTTCAACCAACTCCAGCAGTTCCTCATCATCGACGAGGTCGATCTTGTTCAAGAAGACGACGAGGGCAGGCACACCGACCTGACGAGCGAGCAGAATGTGTTCGCGGGTCTGGGGCATGGGGCCGTCAGCGGCAGACACGACCAGGATCGCGCCGTCCATCTGGGCGGCACCGGTGATCATGTTCTTGATATAGTCGGCGTGACCCGGGCAATCGATGTGTGCGTAGTGACGCTTTTCGCTCTCGTACTCGACGTGAGACACCGCGATTGTGACGGTCTTGGAAGCGTCACGAACCGTACCGCCCTTGGCGATATCGGCGTAATCCTTCTTCTTCGCCTGCCCACGTGCGGCCAGAACCGACAGCAGAGCCGCGGTCAAGGTCGTCTTGCCGTGGTCAATGTGTCCGATCGTGCCCACGTTGACGTGCGGCTTTGTCCGGTTAAACGTGTCCTTAGCCATTGCTCAACGCCTTACGGCATCCCTGGGGTCAATTTGAAGGGGGAGACTG
>JANXSX010000206.1 GCA_025356475.1 Isosphaeraceae bacterium | reverse complement strand
GCCGCCGCCGAGAACGCCCAGCTTAGGCAGGAACATATCGAAGGCCAGATCAACGATACCGACACAAAGCTCAAGATGTTCAGGCGTTACGAAGCTGCCGCTCTCCGCCAGTTTCGCCAATCCCTCAAGGTGATCCGTCAGGCCCAGGCGGCGAATTCCAAGCCCGCCCAGGCAAAGGCAATCCCCCAGGTCGCCCCGGTCCCAGAATGCGGAACGAACCCAATTCAGACCTCGGTCGCCCCCCAAGTTGCAGCAGCGCCGGTCGTCGAGATGACGTCAAAGGCTTCCACATCCCCCTCCGGGAATCGGCTTTACCGTCGCAAACAACAAAAAGCGGAGCGACATGACGCTTACCTCGCTCGAAACTCAGCCTGATCTGTCTTGGAACTTGAAATCAGATTGGCAATTCGGATGCAAAAAGGCACCCTCGGCGATGCCATGGGCCGTCATGTCATGCCCTTCAGGTCGTTTCTTAGAAACGGTGTACAAATCCGCTACGAGCAATGCGCTCGGTCCCTGCCTGACTCGCACGAACTCTGGCCAGAAAGTGCGTCATCCATTAGGATAAGGGCAACGATCCGACCCATATCCGCACCCCGGACCGAGACTCTCGGACGGGGTCTTTTGTCGAGCCCGCCATGCCTTCGTATCATCCCCAGCGCATCGAACCGAAGTGGCAGGCTTTCTGGGAGCAGAACAAGACCTTTCGCGCCGGTGATCTCGTTACCGATCAGCCAAAGCTCTATATCCTCGACATGTTTCCTTACCCGAGCGGAGCCGGCCTCCACGTCGGACATCCCGAGGGATATACCGCCACAGATATCCTGTGTCGCTACAAGAGGATGCGCGGATTCAACGTTCTGCACCCGATGGGTTGGGATGCGTTTGGACTTCCCGCAGAGCAATATGCCATCAAGACCGGGACCCAGCCTCGCATTACGACGCAAGCGAATATCGATAACTTCCGTCGCCAGATCAAGTCGCTGGGCTTCTCCTACGACTGGGATCGCGAGGTCGATACCACCGACCCCGGCTACTATAAGTGGACCCAGTGGATCTTCCTCAAACTCTTCGATACCTGGTACGACCCCGAACTCGTTTGGATCGATCCCAACGGGGTGAGCCGAACAGGCAAAGGGCGGCCAATTTCCGAGCTGCCAATCCCACCGGACCTCGATCCCATCGCCTATCGGGACAGCAAGCGGCTCGCCTATCGAGCCCTCGTGCCGGTGAACTGGTGCGCAGGGCTCGGTACGGTGCTCGCCAATGAAGAAGTCATTGACGGCAAGAGCGAGCGAGGCGGCTTCCCAGTCGTTCGAATGCCCCTCCGTCAGTGGATGCTTCGGATCACAGCGTACGCTGAACGGCTCGTCAATGATCTTGAAGGGCTTGACTGGACCCGTGCGATCAAGGATATGCAGCGCAACTGGGTCGGTCGCAGCGAAGGGGCGGAAGTTGACTTCAAGGTCAATGGTATCGACGCAATGATACGGGTTTACACCACTCGTCCCGATACTCTTTTCGGCGCGACCTACATGGTTCTTGCGCCTGAGCACCCCTTGGTCGAGACCCTCACCGCACCCAACCAGCACGACGCCGTTACCGCGTACCGGAACCTAGCCTCGTCCAAGAGCGACATGGATCGGGCCGATGTCTCCAAGACGAAAACCGGTGTCGCCACCGGCGCTATGGCTATCAATCCTGTCAATGGTGCACATATCCCGATCTGGGTTGCCGATTATGTCTTGATGGGTTATGGAACCGGGGCGATCATGGCGGTCCCCGGCCATGATGAGCGGGACTTTGAGTTCGCCCAGCAGTTCAAGTTGCCAATCGTGCGGGTCGTGGGACCGACCCTCGACGATCATGAGAAGCCGCTCACCGAGGCGGACACCGACCCCGGAGTTGCCGTCAACTCGACGAACGAGGAAATCAATCTCAACGGACTGGCGACCCATGAAGCAAAGTTGATGATCACATCTTGGCTTGAGCTGAAGGGGTTGGGCAAGAAGGCGATCAATACCAAGCTTCGAGACTGGCTCTTTAGCCGACAGCGGTACTGGGGAGAGCCGTTCCCGATCCTGCTCGGCGAGGGAGACACGGTCCAGGGGGTTCCCGAGTCCGAACTGCCTGTCCTGCTTCCCGAGCTTGATGATTTTCAGCCCTCAGGAAGGCCCGAACCCCCGTTGGGGAAAGCGACCGAATGGGTCAATTACTCGGATGCCTACCGACGCGAGACCAACACGATGCCCCAGTGGGCAGGGTCGTGCTGGTACTACCTCCGATATCTTGATCCCAAGAACGCAGAACAGCCGTGGGATCCGGCCAAAGAGAAATATTGGATGCCGGTCGACCTCTATGTCGGAGGGGCTGAGCATGCGGTCCTCCACCTGCTTTACGCCCGGTTCTGGCACAAAGTCCTGTTCGACCGAGGGCTGGTTAGCACCGTCGAACCGTTCCAGAAACTGGTAAACCAAGGCATGATCCTCGGTGAGACCGAGTACACAGGTTACCAAGACGACGCCGGCAAGTGGTACTCATCGACAAGTGTGAAGCCAGTCACTGGCCTGATCGAAACCACCTGGCAGGCGGAAAACGCTCAGCCCGTCCAGCCCGTTAAATTGACCGAGGATCAAGCAGTCAAGAAGGGTGAAGGGTTCGTACTCGCCTCGGACCCGAGCATTCGCATCGATGCGCGGGCTCACAAGATGTCCAAGGCACGTGGCAACGTGATCAATCCCGACACCGTTGTCTTGGAGTATGGCGCAGATAGCCTTCGACTCTTTGAAATGTTTATGGGTCCGCTCGAAGCCGTCAAGCCCTGGAGCATGAAGGGGGTCGAAGGAGTCTATCGATTCCTGGGACGGGCCTGGCGAATGATCGTCGATCACGAGGCCGATTCGATCGTGCTCGACCCCCGGGTGCAAGATGTCGAGCTGACGAAAGAGCAGGCAAAACTGGTTGCCAAGGCGATCTCTGCCGTCACCGAAGACTTGGAACGCCTGAGCTTTAACACATCCATCAGCCGGCTCATGGAGTTTGTCAACGCGTTTACCACGGCGGAGATCCGACCTCGTAAAGCCATGGAGGTCTTTCCATTACTGCTTGCCCCCCTGGCACCTCACCTGGCCGAGGAGCTTTGGCAGATCCTCGGGCACACCACAACTCTGGCTTATGAGCCCTGGCCAAAATGCGATCCAAGCCTTCTTGAAGACGATGAGGTCGAAGTCCCTGTACAGATCAATGGCAAGCTGAGAGCCCGGATCACGGTCCCCTCGGGCTCAACCTCAGCCGAGATCGAAGCGCTCGCCCGAGCCGACGAGCGAATCATCGCCCTTATCGAGGGCCGGGCAATCAAGAAAGCGGTCGTCATCCCAGGCAAGATGGTCAATTTTGTCGTCTGACCACGGGGCTGGCATCGGCAGAACTCCGGTGCCAGACCCCAACTCAGGACTTACTTACCCAGGGCTCGCCGACCAAAGAGCTGGTAGCTCGTGGGGGTCAACGCGGTCTCGCCGTTATCATTCTTAATCGTCCATGAAGGGATGACCTGGAAGACCTCCCAGCCTTGCTTATCGAGGTCGTTTAAGGTCTGAACCACAGCGTCGGACTTGACCTCCTGGTGGAGGTATTCCAGCTTGGGCTTGGCTGAGGACGCTGGCGTGCTGCCAACCTGGGCTGAGGCGAACATGGCGACCACGAGTAACAGGCCAATCGGGACCCAGACGTGACGACTCAAGAATCGTGTGACCATCATCGGGAAAGACCTTTCTGAAACGAGAAGTACGGTCGAACGCAACGCGTGTTCAAACCGGCAGCAAGTTGGTACGATCTAAGCTGAGATCATGAGTGGAGGAGTTGCTGTCAATGTCGGAGCCCGCAGCCAAGAAGAAGCTGTACATCGAGACGGTGGGTTGCCAGATGAACTTGCTCGATAGCGAGCTCGTGGTCGGCAAGCTCCGTTCGGAAGGGTACGTCCTCACCGACGACATCACCCAAGCTGACACTATTCTCTATAATACCTGCTCAGTCCGCCAGCACGCTGAAGATAAGATTTACTCCGCCCTCGGTCGCATCAAGGATATCAAGAAGGCGCGCCCCGAGGTTTCGATTGGGGTTCTGGGCTGTATGGCTCAGAAGGATCAGAAGCAGATCCTTCGACGCGCACCTCATGTCGATGTCGTGATTGGACCTGGTCAGCTCGGCCTGGTTTCCGAACTCCTGACCAAGGCGAAGGCCGAACAGAAGCCGCAAATGGCCGTGAGTTTGGCCCGAACTGGCAACTCATTGAACATCGTCACCGATAGTTTCGCAGAGTACGATCCGCTCCGCGAACCGGCGATGAGGCCGAGCCCACACCAGGCCTTTATACGGATCATGATGGGGTGCGACAAGTTTTGCACCTACTGCATCGTCCCCAGCGTTCGTGGACCTGAGCAAAGCCGGCCTCCCAACCTGATCGTGGATGAAGCTCGGATCTTGGCCGATCAAGGGGTCAAAGAGATCACGTTGCTGGGTCAAACCGTCAATAGTTATCAGCATGTGTCACCCGATGGACGCAAGACCCGCCTGTCTGACCTGCTCGAACAACTCCACGAGATCCCCGGATTCCTGAGAATCAAGTTCATCACGAACTTTCCCAACGACATGACGGACGACCTGCTGGAGGCTGTCCGGGATCTACCACGAATGGCACGATACCTGCATGTTCCTGCCCAGAGTGGTTGCGACGAGATGCTCAGGCGGATGAAGCGAATGTATACAGTAGCGCTGTATGATGACATGCTTTCTCGTATTCGAGAGACGATCCCTGGTTGCGCAGTGTCGAGCGACTTCATCGTTGGGTTTTGCGGCGAGAGCGAGGCATCCTTTCAAAAGTCGATGCAACTCGTTGAACGGGGCCAATTCAAGAACAGCTATATCTTCAAATATAGTCCAAGAACAGGTACCAAAGCCGACACCTTGTTCACTGATGATATTCCTGAAGATGTGAAGAAACGTCGCAATAATGATCTGCTCGAAGTCCAGAATAAGGTCTGTCTGGAGCAGCATCGTACATTCATTGGCAAGACGGTCGAGGTGTTTGTCGAAGGGCCGAGCAAGTCGGCTGTTGGTCGTGGAGGTTGGTCGGACGGAACAGGTATTGGCCAACTGATCGGCCGGACGACATGTGATCGAATTGTCGTCTTTGAGGGCCACGAGCGGCTCGCTGGGACTTTGCAACCGATCCATATCGAAGACGCCAGCCTGGTCACGCTCTATGGCCACGTTCCGATCACGGAACCGAGTCTGTCTTTGCAATCGTCATAATTGGGGGACGTGGACCCGATGGCGAACACAATTGCAGAAACAGTCCGGCGTTGGGCACAGATCTGTGCAATCCCACGCGAATATGTTCCCTCAGCGCAACGTCTACTCGATGGCTTCGGCACCGGCGAGAGTTCCCTGCGTCCTCCCCTCGAACCCGCAGAACTCCGATCTTGGGAGTTACGATATGACGTCGTCCTGCCCCCAAGCCTCCGAGCCTGGCTCCTAATCTCGAACGGATTCTATCGAGATATGCCGCTGGTTCACCCCCTTTCGGCAATAGGCCCGATCGTCTTGTTCGGCTACCTTCCCGGCATGTTCATCCAACCGGAAACTTGGTACGAGCTTGGCAATCCCAACGTCGAAACGATCGGTGTTGACCTCGCCTACCATTGGCCTGACCCTCGGGGCGATTGCCCGATTTTCACATCCGGTGACCAGAGTTTACGAAAGGCTCCTCGGGTCATCGCACATAGTTTCACTGCTTGGTTTCTTAGGCTTCTCGAACAAGGAGGGCGAGAATTCTGGATGGAACCGGGGTTCCAGCCATTGGGCGATGCCTGGTCGGAACACAGGAAGAACGTTCCGCAGCCGAGCTTGCCGACTCACTTGAAGGTGGTCACGGAGAAGGTCGAGCGACTAATCGAAGGCGAGACGGATGAACGGACGATGATCCGAACCCTCGACCTTCAACCATCGGAACTTGAACAAATTTTGCGCCATCTCCAGCATCGCCCCTCGCGTGGTCTTCCTGCACCTCGACCCGCCCACTCTTGAAATCGGGACGGAGTTGAATCATGTGTCGGTGGCGAATTCTGCTTGCGCTCTTCATATTCGCAAATCTGCTGACTCTATCTCATGCTCAACGGTCGAAGCCGACTGTCATAGAGGAGAGCGCGACCGTCGATGCTCACGCATTTGGCGTGTTGGCGAATGGCAAGGATTGCTCGATCGCTCTCCAGAAGGCGGTGGATCATGCCCTCGATCTGGCGGGACCGATCGACGGCGGCATGCATCGAGCAGTCGTCTTCGTCCCCTCATCGCGCAAGAACTATCTCCTCGAAAACCCGGTGTGGATCGACAATTCGCGAGTGGAAATTGTCGGTGGCGGGCTAGGCCGAACGGTCTTTGAGACAGCCCAATTCCCGGCTCGTCCTGCATTCATCGTAGGTCTTCCCCGGGGCTCGGGCGCGCGGCGTGACTTCCAACCCAAACAGGTGTATGGCCAACTTAACGCATCGGATCGCTTTGATCTGTTTGGTCGGCTCGACACGAGCCTTGCCTCGCATCCCAAGACTCGCTTTGGGCTCCGACTCCCCAAAGACGGCATGGTTCAGGTACAGGTCGGTCCGCTCGTTCGAGGCTGGGAATCGCTCAAGCAAATGACTTTGGAAGTCTGCCTGGCGACTAGGAATGGCGAGGGCTCGCTTGGTCTAGGTCAGATCCTGGGCCGGGGGAATGACATCAGTCCCGCCCCATGGATCCTTCGGGTGGCCGAACCAGGGTTCCTCAACTTCGAGTTCCGTACGGCGGAACTCTCTGGGCCAGACAATCCACGTCGGAGCATTCGCTTTCCTGTGGAGGGGAAGGGCTTCTCTCGCATTTCGATCCAGATCGACCTCATGGCGGCGAGCGCCCAGGCCTATGTCAATGGTGTCCAAGTGGCAGTGACCAACCATGGAGTCCCATGGCCGGCTGGCAACCACTTCACACAAGAAGATTCGCCGCCGTTTATCATTGGTGAAGCAGAATCACCCGATGGCAAGCTGGCCAGAGACCGTGACATCTCGATTCTTGGATTTCTCATCTCCAATAAGCTCCGCTACAAAGATTCAGGACCCGGCAAGCGTCAGACCTGTCTCGAGAGCCACGTCGGTCTCACGGACGGTACCCCTAATGACTCCTACCGATATGGTCCAGGTGCGACCTCCCAAGCGTTAGCCACGGATATCATCATACGTTACCTGGGCTCAGAAACTCCCTCGGGTCTCGATCGGCTAGTCGCATTTCAGCGCGGGCCAGGAGCGTTCGGCACTGGCTTTGTCGGCTACATTCTCAATAAGGCGGCGTCGGGTGGACCCGGAACAGGGGGGATCAGCGGCAACGCCTTCCGAGGCTTCTCCGTGGTCGGAGCCGCTGGTCTGAACCAGTGTATTGCCGTCGGAAATGTCCTTGATCTCACGATCGAGAACGTCCGCGTCTCGGGAGGCTGGCATGGAATCGGCTCGATTAACCTGGGCGCGAATTACCCTGTTGATGTCATGAACTGCCGACTCTCAGGTGTCGATGCCGCCTATTACGGATTCTGGCAGTACGCTCGAATCATGAACACCAACTTTGAAGACTATACTTACAACGCAGCGCGGTTCGTAGGCTCCAGCAGTGTCATCCGGGGGAGCTTTGTTCGCGACAGTCAGACTGCCGAATGCTTTTTCAAGTACCAAGCTTCTCAATATGGTGGGCAGCATCTCCTCGACGACGTGAAAGTGAATACGGAAGGGGATCGGGTCAAGATCGCAGCAATTTACATGGAACAACATCCGTTCACACAATCAATGTTAACAGTCCGAGATTGCTACATAGGCACCACGGGTTCCGCCCCTGTAATCAAGCTTGTCGATATGGTCCCGCTGAATACGGATGGGCTTGGTCCTGGGACCGTGGTCATCGAGAACGTATCGGCGAACACCTCGGCGGCATTCCTGGAGATCAATGGGCCGAGCTGGTACGGTCGTGTCCAGATTCCTCCCGGTCATCCTGGTAAAGGCGTGGTTGATCTCAACAAATTCGCAGGTGAGCGAAAGCTCCAGATCATCGATTTTCCCGGAAGGAAGGAGCGTTAGGCTCCCAAGGCTCAACGCGACGCTATGTCCGACGCCCCCTTCTCGTCATCAAGCCTGTTCCAGGCGTACCTTGAGAATCCTGAAGTCGCACGGCTCTGGCTGACGGGTCTCGGGCTCCGTGATCCCGACCGTGGTCTCCGTGACCTCCGCGATATCGCGCGTCATGTGGCAGATTTGGCACTTGTCACCGATCTTGCGTGTCAGCTCCATCTCTGTCTACCCCGATCGTCCGAGCCAGGCATGGCCCTGACGAATCTGGAGCGATTCCTCTCCGCCTGCCCATCCGCTGAGGAAACGGCTGGGCTGCTCCAGAGCAATCCACGAACCACCGAAATCTTGATTCAAGTCTTCAGCACAAGTCAGTACTTCAGTGAGATGCTGATCCGTGACCCATCGCTCCTGGTTTGGTTGCGGGGAGGGACCGAGCGGCGCGATCGTGACACGCTCGTATTTGACCTGTCGACAGCCCTCGAAAACGAAGAAGGAGACGAGGCGGCCCGGCTGGCAATTCGGCACGATCGACGGCGTGAAACACTCAGAATTGGCTACAACGACATCGTCCGCGGGCTCCCGTTCGAGGTAACAACCCTCGATCTGTCGCACCTGGCCGATGCCTGCGTTGAAGGGGCCTACCGCCACGCCTGGAAACGGGTCGAGGCCAAACACGGTCGGCCCATGCGTGCCGATGGGGCTCCGGCACGCTTCGTCGTGCTCGCACTCGGCAAGCTAGGCGGGGCCGAGTTAAACTACTCCTCAGATATTGACCTGATCTTTCTCTACGACGAGGAAGGTCAGACAACCGATGCGAGCCGGCGGATCTCAAATGCAGAGTTCTTCACCCGATTAGGTGGAGATATCGTCAGACTCCTCTCCGATCACTCCGCGCTCGGGATTGCGTACCGCGTCGATATGCGACTGCGGCCTGATGGCGACCAGGGGTCACTCGCTCGATCACTCGGTGCCACGGTGAATTATTATGTGACCTCGGGACGGACCTGGGAACGCCAAGCCCTGATCAAGTGCCGGGCCATCGCTGGCGACCTTGACCTGGGGGGAGAATTCCTCGAAGCGATCGGTCCATTCATCTACAGACGTTACCTCGGGGCGGCTGAGATCGCTGAGATCAAGACCATGAAGCGGCGCATCGAAAGCCGGACTCTCTCTGCGGGAACCGACGATGTCGAGGTGAAAACAGGCCGAGGTGGTATCCGCGACGTCGAGTTCGTAGTCCAGTTCCTTCAGCTCCTCCACGGAGGTCGATATCCCGAAGTCCGGCATGAGAACACGCTCACAGCTCTCGTTCGGCTTGAGAATGTCGGTTGCCTGACCGCCGAAGAACGCGGGATCATGGAAGATACCTATCGATTCCTCCGACGCCTGGAGCACCGGCTCCAGATTATGTTCGACCGTCAGACTCATCAGATGCCCCAGGGGCCTCTGGAGCAACGCGCATTGGCGATTCGAATGGGGTATCCTCCGGCGAGTTTATGGGAAGATTCCGCTGGCCCTGCTCAACGATTCAATGCCGACTATAAGTTCAAGACCGAGCTCAACCGCAAGATCCTCAATCACCTGCTGCACGACGCCTTTCAAGATGATAATGGCGTCGATGTCGACCCCGTTGTCGATTTGGTACTCGACCCCGAACCTTCCGACGAACAAATCGAGGCAGCTTTAGGACGGTATCCGTTCCGTGATCGGGTCCTCGCATATGAGAACTTACTAGCACTTGCGCGTGAAGATACTCCGTTCCTCTCCCAGCCAAGATGTCGGCACTTCCTGGCTGCCATCGCTCCTCGACTCCTCCAAGCTGTAGGGAGTGCCGCAGATCCAGACATGGCCCTCACGAACCTTGAAAAGGTGTCGGCCTCCCTCGGTGCGAAGACCATCTTATGGGAACTCTTTAACTTCAATCCTCCGACACTACGCCTCTATGTCGAACTTTGCGCCAGTAGCCAATTTCTCAGTGAGATCTTGATCAATAACCCAGGTATGATCGATGATCTGATGGATTCCTTGGTCGTCGACCGGGCCCAGTCCGCGAAGGTGATTCGTGCGGAGCTTGCCGAACTTTGCAAAGGGGCTGAGGATCTTTCGCCGATCCTGTCGGGGTTTCGCAATAAGGAGTGGGTGCGAATCGGAGTCAGGGACATCCTGGGTCGCGAGCCGATTCGCGACGTGACCCGGGAACTTGCGGATGTCGCCGAAGCGATTGTAGCCCAGGTTGCTCGCGACGTCTGGGAGCGGCGATCGATCCGTCACGGGATACCCAAAAGGAGTGATGGAAAGGCATCCCGCTGGTGCGTTTTAGGGCTCGGCAAGTTCGGTGGTCGCGAGCTCAATTATCACAGTGATCTCGACCTGGTCGTCATCTATGAGGATGACGGTGAGACCCAAGGGGCAGAGCGATCGATCGCAAATGCCCAGTTCGTCGGCGATGTCGTCCGAGGGATGATTCGTTCGCTCGGTGGCGGCGGTGCGGGTGCGCTCTATCATGCCGATATCCGCCTGAGACCGCACGGGATTTCAGGCCCGCTGGTCGTCTCCTTGCACCAATTCCGCGAGTACTTCGCAGCCTCGGCGCAGCCTTGGGAGCGAATGGCACTGACCCGGGCGCGACCCATCCACTCGACGGGTGACTTCGGCAAGGTTGTCAACCAACTGATCCATGAGATCTTGGCCGCCCCCGTCGACCCTGCGAAGCTTGCAGAGCAGGTTGTGATCATGCGTGAACGGCTTGAAGAGTCGGCCCCCCCAAGCGACTTGAAGCGGGGTGTCGGAGGCTTGGTCGATATCGAGTTTATCGTCCAGTACCTTCAGCTCGTTCATGCATCCGCGCAGCCTGAGATCCTTCATCCCAACACCTGGGATGCTCTTGCAAGTCTTCGGAAGAATGGCTTGATCACGTCAGCCGACCATACCAAACTCCGGGCCTCGTACGACTTCCTCCGTGAGGTTGAAGCCCGATTGCGGATCGTCCAAAACCGCAGTATCAGCGACTGGCCGGTGCGTCAGGATGAGTTGATCCGGTTGGCGAGACGTTTGGGTTATGACGCCCCCGACCCATCCGACGCAGTCAAATCACTCTTAGACGATGCAGCCGGGCATCGGGCGCGTGCCCGGACACTCTTCCACCAAATTCTCCGGGTGAAAGAGCCTCCCGCCGCGAGTCTTTAGGGATTAACACCCCCGACAAACTTCGCAACATCTCGCTTCAGCTTCTCCAAGGATGGGCCGTGAATATACATCATGTGACCTGACTGATATTCCTCGATAGTGATCTGTTTTGAGAGCGATGGATCGATGCCGAGATGAGCAAGGGTATACTCGGTCGCAAAGTAGGGCGTTGCCAGGTCGTAATAGCCTGAAGCGACGAAAAGTCGCATCGCTGGGTTCTGGTCGAAGGCGATCCTGAGCGAGTCGCTTGTATCGGCGTATCCTTTTCCCGCTGGTCCGTAATCCCAGGAACCCACGCCCTCGCCAAGGATGTAATAAGGAACATCGGTCTTGTATCCAAGCTCGCGACGGACGTAGTCGTTAAAGGTTGCGGTATAGGCAGGCCGGATGGCGGCCATACTTGGGTCGAAGCCTGGAGACGCGGTCGCGGCAGACGGGTCATGCCCCAGGAAGCGGCTATCGAGGCGACCGACGGTCTTGTCGAGTTCGCGAAGCAGTTCCTTGCGGAACGCCGAAGGGCCGACACGGAGCCGACTATTGCTGATGAATTGAGCATCAAGCCCTGTATAAAGTGCGAGCTTGGCTGCAGCCGCTTTGTGTTCAGCCTCGGTCAGAGTATCGCCACGAGCAAGGATGCTCACATATTCCTTATTGGCCCAGGTTTCGACCTCATTCAGAGTCTTGAGCAAATCGGCCTGATGGTCCGGGGTCAGTTGTTTATGATACCAGGCGGTCGCGGTGTAGGTCGGCAAGTAGAGCAGGTACGGGAGATCGTTCCCCTTGCCAGAATCTGTGGTTTGGAAATTGAGGATCGACGAAACCAAAATCACGCCGTTGAAGGCGATCCCCTTCTCGATCAGCGAGCCCGCCAGACCCGCCGCTCGTGTTGTGCCGTAACTCTCGCCGACCATGTAGAGTGGTGAAACCCACCGATCGTTCCGAGTCAAATACATACGAATGAACTCGCCGACCGAATCGATGTCGCCTCGAAGCCCAAGGAACTTCTTGGTCAGCTCCGGCTTCACGGCGCGGCTATATCCTGTGCCGACAGGGTCGATAAAGACCAGATCGGTCGAGTCGAGCCAGGTCTCCTGGTTATCAACCAGCCGGTACGGAGGGACCGGGATCGTAGCGCCCGCTGGCATCTCGACCCGTTTTGGTCCCAATGCTCCTAAGTGTAGCCAAACCGATGCCGAGCCGGGTCCGCCATTGAATGAGAACATCAACGGTCGTTTTGAACTCTCGGTCGTCCCTTCACGGACATAGGCCATGTAGAAGATGTTGGCCTCGACTTCACCGGTGCTTGATTGAATGGGCATCATCCCAGTGGTGACCGAGTATTTGAGGACTCGGTCACCGAGCTTGATCTCATGCTGAGTGACAATCGGATCGGCTTTCTTGGGTTCATCAGCGCCGATCGCCAAGAGCACAAACAACAGGGCTACGAAATGCAAGTGTCGATTCATGATGCATCCAGGGATCAAACGAGGTTTACGCAGTAAGGTGAAGGATTTCGCCTCGCCAGCACGTGACGGCATGTCCGCAGAGGTCCACTTCCACGGTCGGTGTCAGCCAGCGTAGTCGATATCCATCCGCCTCGGGGACAAGGAACGCTGTCTCCGCCAGGTTCATCTCCCTGGCAACCAAACGCATCCAAGTCTCATCGGTTGGTCCGTTGAGCAGACAGACCGCTGCGGGGTTGCCCGCAAACGGCCGGTCGGTAAAGGCATCGACGACCATTACTGGCTGTCCCATCAATCACTTTCCTCGTGTCGATGTGTCGATGCCCTTGGGCTGGGGCGTTGTCTCGGTGAGAATCTTCCAGGTCGCGCCCATCTCTCGACACTTCGCAAAGTCTCTGGGTTCGTAGTCAAAAACCAGTTCAGGAGTGGTCTGAAGTGTGCCGGCGTTGGCTCTCGAACTCATTGCGGCATCGAGCATTCCGGACGTCAACAACGTTCGCTCGACAGGGTAGGGGGCTCGCTTCGCTTGGAAGTGGAGCTGGATCGCATGCGAGAGTGCGCGGAAGAGGTTGCGGTTGTCCCAGGGGCCTGTGTAAAAGGAGGTTGCGTGCGAGCCCGACTCACCCGCCACTTCGCAGGCAAAGTTCCAGCGCGTCCCTTTGTTCCCAACCTTCAATACCAATCCTTTCAAGCCATCCTTATAATTGACCAGGATGCCGTGTGGCGATCCTCCACCGAGCTTCCCTTGGGCGGCGATCTCCGAGATGGTCGCCCCCCCTGGCCCAATCTCGGCAGCCATCGCCGCATTGGCGAGATTCATGGACCAAAGTCCGTCTTCCGCCGCTTTCCAAAGCGAATCGCCCTGGAGGAACTGGACAGAGGCCACACCGGTTTCTCCACCGGATCGGCCTTCGACCATCGATTGCAGGACCTCAAGGCCATGGAAGTCGTACGACTCGATCGGTCCCGCGTGGATCGAGATCGCCGACACGATCTTGGCCCCCTTGGCGATCTCCAAGGCAGGGCGACGCTCAGCCAGCGGGACCGAGCTTCCTGCCATTAGGGGAATGCCCAGTTTGATTGATGTATCAAACATCTCCTTCGCCCAGTCCCAGCGATAGGACAAGTGCTTGTCATTGAAGATTGGGGCGACTCGGCCCGACTTTTCAAAGACCGCCACAATCTCGTCGAAGAATCGTTTGCGTGGGTATTCAACCTGCCCTTTGGCTGAAGTGGGGTAATCGCCGTGCTCACCGATCGAGAGGACCGCATCAACCGCCAGGGACTTGCCACCCAGGGTCAACGCCTCAGCGATAGTCGGAAAGATCGGAATCCCGTATTCCTTGGCAACCTCACGCGCCATATCTTTGCTGGTGAACTTATCGACATAGAGACTGACGACTTCGCAGCCGGAGTCGGTCTTCAGGCCATTGAAGTAATAGGGCTCAAGAAAGTTCTCGAGGATCACATGAGCATGGCTTCGATAGTAGAACTCGGTCACCACTGCGGCGACTTTGAGACGGTTTGAGGGTTGAGCAGCCCTGACCGGTGCCCCCATCGCCGCTGCTGAGAGCAAGCTGGCACTCTTGAGGAACGCTCTTCGATTCGAATCCAAACGCATGTCCTGCCACATCTCAGATCCTCCCGTCGAATGGTCTCGCCGACTTCGACCGTATTTTACCGACTTGAAACTCCGTGCGACACCTGTTCGCGATCCAGGTGCCACCTTACCGCCTGCTCGATGCTCTTGGCGTACCCGATCCCCGGCCGCCAGCCCAGGAGTGTCTCCGCCTTGACGGTTGAGTAGCTCAATCGCCGCCCCAACAGCCAAGTTGCATATCGAGTGATCAGAGGAGGCGATTTTCGACCTCGGGAGCGGGCGACCATCTCAACGAGGGTGGCTGCCGCAAACACCACTCGATAGGGAACACTTCGAGTCACAGGATTGGCCCCGCAGGCCGAGGCGAACAGATTCAGGAACTCCGCCTGAGTGATCGGCCCTTGGTGTGTGATGTTGAAGGCCTGGTTCAGTCCATGGGGGTGGTTGGCCGCGAGAATCGCTGCCTGAGCGACCAACCCCACATGGATCGCACTCAGGGGGTTGTCACCAGGCCCCACGAACCGGACCTGCCCGCGCCGAAGCCGGTCGAGCAAACGAGGGACAGTCGTCCGATCTCGTTCGCCATAGAGCCAGCTCGGGCGGATGACCGTGAGGGGCAACGCCTGCTCCGTTACGAGCTTCCAGAGGATCTTTTCCGACTCGATTTTGCTCTGGGTATAAGGGTCGCACCACCAGACGTTCTGGCCCATCTCTGCGGACTCGTCGATCGGCTCGGGCCGGTCGGTCGGGTGACCATAGGCGCTTGTGCTACTGATATGAAGGAACCGAGCTGTCCCCGCTTTCAACGCAGCCTGAGCCAAGTTCTCGGTCGCGTCAAGACAACCTGTCTGAAACTCATTCCAGCGTCCCCAGTCACCGACCTTGGCGGCAGAGTGGTAGACATGGTCGACCCCTTCAACGGCTCGCAGGCAATCGGCGGGGTTTGTGAGGTTTCCATAAACAAGGTCGACGTCCAGACGCTGGAGATAGCCAACATCGGATCCGGGCCGGACGAGGGCTCGGACACGTGTGCCTGCGGCGACGAGCTGTTCGGCGATGTGGCTGCCCAGCATTCCCGTGCCGCCGGTAACCAGGGCAGTTGAGGCCATTTCGTGGAGACTCCAAATGTGTAACGAGACGTAAGTCTATAGCAGAGAATAACTCCCGCCAAGTCGCTCGTGGCGTCGATTAAGGAATTGCAGATTTTTCAGGAAGGTCGATCGGAAGGGCGTCCTGTTGTTTGCATGGGGAAGGTCCGTTACGAACGAGCCTCCCCGGATTCTTAGAAACGGATTGCATTGACGCTGACTCGGACGGCGACACCCTCCACGCGGGGACGGGACCACCATGGCGGAAGAAACTATTGACGCTGGACTTCTCGAACAAACGAAGAACCAGATCCGCGCGCTGGTCGCTGAGATCGCCGACCTCGCTGAGTCGGACATCCAACCGGCTGAGTTCCACGTCGAGTTCCTCAATCGAGCCGTCGCCGCAGTCGCCGCATCAGGTGGCGCATTGTGGATGCTCGATGCTCGGAACTCGCTCAAACTCCAGCAACAACTGGGCTTTCAAGCCACAGGCCTGATGGATGGACGGGTCCGTCCGCAGGCGCACGATGCCTTGCTAGGTGTCATGTTGCAGGCGAGTTCCGCCCAGATCATACCGCCGGGGGCGGCTGTTGAAGGGGTTCCGAACGCGGGGAACCCGACTGGATTCGCCCTGATCATCGCTCCGCTCGTGGTCGACAAGCAGGTTGTTGGACTGGTTGAGATCCTGATGGATCCGACCCGCCGAGCCGCCTCGCAGAAGAGTACGCTCCGGTTCGTGAGCGATCTCTGCGACCTGGCTGCAACCTACATGAAGAACCGGCAAATGCGACAGATGATGTCGCAGCAGCGGTTGTGGAACCAGCTTGAAGGCTTTGCCCACGTCATCCACTCGTCGCTAAATCTCAAGGAAACCGCCTTTGCGGTCGTGAACGACGGCAAGCGCCTCGTAGGCTGCGACCGGCTCAGCGTCTGTCTCAAGATCGGCGGCAGGCCGATGATTGAGGCAGTGAGCGGCCAGGAAATCGTCGAACAGCGGGCGAACTTGATCCGCGAGATGACCAAGCTCTGCAAAGTGGTCATGCGATCGGGAGAGGATCTGGTCTATACGGGAAATACCGAAGGGTTTGCTCCTGACATCCGCGACGCCCTGGAAATGTATGTTGATGAGTCTGGCGCGAAAGCGGTGATCATTTCACTGCTGTACAAGCCCGAACCGGATATCAGCAAGGACAAGGTGGTTTTTGGAGCACTGGTCGCCGAACAGATCGGCGACGAAATGGCCCCGACCGACTCACACGCACGCACCGAGGTCGTCTCGCGACACGCGTCGACAGCGCTCTGGAACTCGTCGGAAGCCGACAAAGCCTTCATCCCGCTCCTGAAGCTGGTTGGCTCGCCATGGCGGTTCTTCCGGGGCAGGACCCTCGCGAAGATCCTCGCGGTCCTGGGTGCCATCGCGACCGTGGTTGCAATCCTCTGCTTTGTTCCTTGGGAGTTGACGATCGAAGGGCGGGGTCAGCTCCTCCCTGAGAATCGCCGCAACACCTATGCACCCCACCAAGCCATTGTGACGGCTGTCCTGGTCGATCATGGTGACAAGGTCGCGCAGGGAGACGTACTCGTTAAGTTGGCGAGCAAGGAACTTGATCGCGAACTCCGGGCCAAGATGGCAGAACAGGCCGAGGCGGAGACGCGGTCTCAGTATCTCGATCTCGAATGGAAGAAGACGTTAACCAACGACAAAGAACGTGTCGCGGGTCAACTTTCCGAGGCCAAAAATAAGGCCCGGAGTCTTCGTGAGCAGATCGAGATCCTCCAGGATCAGATCAACTCCCTCTCGGTGACCGCACCTCAGGATGGGATCGTCACAACCTGGGAAGTTCGCAAAACGCTTCTCGGCAAGCCGGTCGAAGTTGGTGAACCACTCATCCAGGTCGCGGCAACCGATGGTGAGTGGACTCTTGAAGTCAAAGTCCCCGATGACGACATGGCGCCGATTCTTGATGCTCGGCGTCGCCTGGCTGAGGATATTGCTTCGGGTAAGAAGCCCGCGCTTTCAAAACTCGAATGCTACTTTGTTTCCGCGACCGATCCCGAGCACCGGTATCGTGGCTATGTGAAGCGAATCTCGATGAAGCCAGAACTTGAAGAAGGGAAGCACAACGTCAAGGTCACGGTCGGATTCAGTGACCAGGTCCGTGATGCCTTCCTGGTTCAGAATCAGGCCCTTCGCCCCGGTGCTGAGGTCCGGGCTCGAATTGAGTGCGGTCAAGCTCGGCTCGCCTATGTCCTGCTTCGGGACGTCGTTCACGTCTTCTACGAGACCGTGCTCTTCCGCTGGCCGTTCCTCCAGCAGTGAGCTCCACAAATCAACGCTGGTCGTAATTTTGATCAGTCCATCACAAGTGATTCGCCTTCTCTCGGAGTTCCACCATGCCCCTTTCGCGAAAAGCCGCCGGAATCTTTGCGGGTGCCGTGATTGCTGTCTCGGCGAGCAGTCTCGTCCACCTCAACGCCCAACAGCCGGGCGCGGCTCGGGCTAGCGAGACGATTGTGGTCGATGACAGCGTCACCATCCAGTGGATCAAGAAGTCCGATGTTGCGGCGCTTCGTGAAGGCGTCATCGATCGCATGGAGCTGAAGATCGGCATGCCCGTTGAGAAGGGTAAGCCGATCGGTTATCTCCATGATGAGATCGCCAAGCTCACCTTGGCCAAGTCGAAGCTTCAGTCGGAAGTGAAAGGAGCAGGTCTCGAGGCCAAAGCTAAGAAGGACCTGGCACTTGCCGTCGTTGCGATCAACAAGCGGCTGACCGACAAGAATCCTGGGATGGTCTCCGTTGAAGAACGAGCCAAAGCGGAAGCCGAACTCAACGTTGCGGAAGCTCAGTTGGTTTCCGCGCTTGAGCGTCGCGCAATCGACACCGCCGAGGCCAAGATGGCCGAACGTATGGTCGAAGAACATATCATTCGCGCCCCATTTGACGGCATTATCATTGAACGGATGAAGAACGAAGGCGAAAGCGTTCGATCGAACGAGCCAGTCGTCCAACTCGGCGATCTCGATCGACTTAGAGCCGAGTTCTACGTCCAGCGCGAATATGCCTCACGTGTGAAGGTCGGCATGCGTTGTGAGTTCTCACCTCGAACCGGTGACAATCCACGCGTCGCTAACGGTCCAATCGACAGCCATAAGTTTGTGGGCACAATTAGCTTTGTCGATCCACGGCTTCAAGCAGTGGCTGAGTCTGCTAAGCGAATCTACGCCGAATTCGACAACAAGGAACATGAGCTTGAGCCTGGTATGAAGGGCGTGCTCACCATTTATGTCAATGATGTCGGCACAGTTGCTAGTGGCGATTCAGCCCAGGCTCCAGCCTTAGGAGCTCGACCCGTGCCTCTTCCCCCGCTCCCTCGCTAAGCATTGCTTCTCCTCCGATCGGGGGGGTCAGTATTACCCCCCCGAAACACTTGAACAACTCGGCCCCAATCAACTCCCACTCTGAGCACGAGGGGAGACGAATCACCTTAAGCGACCGATGCCGGAGGGCCGCGAACGATGAGTTCCGCACCATCACTGAATCCTTCGGCCACTCCGATGGGCCAGGCGGCTGAGCACCTAAAGGTGAAGCTCCGACCTGATCTGATCGTCCAGCCGCAGTTTTATGAGGGGATGACCCACTATGTCATCAAAGATCCCATCGCTCTGAAGTACTATCGATTCAAGATCGAAGAATACTTCTTGCTCCAACAGTTCAATGGGCAGAATAACCTTCAAGACGTCAAACGGGCCTTCGAACGCAAGTACCGTCCCCAAACGATCTCGATCGACGACCTGATCCGCTTCACCGCCCAGCTTCACGAGGCGGGGATTGCTCAGATCGATAGCCCCGACCAGGCCAAAGCGCTGATCGCTCGCCGGAACAAGCGCCGGTGGAAGCAGTTCATGCAGTTCTTTGCCAACATCTTGTATCTGAAGATCCCGATCGCGGATCCTGAACGCCTCCTCACCTGGATGTTGCCCTATTTCCGCTGGATCTACACGTCGTGGTTCATCACATTCAGCGTCGGCACCATGATTGCCGCGCTCACCTTGGTGGCAAGCCAATACAGTACGTTTGCTGCGAAGTTGCCCGAATTCCAGAGCTTCTTCAACTGGAACACCATCTTCTACTTCTGGGCCAGTCTAGCGATCGTGAAAGTGATTCACGAGTTTGGCCACGGGTTGACCGCGAAGTACTATGGTGGCGAAGTTCACGAGATGGGCATGCTCTTCCTCGTGCTGACCCCGGCCCTGTATTGCGACGTAACCGATAGCTGGTTGCTGCCCAATAAGTGGCACAGGATCTGGATCTCGGCGGCGGGCATCTACGTCGAGTGCTTCCTGGCATCGATTGCTACTTTTGTTTGGTGGAACAGCGAGCCCGGCTTGCTCAACAGCCTCATGCTCGCGACCATGTTCATCTGCTCGGTGAACACGATCATGTTCAATGCCAATCCTCTGCTCCGTTATGATGGGTATTACGTCACTGCCGACTACCTTGAAATCCCCAACTTGCGGATCAAGTCGACCCAGTTCTTCACTTATCTCTTCCAGGATAAAGTGCTCGGACTGGAAGTCCCAGTCCAGAGTTATATGCCCAAGTCGAGACGGTTCCTATTCGTCTTCTATGCGATTGCCAGCTACCTGTATCGCTGGTTAGTCACCTTTAGCATCTTGTTCTTCCTCTACAAGTTCTTGCCCGACAAGCTTCGGGTCATCAGTATCATGTTAGCACTCGGCTCCTTGATCCCTTTGATCATGATGCCGTTGTACCAGATCATCAAATTTGTACGATCTCCTGGGAGGATGCGCAAAGTGAAAAAGGTGCGAGCAGCCAGTTTCGCTGTCGCTTTCCTAGCGATCGTAGTGTCAGTCTTGGCGATCCCCACCCCATTGAGGGTTCAAGGTACGCTCGTTCTGACAGCGGCAAAGCCGGAAATCGTCTATGCTGAAGTCCCAGGACGGCTGATCGACCTTCTGGTGAAGGACGGCGACACGGTCAAACAAGGGGAAATCCTGGCCACCCTCTCAAACCCAGAGAAGATGATCCAGCAGCTTGAACTGACGCAAGAACATGATTCTTTCTTCAAGATTGCTCAACACTTCAGCATGAATAGCGACCCATCGTTCAGGGCCCTCACGGTCCAAAACGAACGGATGGCCCGCGACCTCGAACCAGCAATGGCCAAGGTCAGTGAGCAAATCGGCAAGTTAACGCTTGTGGCGGGTCGGGATGGGGTGGTGATGGGTGTACCCCACCGGGAAACTCGCGGCCAGTGGCTCAAGCCCGGCAAGCCCTTCTGCGAGATTGGCGATCCCAAGAAGCTCGAAGCCCACCTGATTATCGACCAGGGCGATATCGACCTCGTTAGGCCCGACCGCCGTGCTTGGATCAAGATCTACGGGCATAGCGAAGTGACTTTCCGGTCACAGGTCATTGAAATCGCTAAGAAGAATCGTGAGGAGATTCCTCCGGAATTATCTAACGCTGCAGGAGGTGAGGTTGCGACAAAGCAGGACGAAAAGACCGGCCAAGCCAAGCCTCTGACCGCCGTCTACGAGGTCATCATCCCGATCGACAATAGTGACCTCGTCCTTCAGCCAGGCCTGCGAGGATTCGCCAAAATCGATGGTGGAACCTCGACCCTCGCGTGGTGGATCTATCGGTCCATGTCCAAGACGTTCCACTTCACGCTTTGATCTCACCGGAGCCGGGATGAATAATGAAGCCCTTTGCATGTGAGTGATATCACACGCGAAGGGCTTTTTTTGATTTCCTCGACCATCGCTCAAACCAATCGCCCTACTTGCGGCACGAGGTGATCATCCGAATCCTTCCGCCGAGTAAGCTGCCTATGATCCCCGTAAGCCCGATCACATACGGATACCAGATCGGCGGTTCTCCTCCTTGAGGGGTCGGGCTCAAGGCCGAGAGCATGGAGCACACGGCCAGGAAGGCAGCGAACAGCGATGGCGGATAAGAGGTCGCGGAAGAGATTCACGACAAGATAGACCGTCGACGATCGCAGCGGCCCGAGCGGCCACAACTTGAAGGGCAATCATCAGGGACCGATTGCCTCCAAACGCCCCACAGCCCCCAAAACCGGTATGGATGAGCGTTGGCAAGGAATCACGTTCGCGCTGCGTCTCCGCCTGGGCAGCCTGGAAGGCGCTGATCGCTGTATTGAGAACAAACGCGATCTCCTCGGCTTCGTACTCACTTGAGTTTGTTAGAAACATCAGTGGATCCCCTCTACAAGATTGGGTCATGACGACTCGACCCAGATTCCCTCCTCAACGGAAAACGACCGGCCTGATCCCGTAGGATCAGCCCGGTCGTTGGAAGTCAGCTCTTATCGAGGTTCGCGAGGAAATTTACTTCTTCTTCTTCGCAACAACCGGCCCGGATGGGGTCGTGACGGGGACGAGGACGGAGACGGGGAGATCGCCAGCCGGCTGAGGCTTAACTGCTCCTACCGCCGTGGTGACAGCACTTGGCGTGATCTGGTAACTCTTACTGCTGACGACGCTGGTCGTAGCCTGAGTTCCGTTCACACTCGTCACCAGAGTCTGGATCGCACTGTCGAGTGTTCCCACGGTCGGTGTATCCGTCCGGTTGGTGACCTTCACGGTAGCGGGCGGTGCCGCTTTGGCGGTGGTCGTACCCGGGTTGGGACTTGAGATTGTGACTCCGACCGTCGTCTTACCCTTCCTGATCTTGATCGTTCTGGTAGACGACGCCCGAGCGGTGTCGAACAGGGCGTAGGTCGGAAGGGTGGTACCCGGAAGTTGGCCACGGTTGACGCCGAACTTCCCAGGCGAGACGCCTCGGTAGTTCCTCACAGCACTCGCCGGTACGAACTGATACGTGGGCGAGATGTGCTGGAGTTCTCGGAAGTTCCGCTGAGCGTTGGGATCGACAAGGAACCCATTTGCGGAGGCTCGCTGGCGATCGACAACCACACCCGAGGTCGGGCTCGGCAGGATGTTGTTGGCAAGCACCTTGTACTGAGCGATTGAGACCGACCCGTTGAGCTGACCATCGGCCACGAAGTCGAAGAAGTTGAACCGACGCTGGAGGACATCCGGCTGATCGGGGGCTTCATTCAGACCAGTGAACGTGATCGTCGTCGGCGTTTCGATCGCGACCTTCGGTGTGCCAACCGGTCTGGCTGTGCCACCCAAGAGTCGAGCCATCGCACCAGCTTCGGACTGACCGATCGTCGAGGCGGTATCCTCGAAGTTCTGCAGTTCTTGGGCGGTGATCAGGCCGTCCTTGTTAGCATCAACGATGTCAAAAGTGTTGTGGGCGATCAGGTAATCGAGAGCGACCTTGCCCTCGATCGCTGCGATCGCGTTGCCCAGGTCGATTCGTGCGTAGGAACGGAAGCTCGGGCTGTTGAACAGATACTGGGGAGTGTTCAACGACAGAGCGTCATTCGGATCAACGGCAGGCACCGCAGTCCACGCCAGGATTGAGTTGATCCCGTCCGTATTGGTATAGGTGCTGAAGTTCTTTGCCGCCGGCAGATTGCCGAAGTTCAAAGTCCTCGCACCGACCGGTTGGGTCAGGTACGCGTCGGAGGTCACCCCCGTCTTCGCGATGTTGATCCAGTAGTCGAGAGCGGAGGCAACAACAGCGTAAGAACCGGTAACGATTGCCGAGGCCAGCGAGGTCCCGCCCTGATCGAAGACCAGTTCCTGGTTGCCGTTGGTGTTGTAAAACCTGGCGTAGGTTGGAACATCGACAGCAGGCGCGGCATAGTCGGTGGTCACGTTTCGGTTTGCACCCGCGATCAACCGGTCGCTATACAAGGCAAGGTTGCCTTGGATGACCGCCGATGCGGTGCTATTGATCGTGGTCGCTCCACCGGCTCCTCCACCTCCACCACCACCCGCACCACCACCTGCACCACCCGTTCCACCGCCACCGCCGTTCGTTCCGCCCGTCGACCCGGCGTTATAGCCTGGAATGTTGACGAGGAAAGGAGCTGCGGGACGAGGCGCAACGCCCGAAGTCGGATCGTTCGGAGTGCTGGCAGCCGTTCCAACGTAAGGGAACGGAATCGTGCCGGTCACCGAGATGACTTCATTCAAGATGGCAGGGAGGGCGATCCCATTGATATCACCCACCTGGGTGTTCCGGGCGTTGTTACTCCCCGAACCACCACCGCCATTGGCACCGCCACCGGCTCCACCTGTTCCGCCTCCTCCGCCGCCTCCTCCGCCATTGGCTCCACCACCCGTTCCGTTACCACCGCCCACGCCGGAGTTGAGAGGCGCTCCGAACTGACCGGCAGCAGCAATGGGTGCGATTCCAAGAGCACGTAGTTTCTTGAGCTGGTTCTTGAAAGCGATCACGATCTGTGGGAACTGCCGGTAGGCGGAACCCTCAGCATCGAACGTCTGAAGTGAGCCGAAGGCCAAGGTGACTGCAACGACACGGTCGACCTTATTGGGGCGGATCGGATCTTTCACGAACGGGTTCGCGACAACGTAGCCAAGACCACCATAGACCGCATCACTCGTTGTGATTCCGTTCGTGGTGGTCCCGGTGTTCCCGCCTCCGCCTGCATTACCTCCACCGCCGCCACCGCCACCGCCACCGCCACCGCCACCGCCGTTGGTCGTCACTGCGGCGATGAACGGATTGAAGATGTTGACCGGTAGGATGGTCGCCTGTGGGACGAACTGGGTGACGACACCCGCAACGAGTGTTCCGTGACCATTATTGGCGAAGTTCAGGGCAGTCCCACCACCCCCTCCGGCGTTTCCTCCACCGGCATTTCCACCACCACCGCCGCCCGCACCGCCGCCGCCACCGATGATCCCGCCACCACCAGTCGCACCACCGGTTGCAGCTCCACCTGCGGCCGTGGTCGCGGTACCGGAGGCCGTATCATCGTTGCCATAGCCGTTGGTGATCAAGTTCTTTCCGACCGAAACCCGACCTCGGAAGCCCGTTGTCTGAGCATCGACACCGGTGTCAACGATCGCAACAGCCGAGTCTTGTCCCTCGTAGGGCACGCCCAAGGATCGCAAATCGTTAAGCCCGACGATCGAACCGCTCGTCGAACTTGCGAGGTCCGCCGTGGTCTTGAATTGCCAGATACCGTCATTGTCGCTTGCGTAAAGGATCGTTCCATCGGCTGAGAAGGAGATCGTCAGGCTCGACTCGGTGAACGCTGCCGAGCTATAACTTCCGGAGGTATTGAAGCCCTCAGCGAAGTTATAAACGGT
>JANXSX010000203.1 GCA_025356475.1 Isosphaeraceae bacterium | reverse complement strand
ATCGCTAGTCTGGGGCGGATAGGAAGAATGGGGACGATTAACTACAGCTTACTGCCCAATGACTTTACGGGGCCAAGAGTGTCGATTTTCCCATTAATCTTGTTCTATGAATGTGGACAGGCGTTCAAATTTGTCGGTGACATCAAATTAACCATGCTCAAAGTATCATGAAAACCTTACATGCGTGCCCGAATGGGGAACGATTCCTGAACATGCTTAGGGCTTGCGCAGGAATAACCATTATCTGGATGGTGATTCCGATTTCTTGATTTCCACTAGAGTTTTCCTTCCGACCACGCATGATATCTGCCACTTGTTAAGTTGCCCGCTATTTGGCACGGTTTCTTCGGAGGTAAATGGCACTGTGAGTTCCGCACGGTGACCTCGCAGCCCATATATTCCTCAAATTTTGACATGAATTACCATAATCTCCATTATCGGACTGAAGTCCGGGGCCGTACCGATCGACCTGGCGAGGCTGAACTCGGGAGTCTCCGATGGAGTGTCGGCCAAATTGTCGGCACGAGGAAAGGCACCATGATCGAGCGGATGACAAAAAACCCGCTCCGAAGCGCGCCGGTGGTATCGCAGGCCCCTACTTAATGAAACCCATAGCCCAACGTTTGGCCTTCGCGATCTCTTCGACCGCCACACGGTCCGCGATGGGGCGACGCCGAGGCGATCGCGTTCGACGGCAAGCCTGCGGTCGCCGTGATCGACTTTGGCCGCTCCGATAACTCAGCCCAGATCCAGAGTCGGCTATTGTCATGGAATTAGTGGCAAAGGATGTTCCTACGGCTGGTCGAGCGGTTTCAGGGCGGTTGGTTGTTATGAGGCGAGCTGAACCTGAACTCGGGGTCTGAATGCCCCGATCCGCGTGGGCCATCGACCCAAGAGAGGTGACCGGCGATTGAAAATTGATCAAAGAGTGCTTGCGCAATCGGCTTGAGCGGAAAAAATGAGGTCGGCGAACGATTGGTTTTGTCGCGGACGTCAAAGAAGGATTCGCTCACATGAAGAATGGCATTCCGATCCTGGTTGTCCTCGCTTTCGCGGCGTTCGCTCAAGGGGGACACGCGTGGTCGCAGGGAGCCGCGCCGGCAGCCGATGTCGCGCGAGCATCCCCCTTACTGGTCACTCCTGGTGACTGGCCGACCTATAACCACGACCCGGCCGGATGGCGGTTCAACCCGGCTGAGACGACGCTCGGGCCCAAGAACGTCGGGACGCTCGTCGAGAAGTGGCGGTTCCCGACTGATGGCTCGAAGGAACCGATTGGCGTCGTCCACGCCACGCCGGCCGTGGTCGCAGGGGAGGTCTACTTCGGCACGGCCACTTTCCCCGCCTTCTACAAGCTCGCGGCTGACGGCACACTTTGCTGGGTCTACCGGAACCCGGCTCGCAGGTCCGTGCTGCCCCCGACCGACGGGGCTCCCGTGACCGGGAAGCTGCGTGGCGCAGCGTCGGTCGCCGGCATCTTCGGCTCGGCGTTGGTGGCGGGCGACGCCGTCTACTTTGCGGACACCGGAGGCTGGATGTACTGCCTCGAAGCCCGCACCGGTACCGAGCGTTGGAAGGTCGACACCCGCGACCCGAAGTTCCCAGACTCCCACTTTAACAACGTGCTAATGGCCTCGCCGGTCATTGCCGACGGCAAGGTTGTCTTCGGCGGCGGCACGCTCGAACAGCTCTTCGCCGGCACCCCGAGCTATAAGGGCAGCACCGGGCGAGGATTTCTCGTGGCGCTGGAACCAATGAGCGGAAAGGTCGTCTGGAAGCATGACGTCGGCCCGAAGCCGGACAAGCTCGATCCGCCGGTCGTCCTCGAAGAACCCTGGGGCAAGCACACGTTCGAATACGGCCCCGCGACGAGTAGCGTATGGTCTACGCCGTCGTACGACCCTGAATCGAATACCCTGTTCTTCGGCACCGACGTGAACACAGCCCCTCGACAGCCGACGCCCGACAACCCCGCCCTCCATACGGCTGACTCCTGCGCGGTCGTCGCGATCGATGCCGCCACGGGCATTCGCAGATGGAACACGCAGCTCAACCCGGGCGACGCGTGGACCAATGTGATGTGCTCCTACGACCCAAAGACCGGGCTGTATAAAGACCAATCGATCGGCGACACACCGAAGGTCCTCACCCTCAACCTCGGCGGCGCGGCGACCAAGGTAGTGGGGGTCGGCTGCAAGAACGGCGGCTTCTACATATTAAGGAGCGACAACGGCAAGGTGGTGGGTCACACACCGCTGTACACCGGCCCGCCGACACACCCGCCCGCCGACCACGACCCGCGCGTGCTGGCTCTACCCAGCTCGATCGGAGGCCTGCAATCGGGCTGCGCGACCGACGGCCGGACCGTCTTCACCAACGGCATCGACGCCTTGCGGCTCGGCTCACAGGCGAGCCCGACGTCGCCCGGTCAGGTCCCGACCGGGGGCCGAGTCACGGCAACATCAGTTGACCTTACCGTCGAGCGCTGGCGTCACGAACGTCCCAAGATTGCCGAGATGGGGGGCACGCCGGGCAAGCCGATGTACCGCGACGTCGGCGATGTCGTCGCCTCCGGTATCGCACTGGGCAACGGTGTGGCGTACTTCACAACCGTGGGCAGCGGTAAACTTATCGCCCTCGACGCCACGACAGGCGCGGTGCTCAAGGAGATTGAGCTCGGGCCGGTTTTTGCGGGCCCCTCCCTTTCTCGAGGCCGGGTCTACATCGGCGGCGGCAACACGCTCTGGAGCCCTGGCGAGTTCGAATGTTTCTTCCCGAAGCAGTACACTGGCAGCGTTCGCTGTTTCGGCCTCCCAGAGGGGAACGAGACCGCCAAGATTAGCCCCCATGAGTAATACCGTGTCGATCGAAACCATTGCACTCACATCCCAAGGAATTTCGATGTCTCTCTCCCGACGATTCGCATGGGTCGCGCTCCTCCTGCCCCTGCCCTTGACAGCGACCGTGGTGTCCGCTCAGGAATCGAAGCCGGCCTTCCGCGCCCCCGAGGATGTCACCTTCCGCACGACCGATATCATCAGTGAGGGGACCCGCATGTCGGCGGAAGTCTTCGCGCCGGCGAATTCCGAGGGGAAGAAGCTGCCCACAATCGTCATGAGCCACGGTTGGGGCGGCATCGCCGAAACTTTGCGCCCCGACGCGATCGTGTTCGCGAAGGCCGGATACCTCGTAATCACATTCGACTACCGGGGTTGGGGCAAGAGCGACTCACGCCTGATCCTCGCCGGGGCCAAACCCGAAAAGAAGGACGGCAAGCTCATCGCCGAAGTGAAGGAGATCCGCGAGGTCGTCGACCCGATCGACCAGACCGCCGACATCATGAACGCGATCCACTGGGCGGTTGGCGACAAGCAATGCGACCCGGAACGGATCGGCATTTGGGGGACGTCTTACTCCGGCGGCCACGTGGTTTACGTGGCTGCGCGTGACCCTCGCGTGAAGGCGTTTGTCAGCCAGGTCGGCGCAATGGACTCGCGCTGGACGATCGCATCACCGAAGGCCCGGGAACTCACCTTCGGCCAGGCCACCGCACGCGCTCGGGGAGAGATCGGCTACCCGCCAGCCGGCTCGCGATTCATGAACATGACCGGCCCACCCATCTGGGAGAAGCTCATGCAGTACGCACCAATCGAGGACGTCGGCCGCCGCAAGGATTGCGCAATGCTCTTTATTATCGCCGGGAACGAAGAGCTTTACGACAACAAGGACCACGCGATTCTCGCTCACGAGCGTGCCACAGGTGTCAAAAAGCTCGTGACGATCCCGGCGATCAAGCACTACGGGATCTATTACGAGGCCCGCGACCGAGCCCGAAAAGAAGCCATCACCTGGTTCGATGAGCACCTCAAGAAAACGGCACCCTGACCACCCCGACTTGTAAGCCTTCGACGACACCGATTGAGGAGGTAGCCGTTCCTCGGGAAGCAAACATCAGGAGTAATTCCCCTCCCCTCCCCTCGGCCCGGCCCGACGTCCGGGCCTATGTCATTGCAAATGTTCACATCCACATGTGGAACGCGCCGATACTCGCCTACATGGACTGCACCTGTTGCTTCCTCTCGCCCTCGACCCGCTTGCAGTCGCGAAGCGTGATCTTTCAACGACGACCGTGCAAGAAGAAAACGCCACCCATCCCGTCGGATCGTCCACCAGTAGCAAGCGGATCACACGCCTGACCAGTCCCCACGTCGTCAGGAGTGTCTTGTACCTCTGATCCACCGACATGCCATAGAGGTTGAGTGTGTCGGTGGTCCAACCGCGACGCTTGCTGGCCCATTTGCCCAGAGCGATCCGATCCAGACCGTAAATCGGCGACCGGCCACGGTGCCCCGGGAGCTGCGGTGTAACACGATCGGAACTTGCTTGCTCAATCTGGAGACTCGTACCCGCACGTAAACGGTCCTACGACCGCGAGCGAGCACCACGCCGTGGAACTGGGGAGAAGGCCTTGGAGTTATGGGCGGCTCCGTGAGAGAAGATCGTTTGGTGTGGCACTTGCGATCGTCCCGAACGGATCGGCATTTATCTAGCTTCGATGAGTCCGGGCGTGGCATTGAAGTTGCTTCCGAAAGTGCGGACTGAACCAAATGCGTGAAAAATATGAACCCGCCAAGCCGTCGTTGGGCAGTACTTCATGCATTCACTGAAAAGGGACTCGAAGACGGGACGAGCTGGATCGGTAGTCAATGATTTTCTCACTTCAAGGAGTCTGCATTACGGGTCAAAATATTATTTTCTAGCCGATGAACGAGGTCGTTCACCCCTGACACTACGCGCGGGGTGAGCCTACTGGAAAATGTATGCGTTCTCGGGTCGGGATGGCCGAAAACAGGGGCTTCCTGAGCGTGATAGGTGAGTGTCTGACATCTAAGACATCTCCAAAACACATCTGCCCTCTTGTTTTTAAGATCACCATAGTGTGAACGCGTACACACAACTTTCGATGATGTGCTTTACGTATTCCCCAGGGAGATCACAAAATGCTAGGATTCTTCAGGTTCGTCTGCATTGCGTCCGTATTCGGCTTGGCTTCAGGCAATGCCCTAGCCGACTTCACGGCGACCGTGACGCCAACTATCACGTCTCAAGGTGGCGGAGTGTTTTTGTACAGTTATCTCGTGACGGATACTGCTTCCAGCACATCGCCTATAGCCGAGTTCGACTTGAGTCTCACAATCTTGCCCACATCAGGAGTCATTACCCCGACGGGCGCAACCATCGCGTCGATCACGGCACCGACCGGCTTCCTCAAACTGTATACGTCGGGTGACCCTAGCATCTCGTTCGTCTCGTCGGACCCCTCGACTGATATCCAGCCTGGGTCGAGCGTGACATTCTCATTCACGAGCACGTTCGCTGCTGTGTTGGTCCCTTACCAGCTCCAAACTTTCGATGGGAGCGGCAAGGTCATCACGGGCTCGATCCTTGCCCCTGCGACCGTTCCCGAACCGTCGAGCCTCCTGCTCATCGGCCTCGGCACCCTGGGTTTAATGGGGCGACATGCTCTCAGCAAGCGGCGCAAGCCCAGCATGTGAGCCGAACACTTTAACCCTAAATCTCTCCCCGACGACCTCTCTCAGCGGTATTCGATGAATCCGGGCGGGTGTTTTTTGCAACACTCTCGGGATTTGTGAGCCGGCGAGGTTTTGGTTGTAGGAATCAGCGCGCGCTGTTGTCTCATACTCATTGCGACTCATGTTTATTAGGAGATCGAATTATGCGGAGGCGTGTAGCCCTCGTTCTCGCTGCTGGACTTCTCTTGATTCCCGCAGTGTTCTTTTCGTTCCGCCTGACGGCGTCAGACCATGCCGACACGGCCGAAAACTATAACCGCATTGGCGCGGACATGACGGATGTCTTCATGTTTCCCAGCCCGACCAATGACAACAATGTCGTAATCGTCATGGACGTGCATGGTTTGATCCCCGCTGGCCAGACCGCCTCGTTCGACCCACAGGTGCTCTATCAGATGAAGATGGACATCACGGGTGATTATGTGGAAGACCTGGTCATTCAGGCAAGGTTCATCGGAACCGGTGCCAATCAGACTGTCGTAATTTCCGGGCCGCGCGCTCCGGCCACGACTGGTACCACAGCGAAATTCGGACGTCCCTCCGGGGTGACTGGCACCATCAATCAAACATTCTCACCCGTCGCCGGAATGCAGGTGTTCGCGGGCATCCGGTCAGATCCATTCTTCTTTGACCTCAACCGATTTTTCGCGATCCTGCCCGACCGAATGACGCCTTTGCAAGGGGTGCAGGTTGACTTTGCGAGTATCATGGCGGCCGATACCCCGCAGGTTAACGGGTTCCGCGGTTTCCCGGCGGGTTCGGGTTTCGATAGCAGCCCGGCGTCAGATTTCTTGGCGAACCTAAACGTGCTATCGATCATTGTCGAGCTGCCCCGGTCCGCGCTTGGTGGTGGAATGGTCTACCTCTGGGAGACGACGAGTCTTCCAACCGGCGGCCCCAACTTCCTCTACACCCAGCAGGATCGACTGGCCCGACCGGCCATTAATGAGGTTCTGGCTACCGTCACGGCCCGACGTCATGAGACCAACAACAAGAACAACCCGACCGATGACCCGGCCCAGCTCAAGAACGACATCCTCACATTCATGAACTTCCCCGCAGGACGCTCGGCGGCCATCAGCAACGTGTTGGCGACGGTGTTAGTGCCCGATGTTATGAAGGCCGACCTGTCTGTGAAAGGTGTCAAAGCCGCCTACCTTGGCGTCGAAACCGGTGGTTTCACCGGAAGCAAATTCGGTGGGCGCGACCTGCGTGATGACGTCGTTGATATCGACCTGTCGGCAATCTTTGGGAACGTGATTCCCGCCTTGGGGCTCGCTCCTGACGATGGTCAAGAGAAGGTCCAGTTCACGACCGATCACGTGGGCTCGCATACCGACTTTTTGAACACATTTCCATATCTTGGTGTACCTCACTGAGTTGTTTTTCACCATCCGAGTACATCGGCGGTCTGGAGGCGGTCACAGACCGCCTCCGTCTGTCGTGTGGGGGAAAAGTCATGACCGATAGGAATCGCATTCTTCTCGTCGTTTCCGCTCTTGGGCTATCCGTATCTGGCGTGGCCGGTCTCGAGTTGCTCGGCCGGGGATTCCCGACAGAAGCAACGTCACTACAGGGATACGAACTCAAAGCCGAGAACCTATGTGCCTCGAGCGATCGTGAACCTTACGATCCGGATCTCGCCAACAAGACGATCGCGTTCTGGAAGACGCAGGCTGAGCGTGACTCGCAAGGTGCCATCGAACTGCGTGAGTTGGCCGGCGCTTATCTCTCTCGGCAGCGTGAGACAGGCGATATCGCTGACGCCGTTCAGGCTGAAAAGGCGGCCCGGCAGTCGCTGAAAATCCTGCCCCGGAACAACGCCGCCGGATTGATCCGGCTGGCCCGCAGCCTTCTGGCGCAGCACCGCTTCCCGGAGGCGTTGAAGGAGGCTCGGCTTGCCGCTACATACGACCCCGAGGCCAATCGCCTCGTCGCCGATGTCCTGATCGAGTTAGGAGATTATGACGGAGCGGAACAGGTCTTGGCCGACTCCCCGCGCAACTCGGATGATCTCAACTACTTCTCTTTACGTGCACGCCTCGACCAGATTAGCGGCAAGCCGGAGTCGTCCCTCAGCCTTATGCGTCAGGCGCAGAGGCTCACCGACGAACGGCCCGACATGCCAGCCGAATCTGTCGCCTGGTACCACGCGATGATCGGCCATGCCCTGATTGACTCGGGTCAACTCGACGAGGGTGAACGGAAGTGTCAGGACGCGCTCGGGATTTTCCCTCGCGACTACCGGGCGATGACCGGGATGGCAGAAGCCGCAACCGCTCGCGGCGACTGGAAAACCGTGATCGCTTGGGGCGACAAGGCGATCGCAATCGCCCCCCAGAACCCAGAGGTGCTCAAGCTCCTTGGGGATGCCCACGCCGCCTTAGGTCAGCAGAAAGAAGCGGAGCAGCAGTATCAACTCCTCAAAGAGCTGGCTCATTCGTTCCCGCGCATCTACGACCGCCACTGGTCACTCTTCTGCGCCGACAATGATCGGGACCTTGAAGAAGCTCTTACGTTAGCCCGCAAAGATCTCGAACTGCGATCTGACGTTCACGCCTACGACACTCTGGCCTGGGTCTGCTTCAAACATGATATGTTGCCAGAGGCTGAATCAGCCCTGAAGTCGGCCTTGGCGAAGGGCACACACGACGCTACGCTGTTTTACCACGCCGGGATGATCTCGCGTGCGGCCGGCGAACTCGTCCAGGCCAAGGACTATTTTAACCGCGCGCGAGCCATCAACCCTTATTCTATCCCCGTAAGCTTGCTGCCCTGGCTGGAATCCAAAGAAAGCTAATGCATCACGTGCTTGCAGTTCAATACGAGAAATAGAGTCGTAATACGTAAGAGTATTACGACTCTCACATTTTTAACCAGTGGCTAGGATTGTCTGTTTGGCAAGGATGTTTTCAATCGAGATGTAATCAATTGGGGCAAATTTATGAAGAGGGTACGTGGTTTCACGCTGATTGAGCTTTTAGTGGTGATTGCCATCATCGCTGTTCTCATCGCCCTCCTGCTCCCGGCTGTCCAAGCCGCTCGCGAGGCCGCACGCAGGATTTCGTGCGTGAATAACATGA
>JANXSX010000202.1 GCA_025356475.1 Isosphaeraceae bacterium | reverse complement strand
CACATTCATAGAACAAGATTAATGGGAAAATCGACACTCTTGGCCCCGTAAAGTCATTGGGCAGTAAGCTGTAGTTAATCGTCCCCATTCTTCCTATCCGCCCCAGACTAGCGATTAGGACTTTTGTCGGAAACGTCTTGGATGCATTATTACTGTTTAATTCGGTTTCGCTGGCGACCTTTAATTCGCTCTCGGATAACCTGATAAAGATTTGGATCGTTCGATTCGAGGGTGACGGCTACTGCGAAGTCTTGTTCAGTTACTTCTATGGGTGCCCAATTTCTAACCGCTCTGATGAGTAGGTAGAAGGTATCGTTTGCACTGAACTTTCTTTGTGATACCCACTCGCTTCGCTGGAGGGTGCTTGTTGCGAGGGCTGCCGATCCCGGAACTAGCTTGCACTTACTGGAGTCTTGGATTGCTCCTGGTACACTTTTGTTCTTCCGCTCCTCAGCGCTAATTGAGCGATAGGCTTCAGTGATTTCAGAAACCGTTTTATTCCGAAACAAGCTACAGCACATGTCGATCCCTAAATACTCAGCACGACGACGACGTACCGGGGGGTCGAACGCAAGAGCAACGACAATTCGTTTTGATTGAGAATCCTCTTGAAACTCTTTCGGAACTGGTACTTGAAAGAGTTGAAATGTGTCGACCTTAATGCTTCCTTGAGCAACAAGGGTTACTCTCCTATCTCCTGATTCCAGGGCCAAGTCCGCGTCGACCATTCCATAACCACAAACACGAGATATATATTCTTCCCCCTTCTCGTCTTTGATGAGTGAGCAAGTGGCCTTCGGCATAACGGTCGCTGTTGCGAGGACCGCTCTAACAAGGTTTGGGTGCGGGTCATGGCCGAAGTCGCGTCGAATGCGATGCCAGAGTAACGCGGCGAGGTGAGCGACTCGGGGGGCCGCGAAGCTTGTTCCCACATCGTAGGCGAATAGGTTTTCGGCTGGTTTGTGGGAGAACGACATCACGGCAACGGCACGGTCGGTTTTTTGGGCGTACCGATCTTGGCCGAAACCCTGAAAAACATTGTTGCCACCATAATCGACGAACTCGGGCTTCACTGCATCGTTAATGCCAGGGCCAATGCGCGTCGAAGGGGTCGGCTCGTTCGCCTTCGCTACAGGCCGAACAATGTCATCTTTCCCAGCGCCCCGTCTAACCTCAGGAATGTCATGCTCGGCAATAGCTCCAACCGTTATCGCAATGGCGGCGGTTGCCGGGTCGCAAAGTCTAGCCACAGGATTGAAGAGATACTCGGGATAACCCACCAATGCCGTCTCAGCATCGGAGTTCTCGCTCGCACGTGAGGCATCGTGGTTTCCAGCGGAAACTACGAGTAGAACCTTGAGATCACGTGCAATGATGTCTAATTCTTCCGCCCAAGATCCTTGGCGTTTGTTCGAATCTGTTAGAAGCGGTTCTTGACACCCGAGAGAGATATTGAAGACTCGGCAATTGTATGGTTCTTTCTTAAATATGCTAATTGCTGCGTGCATTTGTGTAATGATTCGCTTTTCATCATCAAATCGATTTTCGTCATTCAACACTCTCGCACTGTAGAGCGTGACTGGCGAAGCGAAATACCCCGCTTCGTAGTTCGCACGGACATTACCGAAGACAGCGAGGCCACCTACCATTGTTCCGTGTCCGTGGGCATCGGCGGGAGAAGAAATGGCTGTTAAGATAGCCTCCTCATGTCCCACATTATTTGCCAGAAGCCTATGTCCTGAGCTGATGCCGCTATCGAGGATGCAGACTCGAGGACCATCGGGAGCAGGTTTTGGTGGTATTGGAAAGTCACGAGGTGTTGTCTGAGAGGCCGTGTAACTATCGAAGACGGGTTGCGGCGGCAAATCCACTTCGGCGACTACATCCATTTCGAGAAGCCGCCCGAGCTTCTTGCCGTTCACAGTGACCCTTGCGAGGCAGAGCATCTCTCCGACGAATGAGTCCGACAGCTTCTCGCCGTGTTGTTCTCCGCCTCGGATGAGTTGTTGCAACTCAGAAATCGATTCACAAGCTAATGCCTTTGTTCCCCGATGCCAGAGGTCTACATCGAGCACATGTAGAGCCTTCAAATCGATGTGCTCACCTTTCTCGCCAATTAACTTTGCGAGCCGTGAGCCTATCCGGTCAACCCGCCCCCACAGGCGCATCTCTTTCGCTTCGATAATCTCAAGGACATCGTACTTTGTACGCTTGTAGGGAAGATTTGTTTTAGGGTTGATGCCATCGACTGGTCCACGCTGATAACCATTAACTGCTTTTTTGAATTCGTCGAGGTTGATCTCGTCTCGGAAAGCGATTACGGCCCCATCGTTCTCAATGCTGACTACGGTCAGGCCGAGTTTCTGCAACAGGCGAGTGAGGTCGACGACTGAAGTCCTCGGAGCTACGGGGACACGAAAGACAAGATGGGGCTGAATCCCTTGCGCCGGTGGAGGCTTATGTTTCGCCTCATCTTCAAGTCGGTTAATTTCTGATTTTATGAGGGGGCCAAAGGTCTCGCGTCCCCCTCGGTTGAAATCCTGGGGTGGCGGTGGAGTAGCCCTCCGCCGGTCCGTCGTTCCCTCTTCACGGATCAGAGAAAGGTGAGGATAGCGCTTATCTTCAGGGTGATGCGGCATTGCTGTTACTTAATTCCCCGTCGATTCGGTTTAAGGGAAGGTTCAAGACCATCCCCTCGTTGACTTTGCTCCGTGACCTGAATCCTCGCCCGCTGCCGCTCAACGGCCTCTTGCAAGGCGTCTGGTTCGACCACCTCTCGACTGCTCAGAATGGTCTGCTTGATGGCGTCTACGGCTAGCCTCTCAACATCGGCATGGGTCATACCCACCAGCGACTTCGCTACGTGGTCGAGCTTAATGGCGTGCGATAGGCCTATCTGACGAAACAATCGCGTTAAGTGGTCAAGGATCTGCTTTGAGTCGGGTTTGGGGAAATAGAGAATCTCATCAAACCGTCGCCAGAGAGCCGGGTCAAGCAACCCCTGATGATTCGTCGCGGCAATGGTGAGAGTTTCACTCTTGAAGCTGTCTAGGAGTTGCAAGAACGAGTTGACCACACGCTTCAATTCCCCGTGCTCGTCCTCTGCCGTCCTATGTTTTCCTATGGCATCAAATTCATCGAAAAAAAGGACCATTGGTCGTGTTCGAGCGAAGTCGAATACTTTGCGAATATTAGCAGCCGTCTCCCCAAGATAGGACGAGACTACGGCGTCGAACCGCACGGTAGCCAGGGGTAAATACAGCTCCCTGGCCAGTGCCTCAGCAGCCACGGTCTTTCCGCACCCAGGGGGACCACAGAAGAGGAGCTTTCCGGCGGGCCGTATACCATATGTGCCCAGTAGCTCGGACCCTCGCCGTTCAAAAACTAAACGGTCTATGGTTCGACGGACGTCGTCGGCAAGTATAAGGCCTGAAAGTTCACGACTCGGGTCACAAATATCCACTAAGACGACATCACGGTCCTTATCTTTTGGGACGTTTCCGTTAGTCATCCCAAGTAGCGAAAGGACTTCCGTCCGTGACTTGTGGGAGCCATTCGTATTGGAGAGGACTCGCTCTAAGTCGTTGGCCAAAACATGATGATTCTTCCGCCGCTCCCCTTCAATGTATTCCTCGGCCGCCTTTCGAAATGCGGACTCATCGCCCTTGAAATGGGCTACGATGAGCATTCGCATTGCTTCGGCGGAGGTAATCATATCGATCTTTCATTGTTTCTTTGTTTTCGTGTCATCTCTATGAGCGTGCCTGACACTTATGGCATTTTTCATCCATGAATTCGAGGCGACACATCGAAATGCCAGATACAATCAATCTTACTTATCGGCGTTATGACCGCTAGATTCAAATCATTCGCCCGATTCTGGGTGTTGTTCCTTGAAGTCAATACGGACGTCACCGACAAATTTGAACGCCTGTCCACATTCATAGAACAAGATTAATGGGAAAATCGACACTCTTGGCCCCGTAAAGTCATTGGGCAGTAAGCTGTAGTTAATCGTCCCCATTCTTCCTATCCGCCCCAGACTAGCGAT
>JANXSX010000201.1 GCA_025356475.1 Isosphaeraceae bacterium | reverse complement strand
CCCGACACTCCCGGAGGAGGCGAAGAGCACGGTCGGGGTGATTTTGAAACACACCCCCCTGCCCGAGTCGCTGGCGAAGGATTCCCGCCCGCATCAAATCTTAGCTCGGGCACTCGCGGTCCTGGCGCACATTGGCCTCGTGGCCGCATTAGTCGCGGTGGGTTGGCGACATTATGATCGACCGATCTCAGGGCTTGCGGTGGCGGCGAGTTATCTGATCTCTCCCTATACCAGAATTGCGCTCGTTGATCCTGGACAGGTCCTCCCAGCAGCTCTGATTGTGACCGCGATCCTGGTCTATAAGAGTCCGATCGCGGCATCAGTCCTGATCGGACTCGCGGCGGGCTGGATGCCGGCGTGTGTGGGCTTGATCCCCCTCTGGGCAGGATTCTATCGAGGTCGCGGGGGCTGGCGATTCCTGGGGGTGGCGTTTCTCACCTTGGTGATCTGCGTCGCACTCGGGCAAATGGTGCCGATGGTCGCGGAGTGGGCGAGAGCCCTCGGGGCTCGAAGCTTGGCCGAGGCGGGCCTCGTCCCATCAGCAATCGCCCCTCCTTCAGGGAGCTTCTGGGCGGATATCGACGTGAGCTACCGTCTTCCCGTCTTGATTGCCTATCTCGCCTTGGTCACCCTCTCTTCCGTCTGGCCGACCGAGAAGAATCTCGGCGAGCTGATCGCTCTCTCCGCTGCGCTCCTCGTAGCCAGTCAATTCTGGTATATTGACGAAGGGGGAACCCTCGTCCTCTTATATCTGCCAATCTTACTCTTGATGATGTTCCGCCCCAACCTGGCGCATCGTCGTCCAATCACATTGCCGATTTCGGCGAAGCTCGTCCAGCAACCCCTCTCCTCGGTCCGCTGAGAATGCACACAGAGAGGCGAAGGGATGCCGACCGAACGACCCATCTCCCCACGATTAGCTTGATTTTTTGAGGTACTCTCGCAATGGAACTCACCTACGAAGCGGTCGCCAAGAAGATTGATCACTCATTGCTCGGCCCTGCCCTCACACTGGCTGAACTCGCGGCGGGATGTCGCCTTGCACTCCAGTACGACGTCGCTAGCGTCTGTATTAAACCCCACGCCGTGAAGCTTGCCGCCCAGATCCTTAAAGGCTCGACCGTCGTCGTGGGGACGACGATCGGATTTCCGCACGGCGGGCATAGCACGGCTATGAAGGTCTTTGAAGCTCAGCAAGCGATGGCGGACGGAGCGACCGAACTCGACATGGTGATCAACATCGGCCAGGCGCTCGGAGGCGATTGGGATGCCGTCCGAAACGACATTGCCGCCGTAGTGAAGGTCGCCCATGACGGCGGAGCACTTGTGAAAGTGATCTTCGAGAATTGCTACCTGAGTGCCGCTCATATTGAGAAGCTCTGCCAGATCTGTGGCGAGGTCAACGCCGACTACGTCAAGACGTCCACCGGCTACGGGACCGGTGGCGCAACCCACGACGACTTGAAGTTGATGCGCAAGGCCTCCCCTACCCATGTCAAGGTGAAGGCTGCGGGGGGTATCCGCAACCTCGATCAACTGATCGCGGTCGTGGATCTCGGCTGCGAACGAGTCGGGGCGAGCAAGACCGCCGAGATCCTCGAAGAGGTCAAAGCCCGACTTGGAGCGACCGGCGAGTGGCCCATGCCCCCCTCCGAAACTGTTTCACGTGGAACATCACACGACTCATACTGAGCAGCCCGACACGCAACGGAATTCGGATCTGGCGATCGAACAGCCTCAACTCTGCCGTTCGATCATTTCCGCCTGGTCCGCATGGCCGACGATCAACAGGTCGCAAAGCCCCAGGAAGAGGCCTGTCTCAAAAACCCCGACAATACCTTGGAGCCTAGTGTCAAGGATCTCAGGCTCCTGGGGTGTGGCGAACAGGCAATCAATGATGCAGTGACCGCCATCGGTTCGATAGACGGAACTCGTGGCTCGACGCCGCACGCTGGTGGTCGCGCCGAGTCGTTGAAGGTCGCGTTCCACGTGTTTTAGTCCGAACGGGCTGACTTCCACAGGAATGGGGATGCAGACCCCCAAGTGTTCAACACGCTTCTCGGGTCCAATCATCGTGATACGCCGCCGGGCGGCTCGGGCGACAAGCTTCTCGCGGAGCAGGGCTCCACCTCGCCCCTTGATCATCCGGAACGACGGATCAACCTCGTCGGCTCCATCGATGTTCAGGTCGAGCGTGTCGAAGTCGTCCAGGTCACGAAGGGTGATCCCCGCCTGACCGGCGAGTTCCGCAGTCTCAAGACTGGTGGGGACACCGATGAACGAGAGCCCCTCGTATCGAACTCGGTCGCCCAGATACAGAACCATCTGGGACGCAGTGGTTCCTGTACCGAGTCCAACAACCATTCCCGGTTGCACAAGAGCCGCCGCAGCGCGTGCGGCCGAGGCCTTGATGGGATCGACGTCACTCATGGCCCGCCCCTGCTCGCCCGACGCTCTCGTCGACGATCTGGCGAGATCCAAGCATTTGTTAAATCAGAAATCAGACGACGTGATGGGACAGCGATTGCGACTTTTCGTGAGGGCATGGAAGGATCATAACCCCTTCTTATCCAGAAGTTGAAGAGTGGATTAGGAAGGGACACGGATCAAGTCTTACCCCAGAGTTGAGAGGTTCAAGACCTCACGGGGTTCTCCCATTAGACGCTTCGGAGTATAGTAAATGTATGTTCGACATCGCAAGAGGTGCTTAGGTGGCTTTCACTGTCAGCCGCAACGATGGCGGCACCAAAGATGCCGAGTTCGAGGCATACGCCCGATTGCTCAGGCAAAAGGAAGTTGACCTGGGGAAATTGCCACGCGCTCCCGAACCAGGGACCGGGCGTCGCTGGTTGTACGTTTGGGAGTCTCGGGAGAAGGCTCAGACCTTTGCTAACGAGCTGAAAAAACGCACACGCGACAATGCCTGGAGTGTTGTTGAGGTAGCTGCCCCGCCATCGGAAGGACCGATGGGGCCTATCATTATTCAGGTAGCACGGAGATCGAGCGGCCTAGTCCTGGGGCTGCATCCCTTAAGCCGTTCTATGATCCAGTCTGCATTTCCCGATACGAAAGGGACGGACGTCACCGTTTCGATCAATTTTGAGACGTTTCAGGACTTGTTGTCCACTTATGGCAGCTTCGAGGATTTGGCGCGTGAGGTTGTGCCAACCCTCACCGGCCTAAAGTTCCAAGACCTCGAACAGTTGGGCTACGCACTCATTGAAGATGACACCGCTCGAACGCTCGTCTTCGTCCAGCCTGGTGACCTCGTTCAGGCTTGAGGCTGCTTCGGATCGACACTGCGGATCTGGTCTGCGGTATCTCCAGGATGTCCACCCTGACCCCCTTATTGTTAGTCGAGAGGGGCGAGCGGACTGAGCGGTGGTAGGCTTTCCCAGGCGTTGATGTACTCCGTGAGATTGAACTCTCCGCAATGAGCCGTGAATTTTAGGCCCTGCTCTCCTCCTTCCCCCACGATGGCCGTTTCCCGGCGAAACTTGATTCGAAGCTGCAGGTCGCCTGATTTTTCGTTCTCAGAGCCACAGCCATCATTCCATAATTCTTGAAGATTCTTGCGGCTGACCACGATAAAGCTACCCCAGCCGTTATCGATCCGGACGGCCAAGGCGTGGAAAATTGCCTGGTGCTCGGCAGTTGGTGCGCGAATTTGGGTAAAGATCGCTGTCTGGAAAGGCAATCTACGCCCTGAACTGGTAGTTCGGGGTGTCCTGGAGGCCTTGAGCAACTCCAGAGGAATCTGCATGCGCGCACCAACTGCCGAGCGTTAGGCAAATTCTTCATCCACCCCGACAGCCTCCACCTGTTCGAGCCGCAGCCATTGGACGTTATCAAGCTACCAAAGCGTGTCTGTTGTGTTAAACAAGATGGAACTACGCTATAGGCGCAAACGGTTGTAATTTACCAGCCAGACGCGAAAATCATCCTGCGGAACGGCCTCGCCTTCCATTGGCCGGAGCGGGAAGAGGGATAATATCCCAATCCATCTCAATTGGCCTTGCGCCTCCTATGTGGCTTCCTCGACACTTGATGCCCTAACCCGACTGTGAGTTTCATTTTGCCTTCCTCCGTCTTGCAGAGTGTGGCAGCGATAGCCTTCTCCCCTTCCGCGCGAAACTCGACACCCTTGGCCAGTGATCCGTCAGGGGTCGAGTATTCGAAGTGGATTTCGGGTTCGACCTTCTGAACTTCCAGCTTGACCCACACCGCCAAGAGAGCGAACGCAACCCTCCTCGGCCCCTTCTTCGTCTTTACCAGATGCAGAGTCGGATCGACCTGAAAGTGCAAAACTTTCAAGACGGGCTTGCCGTCATAGGCAACCCCGTAGTGAATGTCTTCCTTTGTGTCTCGAAAGGTGTTTTGATAAGACATTATAATATCATTAAGTGAAGCTCCTTTTCCTTCAATGAAGACAACCGGAGCATCATTTCCTAGTTTGGCGAGAGTGCAGTGCGTTGCGGCGATGAAATCTTCTGGATTGATGTACTCCAGTCGATCATCGAACAAGTGAATCCGGGCAGCCGTGAGCGAGGGTGGGACATAGAGCATGTGCCGAACCTCGCACCAGGACGATATCTCTTCCGGTGTGATTTCTAGGATGTTTCGAACTTCGATCCCTGTCGCTTGCGCTTTCTTGAGGGCCGGAGCAGAGAGTCCCTTGAAGCAGACCGCGATGGTTCGATCTGCTCTGATGGCAGCCCGCTTCGCGACTAGGAGATCGATCCATTGGACGTCCGATTTCGTTTTCCGCTTACGGCACTCCACCGTTACCAACCTCGGCTGGCCTTCACGTGGATATTGTATGGACAAATCAATCTGTCGCGGTTCCTCGCTCTGGAAGTCGTGAACCTTGATGTTGTGCTGAACTACCGTCCCCAGCGGCGCGAGGGCTGTCTCGAACCTTTGGATCATCCTCTCGAAGTCTTGCCAATCGTCGTTGACCGAAGACCTTTTTGATGCCATGGCATCAATCCCTCAATTTCGGCTTTTTGTCTACTATTCGGCATGTTACCAGATTCCATGGTCGCAATAAAAACCCGATCCTCCG
>JANXSX010000198.1 GCA_025356475.1 Isosphaeraceae bacterium | reverse complement strand
TTGGCCATCCCAGGCCCCGTTCTCACTCGAGTGGTCGTGAGTTACGAAGGGCGCGAGATCCGCTGGCTCTCTGCTCTTAAAGCCTCGTATTTGAAGCATTCGACAACGGATCAAAAGGTCCGACTGGCGACCCGAGCTGTGGGCCGATCTCTGAATCGCCACCCTGACAACGATTGATGGTTAATTCTCACTCTCATTTGGCGGGAGAGGCATCGCCGACCTTGGGCTCGGCCTCGGTTCGCCTCGGTTTCTTGAAATATTCCGACCGAAGCTTGGCGAGTTCCGACGCCCTCCGCTCAAGTTGTTTGACATGAATATTGGTCTGCACAAGACGCGACTGCTTGAGTTCCAAGTCCGCTTGAGCTACTCGATATTCAAACTTGATTTCATACAGTTGGTAGCTGGCAGAACCGGGCTTCTTCTTATTGAGCAGCTCCTGAAGTGATTCACGGCCTTGGATGAATTCCACCTTTACGGTCTCGAGCTTGACCTCAGAGGTGTTCACCTGGGCTTGAGCTTTGAGCCACTCCAGCGAATCTTCAGCCGTCTGATAAAACTCTTCGAGCTGGGCTTCAAGGAGGTCGACATCCATCTCTGCGAGCACAACTTCCTCGGGAATGTTCGGGCCGGTTTTGTTCCGCGAGCGAATGAGGTCCCGATTTGCCACAGCGCGCCGCAATCGGATGTTCATCTCAAACGATGAGGGGACTTTCCCCACCAACATATCACCACCTGGGCTGGATCTAATGAGACCTCCGCCACCCGAAGGGGGAAGAGCCCCCACCGGGGTGACCTGCTGTCCGGCCTGATCGGCTTGTGACGCGACTCGCGGTGGAGGAGAAGCCTCGGCGAAGCAATCTATGCATAAGAACATAATCACGCTTGCAAGATTTGCATATGAAGCAATTCCGCAGAGAATCGCAAGGTAATCTCGCATGGAACGAGTCCGCCTCTGGGCATGTCAGGTTGATCGTTAGACCTTGATCCTAACATGTTCCCAGAGTCCGAACCTTCTCCCGAACGAAGAGGTTCACGATTGACGGTGTTCACCACGATCGGTTCAAGGCTTGGCGATGGGATTGGCCAGGTCCTTCTTGTCCTCCGATGCGTATTTAGTCTGAATGGCTTTGAGTTGAAAGGCCCTTCGATTGGCCTGTCTGATCGCGACTGCCGTCCTTGCGAGATCCGCTTTTGCCACCTTGATCCCCGCCTGGGCAATCTGCAATTCACCGTCTGCTTTGGCAATCTCTTCGGGACTCATCGTGTTGGGTTTATTTGTATTCAGTCGTGTATTCATAGCCACATAGGCTGCGGGCTCAGCCAAACGAGCCTCGGCCAGTTCCACTTGACTCAGTTTATAGTCGAGTTCTGACTCGAGTCGGTCGACCTCGTCTTGGGCGGCTTCAAGTTCCCGAGCGAGCACGGCATGCACCATATCTAGCTCGAATTCTTGCTTGAGTACACTCTCGTCGGAAGTCAGTGCGACCTTGCTCAGTTGTTTCACGCGAGCGAGCGTCAGTATTGCATTCTTGATCCGGATGTCGATCTCGTGCGGTCCGTTGACCTGGGTTCCCGACGTAGTAGTAGTACGACTGAAGCTCCCGCCCGCTTCTGGAATGGTGCCGCTACTTCCTCCGACCCCCTGGGAACTCTCTCCGCCCCCCTGGGAACTCCGTGTGGGTGCAATAGCTCCATCACCAGTTTTCGTGGCCCTGAAGCCTCCCGAGAATGGGGTCAAGGTTTCACTCGGGGCTTCTGTTTTCTTGGGAGTGTTCTGACTCGGCTCTTGCCCCTCACCCTTCTTGAACGGGCCGGCAACGATGAGTGCGCCCCCACCGATCCCGACGGCGATACCCAGCACAATCACACTTGAACGGACGAGTGATGTCATCATCATGGTCGTAACAACTCCGTGACTCAGAGAGAGTAGGTGTGGGGCGAGTGAAGTGGTGTTCACGAAAAGGGAGAGGATCTTGTCAATGAGTTCCCTGGGCACGCTCGGACATGCGACGATCGGCAGACTGACCGAGGGAGCGAGTCCCCGCCGAGTCAGCCGGATTCGGAGTCGATCTCGACCGCGTGCCAGCCGACTCCGGACCGTTCCCACCGGCCAACCGAGTTGGAGAGCCGCTTGGTCGTGAGTGTGCCCCTCAACGTGGCAAAGCACGATCGGGTCGCGATAGATCGCTGGGAGTCGACTCAATTCCTCATCAACAATTGCGATCGCTTCGAGATCGGGGGCTGACGTCGCAGTCCGAACCGCCAGCCGCTCGAGGTCGGGACTCCGACCGACCTGTCGCCGGCAACGCGCCGCAACCTTGACCGCGACTCCATGCAGCCATCCACCCACGCCATGAGGGTCACGCAAGCTCCTGGCATTCTGGATAAACACGAGGAAGGTGGCCTGCACTGCGTCGTCCACATCCTCCGGGCGAGAAAGGATGCGTCTGCAGACGCCCAGAACCATGGGGCCGTGAATGGTGACGATTGCTCGGAACGCCGCTTCATCCCGATTTCGAACGAATCGATCGACAAGATCAGCGTCGGAGAGGCCAGTCTCGCAGCCTCGCTCGAAGAGGGTTTCGAGATCTTGGATGACCGAACGACTGAGCTGGCCCGACATCGCAAAGCCTCCGGTTTGGCAGCGGACACCCTCAATCTGCACCGAGGAACCCATTCAATCCAACTTTGTGGCGAAGCGGTAAGAATTTCTGGAAAATTCCCGAAGAGGGTTGGGCTTTTCGGTTTTGGGTGTTTGGCGTAACATCCCGCCTCGGATGAGTGCCGGCCATGGATCGGTCGGCGCTGAGATTGCTTCACAGGTTCAGGGAAGAGCCGGAACGATGACGACTCGCACAGGTGTCTCGGTTCCCCATACCGAGTACTTCCCTCAGCCTAAGCCGCCCCGACTCGCCTGGCGATGGGCGTCGATCGTGGCGGACGACCGTAGCCAACTGACGAGGTTCTGGCCAGTCATCCAGAACATGGTCAGCCAGGAGCTTCGTGTCCGCTACCAGAGGTCGGTACTCGGTTTCTTCTGGACCCTCCTGAACCCGATCTTGATGATGACCACGATGTCGTTGGTCTTCTCTCAGGTCTTCGGGGTCGACAATAAGTTGTACGCGGTCTACCTGTTCGCTGGGATGGTCCCCTGGGGCTTCCTCTCAAACAGCGTGACGGAAAGCGCATTCTGCATCATTGCGAGTGAAGGATTGATCCGAAAGATCTACCTTCCCAAACTGATCTTCCCGCTGACCAAGCTCTTGATCAATTTGACAACATTCATCCTGTCGATGGCAGCGCTGTTTGTCTTGTTGATCCCGCTGGGTGCGAAGCTTTCATTCTCGTTACTACTCTTGCCGGTTGCGGTGTTGTTGCTCGCGATCTTCACGTTGGGCCTCGGCCTGATCGTCGCGACGATGAACACCTTTTACCGCGATTGTGGCCACCTGGTCGCCGTATTCCTTCAGGCATGGTACTTCGCGACACCGATCATGTACGAGTTGAGCCGGTTGCCCGAGCGGGTACAGTGGCGGCTCTGGCTCAACCCGGTCTTCCCGTTCATTCGCCTCTTTCAGGTCATCATTTATGATGGCCGTTTTCCCGACCTGACCACGTTTTTGGCGGCCGCCGGCGTTGCGTTGGTGAGCCTGGGAGTCGGTTATGCCGCGTTCAAGTGCCACGAGGACAAGCTGGTCTTTCGACTCTAAGCGAGTCGCGCAGGGCGAGCCTCTGGTCGAACTGCGCGACATCTCGCTCAAGTTTGTCAGCTACTTCGATAAGCAGTATTCGCTCAAACGAGCGGCTCTCGACCTGATCTTGAGGCGTTCTGGCCCAGCGCCAACGTCCGAGTTCTGGGCACTCAGCAACATCAACTTGCGGATTGCCAAAGGCGAACGCATCGGCATTGTTGGCTCAAACGGAGCCGGCAAGAGCACTCTACTCCGACTGCTCTCGCGGATCTACCCACCCACCAGCGGGTCGATCCGTGTCCGAGGATCGATCGCGCCATTGATCGAAATGGGGGCTGGGTTCAATCCCGAACTCTCGGGCAATGAAAACATCTTGCTCAATGGCGCAATGCTGGGGATCTCCAAGGTTGAGATGCAGAAGAAGGTTGATGGGATTTTCGAGTTTACGGGACTTCGCGAGTTCGCCGACCTGCCCTTGAAGTATTATTCGAGTGGCATGTATATGCGTCTGGCGTTCGCGATCGCCACCGAGATCGAGCCCGATATTCTTCTAATTGACGAGTCGCTAGGTACAGGCGATGCCGCCTTTGTTGACAAGGCCAAGGCTCGGATCACGGGCCTGTTGGATCGATCGAATGTGGTGGTCATTGTCTCACATGATATGACTGCGCTGCGCGAGCTTTGCGAGCGGGGCCTCTGGATGCATAAGGGGCGGATCATCGCCGATGGCCCCATCGACCAGATCGTTGACGATTACCTGACCCAGAGTTTTTCACTCGCCTCGGCCTGATCGACCGAGGATTTAGGACCTTCGAGATGACGACCTCACGAAGTCTTGTGCCTCGGGTCTCGTATGCACAAAATGGTGAAGATATCCTGCTCGATCGCGTCTTTGGCGATTTGGTCGGGACCTTCATCGATCTTGGTGCGTGTCATCCCCACTGGGATAGTAATACGTTTTTCTTTTATGAGCGAGGTTGGCGCGGGACGAGTATCGAGCCAAACCTCAAGCTGATCAACGCCTTTGAGACGCATCGGCCTGAAGACCGAAATCTCAATGTCGCCGTTTCCGATCATGATGGCGAACTCACATTCTTCGACGTTGTTGAGAACATCGGGCTTTCGACTCTTGATCGAGACGTTGCCCAAGAACATCGCCGAAATGGTTTCGAGGTGAGTGAGCGCCAGGTTGAAGTGCGGTCCGTGGCCAGTCTGATCGCCGAGTTTGCGATCCCCGAACCCGAATTCCTTTCGCTCGATGTTGAGGCGCATGAAGGGCCGGTACTAGCTGGGATTCCACTTTCGAGCTGGCGACCGAAGGTCCTGGTGATCGAATCGACCCTGCCCCGGACCTCGATTCCTTGCCATCAGGGCTGGGAACAACGAATCATCGAACACGGATACATTTTCGCAGCATTCAACGGTGTCAACCGGTTCTATCTGCGAGACGACTTGCGAGACAAACTCGAACTGTTCCGCAACCCGGTCAATGCGGTCGACAATTTCCAGCGATCCGACCTTGTGAACATGCGAACAGAACTTGAAGCGGTTGTTGACGCCCTCCGGCGCAGCCATGCCGAAACGGAGTACGAGCGGAATCGTTTTGTTGCGTCCAAAGCCGCCTGGGAATGGGGCGTGCATCAGTCTCAATTGGCTCAAACAGCCTGGCAACGCGAGACCGAGCAGTTCGAGAACTACCGTCTTACCTTTGAGCAGCAGCTCAAGAATTTCGGCGGCGAACGTGCGGAACTTCATCGGATGCACGATGACCTTACGCGTGAGGTTGATCGTCTCAATCAGGTGGTGTCGCTTATTGAGTCGGAACGGAGTACCTGGCAAATGGCACGCGCGAACCTCGTTCATGAGGTTGAGGCGACTCAACGTCAGGTTGAGGAAACTCAGCGTCACCTTCGTCCCTATGCCATGATCGACCGCTTTGGCGTTGTTTCGTCGGGCTACGGCCTGGCCAGGCGAATCAAGAACAAGCTTGCGAGTGAGATGGAATTGTAGCCCGACCTTGACCGTTTTGAGTCCAGGCGTAAGATGTGCCTCGACCCGGCCCCAGCCCCGATCGACGTTGGGTCGATGGAGTTTTCGCCCATGTTGCCGATCGCACACTGGACAATAGCGCTCGCCCTGCTTGGCTGGGGTGACATCGAAATCCAACCAAGCAAGGCCGACCGAATTCACTCGGCCTATCTGCGAAGCGTCGCTGGGCTCGACAAACCGAGCGAGCGAACGATCGAGACGCTGAAGCGATACGACCTTGAGGCTCGTTATCGTCGCGACGTCCCGCACACTCTCGAAGCTTTGGAAAAGACCGCGCGTCAACAGCCTGATGCGGACTTGGTCTACGCCCTTGCCGAGCTCTCGTGGATTGAGGGGCGCCGGCTCGACAAGTGGAAGAAGGCGGCTGCGGTCGAGCGATACCTCGACGCCGTTGCGTACGCGTATGACTTTCTCTTCGACCCGGACCTCGCCGCTGGTCGAGGGGGTGCGGATCCCCGGTTCCGCCTGGCTTGCGACCTCTACAATAGTGGGCTCGAACGGATCATCCGGATCGCCGGCGCGAACGTCGCGCTCAGACCAGGTGAAACAGTTAAACTCAAGATCAACGGGCGTGAACAAACCTTCAAAATGGCTCTTGGTGAAACCCCTTGGACTCCTGAAGATGTTGATCAGATTATCATGGCGGCCGACTACGAGGTCATTGGGGTCAACGCTCGAACTTATCAGTATGGGCTTGGCGTGCCCATGATCGGCATTCGACGGACAAGTCCTAAACCCCAAGGGGTCGAGCGATTTTATCCCCAGGAAATGGCCTTCCCGTTGACTGCATTCTTGAAGCCGACCTATCGACTCCGCGACTCGAAGGCACCGATTGAAGAGATGCGCGAGTGTACGCTCCAGCTCCTCGATCCGGTGTGTGCTCGCTTGGTAGGTGACCAGGGAAACCAGGTTCCTGTCGAGGCCGATCTGACGACTCCTCTGGGTTACATGTGGTCCAAGACGGATCTCAGCAAGGTTCGATGGACCGGCCTGCTTCGTCCGGGCGAGGTTACCGATCGCGCAGGCTTGATGCTGCTCCGACCGTACGAACCGAACAAGATCCCGATCGTCATGGTCCACGGGTTGGGTTCGAGTCCGCTCGCCTGGATCCCCATGGTGAATGACTTACTGCGTGACCCTCGGATCTATCAGAATTATCAGTTCATGCTTTACATGTATCCCACAGGTGTCCCTCTACCGATTGCGACGGCTGGGTTGCGTGAATCCCTTCGGCAGGCGGAAGCTTTGTTCAACCCAGGTGGAAACGACCCCAAGTTCTCGCAGATGGTGTTGTTGGGACATAGCATGGGGGGGCTTCTGAGTCACTCGATGGTTGTGAGCAGTGAGGATAAGTGGTGGAGGCTCAGTAGCGATCGCCCATTCAGCGAGATTTCTGGACCCCCCAAAGTCCTCTCAGAACTGCAACAATACATGTTCTTTGAGCCCCTCCCGTTCATCCGCCGAGTGGTCTTTCTGGCCACTCCGCATCGAGGCTCCGACCTGAGCCGGAGTGTTGTGGGACGTCTGAGTTCAAGTCTAATCAATGAACCCGACTATATCGGCAAGCTCTTGATCCAACTCATCCGTGATAATCCTGATGCGTTCGACCGCAAGCGGTTCCGCAACATGCCGACCTCGATTGAGAACCTCGCGACCAATTATGAGAGTCTGCTGGCCCTGCTCGCGATGAGGCCGGGACCGAATGTCATCTTGCACTCGATCATCGGTGCCAAGAAGCCTGGACCCGTGCCAAGCTCGACCGACGGGGCGGTCCCCTATACGAGTTCGCACCTGGATGGGGTCGAAACTGAACGAGTAGTCCGATCAGATCATGGTGTGCAAAAAGATCCCGAAGCGATTCTCGAAGTCCGGCGCATCTTACTCGAACATATCGGCCTGACCAGCGGGCCACAAGCGACAGCGGCGGCAGCGGCGGCGGCCCTGGATACACATAAGCAATAGATTCGCCCCTTCATTCGGACCGAACCTTCTTCACGAGCTACTACCCATGCCCGACACCTTGGCCGACCGTCTGGTCCATTTCGCACTCTCGACAACCTTCGAGAGCCTTCCAGGCTCCGTGGTTGTCGAAGCCCGTCGACGCTTGCTCGACGCCTTCGCATGTGCGACAGGCGCACTGCACGAACCTTCGTCATCGATCGCGCGCACGGTCGCGTCCCGCTACAGTGGCGGTGCGACCACGGCCCTGTTCGGCGGAGGACGTTCGACCCCCGACTGGGCTGCGTTCGCCAATGGCGTCCACATCCGATATCTTGATTGCAACGATACTTATCTCTCACTCGAACCAGCGCATCCCAGTGACAATTGGGCCGCTGTCATGGCGGCGGGCGAATATGCCCAGGCCAGCGGCATGGACTGGATTGTCGCGGCGGTCATTGCCTACGAAGTGCAGTGCCGGCTCTGCGATGCAGCGAGTATCCGAGCTCGCGGTTGGGATCACCCCACGTATGGTCATCTCTCGGCATGTCTGGCGGCCTCCAAATTGCTAGGGCTCAACCATGAACAAGCCGTCCACGCCTTGGGGATCGCCGGCACCACTGGCACCCAGCTTCGCCTGACCAGGGCCGGCGAACTCTCGATGTGGAAGGGCTGCGCATTCGCCCACGCCTCGCGCAACGCCGTTTTCGCCGCAATGCTCGCTGCTGAAGGACTGACCGGTCCTGCACCGCTATTTGAAGGCGACATGGGCTTCTGGCAACAGGTCTCTGGTCCGTTCAGCCTGCCAAAGCTGGGCGGGCCGACCAGTGACGATTGGATGTTGCCCAAGACCTCGATCAAGTTCTGGCCGGCGGAGTACCATAGCCAGTCGGCGATCGCTGCAGCCCTGGAACTTCGTCCCCAGGTAGGGGATCACCGAAAGATCCGAGCGATCGAGATCTCCACATTCAAGACTGCTGTGGAAATCATTGGCCAAGATCCTGAGAAGTGGCGTCCCAAAACGCGCGAGACCGCCGACCACAGTCTGCCCTACTGCACCGCCGTCGCACTTGTCGATGGAAACGTCGCCGCTGCCCAATTTAGCGAGGCCCGTTTGGCCGATGAGTCCCTTCTGGATCTCGTCTCGCGCACAACCGTTGTCGAAGATCCCAAGCTCAGCGAGGGCTATCCCAACGGCATCCCCAACCGAATTAAAGTCACCCTAGACGATGGCAGAGTTCTCGAATCCGAGGTCTCATTCCCACCAGGCCACGATAAGAATCCGCTGTCGGATACCCAGCTCGAAACCAAGTTCCGAGGGCTCGTCGAACCCGAGCTAGGGAGCTCTAGGGCAACTGCCATCTGGGAGCGACTCTCCAAGCTAGAGACCGACCCAAGCCCCCATGAGGCGATT
>JANXSX010000181.1 GCA_025356475.1 Isosphaeraceae bacterium | reverse complement strand
ATGAAATTGATCGCCCCGTTCGACGGGACAGTGGTCGAGAAGCAAGGTGAAGTCGGCGAGGTCATCACGACCATGGCCATGAGTGCTTCGACAGGTCGGTCGGCGGTCGTGACGCTGGCGAACCTAGAGAAGATGGAAGTGGAAACCGATATCGCCGAGAGCCTACTCTCCAGGATCGCCATCGGCCAACCTGCTGAAGTCTCCGTCAGCGCAGTGCCCGGACGGTATTACCGGGGCCGTCTTCGACAGATTATCCCTATGGGCGACCGGGCTCGCGGCACGGTCAAGGTGAAGGTTGAGATCCTCGACCCTGACGAAAAGCTATTTCCCGAACTTGTGGCCACCGTCCACTTTCTGCCCGATAAATCGGTCAACAATCCCGACGCGGGCAAGGCATTGCTGTTTGTTCCCAAAGCCGCGATCTTCGAAGAGGCCGGCCATTCGAACGTCTGGGTCGTGAATGCCAAGAACCAACTGCTCCACCGCCGTGTCGAAGTCGTCGTCACCAAAGATGACCTGGCGAGGGTCGAGACCGGATTAACTGCGGGTGAGTCGGTGGTCCTGAGCCCGGCCAAGAGTCTCCGTGAAGGCGACGAAGTGAAATTGCCTCAGTGATTTCCGACGCGTCACGAACATAAAAGTCGAACATGTGATCAACTCGCGATATTCTTCAAAGGGGGTCAGATGGCGGACGGACTGGCGATCGAGCTTCGAGCTGTTACGAAGCAGTACAAACGCGATGAGTTTACAGTCCCAGTGCTCGAAAGCCTCGACCTCGTGGTCAGGGAAGGTGAGTTCTTGGCCCTCATGGGTCCCTCAGGTTCAGGGAAGACGACCCTCCTGAACCTGATCGCAGGGCTTGATTACGCTTCATCCGGCGAGGTCATCGTTCATGGCCAGGACCTCGGTCGGCTGAGCGAAGGGCAGATCACGCGCTGGCGGGCGAATAATGTCGGCTTCATCTTCCAGCTCTACAACCTGATCCCCGTCCTAACTGCGTTCGAGAATGTCGAACTCCCCTTGTTGCTGACGAATCTGAACCGCAAACGCCGACGTGAAAATGTAATGACCGCTCTGCGAGCTGTCGGTCTCTCGGAACGGGAAGATCATTATCCCAGGCAGCTTTCGGGCGGCCAGGAACAGCGTGTTGCAATTGCACGCGCGATTGTCACCGACCCTTACCTTCTTGTGGCTGACGAACCGACCGGAGACCTCGATCGCAAGAGCGCGGAAGAGATCTTGAACCTTTTGGAACAGCTCAACTCCGAGTTCGATAAGACGATCATCATGGTGACCCACGATCCGATTGCAGCACAAAAGGCGCATCGACTTTTGCACCTCGACAAAGGCCAATTGATCGGTGACGTGGTCCAGGTTCCGCGACTGGGAGCCGCTTCATGAAGTACTTCACCTACATTTTTCGCAACATCCGCCGCAACAAGTTGCGATCCTTCCTGACGATCGCATCGGTCTCCGCCTGTTTGTTCCTGGCCTCGATTCTGGCCTCCTTCACCGCGATCAATGAGGAAGCGGCTTCGGGTACGAGGGACTTCAACCGACTGGTCACGATGAGTTCGCAAGGGCTCGGTGCCGTCGTGCCGATCGTCCGCCTTAACGAGATTCGCGGGCTGGGGGGTGTCGAATTCGCAACGCCATTCTCCTGGTACGGCGGCAAGCTCGGTGAGGAGATCCAACCCTTCGCACAGTTCGGGGTCGATGCCGAAACGATCTTCAAAGTCTATGAGGAATTGGTCGTACCTCCCGAAGATCAAAAGGCGTTTATTCAGGATCGCGCGGGTTGCGTGATCGGTCGAAAAATGGCGACTGAGCGGAAATATCAGGTCGGCGACAAGATCCCTCTCAAGGGGACCATTTATCCGTTCAACCTCGATTTGACAGTGAGGGGCATCTACGACTCTCCTCCCAAAAGCGATGGGCGGATGTGCTTCTTCCACTGGGATTACCTTGAAGAAGGGCTCAAGCGAGATTTCAAGGGGGATCGGGCAGGCAATGCAGGCGTCATCATGATCCGATGCAACAACTCAAAAGTGATGCCTGATTTGAGCAAGAATATTGACGCGGCCTACTCCAACAGCGACACGCCGACCAAGACCCAGACCGAGGAAGCGTTCTCCAAGATGTTTGCTGAGTACTTCGGCAACTTCAAAGATGTGATCAGCTTGGTGGGTATCGTCGTTGTCCTCTCACTCATCTTCGTCACCGGTAACGCGATGGCGATGGCCATGCGTGAACGGACCACCGAGATGGCGGTCCTGAAGGCGATCGGGTTTAGTAACGGTCGGATCATGTTTCTCGTCCTTGCCGAGTCGACCTTGATCGCGGCAGCCGGCGGCTTGATCGGCGCGGTGGGCTCGAAGCTCATGCTGGATGCTTATGATATCAGCAAGTTTTTCGCAGGTTTCCTGGCCTTCTTTTACGTTCCCTGGTCGGTTGCCTTGATTGGCCTGGCGGTCTCGATCGGGATCGGCTTCCTGAGCGGCTTGATCCCCGCGATTTCGGCGGCTCGACTTTCGGTCATCAACGGCTTACGCAAAGTTGTCTGAGAGTTGGGATTTCGGCAGGAGGCTCGTGACGAGTTTCCTGCCGGAGTGCTCTCGTGAAGAGATCTGAACGTTTCACGATCGGGTACATTGCTTTATGATTCCCCTTAAATACAACATCCGCAACCTTTGGGTCCGTCGAGTTACCACGGCGATGACCGTGATTGGTACAGCCGCAGTCGTCGCGTGCTCTTGTACGCTGTTTGGCATGGTGGAAGGACTTCGACACGCGCAGAAGATCTCGGGCGATCCGCTCGACCTGATCATTCTTCGTCCGGGCGCGGATACCGAAACCACCAGCGGATTCGACCGTATCAAGGCCGACGAGCTAGCAACCCTTGATGGCATCGCGCGTGATGAGAATGGGGTTCTGCTCTTCGCCAAAGAACAGTTAAGTATCCCCGTCGTCGAGCGCAGTAATGGCAGCCGAGCGAACATTATCGTTCGTGGTGTCTCACCGGCTTCGGCGAAGCTCCGCCCCAAATTTACGATCGTCGAAGGGCGCGACTTCGAACCGAGCAAGGGGGAGTGCATCGTCAGCAAGACTCTAGCGAAGCGCTTCAATGGCGCGAATCTGGGTGGAATTCTTCGCTGTGGTGATAAGGAATCGTACCGCGTGGTCGGTCTGTTCACAGCGGGAGGCAGTGCCGCCGAGAGCGAGGTATGGGTTGATATCAAGGACCTTGGGCGCAATAACCAACAGGAGAGTTCGGTCAACTGCGTCCAGCTTCGCGCAGCCGGGACAGAGGAGCTGGTGAAACTCAAGACCACCATCGAGAACGACACTCGGTTCAAGCTTGCCGCCAAGAGGGAATCCGACTACTTCGCTGCCCAAACGCGTTCCAGCACATTCCTTCAGTTCTTCGGTGGCTTGATCGCGGTCTTCCTCACGTTTGGTGCCATGTTCGCCGCTGCGAACACGATGTATTCTGCTGTGAGCACTCGTACCCGCGAGATCGGCACCATGCGTGCGCTCGGATTCGGTCGCATGGATGTATTGATCTGCTTCTTGGGCGAGTCGATCATCCTCTGCGCAATGGGGGGAGCGCTCGGCCTGCTCGCGACCCTTCCGCTCACCGCGTTGAGCTTTGGCACGCTCAACTTTGATACGTTTACTGAGACCACAGTCAACTTCCGACTTGGCCCCACCGTGATGATCGTCGCGGTTGCCATGACGGCGGCCATGGGGATTTTAGGTGGCCTTTTCCCGGCGATCCGGGCGGTTCGACTTCAGGTCATCTCCGCTCTCCGCGAGGTCTGAGTGGCCGTTTCCTCCTCAGGACGGCTGGGTGACAAACTTGAGCCCGAGCACGCAGCCGATCAATCCGACCAGGAAGATCAATCGCCAGGTATCGATGGAATCTTTGTAGAATAGGATTCCAATCAGGGCTGTTCCAAAAGCGCCGATCCCGGTCCAGACGGCGTAGCCCGTCCCAATCGGGATCGTTCGCGTTGCCTTATTCAGTAAAACGAAGCTCATTACCGAGAAGAACAAGAAGCCGAGTGAAGGCCAGATCTTGGTGAAGTTGTCGGAAAGCTTCATGCAGGTGGTGAAGCCAACCTCAAACAACCCAGCGACAATCAGAATCATCCAATCCACATCAAAGCCCTCGATCAAGACTGGAAATCACTAGCGTGCCGGTTGAAGTGAGACGATCCGCACACTCTCGGGAAGACTGCCAACAGTCACCTCGAAAGAGCTTCCAGGCACGTGGTCAACGGGGACATCGGGGAAGATCTCGAAGAACCGCTCGACTGGCAGGATCTTCAAGTTGATCTTGTCGTTCTTATAATGCATTGGCAGCATCAGCTTCGGACCGATCGCCTCGATCAGCGCTGGCAGTAATGCGAGTTCGATTGTGGGTGGTCCACCCGCCGCAACCAAGACAATATCGGCACCCACCAGGGGGGCAAGTTCCATAGGATCAAGGACGTGCCCCAGGTCGCCCAAGAAGGCGATTCTCAGTCCTTCAATCTCGAGTTGGACGATGGTCACCTCGTCTTCGGGTAGCCTCTCTGGCGTCTCGAACACATGAATGGCCCTGATTCGAATTCCGTGGGTCTCGACCCCCTCGACGGGGAGATTAAGCGCCCGGACCACTTCGTATGGGAGATGGATTTGACCGAGGTGACTATGGTATCGATCGTTCTCGTGACTGACGACCACGAGGTCGGCAGGCTCGTCAATCGGGGCGTACGTTCCGGCGTCGGGCGAGCGAAACGGGTCGAGGATGATTCTCGTGCCGCAAGTTTCGATCAAGAACGCGGCATGTCCGTACCAAGTAATGCGCATCGGATCGCTGATCTAGGGTGTGGCCGAGGACCTTGCGATCCGGTAGTGTCGTAAAGAGCGTCGACCGAGATCGTATCATAACCAGGCTCATGAGACTCTCCCCATGACCGATCGTCGTCACTTCCTGGCTGCCTCGACCCTGACAGCCCTGTCGAGCGGGATGGTGGGGGCCGGTTTAAGAACGGCCCACGCCCAATCCCCGAGTGCGGCCTATGAAAAAACCTGGATGACCTACGCGGTCAATATCGAGATGATTTGGAGCAAGCTGCCCGTTTTGGAGCGGCTCGACAAGGTTGCCGAAGCCGGCTTCACGCACTACGAGTTCTGGCCTTGGCGTGGTAAAGATATCGATGCAATGCTCAAAAAGAACCAAGAGCTCGGACTCACTCCCCTTCAGTTCAGCGTCTTCTGGGGCATCACCTCGCCCACAAAGCGTGAGATCTTCCTGGAGAACGTCCGGCTGGCGATTCCTGTCGCCCAGAAGCTTGGGGTCAAGATGCTCTGTGTCGTTGCTGGTGAGGTGACCGAGGGGCTTTCGATCGAAGAGCAAGACAACGCGGTGATCGACAGTCTCAAGGCAGGAGCAGAACTTGCTGCGGCTGCCGGAATCACCCTGATCCTTGAGCCGTTGAACGTGCTGGTCGATCACCCTAAGCAGCTTGTCGTGACCTCGGAGCACGCCGCTCGGATCATCAAAGCGGTTGGGTCACCAAACGTGAGGATCCTCTTCGATTGCTATCATCAGCAGATCAGCGAGGGAAACTTGACAGGCAACATCCGCAAGTATAAAGATCTGATTGGATATTATCAGATCGCCGATCATCCCGGACGTCACGAGCCGTCGACCGGCGAGGTGAACTATTCGAATGTGATGCGAGCGATCCATGACACCGGTTACACCGGCGCAATTGGGCTAGAGATGACCGCCAAGGGAGACACACTGGCCGCCCTGAACGCGGTGCGAGGCATGGATGCCGCCGCACGTCGTTGAGAGACCCAAAAGTGCGGGAGCATAATCCCGTACTCGGCCGGCTGGTCAGATTCCCTTAGCGACAACCTCAAGAAGAATATCCGTCAAGACATCGATTTCACGTGGTGACGTGTAGATATTCGGGGTAATCCGTACTCCGGAGAACTTGGGATGGGCGACGGTCGTTGCCACGATTTGCCGTTCGGCGAATAGATGATCGTTCAGCTTCGCGTCCTCAATTCCGTCGATGTGGATCAGTCCGATGGCCCCAGACGGCGCACTCGAATAGGGGGAGGTTCAAGACACGAAGCCGACAGGATGAAGGCTACTTGCGGGCACCACTCTTCGGAGGAGTCTTGCCCGGCTCGTTGAACGGATTCTGGAGCCGGATCTCTGCATCCTCGCGTTTGGTGGTGGCATCGCCTGTGGCCGGCGCGGGCGGGGGAGCAGTCTCCCCACAACCCATCGTAAGGAGAGAACTGAGGCCAAGGAACGTTGCGGCGAGTCTGCGTCTCATGTACGGCCTCAATGATTGACGCCCAAGAGTAGGGAGAGGGCGATCCCTCGCCGCTTCTTCACGAACATAACCACGTGTTCGAGTCAACGCAACAACCGTCCCGCCTATTTTTCGAGGATCGCTATCGAGCGGGGACCGGCGTATCTACCCAGGCGCGCTTTGCGTGGGATTCGAGCACTGCGTCGGCGATCAGTTGGGCTTTCAACCCATCATAGAAACTGGGGATGGCAGGTCGACCTTCGCGGATCGCGGAAACAAATTCCCACATCAGATCATAACGAAAGACTGTTGCAGGCTTGCCGTCCGACGGGTTGCGAGGGCTTGCCAGTGGTTTCAGGTATTCCGCAGGAACGGTAACTGGGGCGAGGTCGCTACCAGTCTTCCCAAGTAGGATCGTGTTCGGCTCGTGCAGGCGGTAGACAGCCGAGCCTTCCGAGCCGTTGATCTCGGCCCACTCATGTCCGAATCCGTCGCGTGCGTATCCTTTAGCCAGAGTTGTTCCTTCCCAGACACCGGTCGCGCCCGACTCGAACTCGCCAATCAGCGATGACCAATCATCGACGTTCGACGGAGGGCAAGGCTTACCGTCGGGGGTGAGGGTCCGAGGCGCGAAGCGGGCAACGGCCCCGCAAACGCTCTTGAGCGGTCCCATCAGGTCAAGAGCGAAGTCGATTCGATGGATCGTCATATCAAAGAGGTCGCCAGCCCCGGCTTTGTCCTGATACTGCCGCCAGCCCCAGCTCGTTTCAGGCCAGTCGAGAAATCGCTGCGAGCGGAAGTGGCGAGGCTCGCCAAGCATACCTGACTTGAGCAAATGGCTCATGTAAATCATTGAAGGGGCAAAACGATACGTAAAGGCAGTCATGTGGACGACACCATTGTCGCGCGCGGCTTCGTACATCTCGCGAACTTCGACCGCAGAGAGTCCCAGCGGCTTCTCGCACATAATGTGCTTGCCATGTTTGGCGGCGGCGATTGCGATCGCTTTGTGAGTGAAGTTGGGGGTGGCAATGATCACGGCATCCACGTCGGGCGAGGCGCAGAGTTCCAGAGGATCCGAGGTGGCGAAATCAACCTTCCACTCCGCCTTGCGCTTGGCGAGCAGGTTGGGGTCCGCATCGCAGACCCCAGCCAGGGTGGCCCGGTCGTCAAGCCGGATTCCAGGGACGTGGTGATAGTCGCTAACGGCCCCTGCGCCGATGATTCCGACACGTACGACCTTCGGACTGGAATTCGCGCTCATCGCCTGCCTCGTTCAAGATCGGGAAAGGAATCTCGACATCCTAACGGCCCTCTTCGCTGAGATCAGCGCGAATCTGGTCCGTCCCGACCGCTTTTCGGTGGCTGAGCCCACGAACTAGAGAGTATTTCGCGGCCTCCTTTAAGCGGTCGCCAGTAGCCGAGCGAGCCGCCAGGCGGTAATCTCTGTTCGATCGGCCCGATTGTCCGCGGCCTGATCTCTTCCTGTCCAGCACATCGTTCCCGTTTCGGAGCCTCTCCATCATGGCAGCCGACAAGCCCATCCGTGTGGCCATCATCGGTCTCGGGTTCGGAGCCGAGTTCATCCCGATCTATCAGAACTACCCAGGAGCCGAGGTTTACGCGATCTGCCGCCGAGAACAGAAGGGCCTGGACGAGTGCGGCGACCGGTGGGGGATCAAGGTTCGATACACCAGCTTTGACGATGTTCTTAACGATCCCAACGTCGATGCGGTCCATATCAATTCGCCGATCCCCGACCATGCGGGGCAGAGCCTTGCCGCGTTGAAAGCCGGCAAGCATGTCGCCTGTACCGTGCCGATGGCGACCACAATCGATGAGTGCAAGGCCATCGTCGAGGCCCAACGGGCGGCAGGCAAGGTCTACATGATGATGGAGACGGTCGTTTACAGTCGTGAATACCTGTTCGTCAAAGATCTCTACGACAAAGGCGAACTCGGTCGGCTTCAGTTCTTGCGAGGTAGCCACCAGCAGGATATGAACGGCTGGCCCAACTACTGGCCGGGCCTGCCGCCAATGCATTATGCGACCCACTGCGTTAGCCCTTGCCTGGCAATTTTAGGGAAACATGCGGAGCACGTCGTCTGTCACGGCTCAGGGCGGATTCGTGAGGAGCTGATCGCGAACTATGGGAGCCCGTTCGCGATCGAGACGGCCACATTCAAGATCAAGGGTTCGGATGTTTGCGCCGAGGTGACGAGGAGCTTGTTCGATACGGCCAGACAGTATCGCGAGAGCTTCGACGCCTACGGAAGCGTCAAGAGCTTCGAGTGGCAGCAGGTTGAAGGGGAGGAGCCGGTCATTCATACGTTGGGCAAGCCCGAGCCCGAGATTCCCCAACGCGTTCCTGTCCCCGACTTCGCCCACTTGCTCCCCGCAGGCATTCAGAAATTCACAACCAAGGGCGTGTACAACACTGATGATGAACAGCACCTGTCGTTCATGCAGGGGGGCGGGCATGGCGGCTCACACCCGCATCTCGTTCATGCGTGGCTGAGCGCAATCAAGGGAGATCGCCCCGCGCTGCCCGATGCCGAAACCTCGGCGAACTGGACGATGGTCGGTATCTGTGCTCATGAGTCCGCAATGAATGATGGCGAGAAGATCGTCATCCCGACCTTCTGAGCATCACGTGTGTCTGGGGCGATGCATGGCACCGCTATCGCCCCAGACCGAGCCTCTCCCGATGATAAGCCAAGCGCTGGGTCGAGTCCATCTTTGCAAAGTCGGGGCGACCGTTGGACTGGGTAGGGAATCCACCCCGAATCGAGGGCACCGATTCGCTCACAGTGACAAGGGGCTTCGCCAGAACAACGGGTTCCGGTTTTGCATGCAAGTGACATGAACACGCATGAGCATCGACCTTAGGTTCGGGCTTGGCGTGGCCATGACACCCACAGCCCGTCGCGATCTTAGCTTGAGTGGGGACCGTGACGCTGGTCTTGCCACCGTAGGCCATGGAACTCTCGGTGAGCTTGAGATCGTCGTCGAGGAGCCGCTTTGGAGCGATCCCAAGCCTACCCAGCACAGCGTGGTACGCCTTCACAGCGTCCACAGGGCCGAGGACCCCCTCAACAATCAAACGTAAGAATTGGACAAAGGCGAGCTGGTTTTCGGCGTTGTTGATCTTCCGACCGAAAAGGGCGACCTTCGCTCCGTACTTCTGAGCATCGTACAAAAGTTGGAAAGCGTCGCGCGTTGTCCCTGCCGAGCCGCCGAGGATTCCGATCACCAGATGGGGGTCATATCGGAACAGCTCTTCGAGCGCCTTGGGGCCGTGGTAGACCATCTTGAGGAATTGCGGGCGACCTGGGCCAGCGACACCGGCGAGCATCCGGGCGATCATGTCGTTGATGTAGCTGGGCAAGATGTCGGGATTGACCGCACAGGGGACATTGGGGTCGAAGACTTCAAGAAAGTATTTGAACCCCTTGCGTTCAGCCTCGACTCGAAACTCATGGAAACGCTCAAGTGTGTTCAGATCGTGAGTCAAGTTATTATTGAACGTGACACTATAGAGGCCGAGGTTGGCTCCAAGGTGCCGCTCTGCCGGTGTACAGTCGAGGTGACCACATTGAGCGTGATCGAGGCTGGCCGACCGGAACGGTTGTGCGGGTGCGTCAATATATTGCGAGCCCCGAGCGATGTGAACATCACTCGTGTCGTTAGCGCGGATCGCAGGGGTCACATGCGAGTTATCAAAGAATCGTTCGCCGATCGTCAGTGCATAGCTCGTGCTGACTGACATCAGCATGATATCGACAAGGCCTTGGCGGGTAATCGCGCGGATCTGCTGGCGATACTCGTCGAGTGTCTTGTAGCGGAGCTCGCCAGGGTGGCTCTCGGGGGAGAGGCCCGCCGAGCCGATACCGAACGCCATGTCGGCATCCTTGGCATCGGCCAAGATAAACTCGCGTGAGTTGACGTTGGCATGGATCGCTGCGAGCTTGCGGTCGAGCGACTTATCCATTCCGACCTCCACCGCGCTGGCCTGAGATCGTGACTCGGGCACTGCCAGTCGAGCCGCCACTGCCCATCGTCACCTTGACGGCATGCGAAGGAGCGACTGCGGTTGAGGGCTTCGCCGCAGACGTCGACGTATTCGCGGCGGGGTTCTTGGCAAGAACCATGTCGATCGTTTCGCGGAGGACCTTGGCTGAGTTTCGCAAGCCGGAAAGTTCTTTAGGGGAGAGCTCAATCTCGATCTGAGACTCGACCCCTTTGCGACCGATCACGGAAGGGACCGAGATGCAGACATCACGCATCCCATAAACGCCGTTCACCAGTGAGCCGACCGGCAAGATTCGCTTCTGATCAAGTGCGATGGAGTGGATGACTTCCCGGATCGCCAGGCCGACCGCAAAGCCCGCTCCCCCCTTAAGTTTGATCACCTCGGCACCACTACCACGCGTCTTGGCGAAGAGAGCGTCGGCTGTATTGGCCGTCCAGCCAGGGAACTTGTCCAGGGGCAGGCCAGCCGCCTGGGCCGCCGACCAGATCGGCACCATGCTATCACCGTGTTCACCCAGGATTGTCGCAGTGACCTGGGTCGGAGGGAGCTTCAACGCGTCGGCAATCAGGCTGCGAAAACGCGCCGAGTCAAGTTGGGTTCCTAGGCTAATCACCTGGTTGGAGGGTAGGCCAAGCTGACGAGTGGCTAGATACGTGAGCACGTCAACAGGGTTGGAAACAACCAGGACGATCGCGTCGCGCTTGAGGCCTGCCAACTTCACCGAGCTGAGGATCGTCTGGAAGAGTTCGACGTTGCGACCGATCAAGTCGAGACGGCTTTCCTCCGGCTTACGCCGCAGACCGGCAGTGATCACGACGATATCACTTTCAGGGATCAATTCATAACTGCCGGCACGAATGCGTTGATCGGCGGCAATCGAAGTCCCATGGAGAATATCAAGCGCTTCGCCACGCCCCTTGTCGGCGTTGGCATCGATCAAGTCGATACCGCTAACCACTCCACCGCATTGGAGGGCGTATGCCGCACACGAGCCAACCAGCCCGCCACCACCGATAACACTTACGATCATAAGAATGTCCTTTCGGCTCAGCAGGAGGTCGGTTGGCCGTTCATCGCGCCCATGACTTGATCCGTGATCATCTTCACCAAGGCTTCCATTGAGTCGACCGCTGGTGCGACCGTCTTCGCAGGTTCGACGTGCTGGAATTTGGCAGGGATAAAGGCTTGATGTTCGGGCTTGAAGTCACTGTACCCTTCGCGGAAAAGGCTGTTTCCACAGAGGTCGCAGTTCTCAAGGCCCTTTTCAAGCCTGACATCGCGGATGCCGAGACTGGGCTTGAGTTTGATGAGCTCAGCCGCTTTCTCATCGGAGTAATAGTTGACGCGACCAATCTGTTTGGCGAGGATCAAGATGCGGCAGTAGGCGTCGATAATCTCGGTCTTGAAGTAGGCATCCATCAGGTCCGGCCCACACGTGATTGTGCCGTGATTGGCCAGCAGGATCGTGTCGGTATCCTTGGCATAGGGGATCACGGTATCGGCGAACAGTTGCCCGCCGGGTGTCTCATAAGGTGCGATCGCGACTTCACCTAGGAAGACCTCGAACTCGGGCATCGTACACTTGGGGATCGGTTCGTGGGCGACGGCAAACGCGGTTGCGTGGGGAGGGTGGCAATGAACGCATGAGCGAACATCAGGCCGGACCTTCATGATCGCCAGATGCAGGAGGATCTCGCTTGAGCGTTTTCGTTGACCGGAGATCTGCTTGCCATCCATGTCAACGATGCACAAGTCATCAGGCTTCATATAACCTTTGCTGACACGAGTCGGTGTGCAGAGCACCCGATCCTCGGAGAGACGATAGCTGATGTTGCCGTCGTTGGCGGCGGCGAAGCCTTTAGCATAGAGCCTCCGGCCAACCTCGCACATCTCCTCGCGAAGTTTCCACTCGCTCATCAGGCCATTGCTGCTCATCAGGAACTCCTCTGCCCATGACAGGTCAGGTCAGGAAAAATCAGGTGTATGGATTAGATCGAGATCTGGTCGAGTATGCAGGCATTGTAAGCATCAATGGGGGTCTTGACCTTGCCGAAGGGGCTGGCGGCTTCGCCCCCTTCCGAGAGGCCGATCAAGTCGCCGGGACTCGCACCCAACAGGTCAAAGACGATCACTTCTTCGCCGCGATTTGGAGAATTCTCGGTCAGAGCTTCCAAGGTCATGGGGAGCACGATGACGAACCGCGCACCCTTGAGGCTGGGGTGCAGCTTCGAGGTGGTCAGGCGGCCTATCACTTCGGCGATCCTCATATGAACCTCGTTTCAGGACTGATTCCGATCGGGAAGCCCCATGACACTCCATCGCCCCGGCGTCAGTCTGCCCAACTGTTCGCGAAGGATCTGACCATCGCTTGTCAGCAAGACGCGATCATCTCGACCCGCACCGAAGCGGTCAAACGCCAGCACGGGTTCGCCGTCCGGTCGGCCATCCGTCCCTTCGAGCTGAACGATCAGCAAACGCTCACCCTGGAAGGTGGGGTGCTTGATCGTTGAGGTCGCCGTGCCGATCACTCGACCGAGTTGCATGATTAAATGAACCTCATTCCGCCGACAAGCGACGTGCGACGCTGCCGACAGAAGGTGAGAGGAGAAGTGACGCCCTCGCCTGTCGGCCCGGCAATCGAGAACGAGAGAGTTCCTTCGCCACCGAGCCCCAGCCCGGCGGTACTCGGCCCGTTGACGATGAATAGAGTGCAATCCATCTTCTTACCCATTCGCGTCATCACCTGTGTGTCGCGAGAGTGCAAGATTGCAGTGTGCCCGTATCCATGTTCGCTCGAGTGGGCGAAATCGATCGCTCGATCGACATTCGAGACTCGAACGAAAGGCAAGAACGGCATCATCTGTTCGTTTTCAACGAATGGGTGCTCGGCACCGGTCTCTCCATACAGAACTTGAATACCCTTGGGGATATCGACTCCTGCATATCGAGCTAGCACGGCTGGGTCCTGACCGACAAGATCTTTATTGACATGAAGATGACCCTTGTCATCGGCTTTGAACGCAGCCTTAGTCAGGGCATCGATCTGGCTCGAATTGAGTCGGTAGCCCCCGTGGCGGCCCATCGCTTCCATGAGTTTGTCGAAGATCTCGGCGACCGCGAAGACCTGCTTCTCGCCAATGCAAAGCAGGTTGTTATCGAACGCTGCGCCGATGATAATCGAGCTTGCGGCGTTCTCGAGATCGGCGGTCGCATCGACAACAACTGGTGGATTCCCAGGCCCTGCCACGACTGCGCGTCGCTTGCTGGCCAGGGCCGCTCTCGCCACAGCGGGACCTCCCGTGACGACCAGCATCCTCACGCCTCGATGCTCAAAGAGGGCGTTTGCCGATTCAAGGGTTGGGGTCTCAATGATCGTCAGCAGATCATCAATTCCGATTGCAGCATAGATTGCTTTGTTGAATCGACGGACCCCTTCGGCGGCCACTTTCGCCCCGGATGGGTGTGCGTTGAAAACCACGGTGTTGCCGGCGGCGAGCATGTTGATGGCGTTGCCAGCCAGGGTCGGCAAGCTATGCGTGACAGGAGTGATCGCCCCAAGCACGCCGAAGGGTGCATAATCGGTGAGGGTCAGGCCGTTATCGCCACTGGCGTTGTCGGTGCGGAGGTACTCAACACCGGGCACGCGAGGGATAGCGTCGCGGAGCTTGCCAATCTTATGATCAAGTCGGCCGATCTTGGTTTCATCGAGTTCCATCCGACCGAGTTCCTCGGCCTGCTCGACACAGATTCTCTTGATCTCGCCGACGGCCTTGGCTCGGTCACTCAGGGGGCGAAGCCGAAACACCTGGTAGGCGGCTTCCGCAGCCTGCACAGCGGCGTCTGCGGTTGGGTAGATCCCATATTGGCCTGCCGACCGACTTGGGGAGGGCAGGGAGGTCCCCATTTGGGTGAGAACTTGTTGAACAACGCTACGGATCAGATCTTCAGTCATTTGCATGTTTTGGCCCGCCGCCTGGAGGGTTCGACTCTTGTTCGGTCAGCTCTCAAGAATCGTCACGGCTGGAAAATATCGTTTTGCCACGTATGTCAACTTGATCAATCAGGCCGATCACCACTGCGTCGATCGGCAACTTCTCGGTCTCGGGTGTCAGTCTCGCACTCGAGCCTTGGCAGATCAGGACCATCTCGCCGAGGCCGGCACCCAACGTATCGACCACCACAAATGTTCGCCCAGTGGGAACGAGGCTGTCGCGTGACTTATCATCGACGCGATACGGCTCGACCACGAGCAGCTTGTGCCCGGTCATTGAGGCCACCTTCTGAGTGGCGACCACGCTTCCGGTCACCTTGGCAACGAACATCGGGCAGCATCCTCCACTCAGCAAATTAACCTGGGATTGACGTCTTTTTTGATGCCAGCAAGTCGCGTGACTGTCGGGCAACCACGATCTCTTCGTTCGTCGGCACGGTCCAGACCTCGATTCGTGAACCAGGTGCCGAGACCTTGCGCTCGCCGGTCCCCTCGGTGTTCCCAACCCAATCCATCTCGACACCGAACCACTTCAGTTCGCGGCAAACGCCCGCACGAATCCTTGCGGAGTTCTCGCCGATTCCGCCGGTGAAGACGATCGCGTCGGCCCCGCCGAGTTCGAGCAGATAGGCTCCAAGATAGTGGCGGATCGAGCCAATGAAGAGGTCGAGAGCCAGGATCGCCCGGGCATCTCCACCGGTCGCCGCTGCCTCGATATCCCGCAAGTCACGCAGCCCACAAAGGCCTTCCAATCCTGACGAATTCGCCAAGATCTCAAGAACCTTATTGAGCGATAAACCTGTTTGTTCGAGAATCACAGGAAGTGCGAAGACGTCGAAATCACCCACCCGATTATTGTGAGGGAGACCCGATTGCGGACTCATCCCCAGGCTACAACCGACCGACTTACCCGCCTTGATCGCACACAGGCTAGAGCTTCCCCCAAGATGACAGGAAATCACCTTTAGATCGGTTCGGCCCGTCAATTCCGCCATACGTCCAGCGATGTAGCGATGACTCGCACCGTGGAATCCCCAGCGGCGGACGCCGAACTGGGTGGTCCACTGTTCAGGGATCGCGTATCGCTGTTCTGCTTCGGGAATCGAACGGTGGAAGCCGGTCTCGAATGCCGCAACCAACGGTATTGATGGGAATCGACTGCCGAGCATCCGCATTGCCGCGACGTAGGGGGGATTGTGCGCGGGGGCGACTGAGGCGAAGGCCTCCATCGCTTCGAGCACTTCCTCAGTAACGAGTTGGACGCCGGTCAGGCCTTTGGCGTGGACGGCCTTGAACCCGATCGCGGCGACGTCGGATGCCTGTTCGAGAACACCGAAATTGGCGTCGGTCAATTGGTCGAGGCAGATCTGAACGGCGTCGCCATGATCGGCGATCGGCTCGACCAACTCGATCTCGCCCTTGGGGGACTTGATCGTGACCTTGGCCTGATCCGAGCCGATCCGTTCGACGGCTCCGCGAGCGAGCAACGTCTCCGACCCGCCATTGAGGTCGTAGAGCCGGTACTTGAAGCTCGTGCTGCCGAGGTTGGCGACGAGAATCTTCACTTCGCGACCCCTCCCACAAAGACCGAGAGGATGCGGTCGCCCGGTCGTGGGATGACGTGGGCAGCCTTCAGCATTCCCGATCGGCTGGCGGCTTCGGCACCGGCTTCAACGGCGGCGCGAACGCTGCTGACGTCGCCGCGAACCATGACGCTGACGATCCCGCCATCAAGCTTGATGACGGTGCTCGCAAGTTCGACGCTAGCTGCCTTGAGCATCGCGTCGACCGCGCTGATCAAGCAGACGAGGCCTTGGGTTTCGATCAATCCGAGTGCTGCTGTCCCGTTCATAAGTTGCTCCTTGAGCTTGGGGATTAACCTATGAACGTTCGAAGCACAGCTTCGTCGGGACGTGGGATGACATGGGCGCTGACGAGTTCGCCGACTCGGCTGGCTGCTTCGGCACCAGCCTCGACTGCTGCCCGAACACTGCCGACATCGCCACGAACCATCGTCGTGATGAACGCCGCGCCAATCCCGACCCGACCCACCAGCGAGACGTTGGCGGCCTTGAGCATGGCATCGGTCGCTTCAATGACTCCGACGAGCCCTTTGGTCTCGATCAGACCGAGCGCATCTCCTTTGAAGCCGCTTGCGGTCGACCTCGATCCGTTACGAATGACGTCTGCCATGGTTCACTCCCCTTCTTTCTTAGCGGGGGCGGGGGCAGCTTTGGTGAAGGTCAGGATCCCTGCGAGATCTTCGTGGGGACGTGGGATCACTTGGACACTGACAACTTCGCCGATCCGGCTGGCGGCGGCGGCCCCTGCATCGACAGCGGCCTTGACTGCGGCAACGTCGCCCGCGACGAACGCGGTGACGAGTCCACTGCCGATCTTGTCCCAGCCAACCAACTCGACATTGGCGGCCTTGAGCATTGCGTCGCAGGCCTCAACCAGGGCGACGAAGCCCTTGCATTCAATCATTCCCAAGGCTTCAAGCGATCCGACAGCCATGATAATTCTCCTTCTAATAAAGATATCTTCGCGATTAAACTCTAGGAGATTGTGAGTCGAGAACGGCTAGAGAGCAGATCAATTCAATTCAGTTCACTCATCAGGGGCGAACGAGCTCGACCTTTGACGCGTTCGTCAGGTCGCAGCAATTCGCTTCGTCCGTGTCGATATGGACTTCCAGCTTCCAGTCGGGGTGAGTACGCACCAGGAGACCTTGGAGGATCGTGGGGCAAGAGCCATGAACATAAAGGTTGAGCCGATCTTTGGCCTTAACACCGTAGTAGTCGGCATCTTTGGGTCCCATGTGAACGTGCCGCTCGGCCTTGATCACCCCTTTGGTCAGCTCCAGGCTCCCCTTGGGGCCGATCAAGAGGCAGCCGGGGCTGCCTTCGATATCCCCTGAGAGACGAACTGGGACATTGATGCCAAGGCTGATTGCGTCGGTCAACGAAAGTTCCACCTGGCTAAACGCCCGACACGGCCCGAGGATGCGAACACCGGGAATCATCCGCTGGCGAGGGCCGACGACAGCGACCGTCTCGTTCGACGCGAAGTCAGTCGATTGGTAGAGGGTCTTCATCGACGTAAGCTGATAACCTTTTCCGAACAAGATGTCGACATCGGCTTGCGTAAGATGACAATGACGTGCCGAGATGTTGACCACCAGATTTGGCTTGTGGGCGTTGTCGATCTGGGGTCTGGGAGCCGGCTTCGGAGCCCCTCCTCGAAGCTGGGCTTCAAGGATGGTGCGGACCATCGTTTCGATGTGTTCGCGTGTCGCCAGGGTACTCATGATTCTTGCCTCGTCGCGTGGGCAGGGACGTGGGGTCGGGCGACACCATTGCGGATTGTGGGGGACACGCTGACATCGGTCGATTCGGGCTCTTCGAAGCTTGCAACGTGGACCGTGACCCCGGCGGACTCGACCATCCGTCGCTGTTCGAGACTTGTACCCGGGTCAGTGACGAGCGAAGCAAACTCGCGGAGACCGCAGAGCCAGGTCAGGGTCTGACGACCGAACTTCGTGTGGTCGGCGACCAGGATCCGCTCCTGGCCGCAGGCCATCATTTGTCGCTCGGTCTCGACCAAGAGTAGGTTGGAGTTGAAGACCCCGTCGGGCATGATCCCGCCGGCACCGAGCATCGCTTTGCGGACCCGAATGCCCTGCATCATCGCGATGGCAAGCGGACCCAAGGCCACCCCCGTACGCGGATAGACGTAACCACCAATCAAGATGAGGTCGGTATCTTTGCTGGACGCCAGAAGTTGAGCAATCGGCAGGCTATTGGTCACGACCTGGACCGGTCGGCCCATCAAAGCCCTCGCGACCTCCAGCGTGGTCGTTCCACCATCAAGGAGAACCGTGTCGCCATCATCGACCAGCGCGGCTGCAGCCCGACCGATCGCCGATTTCTCGAGGGTCGCAGTCGCAACTCGATCCTCCAAGGCAGGCATCGAGCGTGCCTCACCGAGGAAGACGGCCCCGCCATGTGTTCGCTTGATCGCCCCTGTGGCGTCGAGCCCTTCCAGGTCACGCCTGACCGTGCTCTCCGAGACATTCAGCGCCCGAACAAGCTCGTCCAGGGTGGCGAACCCCTGCCGGGCGATCAGTTCCAGGAGTAGTTGACGGCGAGTTTCGGCGAGCATGTCACTCGGATTGGAAGAGAAGCGGCACGACCTTGTACAAGTCTTCAAGATCAGGCAAGACAAGTCAAGAGAATTCTCAAGATGACGACGGATTCTGCGTGATCTCGGTCGAAACCCATCATTTCGGTGACCGGGCCCGCAATCCTTTACAATGATCTGGTCACTTTTTGGATCGGAGCGAGAGAGATGCCCGAGCTTCCCGAAGTCGAGACAATGGTTCGCGGCCTGCGACCTGCCTTGGTCGGCCAGCGGCTGAAAGCGGTTCGGGTTCTCGACCCGTTCCTACTCCAAGGCTGCACGAAGAAGCAGGTTGAAGCGACAGCGAAAAAGACGGTTGTGGTTTCGGTGGAACGAAGGGGCAAGTGGGTTGTCATGACCTTGGAAGATTCTCATGGTCTCATCGTCATTCAGCCCCGGATGACAGGAGGATTTTGGTTGGTTCCCCCGCCTCGCGATGACCACGTGCGAATGACGTTTCACTTGGAAGGGTCGGAGAAGATCGTCTGGTTCTGCGACACGCGTAGGCTTGGTAAGATTGCATGGTTCGCGGATCTGGCGGCGGCTGAGGAGGCATTCGCCCATTCCCACGGCCCCGACGCCCTGGCGATCACAGTGAGCGAGCTGGCCGCGCGGCTCCGCAAGACAAATCGGGGGATCAAGCCGACCTTAATGGACCAGAAGGTTCTGGCGGGGATCGGCAACATCTATGCAGACGAGACCCTGTTCCGGGCGGGCCTCCATCCCGAGCGAACGGCAGCGTCCCTCAAGTCCAATGAAGTAATCAAGCTGCACGCTGCCATCCAGACGATCTTGGCCGAAGCGATCGAGGCCGAAGGGTCTAGCTTTGATGCGGGATATCGCACGGTGCTAGGCCTGGAAGGGGGGTTCCTTGCCCAGAATGCGATGTATGGGCGAGGTGGGAAGCCGTGCCCAGGCTGCGGAAACCTGATCATCAAGGCCAAGATCGCCTGTCTCATTGGGAGGCCAACCCACTATTGCCCGACTTGTCAGCCTCTAGGCGGGCATGGTTTCGAGTTGTAACTCCCTATAAGATCAGTAGTTATGGCTTTTGTCGAGGTGCGATGATCTCCGCTGGCCCCGAGTTGGGGTTTCGGGTAAGGTTTGACCGGGATCACGTCGATCGAGTAAGGCAGGGCCACAATCGACGTTTTGGTATGGTTCGCCCGTCTCTGCGATCACCCTGCTTCCTAAGGGGTCACTCTCGTGTCGTACCGCACATTCAAGCACTTGCTGGGCGAGACCAGCCTGGAGCGGAAGTGCCGGTTCATCTTCGGCGCGGGAATTCTGATCCTGGTCACGCTCAGCTTCTACATCTATGGGCAAAAGACCGAAGCGTTGGTGGTCGCCCAGAATCCACTCTCTGCGCGGCGGTTGATCAAGCCAACCTTGATGGATCTGCACTACAAAGAACACGTTGACCCGGACTTCGGTCACGTGATTGACGGCCTTTCTGCCGATCTCGACCGCCAGGGGGATATCCCGCGCTATGGCGCGCACATCATCAACCCCAATAGCAGCCACAATGCCGAACTGAAGCAGCCGCGTGACTCGTATGAAGCCGCCGCCCTCAAGAAGTTTGAGGACGCGGCCAAGAGCGAAGAGGCAATGCGGGAGACTGGCGTCCCGCTCAAGCCCCTGACGTTTGCCAACGGGGTTTCGCGGGAAGAGATGCGGAACGTACCCGGTAAGACAGAATATCAATATATTCAAGCCATTTTGCTTAAGCCAAGCTGCCTGGGCTGTCACTCGATGAGGAACCAGTCGAATGGGCTGGCGGTCTTCACAAAAGCAGGCGACTTCGCGGGGGCTGTGGCCATTAACTTGCCCATGGAACAGATCAATAAGGATATCGCCACGAACCGGGCAATGCTGATCTCAGCCGCGCTCCTGACTGCGATCATCGCGATGGTTTCGTCTTATGTGATTGTACGCTACGTCATCGTCAAGCCGGTGAAGCATTTGCGCGATGTAACCGACCTGATCGCGGCGGGCAAGCTCAACGTAAGGGCTCAGATCCAGACCGGTGATGAGTTCGAAGATCTTTCGCACGCGTTTAACCGGATGTTGCATAACCTGGTGGCAATGCAACAGGCCCTCCGAGAGGTCAACCACGACCTTGACAAGAAAGTCGACGAGCTTGCCCAGGCCAACATGGCGCTCTTCGAGATGAACAGGCTCAAGAGCGACTTCCTGGCCACGATGAGCCACGAGCTTCGAACTCCTCTGAACTCGATCATTGGCTTCAGCGAAGTGCTTTCGAGTAGTGAAGGGCTCAACGATCGCCAGAGGCGTTATGCAGCCAATATTCAGACGTCGGGAAAGATGCTGTTGGGGATGATTAATGACATCTTGGACCTTGCCAAGATTGAGAGCGGCAAGATGGAGGTCCGCCCCGACGACTTCTCGATCCGCGACGTTCTCGAAGCCCTCTCGAACCTGATGCGACCGATGGCCGATCGCAAAGAGATCGCGATTGAGTGTCGACTCGACGACGCGATCCCGCTCCTTCGGCAAGATCCCGGCAAGCTCCGTCAGATCGTCTATAACTTGCTCTCGAACGCGATCAAGTTTACCCCGGAAGGGGGACGGGTCTGGATCCGGGCTCAGCCCGACGGACGCTTTGTCGTGATCGAGGTCGAGGATACCGGGATTGGCATTGCAGAAGAGGATCGCGACAAGATTTTTGAGAAGTTCCGACAAGCTAATAGTAATGGTGGCGAGTCCAACGTCTTGACTCGTGAACATCAAGGCACAGGCTTGGGGCTCTCGATCGTCCGCGAGCTGGCCAAGCTGCTTGGGGGCGACGTCCAACTCCAGAGCGAGCCTGGCCAGGGGAGCACTTTTACGGTTCGCCTCCCCATGCAGCTCCCCGGCAACCGCCGGTTTGAGATTACACTCGCCGACGAGCGGATCGACCTCAGCAAAGCGCGTCGGATCGAGCCTCGAATTGGGCTCGGGCCGACGAGTTCCCCCCTCTCAGGGTCGCTCCCCATCCCCGAGCCGCTCGGCCTTCGGCGGAATCGGCCCGACTTGCCGGATCGGGGACGGTGAAGACTCCCCTAATCCGCACTTGTTGAACGGGAAACACACCTCCCGGGTTGCGTCGTTCCCTTTCTTCGGACGCGTGGATTCGATAGACTCCTCTAGTGATCGTTTGTGACGCTGCGTTCTGGGGTTCACATGCCGACCGATATCAAGCCGTTGTTCCGCCCGGAAGCAATTCGGTCGAAGGTTGCGAGCCTTGCCCCTCTTCCTTCGGGTGACCTCGCCCGCGTTAAGCTCGAAGCCTGGGCGAAGCGTTTGGGTTCACGGGATGTGGAGAAATTCAAAGAAACCGAGCTGCTACCGAACTTTATCCGGGACATCTTTGAGGATCTGCTCGGCTACATCGGCGAACCGGCTGAGTTGTACACAATCAAACGTGAAGCGCTGGTGAAGGTCGATGGGAAGGTTGCAGACGCGGCATTCGGGCGGTTCGGACCTGAGGGATCCACGTTCGTGGCGGTCCTGGAGGGAAAGGGACCCCGAGACCCGCTCGATCGAGCGTTTGCAGGCAGGAAGCGATCGGCGGTTGAGCAGGCATTGCAATATGCAGTGCAACTCCGCGTCGATTGGTATCTGATCACGAACCTCAGAGAGATTCGGCTTTATCATAAAGGCAATGATACCTTCACCTATGAACGGTTCGTGATCGAAGAGATTGCCTCAAAAGAGTCCGAGCTGCAGCGATTCCGCTTTCTCCTCGGCGCAGACCGCGTTCTAGCTACCAGCGGCAATCACCTCGACGGCTTGCTCGCTGAGTCGAAGAAGATCGGCCAGGAAGTGACTCGGGCCTATTACAGGGACTATAAGCAGCTCCGTCTGGAAATCTTCAACACCTTGCGATCCAAGAACCCGGATCGGAACCCAACACAGGTCCTGGCTGCAACCCAGAAGATTCTCGACCGCGTTCTGTTCGTTGCGTTCTGTGAGGATCGCGGACTCTTGCCCAAGAACATTATTGAGCTTGCCACAAAATATGTCGACAAGTTCAACCCTCGACCGATTTGGAATAACTTTCTGGGTCTCTTTCGATCGGTGGACAAAGGGAATGAAGCGCTCAATGTCTGGCGCTATAATGGCGGTCTCTTCGCCGAGGATACATTTCTTGAGTCTCTAGAGGTGCCCAACTCGGTCTGCCTGGGCTTAAAGAAACTGGCTGATTATGAGTATGGGACGAATGAGTCGGTCGATGGCAAACTGATCGACGTTGAGATTCTTGGACATATCTTCGAGCAATCCATCTCCGATCTCGAAGAACTTCAACGGGCGGTCATTACCGATCCCAGTTTAGTCCTCAATTATGAACCCAGTAAACGAAAGAAGGAGGGTGCCTTCTACACACCCGCTTTCGTGACGCGTTACATCGTAACCGAAACACTGGGACCGGTCCTACGTGAGAAGTTCGAAACATATCGTTCTGTCTGTGAAACAACGGCCGCCAAGAACGTTCGTAACCTTCTTATGGAACCAAGCGCCTTCGACCCGGATAGCCTCAGCAAGCCTGCTAGGGCCGCTCTGATTCATTTCTGGGACGGCTGGCTCGAACAGCTCGAATCGGTTCACATCGTCGATCCCTCATGCGGCAGTGGTGCGTTCTTGATGGAAGCATTCGACCAGTTGTACGCAGCCTACGAAACAGCACAAGCTTATCTGCTCACACTTGACGACCGACCGCTCTTCGACATCAAGCGAACGATCCTGACTAAGAATCTTTTTGGCATGGATTTGAACGCCGAAGCGGTCGAGATTGCTCGCCTCTCCTGCTGGATCAAGACTGCCTCTCTCGGCAAGGAACTTACGAGCCTCGACGCCAATATCAAGCAGGGCAACAGTGTCATTGTCGAGCCCTCACCTCTGGACGGCTGGAAAGAACGATTCCCCCAAGTCTTTGCGACAGGTGGCTTCGATGTCGTGATCGGCAACCCCCCCTATGTCCGCCAGGAGTGGATCAAGAATGATAAGCCCTACCTCCAAACTCACTACAAAGCCTTCGATGGCGTTGCCGACCTGTACGTCTACTTTTATGAACTTGGGTTAAATCTCCTGAAGCCAGGGGGAAGGCTCGGTTTTATTGTCACAAATAAGTGGATGAAGGCGGGTTATGGTGAGAATTTGCGGAGTCTTCTAAGCGAGGCCGCTTGGCTTGAGCAAGTCGTTGATTTTGGGCATGCCAAGCAGATTTTCCCGGAGGCGGATGTATTTCCATGTATCCTGGTTGCTCGCAAGCCGATCGATACGATTCCCGCTCCGATTAATGCTAAGGTTTGCATCATCCCGCGAGAGCAACTTCGTATCGATGATCTTTCGCGACAAATTGTTGAGGAGGGGCACTCCGTAGAGCATAATCGGTTCGGCTCATTGCCTTGGTCGTTAGA
>JANXSX010000015.1 GCA_025356475.1 Isosphaeraceae bacterium | reverse complement strand
CCGAGAGCCGATGAGGCATTGGGATCAATCATAAAGCGTCGCTTTAACCTCGGTCGAGCTTCCATCAGTGCGAGCTACAACACCATAATAGCGTTGGAAACGGGTCGCGGGGAGTCCAGGGATTGCCCCTTGATGCGAGTATCGCTACCTTCAATGTCGAGATTCGCCGGAGAGACGTCGTCCGCGAATAGAGCCAGCCCCGCCCGAAGGTCTGAGGCCAAGTATGGCGAACGTGTCGGCAGATCCCAAGTTTTCCGAAATGAATTACCGAGTCGTGAGCACATTGGGCAGCGGCGCAGGGAGCACCACGCTCCTGATCAGCGACCGAACGCGGGGCGGTAAGCGCTTTGCCCTGAAAGTGGTGAGACGGCAAGACGAAGACGACGACGTCTATATCAAGCAGGCGAAAGTTGAGTATGAGGTTTCCCAGAAGCTAAACCATCCTTCAATCGTCAAAATCTACGACGTTCGCATCAAAAAGAATTGGCTCTTTCGCACCTCCGGTGTCGAGCTTCTGATGGAATACGTTGATGGAAAGACCCTCGACGAGATGGAAGGTCCGACCATCGACCAGCTCGTGCTGATCTTCAATCACGTCGCCTCTGCGCTCGTCCATATGCACCGGCGCGGCGTCTATCACGGTGACCTGAAGCCTTCAAATATCATGGTTTCCAAAGAGGGTGCGGTCAAACTGATCGACTTTGGCACCGCTTGGCGGAAGGGCGAAGATAAGGGGCGGGTTCAAGGAACTCCCCAGTACATGGCACCCGAGCAAGCCTCCGAAAAGATTGTTGACGACCGAACCGACGTCTACAACTTCGGGGCTACGATGTACAGGATGTTCACTGGTCGCTACGCGAATACTGGCAATCCCGGCAGCCCCCGAAGTGAGAAGCAGAAGCTGACCAGCCCGCTCCAGCTCAACCCTCGGACCCCGGGCACCCTCAACGAAACCATCATGGCCTGTCTGGAAATCAATCCCGAAAAACGGCCCGCCGGGATGTTCGAGGTCCAACACCAGCTTGCCGCTGTGGCCAAATACCTGGGTATCGAGAATGTCGAACTCAAAGGCGCAGTCAGTGATGATTGAGCTCCAAGCGAGATCGCAAGGCGTCTCTTCCTCACTTCGGTCATGTTCGGAACAAACTCTGGCCGGACGAGCACAGTCGCTCCTGACCTGGCCGCTTTATCTTAAGAATCGCGGCATCTCGCGTCTCTAACACCAAGCGAGCAGGGAGAACACGGATGGAGAACGCGAACCCTCTCCCGGCAGAATTGATCCGAAGACTCGCTCTGGTTGTCGGCGTTGGTGGAATTCTTGACGCGGAGAGCGAGCGGTTGGTCTATGAGTGCGACGGCTTCATCATTAATAAGTCCGTCCCAGATCTCGTGGTGTTTCCAACCACAACGGCTCAGGTGGTCGATATCGTCCGCCTCTGTGGTGAGTTCGATGTCCCGTTTGTTCCACGAGGGGCGGGGACGAGCCTCGCCGGGGGAACCCTCGCGGTTGGTGGGGGGGTGATGATTTGCCTGACCCGGATGAAGCGAATCCTCGAAATCAATACGCGGGATCGATACGCGATCGTTGAGCCTGGGGTCGTCAACGTCTGGTTAACCCGAGCACTCGCCGGGACCGGATTTCACTATGCCCCCGATCCGTCGAGCCAGGGCTCCTGCACGATCGGCGGCAATGTGGCGACCAACTCGGGTGGGCCTCACACTCTGAAATATGGGGTGACCGTAAACCATATCCGAGGGGTCGAAATCGTTCTCCCCGACGGCTCAGTTGTGGAGACCGGAGGCCTCACCGAGGACGAACCTGGCTATGACCTGACAGGCCTGATTGTCGGCCACGAAGGAACCTTCGGGATCGTCACCAAAATCACAGTCAATTTGACCCGTGACCCCGAATCGGGCCGGACGCTTTTGGGTGTCTTCGACAGTGTCGAATCGGCGACCGAGACCGTGAGCGGGATCATCGCCAGCGGCATCGTCCCTGCCGCTTTAGAGATGCTCGACAATCCGATGATTAACGCGGTCGAACAGGCGTTTCATTTTGGGTTCCCGACCGATGCCGGAGCGGTCTTGATCATTGAAGTGGATGGACTCGAAGTCGGCATGGAAGCAGAGGCTGCGGCGATCTCACGGATTGTTGGTGAACATGGGGGGACCGTGGCGCGCTCGATCGCCTGGCGGACTCGCAAGGAGCCCGACTATGTCGCCATC
>JANXSX010000098.1 GCA_025356475.1 Isosphaeraceae bacterium | reverse complement strand
GATCGCGTTAAGCTGTGCCTTCTTGCAAGGCAGTTGGGCAGGGTAACCTCGTAAGGTCAGGGAACCGCTTCGTCCCATGGTGGGGTCCTGCTTGAACGGTTCGTGAATGTGACACCGAAGTTCAAATCCCGTCGCCCCGAGTATTGCGTCCACATTGGGTTAACATTGGAATGGCGTGGGTATGCCGCTCAGTCCCGCAAATCCAGCCATCGCTCACGACCTCAACCTAGTAGGCGAAGGATTGCCGAGAAAGAGACTGAGATTGCCGATGATTCGATTATGACGAATTGGCGATGGCGGCGGCCGACACAACCGATTTAATAACAGTGGCTTCTGGCCGTTCGTCCTCTCATCCGCTAGAATCCTTCCGTGTCTCGCTTCGAATGAAATCCATCGTATCGGGTAAGATCCCAATTGATCTCTAATGACATCAGAGATCGAGAGTTACGACTCGGGACCATTAGCGGCCAGGCTCGCCTCCTACGGGTGCACGGACATCGTTCGCCTCGACCAAAAGCTCACGACTCCCGAGCAACTGGACTACCTGGATCTCCTGCCGACGCGGTCCAATGAGACCCCCATCCTCTCTGCCGTCGCAGCCCACCAGGGCACAGCCCTCCTTTACGTCCTTGACACTGGCGATGCCCCCGGCCCCGTCTCTTCGGCTATAGGCGATATCAGCCGACAACTCGCCAACCGCAGCGATCCCGCCTGGCTAGGCGTTTTGAAGCCGGGCTCTCTTGAGATATTCCCGATCGGCTTCCATGAACGGGGCGGCATCCGGCCAGTCAAGACGATCAACAAGAACGATGTCTTGGCTCCCTTATTCTTTCAGAGCCTCGTTCACGGCACCTTCGAGGAAAACTCCCGCCTGAAGGGTACCGACTACGTCTATCGCAAGATTTTCGATCTGCTCATGCAGACGACCGATAAGTTCGTGCCCAAGGAAGGCGGCAAGGGAGCGATCGACGCTCTCGAAGTCTTGTCGATGGCCGGCAGGGCTCTGTTCTTCCGCTTCTTGATTGACCGCCGCATCGTGCTCGAAAAGGAGTTGCAAGGCACAGAAGGGATTTGCCCGGCGGCGACGGAACTGAAAGACGCCTTCTCCTCGGCTGAAAAAGCCGCGAGAACATCTGCATGGCTTGATTCGACTTTTAACGGCGATTTCCTCCCGCTGATCAACGAGTCCATACCATCGGGGAATCTAGAAGAGAGGGAACGCGCGTATCTCGGCTTTTACAAGCGGATCGAAGGGCTGGCGGGGCGGACAATCTTCAGTCACCTGCATGCGATCCTCCGGGGCTGGAAAGCGGTAGGCGGAGGGTTCCAGCAAGAGCTCGATTGGGGCGACTTCGACTTCGCCCATATCCCCGTTGGGGTTTTAAGCCAGGTCTATGAGAGCTTCAGCCACCGAGCCGACCCTCGGACAGCGCGAGACACCAGCGTCCACTACACCCCTCGTACCATCGCCAGCTTCATGGTCGATGAGGCGTTCGCGGCCGTCAAAACGCCTTCCACCGCGAAAGTGCTGGACAGTGCGTGCGGTGCGGGCATTTTCCTCGTGCTGGCATATCGCCGACTAGTCCGCGAACGATGGGTGCGTGATCAAGAACGGCCCAAAACAGCCGTAATTCAAGAGATCCTCTACACCCAAATCAGGGGATTCGACATCAGCGAGTCGGCATTGCGTTTAGCGGCGTTGGCGCTTTACATCACGGCCATCGAGCTGAACGGCACTCAACGCCCGCCACAGTCGTTAAAATTCCCGCGCAACATTCGTGGTGAGGTCCTGTATCGCTTTGGCGGGAACGACCAATCGAACCGTACGACGGCATTCCTGCTTGGCAGCCTCGGCGAGGAGGTTCCGGATCATTTCGACAACTCGTTCGACATCGTGATCGGGAACCCGCCCTGGACGCGACTCCGGGATGAGAAGTTCGCAGGGGGCGAGAAAGAAAAAGCATCAACCGTTTCTGAAACGGACGAGTTGAACAAGGAATTCACGAAGATTGGCCGTCGTGTCTTAGCTGGCCGTGGGTTTCCCACTCTGGCGAAGAAATATCAGAACCCGGACAAAAATCCCGACCTCCCATTCCTGTGGAGATCGGCAGAATGGGCCAATGACGGCGGGGTGATCGCCCTCGCCATGCACGCGCGTCTCTTCATGCGTAGCAGCGGACCGGGGAGGATCGCATGGCTCAACGTCCTCAAAAGCATCCGGGTAACTGGCGTCCTCAACGGGAGCGACTTGCGAAAAACTGCCGTCTGGGAAGGAATGGACGCTCCGTTCTGTCTCTTGTTTGCGCGCAACAGTGTGCCTGAGGGCGGACAGGGATTCCAATTCGCCAGCCCGGATTACGAGCCGGACCTCAACGCGCGTGGTCGCATCCGGATTGATTATCAGGCCGCTCATCAGGTCAGCGTCGAGAGCGTCGAGAAATCTCCCTGGCTGCTAAAGACCCTTGCCCTGGGCACACAACTGGATGTCGAGTTGATGGAGCAGTTGGTCTGCCTCCCTTGGATGACGCTCGAAGCTTACTGGAAACAATTCGATAAGACGATGGTGAGTACGGGAGAGGGTTACAACCGATCACCTGACCTCGCCCAAAAGTCCGCCGAGTTCTTGGGAAAGTTGCTCGACTTCAGAACTTCTGGTGGTTTTTTGATCAATTTCGACGATCTTTTTACCTTTCAGGAGCGACATGGAGTCACGACAGCGAATCGGCCGAAGACGGAGCGATTGTTTCAACCACCATTAGTAATCATCCCCAAGGCCCCCGGCGACAAGCCCAAGACACCACGGGCGTACATTTCCAACCGGCCTATCACATTCTCGAAGAGCTATTACGGGTATTCATGCGCCGGCCATCCGGACGCGGAGACACTCGCTTCGCTGGTATATCTGATCGCTCACTCAACGCTGTTTGCCTATTTCTGTCTGATGACAAGTCGAAATAGCGGCTTTGATTTCCAGATTTTTAACAAAAAAGAATTCGACGCGATCCCATTCCCTGACATCAACAAGTTGTTGGACGAAGACAAAGCCGCGATCCCAGACTTAGCGGCTAGGCTGCAACACGATGAGCGCAAGCCTTGGTCGGAGATGAATGAACTTGTCTTCCGACTGTATGGCATGGGAATCGACGATGTTCAGATCGCAACCGACACTCTATTCACGACCTCATCGTATCGGAGGGCAGGTCGTGCCGCATTAGAAACCATTGACCGCCCAAGCCGAGACGCTTTCATAAGTGCTTTGCGTGAAGAACTTGAGCCGTATTTCGATGTATGCGGAGATCACTGCCGCATAGAGGATGCGGCCTTCCAGCCAGACGTTTGGCAAGAGTCCTGGTATTTTCTCGCAATATCGCGTGACCAGAACCCGGTTCCAGCCGATCCCGATCTTCTAACCAAAGCGATGGGACTTGCGAACCGACACGGCAGCAGCCGAATCACGGTGCGGACCCGAGGGAATCGGGGTTTGCTGCTCGGATTGTTGAACCGGAAGCGTTGGTGGACGATCACTCGCGCGCGACTCTGTGCCCAGCATATCATCAGGGATCATATCGACGCCTTCGGCCTCACGGGGGAGTAATGAGCCAGTCATCCCCTGCGGGGTTCTTCACGCTCGGCGTGTCAAAGGACAGGTATGATCTTCCCCATCGCCCGCTTGGGGTGCCCGTCATACTCTTGATAAGGCGCGTGCTCTGGCGGGCATTAGTTATCCTTCGCGAGTCGGGGTTTAACCTCTCAGATGCGACAGAGGACCAGGTAACTGCCGCCTTAAGAGCTGTCATCGAGAATAACCTCCGCCAAACCGGTGCCGTACCGGGATTCAACCGTCGGAACTATGATCCGGTATTCAGACAATCACAAGTTGCAAATTTCGATGGGACCAGGCTCACCAAGACCCCGGATTTATGCTTCAAACTGCGCATCGCCGATAGCGTGACCTACAGGGGTTTATCCGAATACGATGCACTATTTGTTGAGTGCAAGCCCGTGGACGCTACGCATGCGGCTGGAAGCAGGTATTGTGATGACGGGCTCGTTCGGTTCGTGGTAGGAGACTACGCCTGGGCTATGCAGGAGGGGATGATGATCGCCTATGCCCGGCATCAACGGACGATCACGGATCATTTGATACCGGCCATGAATGAAGTAGACCGGCGAACCTCGCTCGCCTCGGTGCAGCTACCCCAAGTCTTAACTGCCCACCGGGGAGAGAACGCCACGGCGGACCGCATCCATGTCAGCGTTCACCGCCGCGACTTCGCATGGCCGGACGAGAAGGGTCCAGCGACGAACATCACGCTCTACCACCTTTGGCACGATTGCAATTAGTTTTCGTGCGTCAGGTCTCGTCTCATCGGGCATAGGTGATTCGGACATTGCCGTCGTCCCAGCAGGTGTTCAGAGCCGAGCCTTCGCGACGGGAGGGACGAAGCCGGGGCCCAAGGGGGACAGGGCCCAAGGGCGGTATCCTGGGGCCAAGCGGGGGGGGCCCAAGCGGGACATACTGAATTCTGGACTCAGATTACACAGTCTGGACAAACCTTGAATTCCGGAACAACCGCACGCCGTCCAAAAAAAGTTCTAACCGTGTCCCGGCGCCCCGAGTGTTATCATTCGAGGTTCCTAGCCGATTAGCGGGATTTGTGGAAGAGAGCCAAACGGCACCGGGGTTCTACTTGACAACGGTCGTCAAACGTACTAAATTTAGTCGCGTAGCTAACTGTTGTTTGTTTTGGAGTCGGTAGTGCTATGGAAGCTCCCAATTACGCGAATCCATTCAGGCCCGGTGCCGGGCACATGCCTCCTTATCTGGCGGGGCGAGAGAATGAGAAGCAAGAATTCTTAAACTTGCTTAGCCAAGATGTCATTCTTGAGAATCTGGTGCTTACAGGACTGCGCGGAGTTGGGAAGACGGTTTTGTTGGATACTTTTAAACCTCTTGCGATGCAAAATGGGTGGCTTTGGGCTGGTACGGACCTTTCAGAGTCAGCGAGTGTTTCTGAAGAGCGGATCGCCGTTCGTCTGATCGCCGATCTTTCACTGGTTACATCGGGAATCACCATTACAGAGAAGCAGATTCTCAGTCTCGGTTTTAACCCCCAGGTCAAGAACGTCAACACACCTGTTAATTACGATTTGTTGTTGCGGATCTATCAACAGACCCCAGGCATGGTTGCTGATAAGATCAAAGCGGTGTTGGAATTTGGATGGGAATGCGTTCGATCATTGAAGAAAAAAGGGATTATCTTCGCTTACGACGAAGCCCAAAACCTAGCAGATCATTCCGCAAAGGATGAGTATCCTCTTTCGCTTCTGCTAGACGTTTTTCAGTCGATCCAAAAGAAGAACATCCCATTCATGCTGGCCCTGACCGGGCTTCCAACTCTCTTTCCCAAGCTCGTCGAAGCACGGACATTCGCAGAACGAATGTTTCACGTCGTTCAAATTGGGCGACTTCCTGATGAAAACAGTCGAGAAGCACTTGCGAAGCCGATTAGGGATGTCAAACATCCTGTCTCAATGGGTGATGCTCTTATCGCCCAAATCATTTCAATTTCTGGAGGTTATCCCTATTTCATCCAGTTCTTGGGGAAAGAGGTCTACGACGTTGTACTCCAAAAAATGAAAGCGGGCTCCGCTCCTAAAGATGGGGAAATTGTTGTCCCATTCGATGACATTGTCCGTAAACTCGACGCGGATTTCTTCGCCGGTCGCTGGTCCAAAGCAACTGACCGACAGCGCGATCTAATGACGGTTATCGCATCCCTTCCCACATCAGGCGAGGAATTTACGGTCCAAGAAGTCGTCGAGCGATCGAAGGAAGTGATGCCCAGTCTCTCCTTCAGTGCAAGTCACACAAGCCAGATGTTGAGTACACTGTCTCAACAAGGCCTGATATACAAGAACCGGCATGGGAAGTATTCGTTTGCAGTTCCACTCTTCGATCGCTTCATCACTCGACAAAAGAACCACAAGGCAGAATGATTTTCAGGCGATCCACGCAGACACGGGCGATCCACGGGGAGATTCTTGGTTACAGGCAAAACGCGCAGGCAAAACGGCGACATCTTGAATACTTAACGCAGACTACACAGTCTGGGCAATTTTTAAATCCCGGAACAACCGCAAGCCCACCAGAAAAAGTTCTAACCGCGTCCCGTCGCCCCGACTTGATTTTTGGGAAGGCCCATTGCCGCTCCTTGTCGATGGCTTTTGTATTTCAGGACTAGCTGTTTCCGGGTGATCGACCGCATTTCAATTGCGGACGTTTTTTACAAGGGTTCTTTCTTGTATTTGCCGTAAAGGCTTCTGCTCAAGGCCATTAACCTAGTTCAA
>JANXSX010000093.1 GCA_025356475.1 Isosphaeraceae bacterium | reverse complement strand
GTTTTCTCGATGCGTTACGGTGGTTAACGCATCCGATACCGGGTGGCGAGCTGGGAGACATTCTCGTCAATCCGCTCCGTCCTAACCGCATTGAGCCACGAGTGATCAAGCGTCGAATGAAGAAGTTCTCCTTGATGAGAGCCCCAATCCGTACTCCGTAAACGCTTGCTGGAAAAGAAGGATGCGGCTTAAGTTCATGCCATTCAAGGATGACCCCTTCAGCATTTGCCGTCAAGGAATAAGGATGTCCCCTTCAGCATGCTGTCCGCACTGCGGCGCGATCCTCGCGGGTGCCAAGCCGGTGATCGAGCCGCCGATATTCTGATGATATGATGAGGGTGGCAAGCGAACTCGAAGGGAGCCGACGATGAGAAGCCCCGTCTGCTTGATCGGACAGCTTTGGAAAGGCAAATATACGGCCCGACGAATGATCCTCGTTGTCATGCTGGCGGCCGCGACAATAGCCACCATAGTCGCAATCTGGGATACCATCGGTGGGGGGGCAGCCAGCCGGAAACTGCTTTCACCTGTCATCAAGTACCACGAATCTCAATACGAGATCAACCGTGTCCATTGGCAGCACGATCTCGACCGCGCCAAGGAAGCAATGGGCCATACCAATTCAACGTTCGACCGGCTCACTCGGCTCTCTGATAACGCCTCCGAACTCTCAAAGAATGTTCAGCCAATAAGGGATGATGCCAGCAGGGAGGTGGATTTCGCAAAGCGTCGGCTTGTGGGTGATATTAGCCGGGTCGGTGAACGATTGCGCGACGCGTCGACGTACCAAAGCATGACGTCTTATCACCTTCACATGAAGTTTTATTACGAAGGACTTCTCAATGATCGCGTGGCCCGGCTGCCACAACTCCCCGAGGCCCTGGAGGTAGAGCGGAAGATGATTGAACTGGACCTGCAACGGCGATACGGACATCTCTGGGAGCAGGATGAGGAACGGATGCTATTGCACCAGTATGAGTCGGAACCGCCCCCGCATCTCGCGCCTTCTGAAGGGCCGGGTCGCCCTGGGAAGTTGCCCTCCCAGGGCTCCCATAGATCCGTACGTGCGAGTTAACGCATACGGCTCGTCATGTCATGCAGGCGCTACGCGACGCAACACTGAGTGGATCGCTACCGCAGGCGGGAGCGGATGTCGGCGGGTGGCACTAGTGAACATTTCCGAGTGCCAATAGTCGTATCCGACCAGTGATTTCGGCGGAAGGATCGACGAACTCCGTTCCTTGCTCCAAGGCGATTGCCGATTTACCCTCGTTGTCCATGAACAGCCATCGAAAGCCCGCCAAGAGATTTCATGAGCCCGGCGATTGCCACGAGCTGACTTTCTCGTATTATCGGCGGATCCCACACCTGACGAACGCAATAGTGTCCGGAACTTGCCGATTACGAACGATATGGAATTGGCATATGTTGAGTCTTCGGCGACTTGACGATGTGCCGGAGTGGATCGTGATCTTTTGAAGGTCGTCGAATGCATGAAGACACTGGTCGAGTACGACCAGTGGCACCCAGAAATGTTCACCAGTGCCACCTGCCGATGTCCCCTTTGTTCGCTCCTGGCGGGCGGCGAGAGTAGGCATTGTGTCTTGTCTGAGTTGCTGGCACACTACAATCAGTCATCGAAACATTCATTCTCAACTGCTCGCGCCATCTCTTCCTCCCAGCGCTCCCGGGACTCAGAATAACTCTCGAGGATGGCTCGAAGACCGACGCGCGCTCTGTCGGCGAGAAACTCCTCAAGTAGGACGAACATCGCTTCTATGGCGAGTTTTTCGTCGGGCACCGTGATTCGACCCGGGACAGCGGGATAGTCAATACCGGAAACCTCAAGCACCAGTCCGTTCCAATACCGACAGTCGATTTTGCCAAGTCGAAGGATCAGCCATTCTCGGAATCCCTCGAACAACTTGTGATTCACGCCGAAGTCGACTCCTTCGACGAACATCACAATCTCGGAATACTCTCCGTTCGGTACAAAAAGCCCAGGTTGATTGCGGACATTGTCTAGATTGTAGGGTAACACCACGGCTTACTCCTATAAACCACCAAAATCAAGACCACCTGAATTTCCCCATAAAGCCTTGAATTCATCTATCGTCAGTCCACGACCACCTGTTGTAGCATCGTAAATCTTGCCACCCTTCTCGACGACTAAGGCGGATCGAAGGGGTCGGGCGGATCGAAGGGGACAGGAACTTCAAAGACGACAGCACGAATTCTTGCCGATCTCTGGAGGGAATGGATCATCTTCAACTTGATCTCCGACGGCTCGAACGATGTCGGTGTGCCAGACGACGTCTCGACCTTGACCCTGAATGGCGGTGGTACTTAGACCCGCGCCTATCCGAACGGCACCACGGTCCAGTATGGCTCAAGAGGTCGCGAGACCTTAACGCTTAAGTTCATGCCATTCGAGTATGGTGCTTTCCGTCGCAATTCCTATAAACTTGGGAGGAACCTGATTCCGAGGTGACTTTAAGGTCCCATCTGCGATTCCTAGAGCGAAAGAGTTGGAACTGAATGCTAGCCTCGGGCGAACGTCCTCGGGAATTGCACTGGTACCATGCCGGCCCGATGCTCTTTGGTGACTGGGGGACCAGTCGGCTCTATGTTCTAGGCCTTGCCTTCGCCTTCACAGGCCGAGGCTCGTTCTGGTTCATCGCCGCAATGTGCGCACTGATGATCGGGGTCGGCTGGTGCTACGAGATCATCTGTCGGCTCTTCCCTGATGGCGGCGGTGTCTACTCCTCAGCTCGTCACCGATCACAACTGCTTGCCGTGGTCGGGGGATTATTGCTCTGTGCCGACTATGTCGTCACAGCGTCGCTCTCCTGTCTTGATGCCTTCCACTACCTCGGCATCAAAGACATCCAGCTCTTTGGGCTCATACCCGTCGATGCTCTTGCTGCTGCCCTGACGATCCTTGCGATTGGCGGCTTGAACTTCTTTGGACCCACAAAAACGGGCACAATTGCCATGGTCGTGGCGCTCGCCACGGTGGCCTTGACGCTCGTCATTGGAATTTACTGCCTACCTCACCTTCACACGATGAAGGTGGAATCGCCGTTCAGGAACGGCGTTCTCCATTCCTGGATTGGCTTCACCGAAATCGTGCTGGCGCTTTCGGGGGTCGAGGCGATCGCCAATATGACCGGGATCATGGTCCTTCCGGTCGAAAAGACGGCTCGCAAGTCGATCTTGCCGGTCCTGATCGAGATTGTGATCTTGAATCTGATCTTGGGTGCCGCCATGAATACCTTGCCCGATAGCATCCTCGGCGCTCGAGGTCCATCGGGCGAACTGGAACATACCGGCGACATGCTCAAGGTGATCGCCTCTTACTATGTTGGGCCGGGATTTGCCGCTGTCTCGGCCATCGTTTTCGCCGCCCTGCTCCTTTCTGCTGTAAATACGGCCCTTGCTGACCTCGTCTCAATCCAGTTCATGCTCTCGCGAGATAAGGAGCTTCCCCATAAGCTCTCGGGGCTGAATCGGTACGGGATGCCGATGCTGCCGTTGATCATTGGTACGATTATCCCAGCCGTTGTTGTGCTGATCTTCCCGAATGTTGAGAAACTCGCCGGCCTCTATGCCATCGGAGTTGTCGGCGCGATCTCGATCAATCTCGCGACCACCTCGACGAACTACCAGCTTCCGCTCGGTAAAATCGAGCGGGGATTCATGCAGTTCCTGACGCTTGTCATGCTCGCCATCGGCCTGACAATCTGCCTTGAGAAGCCGGCGGCTCGGAGTTTCGCCCTGATCGTCCTGGTCGCTGGGCTGGCAGGCCGGCTTGCTACGATCGTGACTTCCAAAGCGGCCAAGGTCCCGGTTGGCGTCCGCAATGGCTACCTGGCCTTCGCCGTCGCGTCCGTATCTGCCGAGCTCTTGATTGCCATTCTGATTGGAGACGACTGGAAAGCGTTCATTCCATCGCTGGCCGTCGCTGGCATGATGACTTTCGCTAGCATCAAGGCAAAGGTCTATCGGGAAGCCATCCTTGCCGCTGACAAAGCCGAACATATCGCAGCAGAGAATGAGCAGAAACCACGCAAGGCTCTGATGATGCAGACTGGTTCTTACACACCGAAGTATCGCTACATGGTTGCAACCCAGGGAAACCCCCGGTTGATCGAGTTTGCGATCCAGGAGTGCAAGAGCCAAGAGGCCGAACTCCAGATCCTCTTCCTCCGCCACCTGGCGGTCACCCCAATGGGGCCAACAGTTCCTCCCAGCCTATCGGAAGACACCGAAGCACTGACGCTCTTCGATAGACTCCGGGTTCAGGCCTCCGAAGCTGGGGTCCCCTTGAGACTGCTTTACGGAGTCGCTCGTGATATTCCTGACGCGATCCTCGACATGGCTGTCACACATGGTGCCGACCGGTTGCTCCTGGGTACCACCAAACGGGGTTCTCTCTGGAATGCGATGAAAGGTAATGTCATCCAGAGTGTTGCCGAGCAGCTCCCCGAACGAATCGGTCTCTTGATCCACGCGTAACGAGCGGGGAGGATGTGAGTGTCGGCTCACATCCTCCGGCTGTAGAACTCAGGACCAGCCGGGAATCGGGGGGAACGTCCTCGCCCCGGTTCAACGCCCGTCGAGGAAGCCCCCGTGAACAGTGCGACTCGGGGAATCAAAGCCGCCAAGACGGGACTTGTGATCAACATCGCTCTGGTGATCATCAAGCTCGTGGCCGGAATTACCGGGCATACCTACGCTCTGATCGCCGACGCCGTTGAATCGTCCATGGATATCTTCTCGTCCCTGGTCGTCTGGACCGGCCTGCGAATCACCACCCGACCTGCCAACGACGAGTATCCCTTCGGCTACGGCAAGGCCGAGACCCTGGCGGCCGTGATTGTCTCGTTGATGCTCCTGGGTGCTGCCTTGGGAATCGCGATCGCGGCTGTCGGTGAGATCATGACCCCCCACCACATGCCGGCTCCGTTCACCTTGGCAGTCATCCCCGTGGTGATCATCGTCAAGGAGTTTCTCTTCCGTCGCGTGCTCAAAATTGCCCAAGAAACCGGGAGCACGGTCGTCAAGGCCGACGCCTGGCATCATCGCAGTGATGCGATCACCTCGGGCGCAGCGTTCGTCGGAATTGCGATCGCACTCTGGGGAGGGCCGGGCTGGGAGTCCGCCGATGACTGGGCATCGCTGGTCGCAGCCGGTGTGATCGCCATCAATGGTGTTGTTCTCTTGAAACCGACGATCTATGACCTAATGGATCGAATGCCCGTCGGCCCGGTCATCGACCAGATCATCGCCTCAGCCAAGAGTGTCGAAGGTGTGCTCGACCTGGAAAAGCTCCGCGTCCGAAAGTTCGGTACCGAGTATTTCGTCGACCTTCACGTCCAGACCGACGGGTCGATGCACCTTCGCGACGCCCACATCCTGAGCGGGAAGGTTAAAGGGGCCATCCGCGCAGCCGTTCCCGAAGTCTCGGGGGTTCTGATCCACATGGAACCTTACGAACGATCGAGGCACTGATCCATCCCCTACCTCACTCAAAAACCGGTCGCCCGCATCCCATTCTTTGCTGCTGCCGATGAGAGCCAGCCTCTCGCGGTCTTGTTGTCGTCCCGTGCGACAGCCTTTCGAACAATGTCTTCGGACGAGTCCATCGGAGTGTAGCTTGGCTTGACGAGTGGCGGCTGTTTTTGATGCTTTGAAGCACAGGCCAGTGAACAACTTCCGATCATCAACAGTAAGAACAAAACTCGTCTCATCCCTTGGACCTCCTGTCCCTCGCAAGCGGACCGCAGTCATGACCACCCGATCAATCATGACTCCAGCGAACTGCTCTTCTCGATGGGAAGCTGGGCAGTGCAGCTTCCACGTAAGGCGTGTCGTGGTCAACCCAGCCGCGTCCAAGCCTCACAGCGGTATCATCGGAGACTTGGCGAATTGCGTCAAGCCCGGGCTGAGGCGTAAATCCCCCAATCTATGATGTCGCACGGAAAGTTCGAGTCCTAGGAATCACGACGACTGCGATCGAGGATTCCTGAACGTTGGGTGTCGCCGATAACAATCGGCAATGGCCACATGTTCTCCTCTGCAAGTGCGACGATGACTGCCACCTTCAGGTTCACGGGTTTCCCGAACCCCGGCGTAAGACCTATATAAACCTTGATGAACAATCTGCGACCGACTGACTACGTCGTGAGGCGGGCCGCTCCTTGGGGATCTCAAGGAAAATTGGCTCGCAACTAAAGAATTCGGTCCAATCCTTACGGAAATGTCGCTGAGTCAGAATAGTCCCCTGCACTCCCCCCAAGAGATCAGTCGCCGAATCCGTGTGGAGTCGACGTGCCACGCGTAGGTTGATCTTGTGCCTCGAATTCTTGTGTGACGTGTGACAACTCCAGCACGCAGATCGCTGGTACTGGCTGATTCTGCGCGCCCAGACATTCGAAACCATGTTCATCTTCGATGATTCCGAAGGGTAAGGACCCCATGGCTCTTTTCTTCTCGCTACGACGGTTGACGATCCTGCCTCAGCCCCATGTTGCGGCAACGCCCACCGCTTCATCTGGTCGAGTGAGAGTATCACGACGCAGGCCGAGTCCCGCATTCCTTACCACGATTATTGCGTTTGTGATCATCTGTTTCGGCCTCTTCATGTGGGAAAACGTCGGTGGGCAGAGCGTTGCGAGCGATTTCACACAGACGGATCGGGGGCTCGAACTGCGACATTCGGGTGTCGAAAACGCGATCCAACAACTGAGCGCAGGGTGGACTCTGCTCCCTGTTCAGAAGTTCTCTGACAAGGTGAGCGCTCTCGCCTCATCGCTCGACACCATGGGCGATTTCGGGGATCGCGTCTTCGTGGGAACCCAACCACATGGCAGCATTTTTTCATTCAATATCTACTCGCCAAACGGATTGTCCCTCGAGGTCGCCTCAGGACTCGGTGACGCTGTGGAGTACGGACATTGTATCGTCAGCCACCTTGCCGTTCACGACATGGACCACGACGGTGTCCCCGAGCTCTTAGCTTCAACAAGCCAGGTCTTACCGGCAGGTCGACCGAGACTGTACGCGTGGCGGCTCAACATGCCGAGCATGACACCGCTTGGGATGGCCCGACCCGATATCGCCAGCCATTGGAGTCACGGAATCGGCTTCGCCTCGCAGGGGGGCTCCGCGAGTAAGACTCCTTCGGAGTCAGAGAGTGACGGGGCATTCATTACGTTTTGCGGGCTCGGTGAAGTTGTGGAGTATCGCCTCACTTCCACCAAGAGTGACACTGGATTTGCCACCCAGGCACTCGGCTGGAAAGTCGTCGGCCAGCTCCCCGCAAGTGGCGAGTGGAGCCAGTCCGATGATATCGACGGCGACGGACAGATTGATATCTGCCTCGCGACCGGTTATGCCGAAAACAAGGCGGCAATTCACGTCTACCGAGTCAATGCCCCGGGTGAAGCGCTTGCCCTGAGCCTCGAAATCGACGAAGACGATCGTTTTGCCAACGTCAGGTTCATCTCGGCCGACCTGCACAACGATGGGACGCGGGACTTGATCGCTTGGTGGCAAACCGACCACATCTATGGTGGCGAATGCGAGATGATCTCCTATCGCGTAGGCCCCAAGGGGGTACAGAGCCGGAAGGTCATCGCCACCGGACACGCTGGCGATCTCCAGCCCGACGATGGACAGTACCAGGTCGCCGACATTGACGGCGACGGCCAGCCCGAACTTTGGTTCGCGACCGGAGCGGGCAAGCTCATGAGGTATCTTCCGGGCAATCCGTCTGGTCCTGAATGCATGCTGGAGCTCAAAGGGGGAATTGGCCCCGTCACCGCTGGCCCACTGGATCGGACCGGCAATCGTACGCTCTATCTTGGCTGGGGGAATTACGTGGCACAGTTCAAACCTACTAAATATCCAGAGAACCCGTAGCCAATAACGTCTGGATCAGATTATTTCGTGACAGATACTGCTCTTACCTTATTGTTGACACGATGACGGGTCGAGGGTATCAAGAGATCGACGCTCTACCGCCACTTTGCATCCAGTGTGGAATGACTCGCTGTCGAGGCCAAAGCGCCCCGCGTCAAACTCCGACCCCTTCCTAACCCTTCCAGGTTCGGACTTGCTCCAAATCATCCCGCCGCAGGTAGGTGGCGACGAAACCACATCCCAGGCACACGGTAGCTTGCAATGGAACCGCTGGTTTCAACCCTTCACGGCAGACGACATGCACACGATCTGAATTGAGCATGGCATCAACGACATCATCACCTTGGCAGATCACACACTTGGTCGCTTCCATGTCTCTCACCTCTCGTGATCGGGTTATCATCGCCGTACGGCATCGTGCACACGTGTAGATTCGCAGTCAAGGGCCAAAAGGAAATCGCGGGGATTAATCCCCCGAGTGCATCCACAAGGTTAAGAACTGGGGTTGAGAACCTTGGAGAAGGTTGTGGAGATACAGCCCAACTTTCAACTGAGGACAACCGCGTCCCGATTGCGTTCCTGTCCCTCTTGCGTTTCCGGGTTCACTGCAACTTCAGAAAGATTAGGAAACGTTTGGTCAATTCGTTTGGGGAATGCACCGGACACATTCTTGAATGGCATGAACTTCAGCCGCAACATCCTTTTCTAGCAAGTGGTTGCGAAGTTCAGCCCTGGTCTTTTTTCATCAACGGATACTGCTTGGGACGGCCTTTTGCGGACCTTCGGCTCGACCATATGATGGGGAACACCTAGGTCGAACCCGCTGTGGTCGCACAACAACCGATCCGGTATGATGGAGAAAAGTTGTGCAATCGTGGGTCGGGTGAGAGGAGTCGCAGACCATGGCTAGAATCCGAGGCTGCGACTCGCTGCGTGTTGCCCAGGGACGATCGCGACGGGAGTTCCTCAGAGCCGGGGGACTGAGCCTTTTCGGCCTCAACCTGCCGACACTTTTGCATGCTCGTGACTTATCGGTGGTTCAACCCGGCTCGGCTTCGTTCGGGAAGGCGAAAGCCTGCATCTTGCTTTTCATGTGGGGTGGACCCGCCCAGCAAGAGACCTGGGATCTGAAGCCCGACGCTCCAGAGAACGTCCGTGGCGAATTCAAGCCGATCGCGACGACAGTCCCCGGCCTCAGTATTTCCGAGCACTTCCCCCTGCTCGCCCGCCAGGCAAAACGCCTGGCCGTGATCCGCTCGGTCCACCACTCCGACGTCAATCACACGACAGCGACTCATGAGTTACTCACCGGTCGACCCGTACCGAGCCAATCCGGACTGCTCGCCAATGACTGGCCCCACTATGGAGCCGTCCTCTCGCACCTCAATAAGGGAGGCGAACGGACGGTCCTCCCCCCTTTCATTCAAATGCGACCGACGATCCCTGACCCGTCCGGAGCACCTCGGTTCGTCGAGCAGAGTCATGGCCAGGGAGCCGGTTGGCTAGGGCCGGCGTTGAACCCGTTCACGATCGACGATGATCCGAGTCTCGACACATATAAGGTTGGTTCGTTCCGTCTGCCGGATGAAGTCGGCTCGGGACGGATGGAAGATCGCAAGCGATTACTCGCGCTGGTCGAGGACCAAGCCCACCACCTCGAAGCCAGCGACCAAGTTCGCGCCTCCCAGTCGAACTTCGTGAGGGCGTATGACCTGCTCGCCAATCGACGAGCCCTTGAGGCCTTTGATCTTGAACGTGAGGATCCCAAGATTCGCGACCGCTACGGTCGCAATCCCCACGGCCAGGCCGTCCTCCAAGCACGCCGACTGGTGGAAGCCGGCGTCCCGGTCGTTACCGTCTTCTGGCAGAACGATGGACTCACCAATGTCAGCGTCTACTGGGACACCCACAACCGCAACTTTGTCGACCTCAAGACCCGCCTCATGCCTCCCGCCGATCAGGCCTTCAGCGCACTGCTCGACGACCTCGATTCGCGTGGCCTTCTCGATGAGACGTTGATCGTCTGGACCGGTGAATTCGGTCGGACACCTCGGGTCGGTCAGAGCGTCGTGGGAGGAGCGGGGGCGGGTCGTGACGGTCGCGATCATTGGCCCCACTGCTTTAGCACGGTACTCGCCGGTGGAGGAATTCGGGGCGGCACTGTCTTTGGGACGTCCGATCGCTGGGCGGCGTATCCCGCTCTCGACCCGGTCACCCCTGCCGACATCGCCGCCACGGTTTACCATTCGTTAGGTGTCGCGCCCGCCATCGAGCTTCGCGACGCTCTGAATCGACCGTCGCCATTGTGCCTAGGTCAGCCGATTCATCAAGTACTAATTTGAGAATTCCGAGATCATCAAGTCTCGATATTCAATGGCCACTGATACCGTTGGGGAAGGCCATTGTTCAGCTCTAGAAGGAACCCCAGAACTTGGTTGCGGAGCTTGATCAACGCCTGATTTCTAGGATCGAGCGGGTTGTCGCCGTAAAAGAGAGTGCTCTCGATCCCTTCGAGCGGGATGAACGGCTCGTAGGGAACCGAGCAACCAAAGACGAAATAGAAATTCATCATCTGGCCAATGGTCCCGGTCTTGGGCAGATACCTGAATAACGCCTTGGTGTCCAGTGTTTGGTTCGGGTGCGGGATGCTTGAGTCTTGGAGGCAAGGCGGAAAGTTGGCAATGAATGTCAGCGCAGGATTTGCCGTCTCATTCAACCGTGACGCCCCATGCACACTGACTCGGTAGATCAGGCTGGTCACCACCCGGATCAGCGCATCGCGGCTGTCCATGATCGGAAGCCCCCGGATATTTCCGCCATTCTCGTCTGACGAATTGTTGATCCAAGCTTGAAGCGCATCATCGCCAAGCACGGCTGCATCGTCGGCGTAACTCTGAAGAATCACCGCTCGGACGTAGGACTCAACCGCGTCCCAAATGTCGAGGAAATGGCCGACGATCGGGTATTGATCCCAGGGCTTGGTGATCGTAAATGCAGCGGAATCGAGCCCCAAGGCTTGGATCGTGTTCTTGGGATCATCGTCGAAGAAATTGCGTCCATTGGCGAACTGGTCGATGAGATCCAAGAACTGCAAAGGACTTGCGATCGACGTTGGTGGGGCCACAGAAGACCATAGCAACATTAATGAATTGTCGAATCCAATGAGATAATTCGACTGAGGCGCGAGGATTTGATAAACAGGGTTACTTGGCGGCAGATGATTATACATTGTCATCTGCATGGCTGCGGTGACAATGTGCCAGTGATAGACGTGACCGAGCCAGACGCCGTAGACGGTGACTGAGGCCTTTGCCGCCAGAAGTGCGTAGATCCAAGAGGAATCGGTCGTGCCCGAAGCCCTCGAATAGATCTGCACACCACTGCCATTGTGCCCTGAGATCCGGATCGCGACAGGCGTCATCGCTTTCGAAGCTGGGTCTTGGATCAGCAGGACAAGTGATGCCGGAGTGAACCGAACGGTCCCATTCACTACTTGAGGTTTGAGACCTTCAAACCGACGCAGGTCAATCGCGTAGAGCAGCCCCGCCTGGAACGCAGTGGTCAGTACAGCGGTCCAAGCCTCGCCGAAGGTTGTTTGGAGATCCCCAATCTGGGCGGGTCCAACCTTCTGGAGGATGATCAGGTTGAAGGCAAACCCATGTTGCGCAATCATCGGCCAGAACTGCTTACTCGCCTCATCTGCGTTCGTCAGCGACGACGCCCATTCTTCAAGTTTGGGAAACCCTTTCTGATAGACCTCCGGAAAGGTGGTCCAGGACATCGACCACTGCTTGGGGTCTTCGAGATATTGCTCGACGAACGGACTTGGTGGTTGGGGCGATATGGACGAAGCAACATCCTCAACACCCCTGACAATTGCGTCTTTGATCAGGCTTAAGATCGTCCAAGACGCGGACGAGTCGTCGATTAACGACGAGAGCGTTTTCAGCGATGTCACCAGGCGGGTCGTGGAGGTTCTGCCATACAGAAAGTCGCGTCCGACCCCCGCGTATTCTCCAATCGTATAGGGATTGGTGAGGCCTTGAACCGCTTGCTTGATCTGGAACGAGCGGATCAGTAACCTGCCGACAGCCTCCGCCGTCTCCTCAAGACTGATGGGAAATGCAGGGATATTTGTCCAACCTAATCCAAACAGATCGAGTGGAAGGTGGGCGATGCTCTCCGAAACGAAGGTGCTTTCGGGGAACGATCGTGCGGACAGACCATCCTGGAAACCCGAGCCCACCTCTCCCGCCACTACCTGCTTTCGTGTCCTCTTTGAAACGACGTTGATATGCGCATCGTCCCAATCGGTCTTCGGCTTAATCATCGGGAGGACCTTTTTCTTATTCAGGATGGCGACGACGGCGAAAACGACCAAGACACGGAAGGCCATGCCCAATCCATGTCAATTCGTTTGGGCGCTACCGCTCGTAAGCTCGGTCGGTCAATCGACCTACGCTGCCAAACATGCTCGCCCTTGTCAACCAATCCTAAGAAAACTCACTCCGACGATGGCTGAACCGATCACAACGTGAGGCCAGGATTTCCCCAGACTCGGAAAGAAGAGGCTTGAAACTCGCGACGAAACCGTTCTGAGAGTACAATCGCCGCGTCTTTCCTACGCCATGACAGATCGTGTCGACCAATCGGGGACCACCGAGTTAAGCCGCTCCCATCCTTGATACCAAAGAAGGCATTGGTCCAGATCTCTACGAAACCAAGGCCTCAACCCGCAGCCCCGGACTGAGGGGTCGCGATGGGACCGGCATCGGTCGGCTGGACACTGGATTCCTCACCTGAGTTCTGACGCCAGGTGCGGAGGGGCTGAGTAGCCGCTGACGTTCCTTCGAGGCCATGATCAGACCGACGACCATCACCCCTTCAACGAAAGCGACCAGCGAGAGCGGAGCACTCGTCGCTCGTTCCTGAATCGAGGAGAGTTGCTCGGCGAGTACGAGCAAGGGTGGTAGGCTCAAGATCAGAGCCACGGAGAAGAAGCGGGACATAGGGTTCGGCATGGCAGCATCGCCTTGCGAATTCCACGACGTCCCTGTCGTGTCGGATCGGGAGTTCTGTGAAGTTCAGGATGAGGCTTCTATCAATCTAGAACACAATTCTCAAATAGGCGCAACCTTTTTTTGGCGACTCTCAATTTTTCGTGTCCGGATCAGGTTCGTGCTCCGTGTAACCCAACCTTCTGAGCATTCTGCCCCACTTGCGGGGTGGATGAACGCGACCGAATTCTGACAAACGGGGCTCAAATTGGTTCCAGGTCATCACAGTCAAGCAAGCGTCCTCTTGGAGGATCGCCACGAGAACCTTCTCGCCAACGAGGGCGAGGATGGCAATCGCGCCATTCTCAGCGTTCTTTCCGAGTCGTCGAGTCCGCCGGAGTGATTCAGTCAGTCGCGCTTCGGCATCGAAGGGCGAAGCTCCAAAACGCTCGACGAATCGCTCCAGAGCATGTCGTGTCAGGCGGATTCCACTGTAGTCACGCTGACCTGGCGGGGGCATTGGTGAAGTCCCTCCCCCAAACGATCGGACCCGACACTCAAGGCAATCCAATCGCGGCACGGATCTTCAAGCACGCTTCAAGCAATCCGCGTAACTCATCCAACCGTAAAGCGTTCGGTCCATCTGACAACGCCTCGTCCGGGTTGGGATGAACCTCCAGGAACAGGGCATCGCAGCCAACGGCAACCGCAGCTTTGGCCAGGTAGGGAACCATCGCCCGCTCTCCTGAGGAGACTCCCTTCCCTGCACTCGGCAGTTGAACCGAGTGAGTGGCGTCGAAGACGACCGGAGCGCCCGTGGCCTGCATCTGGGGAATTGCCCGGAAGTCATTGACAAGTCGACCGTAGCCAAAGGTCGTCCCGCGCTCCGTCAGGAGCACCCCTTGGCCGCCGGCCTCCACGATCTTCGCGACGACATGCTCCATATCCCAGGGGGCCATGAACTGCCCCTTCTTGACGTTGATCGGTCGACCCGTCGCTGCGGCTGCTTCCAGGAGATCCGTCTGGCGAGCGAGGAAAGCAGGGATTTGAAGGAGATCCACCACCTCAGCAATCGGCGCGGCTTGGTGCGTTTCGTGAACATCGGTGGTCACCGGCAGTCCGGTTTCCGCTTTAACCCGCTCAAAGACCTTGAGACCCTCGACCATTCCTGGACCCCGGTAGCTCGACTTTGAGGTCCGGTTGGCCTTATCAAACGAGGCTTTGAAGATGATCGGCACACCGAGATCACGTCCAATTTCCGCGACCTCACGGGCGATCGTCATGGTCAGGTCATTCGGTTCCATCACGCAAGGGCCGACAATCAAGGCCAGGGGATGGCCTTTGCCAACTAGGACGGGACCGATCGTGACGGGGTTGGCGATCGTGATCATTTCGGAGGACTCCGTCCGTGGGTCGAATGAGAATCCACCGGATGGCTTGCGGGGAATTCCAGCGAAAACCTGCTCCATGGCTCTCTACGCATCCACGGAGTCTAGCCGATTGCCCCACTTGAAGCGACCCGAAGTGCGGCAAGGCTTGCGAGGTAAGGAGCAGGGACCAGGACCTCGACCGCTTGGGGGATCACTTCAATCACCCAAGGCTGATCATTCGATACCACCCCACCTGGGTCGCCATCGAGCTGAACAGGAACCGGTGCGGTGGTCGAAATTTTCGTCATGCGAATCCGCCGGTGGAACACCCCTGGCTTTTGGAGATGAATCCCGCGAAGGACGAGCCAGAGATATCGTAATGCCTGGAAGGGACCGGCGTTACGGAAAACAATTAGATCGATCCAACCGTCGTGACCCGTCGCTGAGGGCGCGAACGGCAAACCTAAAGCGTAGCAAGGAAGGTTGAAGACAAAGGCGGTCGTACCGATCAGGGTTTCTTCCTGGCCTGGGTCGAGGATCTCGATCGACAGCGGAGGGAATTGATAGCTGAAGCTCGATCGGAGGACCGGCTCGACATACGCCGCCCGGTGAGTTGGCTTCAAGACGCCTGAGCTTCCCCGGGCCAGGTGATGACGGGTGACGACCTCAGCATCGAATCCGAATCCGGCCATCAGGCTGAAACGACGACCGTCGGCGACCCCCAGGTCGGTCGAAACCGATTGTCCGGCGGCAACTGTTCGTGCGATGAGCTTCGGATCGGCTCGGAGTCCGAAGTGGCGTGCGAAGAGATTCTCAGTCCCAGCCGGCATGACGGTCACAGGCACGGTTGGCTGCTCATTGATCAGCCCCGAGACCGTCCCATCTCCGCCGACGGCAACCAGTCCGCGGCAGGCTGGATCGGATCCGGAATCCGTGACGAGTTGCGTACGGTCAAGGGTTGACCAGGCCACGCGCGAAGCCAACCCCTCCGATTTAAGGGCTTTGACTAGCTGATCTACCCGATCCCGACCCTTGCCCCGGCCCGAAGCGGCATTGGCAACGATACCCGCCCAGCCTCCCTTTGGAGGACCATTGAGAGCAATCGAGTCGGGGATTCGTGTCGTTTTCATGTCGAACATTGGAACGCATCGAGTGTTTCGGCTACTTCTCAAACTAGCCTAGCACCGGGGTGAACTTGCGTCAACGCAGGCAACGTCCCCAAGATTGGGGCGTTGCCTGGCGTCATCATTCGCGTAAGGTGGCAAACTCAGTCCGAGCCGCTGTCACTGAGTCGCGGTCGCTGGACGCTTGGACGAGGCCCGCTCGGCGAGTTTCTTATTCTCGGCCAGAGTGTTCTTGAGATTTGTCAGAAGCGTGTCGCTCTGCTCACGGAGTTGGGAATCCTCACCTTTCAGCCGGTCGACCTGTTCGGTCAGCCTTGCTTTTTCGATCTGGAGGTCCGCCACATCCTTGGTCCGCTGCTCCTTGTTGCCGATGGCTTGAAGAGCTGCTTTTTCCGCGAGTGTGACTTCCACCTTGAGGCGTTCGAGCGTTTCGACGATGTCCGCCTGGCGTTTTTCGGTGTCGGAGAGCTGATTCCGTACATAGGCCCGTGACAGATCGGTCTTTTCTTGTTCGAGCTCGATCGTCCTGTTCAGACGGTAGAGATCGGCCTTGGCCTGGCTCAGGTCGGTCTGGAGCTCTTCGATTTTCTTATTGTTCGCCTCGACAGCCTGTCCGCCATTGGTGTTGAGCTGAGTCACAGCCGAGGCCATGACCACCCAGAGCACCATCGAAAGCATGACCAGGACAACCAGGACTTTTCCCGCGGTCGACATCGGGCGTCTCCTGACAAATCAAATCAATCGGCCTGGGAAAGGGGGCGGCCGGTTGGTCTCGACGAACTGGGGAAACGTGGGGGAACCCTCGCGAACGAAGGTAGCACTGTCCACGAATTCTACCTAGTATACCTCAGCAAATGCGGGATGCCAGCCCGTGGATTTGACGCTTTCGCGCTTGTCGCCGTACAATCGGCGATCCTCCCGATGGACCTGCCTTCGTTTGACCTGCCTGGAGAGCCTTTCGCGATGCGACCCTCGTACACGGTCACCGAGCTCTTGGGCGACGGAATCGGCCCCGAGCTCTCTAAGGCGGTTCACACTCTGGCCGATGCTTTACCCATCCATCTCGACTTCCGACCGATCGATCTTTCTTTAGAAAACCGACGGGCGAGGGGTAAAGCCGTCTACGACGAGGCGGTCGCATCAATCGTACAGACCATTGTCGCCCTCAAGCACCCGACCATTACCGCCGAGGAGAGTCCCAACGCGGTTCTCCGTCGTCGCCTTGATCTCTCGGTCATTCATCGACCGGTCTCGACGATCCCCGGTGTGCCCACCAACTTCCGTCGCGAGCTCGATCTGGATATCGTCCGGATCGCCACGGGTGGAACTTATGACGACCCAGGTCGAGCCATTGGCGAAGATGGCGCGGTCAGTCTGCGGATCGTCGAGCGGAGGCCCGTCCGGGAAGCGGCCCGTTATGCCTTTAGCCTCGGTCGGCGAACCGGTAAGCGTGTTACCTCGGCCAGTAAATATACGATCCAAAAGGCGACCGATGGCCTGTTCGAGGCCGTTGCAAAGGAAGTCGCGAGCCAGTACCCCGAGGTTCCCCACTCGGTCGAACTCTTTGATGCCCTTCTGGGCAAAGTCATCATGTCTCCGGAAAAGTTCCAGATCGTCCTCGTCCTCAATGAGTACGGCGACTTCCTCTCGGACATGGCCTGTGGGCTCGCGGGAAGCCTGGGAATTGGTGCCAGTGCGAACCTTGCTTTCGACGCCTCTGCGGTCGTCCGGGTCGCGATGTACGACGCCGCCCACGGCACAGCCCCCGACATCGCCGGTAAAGGTCTGGCCAATCCCACCGCAATCTTTCTGGCCTTCGCCATGCTCGTTGGGCAACTTGGTGAAACCGAGGTCGCCCAGGCGATCAAGTCCTCCACCCTCACTCTCCTGGGCGATGGCATCCGAACCCGCGACCTCGGCGGGACCGAGTCCACCGAAAGCTTCGCGGCAGCCGTGGCGGCTGAGGTCGCCAAACGACTCGGATCCAGTGGGGTTTGAGAAGGCTCACACTTTTGTCTTCAAAATATCCAGGTCCACTATTCCGTTTCCAGCGATAAGGATGACCCTTTCCGAAACTGTTGACTTTCTTGGTTTGTCGACTTACGATAATGGTGGTTGTTCTGCGTTCCTGATTGCCGTCGTAACGCAAAACACACTCAGAATCCGTGCTGCATTGGCTCTTGGACATCGGTTCAGAGTCCTCCTGCTGATGAATGCAACAAAACCAACGAGCCTCGACGTGAATATTGGCACGTCGAGGCTTGTTTGTTTTGACACTGTCATAGCGACATCAGGAGAAACCACGCACGGCCATCGGGTTTTCCCTTAACCTCAAGTCGCGAGAAAATCACTCATCGGGAACTCTGAGGGTACCCCAAAGGGTCATTGAACGCCGTGGAAAGGCTTGGATCTTCAGCGGGGGTGATTCCCGCCCCGCAACTTGATCGTTCCAATTGATTCCCCAAGATTGGACGGCTAGGCGTCTTCGCCTCCTTGTGACCCATGAGAACCCCCTACACCATCGGGCGAGGGCACTGAATTCCTTTCAGGACTTTGGGCAGGTGGGATCTCACCGATTGCGAAAATAAGGCGGCCTCTCACTTGAATCACCCATGAATTCGCATTAGGGTGACATCGCAGGGAGACCGATGGGTCGTCGGTCTTCCTTGGTTCAAGTGGGCCAGGAAATGCACCTATGATGCTTCCTTTCGATCGTCGCAGCCTCGGTTCTACCCTTCTCGTTGTCACGTTCCTCGCGGGTTCGGCACAAAGTCAGGGGGGGGCGATCCCCTCGGGCCACAAGAACCCGACGTTCACAGAGCCGACTCCCCACCGGGTTTATCAGCGGGACGCTACCGGCAAGGCCGATATTCCTCTCGTTCTCGATGGCGAATCAAAAGACGTCAAGATCCTCTCAATCGAGGGTTCGCCCAGAAGCCGACTGCGCGATGGCAAAATCCTGGGGGTACCGACCGGCGGCCCGTACAACGCGGTCGTGAACTACGTGAGCAACGACGTTCACGGCCAGGTCACCATCGGACCGTTCTTCGTGGGTGATCTTTGGGTACTCGCCGGCCAATCCAACATGGAAGGCGTAGGCAATCTTGTCGATGTCACCCCTTCCTATGATCAGGTGATGCTGCTTGGTATGGATGGTACTTGGGGCGAGGCGAAGGAGCCGCTCCACTGGCTGGTCGATTCTCCCGACCCTGTCCATTCGGGGGACCCCAACACGCGAGAAGCACGCTCCACCGAGCAACATAAGAATCGGACCAAGGGCGCTGGGCTTGGGCTTCCGTTTGGGGTCGTCATGGCGGGAAATACAGGAGTTCCTGTCGGACTGGTGGCGTGTGCTCATGGCGGTACGAGCATGGAAGGGTGGAGTCCTGCGAAGAAGGATCAGGGGGGCAAGAGTCTCTATGGGTCCATGCTCCGACAGGTTAAGCTCGCCGGGGGGAAGGTGAAGGGGGTTCTCTGGTACCAGGGAGAAAGTGACGCCAACCCGGCCGCAGCCGAGATCTTCCTCCAGAAGTTCACCGAACTGATTTCCGCCGTCCGATCCGACTTCAATCAACCTCACTTGCCATTCTATTATGTACAGATCGGTCGTTTCGCCAAAGCGGGCGATCCTGCCTCATGGAACAAGGTTCAGGACCTCCAGCGCAAGATTCCCGAGACCATTCTCAACACCGCCGTCGTCTCTGTTCTCGATTTGGAGCTGGACGACGGCATCCATGTTGGGACGGCAGGCCTGAAACGACTCGGAACCCGGCTCGCTCGGATCGCGCTTCGCGAACTCTTCGGCCAAGAGGGGGGTACGACTCCCACCCTCGATCGCGTGTATAAGGGTCAGGGAAACAGCCTTGTGGTCAAGTTTCGTAACGTCAACGTTGGTCCCGCCGCCGCCCAGGACGATCCACTCGCACTGGACCAACCCGGCTTAGCGAACATGAGTCTGCTGGTAAATTCGGATCGGACCGCAATCGAGGTTGCGCGGCAAATTTCAGGTCTGATGCCCCGACGCCATATCGCCGGCTTCTCACTCCGCAAGCAAGACGGGACCGAATACCCGCTCATCTACGAGGCGATGGTTGGTTCTGCGAACGACTCAGTGATCTTGAAGCTGGATCGGAGTCTGCCTAACGATGAGAAGCTGTTCCTCTGGTACGGCTGGGGTTACGACCCCTACTGCAACCTGGCCGATTATGCGGATATGGCGGTCCCTATGTTCGGTCCGATCTCACTCGATGAGCTCAAATAGTCCTTACTTCACCACGGAGATCTCTCGCATGCGACGCCTCCTGCTCCTCCCGCTCGCTCTTCTGACCCTGGCCTCGATTGTCCAGGCGGCTGATGAGCCCCGGCCCATCAAGCTCTTGATCATCACTGGTGACCAGTACCACGACTGGAAGGCGACCAGTAAGGCACTACAGGAGATCCTCTCCGTCAAGGGACGGGCTGTGGTCGACGTCACCACCGCTCCCAGCAAGGATCTGACGACCGAGAACCTGGCCAAGTACGACGTGCTTCTCCTGAACTACAACGACACCCCCAAGGGCTCGGAAGAGTCGAAGTGGAGCGACGCGAACAAAGAGGCGTTCCTGAGCGCGATCAAAGGGGGCAAAGGATTGGTCGTTTACCACTACGCCTCGAGCGCCTTCGTGAAGCCAAACTGGGTGGAGTTCGAGAAGGTCGTCGGCGGTTGGAGAACCCAAGGTTTCCACGGGCCAAAGCATGAGTTTACGGTCAAGACAACGGCCGAGAAGCACCCGATCTCGGAGGGCCTGGTCTCGTCGTTCCACCACGCGATTGACGAACTCTACCAAAACTCGATGATTCCCAGCGGCGCGACCGTTCTCGCCACGGCGTACTCGGACCCGAACAAGCCCAAGGGGACAGGCAAGGATGAGCCTGTGACATGGGTCAACATGTATGGAAAAGGGCGTGTCTATAATAATGCTCTCGGTCACGACGTGATCGCCTTGGAAGACCCCGCCCTCCAGGCCTGGCTGCGCCGAGGCGTCGAATGGGCCGCGACCGGGAAGGTGACGCCCGACGTGAAATAATCGGAGAAGCCAACATATCTGGGTAAAGCCGAGACGATGTGGTCTCGGCCTGTCGATGAACTGGATCCATCGCTGCCGCACCCGAAGGGCGTGAGGGCATGCAAGCAATCGCATCCTGACGGAGCGTTTTCCCAGTTGGCACAGGGCATGCGTCTAAAGCTAGGTCGTCGTGCTTGGCTGAGTATCCCTCCCGCCCTCGTCTGAATTCCTAACGTTCTCTTATGACACAGGTTGTGGCGAGTTCGCCGCCACCATGTGTTGTGTTGCGTTCGGGATCGGCGCGTGGAGGAACCCTCGAAAACGCCTGTTCTTTCAGCGGACCCGCCCATGAAACGTGCAACACCGATTCCGTTCCTATTGCTTGTTCTGCTCGCTCTCGCGGCTCTCTTTGTACCTGCGAGGTCCACGAATGTCCCTGTGGGAGGCGAGATCAACCCAGGTGACGTGGCCTGGATGCTCACCGCTTCGGCGCTCGTGTTGCTGATGACCCCCGGTCTTTCGTTCTTCTATGGCGGCATGGTCAGTTTCAAGAATGTGATTTCGACGATGCTCCAGAGCATCATCGCGCTTGGCGTCATCACATTGGTCTGGATCGTCGTGGGGTTCAGCCTGTCCTTCGGTGACAGCATTGGGGGCTTGATCGGCAACCCGCTCACGTTCCTCATGTACGATGGAGTTGGAGAGGCCACCCACCCCAAATTTTCGCCTACGGTCCCCCTGCTCCTCTTCTCCCTCTTTCAGTTAAAGTTTGCGATCATCACGCCTGCCCTGATCACTGGCTCGTTCGCAGAGCGGGTGCGGTTCTCGTCTTACCTGCTGTTTATGGTTCTCTTCAGTCTCTTCATCTACTCGCCACTGGCCCACTGGACCTGGCATCCCGATGGGTTCCTCAACAAGTGGGGGGTCAAGGATTTTGCGGGCGGTACGGTCGTCCACATGTCTGCCGGGTTCGCGGCGCTCGCGGGCGCTTTGGTTCTGGGCCGTCGGAAGAGCCACATTGAAGCGGAACAGCATGTTCCTGCGAACGTTCCGTTTGTGCTCTTGGGGACCGGGATGCTTTGGTTCGGTTGGTTCGGGTTCAACGCGGGATCCGCACTCGCAGCAAATAGCACGGCAGCGTTAGCCTTCGCCACCACCAACACTGCCTCGGCGTCGGCCATGCTCGGCTGGATCTTCTTCGATTGGATGCGAGGCAATAAACCCTCTGCCCTCGGTGCATGCATCGGTTCTGTCGTTGGGCTGGTCGCGATCACACCGGCAGCCGGATTCGTGACGGTTCGCGAAAGCATCGTGATCGGCCTGGTCGCGAGCGTGATCAGTAATCTCGCGGTTCATCTGAGAACGAAGTCGACGCTCGACGATACTTTAGACGTCTTCCCATGCCACGGGGTCGGAGGCATGGTAGGTATGATCGCGACGGGGATCTTTGCCAAAGATGTCGGGCTGACCTCAGGGCACACCACGACGTTCTTCAACCATCTGATCGCGTTGGTAATCGTGGCGGTCTACTCATTCGTCGGCTCGATGATCCTCTACAAAATTACAGACATGATCATCCCACTACGTGTTTCTCACGAAGAGGAAGTGCTCGGTCTGGATCTGAGCCAGCATGGCGAGTCCGCGATCCACATTGGTGATCGCCGAGACGAAGTTCTCATGAATGGCCATGCAGGCGACGGACTCGCGGTTGCCGACCATTTGTCGCACCATTGAACGGTTAAGAAGCGGGCAAGCCAAAATCGGTTGTGGCTCTGCCCGCTTCTCAGATGTTCAACTGATGTCGGGTTGCTCAGCCGGCCCGGCGCAGGAGTCGGGCGGCTTTTTGCCTCCAGAGGTCCCACCGAGAGAGGATGCTCGGAACCTCTCTGCGGACTGCAAAGAACAATCCAGCGAGCGTGGGGATCTTGGCGTGAGGCTCGACGGTGACCTCGAACCCGTTGCGCCTCAGGGTATCGGCGAGTTCGTCGATTGTGTAACGCTCAAATCCCAGGACACGGGCCTTATCGGCAATCTTATGGAACGGATGTTCCGCACCGTGTTGGGTTGTGAAGTTGTGGTACTCGCCCACGATCTGGTCGACCAGGTGCAAGGTCTTGGCGGTGAGTAGAATGGGGAATTCTGAACCCTCACAGTCGAGCTTGATCAGCCTGACTCGCTTCTGACCATTCGAGGTCACACGATTGATGATCTCATCGAGACCGAGGGCATCGACCGCCGTGCCTTCATTGCCGAGAACGTGTCCAGCGGCCGTATTCACGTCTTCGAGCGCGTTGAAGTAGAGAGTTTCCTTCGTGTCGGATCGCCAGACTGCGGATTGGTGGACCGTCACCTGGTTGGAGAGGGTGGCGAGATTCCGGGTCGCGCAGTCGTAGTTGGCCTGAAAGGCCTCGAAAGTATGGACATTGTGCGAGCCTCGAAGGGCTGCGGCGTAACTGAAGCTGCCGATGTGAGAACCGATGTCGAGGATGATATCGTCGGGATTAAACGAGTCCGGCAAACGGTACTCGTTGTTCGTCGCGACGACCTGAAAGATCTCTTCGTCGCAGGTACCCGGTCGGAAAACGAAGGGGTGGTCCATCGAAACTCCTTTTTCGCAGGACACGAGTCGAACGGAGCGAGCAGATGACCTATCCATCCTCGCTCATGGTCATGATTGCGGAGTGTATCCGATCCTCATGTTGAGACAAGGGCAGAAATGGACGTCTTGGGCCTAGAAACGTATGGAGCCCACGCCCAACGATCAAGCGGTTAGAGCACAATCTCGGTCTTTGCGACTTCGGTCCACCACTGTTCGGCGAGTTCGTCGTTCCAGGCGAGTGCATCCGAGCAACTCGCCAGTGCTTTCCCCATTGCCTTGACGTCCTGATACCGATCCTCGGGCTTCTTGCCGAGACTGTGGATCACAATCTGTTCAAGGTCTTTCGGAATAGACGGGACGAGCACCGAAGGGGGGACGACAGGATCTCGAGCATGGGCGATCATTACCTGGATCACAGCCTCAGCCTGGAATGGTGGCTGACCTGTGAGCATGTAGTAGAGAATGGCTCCCAAGGCATAAACATCGGCGCGGGCGTCAAGATCCTTGGCCCCCGCAGCTTGTTCTGGAGCCATGAACAGGGGCGTACCACTGACGGTGTACTCTCCGGTGAGTGCCGACGACGAATCCGCATCTTTCGTGAGCTTGACCAGCCCAAAGTCGAGAACCTTGGCGACGTCGAACTCACCACCACGCACCGCGATGAAAATGTTGGCCGGCTTCAAGTCGCGATGGACCAGGCCGAGCCCATGTGCTTCGGCCAGCCCTGCGCATACCTGACGCATCAGATAGATGACCCGAGCTGCGGGGAGCGGTCCGTGGACTCGCACCAAATCCGCCAAACTCATCCCCTGCAGGTACTCCATCACATAATAGAATGTTCCATCATCCGTATGACCATAGTCGAAGATTTCAATCGTATTGGGATGCGAAAGTTGAGCCGCCGATTGGACCTCGCGTTCAAACCTGGCCAGCGTGATCGGGTCCGTCCCAGCTTCGGCCTTGATCAACTTGAGAGCGCACGGCCTCTTGAGCATCTGGTGCTCTGCAAGATAGACTTCCCCCATCCCCCCTACGCCAATTTGCTTACCAAGCTGATACTTGCCAAACTTTTGGGCTTGGTGGAGTTCGACACGCAGGCCAGTCAGGACATGCGAACCGTAGACGGCAAGGGCTGCCCCGATCAGAAGGAACAGGACATTCGAGCCGACCTGCTCGCTGGTGCGGAGCTGGTCAACCACACTGCTGACCTCCTCATTTTCCACCAAAAGGACAAAGCTGATCACGGGGGCCAAGGCCATTGTCAGAACGACTTTCGCAGTGATTCGTGGAGGGTTCGGAATGAACATCCCGTACAGAATCATCAGCGTGAACATCTGGATCACGCCGTTCTTCATATAAGCAATCGTACCGAGTGCATCCCCGCTGCGCATCAGGTCGAGATTCACCTGATATTGGGCAATCATCAGGATCAGGGTAATGCCGCCGAATAATGCGTATTCGAGGACCCGAAGCTGTGAGGTGGGTAGAGCGGCTCGGCTCATCAGCACGAAGGCAATGCCCGCCGCTAGGACGCAACGTGACCCCATCAGAGTCCAGACGAGCCAGCCGTCAGCACCCGACCCGAACAGAATCCACAAGAAGATCACCCCATAGGCGACCGCCAGAAACGTGGCGGCAGCGCCAAGCCGGCTCCTCCGCAGCGTTTGAACCTCTCCGGTGAGACTCCCCATGCTCCCTGCGGCAAGATTTGCAACGCCGGGCCGTGGGTCATCGGAATGGTCTCGCTCAAACTGCATCGTGGGCACGAGATCGATCAACTCGTCGTCGTCCACTCGATCCGCCGAAGTTGTACTATCTTGAGACGTGGCCATTGGGGACTCTCAGTGGATTCATCGAAGTGCAGATCGTCGCAATTGCGCTCAATCAACGCTTACGGTTGTTTGGGGGGTGGGCTGGGCTGCCCATCCGTCGGGTCGCTGGGGCCAGCAAGTGATGGGTCTTGCTTCACTGCCTCATGGACCTTCGCCCCGACTTCATTGAGCTTTTCTTGAGCCTGTCTTCCCAACCGCTCAAGATCGGCACCCTTAGCCTTCTCAAGCTCACTACGAACGTCTTGTCCAAAAGCGCTGGCACCGGATTTGAGCTGATCCGCCAGGCTCCCCTTCGACGAACCGCCCCGGGCCAGCCATGGGATAAATGTGAAGGCCAAAATGACGGCGGCGATCGTCAGGACGGGTTCAACCACACGAAGGGTCGGCCTCCGCAGCTTGTACCAACGGGTAGACAGATAGTAGATCGTGTATGGGGGGAATAAGAACAAAGCCCCTGTGATTGGCCCGTCGCGAAACGGGATGACCAGCAAGTTTGCGAGTCCTGCAATGATCCTCGCCAGATTCAGTCCGATCACCACGGTCGCCCCCATCAAGGCGAGGGGCCGGTTACGCATCACGGCACCGAGCAGCAGGATCATCAGGAACGGCACGGAGACCATGTAGGCGGTTTCGTTCAGCCAGCGAAAGACACGCTGGACAACCCCAAACTCACGCCGCCAAAGCATCTGCAAGCCGTTCGCGGGCTTAGAGGTTGGCGTGGTATATCGGCCTGTTACGGGATCGATCAGGTTGTAGGGCTTCGAGTCTTCCGCATCGTCGAGTGGTGACGGCTTGATCGGCCGCTTCCAGCCCGCTGGCATACGGTCGATGGTCAGAGGGGCCATCCCTACGTTGCTGGTCATCCCCCCTAACCAGGAGGACAGCGATGGGGCAGCCCCCCCTTTTTGTGGAGCGCCGACTGCCGCAGCCGCCAATGCAGGCATGGCAACCATGGATGCCAGTTCGGCGGCCTGGGGAATGGCCATCTGCTGGCCGCAGCCTTTGCAGCGACCGCGCTTCCCCGCCATTCGAGCTTCAACATCGAACCGTTTACCGCAACTCTGGCAGAAAAACACAATGCCCATCAGGCTACGACCTCGCCGTTTCGGAGCCCACTCCTCGATCGCAGATCGAGGCACTAGATCAAAACAGTACGATAGCAATCCCCAAGATGACGAGGATCACAAACGCGATCCCTTCATCAAACCTCGAGAGGAGCCAAAAATAAAAGGAAGAAATCAGGAACGTCTGGCCAATCCAAGCCAACCAAGGCGAAATCCTCAGCATGCTGGCGAGCTGAATCTGCCACATTGCCCAGTTGTCTTCTAACCAACTCAAAAGCAGAGTCACACTCAGAAAGGCGACAGCCAGGGAATAAATGAACCCGAGAAAAATGTAATGCTTCGACAGTGCCTCGGATTTGACTTGTGCGCGTACCAAACTGAAGAAAAACATGCCCTTGATCGCAAAATAGTAAAGGACCATGGAACCCATCAAAAACAATCCTTATCACAAATGCGTTGGCGACAAACCCATGACAGCAAAGACGGGACCGGCATGGTCCCTTCGACTGGATCCATCAAACATGAACGTAGTGTGAAAAATCAGTGAGATCGACGTCGACCGTCGAACCGTACGGTTCAATTGAGACATGAGTTAAACACACATGAGGCGCGAAGTCTAGTGGGTCGCTTACAGGCGAGTTGCAAAGTCCTCAACCCTTCCTTCTCCATTGGGAGTACGCGCCGCATCGCGGCGAATGGGGGCCGGCGGCAATGGTCACGCGAATACACCCTCATCTGGGCTTCGGCCATCTTCTCTCAGGGGAAGCTGGGACGGACTTTGCAATCCTCTGAGGGTCGCTTATTGATCATCCGTAAGGTTCCGGATGGAGTCAGGGAACTGCCGAGACCAGTTCACCCTAAATCTCGCGCGGCCGCTTCATCCAAGATCCAGATCACTTTTTCAGAGACAGTCTGCAACAGTGACGCAGGAAGCTCGGAGCAGATCGGTCCGGTCAGAGCTTGAGCCACAGGTGCCGCCTTGCTGGCCCCAAAGGCGAGAACAAGAATCGATCTCGCCGATAGGATGGGCGCGATTCCCATCGTTAAAGCCCGCCGAGGAACTCGCGTCTCGTCACCCCCAAAATCTCGGGCGGCATCGGCGAGTGTGATGGGGTGAAGCTCAGCTAATCGTGTCGGCAGCTCCAGAGCGCGTGCAACGCCGATATCACTCGGCTCGTTAAAACCGATATGGCCGTTACGTCCAACACCGAGAAATTGGAGGTCCAGCCCACCATCCGACTTGATCCAATCGTCGTATGCCGCCGCATGATCTGCGGCAAAAGCCTCGGGCACGGTCCCATCAAGGAGATGGGTCCGGTTCGCAGCGAGGTCGACCTTATCGAACAGGTGATCCGCCATGAACCTGCGATAGCTCTGAGGAGCTGTCGGAGCTGTCGGGTAATATTCGTCGAGATTATAGGTCGTCACATCTGCAAACGAGAGATCCTTTTGACGGAAGAGCGAAGCGAGGTGCTCATAGACCAAGATCGATGACGTGCCGGTCGCCAGTCCGAGAACGGCCTTGCCCCGCACAGAAACAGCCGACCGAATGGTTCTCGCAATCACTTCGCCTGCGGCGCGGCTGGCAGAGACGGAGTTCGAGTAAATCGAAACAGTCTGGTCGGCAATCTCTAACGATCGGGCGACTGCAAACGGCATCGGTGCAACACTCCAAGGAACCCGGAGAGACTCGATTCGCCTCCCAAGATGTGCAGATCTTGAAGATAATCTTGGCTGAAAGATCTGAGAAAACGACTTGGCGAAGAGTCATCAAACAGGCGAGGCCAACGCCCCTGCCGCCAAGTTTGATAGCTTTTCGGTCTCGTAGGGAATGTAACCGCCCAACATCCCGAGCGCCATCATGATCGGGTCGGTCGAACATGGATCGAGATGAGTTGGGTCATAGCGTTCCACCTGGAACAGTTCCACACCGACAAAACGTTCGTCGGTGCGATGCGCGCGACCGGTCAGGCTATGCCCTTCGGCCCACTCGCGGGTCAGAGCGGCATAGGCCCGGCCCAGGTGTGAGCAAAATTCGGTGTAGTCCGTCAGCAGGACTTGCGAGGCATGGCAATGGATCGCCCACTCTTTGGTCCGTTCGGCTTCTCCATCGTAGGTGAAGTAGGCATTGGGCTTGGGGAGAGGTCCCCAAGGAGTCCAGCCCGTCAGTACCAACGTGTCGGAAAGCCCAGCCCCCACCAGCCCGACACCGGCAATCGCGCGGGTCATTCTGTGCGCCAGGTGAGCATCCGTCGCCGGCGGAACGATGACAGCCCCCGGCTTTCGATCTCGGAACCAGGCCACGATCTTATCGATATCATGTCCACTCGGCTGATAGCCCGGGGTCCGATAGGCGTCGAGATCCCAACAGACCGACTCCGCTCCGAGAACACTGCATTCGAGCCGGAACTCACTCTCCCGGACGGAGACTTTCTTCTGATCGTTCAGCCAGGGCGCGGCAACGTTTCGCTCGCCGGCGAAAACGAGAACCTCGATCACCGGCAAACCCCTCCGCACCGCATATTCGTGCATCAAGCATGCAGCCGTGATTGCTCCATCGTCTGCATGCGGGCAGAGCATGACGAGGGGTCGATTCGGCCCGAGCACGTTTCGTAAGCTCTCACGGATATCGGTCAGATGCCCGTGGGGCCCGCTCTCTTTGACCGTGCGAAGCAGGCGGTCGAAGGCGGGCAGCCACTGGGTAGAACGGGATTCGATCGGCTGGCTCATGACGATACTAGCTCCGGCAGTGCGTTCCGGGGCGTGGGATGCGTCCGCGAACGGCGGGGGGAGGAAATCCGACCTAAGTCTGGAGATCTACGAACGACCCAGTCGAGAACACCCAATCTGAATTCTTTACGAGTTCACCGCCAAGGTCATTGTGCTGTGAAAAACGAACTGAGTCAACTCCGTTCAGCAAGGATGATTTTGTGAGAACACGAACCTTTAAGGTCATGAGAATGTCGTGATTTACACGATTTCAGGCGGTGCGGAAGCCTAACACAAGGGGGAAGTCCTCTGCCGCTCTCGATCGAAAACCTCGATTGCTTCACTTGCGAGACGATGTTGATCCAGGTGTCGCTGTCTGTTCGGATCGCCCCATGGACGGGTCACGGGTTGGAGTCCTCTTGATCGCAATGATCAACGGGTTGTCTAAAGGCGTGAGTCTCTCGAAGCCGGAAGGTAGGTCCCAGGGCTTGTCGCCAACTTCAACGATTACGACACGACGCCCAGGCCCGGCGGTCTCGGCCAGCCTTGATGCCTCGTCCGTTCCCATTGCCACGGCCACGGACTGAGCCATCTGTCCCGCGAAGAAGGGGAGCGGACTTACCCCGAGACGGACGCCGACCTGTTGGGCATGGCCATCAGAGATGAAACAAAAGGCGTCGTTGGCGATCACAAAGTCGCCCGGCTCAACCATTCGCCCAATTTCGTTGCAAATTGCTTCCTGCTCATAATCGAGTGGGCTCAATCGCGTCAACTTTGTCCTGGGGATCACATCAAGGCCAAGAAACAGGGTCAAGACAAAGGCAACTCGAGCCCGGCCCCGCCAGTCATCTCGCGACTGAGCGATCCAGCAATCCGTTACGTAGGCACAGGATATCGCTGCGACCGGCACAAAGAGCATGACAAAGAAGTCGTGGTAGTAGGCGATATTTGGTGCCAGATTGAGAGGTAAGGCGAACACAAAGAGGACCGCGAACCAGTACCAGCCTGTCACTCGGAATCGAGACGACCAGATCGCCACCAAACAGAGCGAGACACACACCATGGGGACGAGACCAAGTCCCCGGATCCAACGTGTCCAGAGGAGTGTGGCAACCTGGCTGTAACCAATAGGTGAGCCTTGATCAGTTCGGGTCGAGAGTCGCTCCAGGACGTGCCCCATGAAGTGGATGAGATCCGACTTCAGGTCACCCGAGGCAAGTCCGCATGTCAGTAAATGAACCGCCGTTGGAATCACAACCGAGAGCCCCCCAACACAGATCGCCCCAACTCGGTTTCCCCGCCGGAAGTCCACCAACAGTCCCGGAAGGATGACTAACCAACAGATCCACGAGTTCATCACGGCGGAGATCGACATGGCGACCAGCCCAATCCAGCCCAGCCGGCCTCGTTCAGGACGAGCCAGAAGCGCAACTGACGCCATCAACGGTCCGAGTGCCAGAATCTCAAAAATGCAGGTCAGTCCATACTGAAAGAGGACGATCGGGAACGTAGCGGCGAACACGGTTGCCAGTAAGCCGACCCGCCGCCCCCAGAGCTCTCCCGCGAACCGCCAAAGACTGAAAAAGAATAAGTTCATCGAGACGAAGACAGATAACTTGATCGAAGAATGGAACGGGACTCCAAGCGCCATCGGGATCGCGACCAACCACGACGCGAGTGGGCTGTAGGAACGATGAATTTCTAGACTCTCATCGGAGTGGACCGTTGTGATATTCGCACCCTTCGTCGTGCCGAGGCCGAGCACGACGTGGTTTCTCGCGGTACGACCGATCTGTCGACCAATCCAGGCCTCATGCCCGCGCTTCATCGGGTCCGAAAATCTTGAACCCTGATAGAGATCCCAAGGCAAGAGGATTGCCAGGAACGGCAGAATCCCGAGTGCGATCCATCGATTTCGGAGGCTCAACATCCGTGTTTGACCTCGAACGTAGCCTGAGTTCTCTGCCATCATGACCATGCGATACCATCATCGGTAATCCCCGTAAAGTCCAACCACTCTCCCGATTGAGGGTCGGCGCGCGATTGACCGGCGGAGTCTCCGGGATTAGAATAATTTCTTGACTTGCGAACTTTTTAGCCGATCCGACCGTCAGACAATCCATGATCATTCGCCACCAATTCCTGGGCCTCCGACTTCGGTCAGCCCTCCTTCCGATCCTCGGGGGAGAGCGGTCTTAGGGTTCGTCCACGGCGCGAATGTCACGCCCGATCAGTACGAAGCCCCGAGACCCGCACTTGCGGTCAGTCTCGGGGCTTCTTTCGTTTCTTTTCCTGGTCTTCACCCCACACAGGCAGGCGACGCTCATGGCCGATTCCAGCCGAATCCTGATCTTCGACACAACCCTGCGCGACGGCGAACAGTCACCGGGGGCGAGCATGAACCTCGCTGAGAAGCTCGAGCTGGCCAGGGCACTCGCGGCCTTGGGGGTCGATATTATCGAGGCCGGCTTCCCAATCGCTTCGCCAGGCGACTTCGAAGCCGTGCGGGCGATCGCTACAGAAATCGCGGGCCCAACGATCTGCGGGCTCGCCCGATGCAACGAACGAGACATCGAGCGAGCCTGGGAAGCCTTAAAGTATGCCCGAACGCCACGGATTCATGTTTTCCTTGCAACGTCCGCCATCCATCGCGAGCACAAGCTCAAGATGACGCGTGAACAAGTGATCGAGCGAGCGGTCCAGAGTGTCAGGCAGGCGAAAGCCTGTTGTGCCGATGTCGAATTCAGTCCTGAAGATGCAGCAAGAACCGAGATCGACTTCCTCTGCGATGTCGTTGAGGCTGCCATCGAAGCAGGGGCGACCACAGTCAATATTCCCGATACGGTGGGATACGCGACCCCGACCCAATACGCCAGCGTCATCCGAACCCTAAGCGAGCGTGTCAAAGGGATCGACAAGGCCGTGATCAGTGTTCACTGTCATGACGATCTGGGCATGGCCGTGGCCAATAGCCTGGCAGGTTGCGAGGCGGGTGCCAGGCAGGTCGAATGCACGATCAACGGCATCGGCGAACGTGCGGGGAACGCGGCCCTTGAAGAGATCGTCATGGCACTTAAGACACGCCAGGATTTCTATGGTCTGACCACCGGCATCAAGACCGAGCGGCTCTACCCGATCAGCCGAATGCTCTCGACCATCACCGGTCTGAGTGTCCAGCGCAACAAAGCGATCGTCGGTCGCAACGCCTTCGCTCACGAGGCGGGTATCCATCAGGATGGAATGCTCAAAGAACGATCTACCTATGAAATCATGAAGCCTGAAGAAGTGGGAGTTCCCAAGACCGATCTCGTCTTAGGCAAACACTCGGGCCGGCATGCGCTCCGTGATCGGGTCGATGAACTGGGCTACCACCTGACCGACATGCAGCTTGAAACCCTGTTCGACGACTTCAAGGCCCTCGCCGACAAGAAGAAAGAAGTCTACGACGAGGACCTGACCGTACTGATTGAGAAGCACCTGGAGGATGCCCCCGCCCACTGGAGTTTGATCAGCCTACATACGACAGCGGGCACGAACATCTTGCCCACGGCAACGGTCTGCATCCGTGCTCCGGACGGCCACATCGTCCAGGATGCCGCGATCGGGGATGGCCCAGTGGACGCAATCTTCAAGGCGGTCGAACGAGTCACGGGGGTCACTGCCAACCTCCGAGAGTTCTCGGTTCGCGGCGTCACCGAAGGCAAGGACGCCCAAGGCGAGGTTTCGCTGGAGCTTGAGGTGATCAGCGACGGTCATACCGTTCGCGGTCGCGCGGCCTCGACCGATATCATTGAGGCCTCGGCTCTGGCCTACCTCAACGCAGTCAATGCAATCGCGACTCGTCGCGAACGAGGGCACGCTCGCGAAGTCGTCGGGCGGCCCGGCATGGGGGCGTAAGGTCGGGAGGCTCCAGACCAGAGGAATCTCCCGTTGCTTCTCAACGATTTACCGGCTCGAGCGGGCAATCCGTCCGAGCCGGCGCGATCATGCTGCCACCTTGGGGGTATCCTCAACGGTGGGCGGGATCGGGGCTTTCTCAACCTCAGGCTTGGCCTTCTCGACCTCAGGCTTGGCTTTCTCGGCGGGAGGCTCAGAAGGCTCCAACTCTTTCTTGGCTTCGGCGGGCTCGTCGACCTTCTTGGTTTCGTCCTCTTTCGCAGACCCCGTTTTCTTTCGGGGTATGATGATCACCTTACCGTCCTTGACTTTGATCTGGTCGAACTTGGCGATGAAAGCGCGGTTTTCCTTGCTGTTTCCCATATCTTTTGCGAGGTTCTGGCCCTGAATACTGGCCATGAAGTTGCTGTCGAGTTCCTTGCCTTTGATCTTGGCCGAGACAAGTTTGACGACGAGGTTCTCATCGTCGAGAGAGGCCTTCAATTCCCCCTCGGCATTGAAGAACCGGCCTTTGCCGGGAGGGCCAAGAAAGTCGACAGGAATGCTGAGTTTGGCCTGAATCTTATCGCCTTGGATATCGACATGGACACGCCCCTTGAGGTCTGGATTCTGGCTGATCAGGGCGTTGATATCGTCGGCTGTAAGGTCGATCTCCTCGGTCGGTTGGTCATCTTTGAGAGCGGTTCGAAAGCCTTCCCATCGATCGGTGAGCGCCTTAAGCTCCTCTTCCGGCATTTCGGTTTCAGGCAAGTCGATGGGAGTGGGCTCGGTGTTCTCGGTCACCATCTTGGCAACGAAGCGATATCCCATGTAGCCGGCGACTCCGACAGCCACAACCGTGAGCACCGCGATGATCACCGCGATCAGGCAGCCATAGAACAGGCAGCCGCGCTCTTTCTGAACGGGCGGGCCGAAGCCTCCGGCCTGGGCATAAGGGGTCGGCTTCTCATAGTACTGCGACATCGCGAAGGCTCCGGTCAGTGAAGAGAGGGGACGATCGGCGGTCAATCACGATCTCCATGGAAGTCCCCATCTTGTACCGATTCGTCGTCCGCGTCCAATTGTTATCCCCAATCGATCGAACGGATTGGACGAAACCCCGGTCGAAGTACGACTCGGTTATCTCTGTCTTGGCTGAAGAGAGCTTGTTTGTACCCCTCCCTGGAGGAGTGGAATCTCTGAAAAAGATTTCTCCGAGATTCGAACTTTCCCCAATATCTCGGAAGTATACTATGATAAGTGTGAGTGCAAAACGTGAGGGTCAGGAACCTGGAGACGAACCGGGGATGCAGGTAACGGTTGGGCTTGTTTGACGTGAGTTGAATGTGCCTATGGCTTACCTGTAGAAGCGCGAACGGTCTGCGGCGAATAGATCTCCTGCGATGACCTCGGTCTCCCTGGCGAGAGAGACCGGGGTTGTTTTTTGCGGGGGATTGAATCTCGAGGCACGCGAGATTCAAAGGCGGTTCGCATCCTGCTTTTCGTTCAAGGAAACCCTGGGGGGTCCTGGGAACCGCTTGCGTTCCACCCTCCAGATCACGACGAGCGTGAGTGCAGCTCCTCCTACAACGCCAA
>JANXSX010000003.1 GCA_025356475.1 Isosphaeraceae bacterium | reverse complement strand
TATGAATGACAAGTTAAGCAATGACGGATCCAAGCCCTGGCTCTCAAAGACCGTCGTCGGCATCGTCGCCGCTGTGTTCCTCTCCGACTTTAGTCACGAGATGGCCACGGCGGTCCTGCCCCTCTATCTCGGGGCGATCGGTCTGGGCGCAGGTGCGCTCGGGGTGATTGAAGGGATCGGCGACTTGCTCGTCAGCCTCTCCAAGCTCGCGGGCGGTCTGCTCGGTCATAAAGTCCAGCGGAAGAAGCCGTGGATTGTCATTGCTTATATGATCACATCCACGGCAACGTCGTGTATGTCGCTCGCTCGCGGGGTTGTCGAGCTTGCCGGTCTTCGGGCTGTGGCCTGGATCTGCCGAGGTTTTCGATCTCCGTTACGTGACTACATGCTTGCCGATGCCGTTGAACCGAGCCACTACGGTCGGATTTACGGCCTGGAGAGGACCGGCGACATGCTCGGCGCGGTCTCAGGGCCGCTCGTCGCCACGATCTTGATCGCATATGGTTATGATGTGAAGTTAGTCTTGCTCGTCACCTTAATCCCCGGCCTAATGGCAGCCGGTTCGATCGCATTCCTGGCAAGGGAACGCATCGTTGAACCCAAGGAAGTCGGACCCCAGTCTGAGGTTGTCGAAGAGATTCCCAAGGACTTCTGGCGGTTCCTGGGAGGAGTCAGCCTGTTTGGACTTGGGGATTTCTCCCGGAGTTTCTTGATCTTCCTCGCGGCCCAAGCGCTCGGAGAATCGAGCGCAGGAGCGGTTGGCAAGATCTCTTGGGCGGTGGGACTCTACGCACTTCATAACTTGATCAGTGCCGCCGTGGCCTACCCAATTGGCGCACTTGGCGACCGCGTTTCCAAGCTAAAATTGCTCATCTTTGGATATGCACTTGGGGTCATCACCAACGTCTGGCTGGCCTTCAACTCGCACTCGATCTCAGGCGTGGTCGTGGCGGTGATTCTCTCAGCAATCTACCTTGCCTTTGAGGAGACGCTGGAGAAGGCCTCGGCGGCGAAGTACCTCCCCCGTTCGCGACGAAGCCTCGGACTTGGTTACCTCGCGGGAGCCAACGCCTTCGGCGACATGGCATCGAGCCTAGCTGTTGGATTCCTCCTCGAAGCAGGACGCCCCGGCTGGGCGTTTGGTTCGGCCGCATTTGTGGGGGCGTTGGGGGTTCTCTGGATGATAAGATTGGCTTGGGGTCGGTCCAATCCGTGACAGGTCGCAATATCACTAATATACAACTTCGTCAATATGTGTCCGTTGCCATCAGGCAATCTTTATTTCACGAGGATAAGCCGTTCAAGGGGGATGGCCTCCAAGTCGCGAATTGACTCACACCTCCGATGGTGAGAGTTCACGTACTCCCTGGTCGCGTCTGGTACAATCCGTTACCACTTAACCTGTAACAAAGCAGTTTGCCAAATCGATCGGTGAATGCGAATGTCCTCCGCCCGACTCGATCCTTATCGTTACGACGTGATCGTAATCGGTGCCGGCCATGCGGGCTTGGAGGCTGGTCTCGCGGCAGCTCGCCTGGGCTGTCGAACGGCGCTCCTGACGATCAATGCCGACGCGGTGGGACAGATGAGCTGTAACCCAGCGATCGGCGGGGTTGCCAAAGGGCAAATCGTCCGCGAGATCGATGCCTTGGGCGGGGCGATGGGGTGGATCACCGACGCGACAGCCATCCAATTCCGGCTGCTGAATCGGGGCAAAGGCCCCGCGATGCATAGCCCTCGCGCCCAGTGCGACAAGAAGGCGTACCAGTTCCTCGCTAAGTTGACGGTCGAGGAGCAAGAGAATTTGACCCTCCGTCAGGAGATGGTCGAGGGTCTGCTCGTCGAGGGAGATCGCATCGCCGGAGTCCTCGTTCGGGGCGGAGCCGTCTACAAGGGCAAAGCGGTCGTCGTGACGACGGGCACGTTCCTTCAGGCCCTGATGCACACCGGTGAAGTCAAGACCACCGGCGGTCGTGCTGGTGATAGTTCAGCAGAAGGGATGTCCGGGAGTTTGCGGTCACTGGGCTTCGAACTGAATCGATTCAAGACGGGGACCCCACCCAGGCTCAACGGTCGGACAATCGACTTCACCAAGGTTGCACCCCAACCGGGCGATGCGACCCCCGTCGTGTTCTCGTTCCTGACCGACAAGATCGAGCAGCCTCAGCTCCAGTGCCACATCACGCATACGAATGACCAGGTCCACGAACTGATCCGCGCCAATTTGCACCGGGCCCCCATGTACTCGGGGCAGATCGCCAGCACCGGTCCCCGCTACTGCCCCTCCATTGAGGATAAGGTCGTCCGGTTTGCCGACCGCGACGCCCACCAGATCTTCCTCGAACCTGAGGGCCGCAATACTCGGGAGTATTATTGCAACGGGATCTCCACAAGTTTGCCCCGCGACGTTCAGGAAGCGATCATCCCCAAGATCGCTGGGCTGGAACATGCCGAGATCATGCGGTTCGGCTACGCGGTCGAGTACGACTACGCCCCCCCCACCCAGCTTTCCGCGACCCTGGAGACGAAATCGGTCGCCGGTCTCTACTTCGCCGGCCAGATCAACGGCACAACCGGTTACGAAGAGGCCGCCGCACAGGGGCTGGTCGCAGGGATCAATGCCGCGCTCAAGGTCCTCGGACGCGAGCCGTTCGTTCTCGACCGCTCGCAGGCGTACATTGGGGTCTTGATCGACGACCTGGTGACCAAAGGGGTCGATGAGCCCTATCGGATGTTCACCAGCCGCGCCGAGTATCGGTTGGTCCTCCGTCATGATAACGCCGACCTCCGACTCACAGAATTGGGCCGGGCCATCGGCCTGGTCGACGACGCGCGGTGGGCAAGATTCGAGAAGCGTCGGAATTCGATCCGAGCGATCACCGAGCGATTGGACACGACCCGTCTGGAAGGCATGTCACTGGCCCAACGACTCAAACGCCCAGAGACGACCTGGAAGGATCTTGTCGCACTCGACCCGGACCTTGCGGAACTTGGGGAAGATACCACGGTCGTTGAGCAGATTTTGGTGGAGGCCCGTTACGGCGGCTACATCCAGCGCCAGGCGGAACAGGTCGCGCGGTTCCGTCGTCTTGAAGACAAGCCAATCCCTGAATCCATGGATTATCACGCGATCAAGCAGCTCCGGGTCGAAGCCCGTGAGCAGCTCAGCCGGGTCCAGCCCCGGTCGCTGGGTCAGGCAGGCCGAATTCGTGGGATCAGCCCAACCGACATTGCCGTCCTTTTGATCGTCCTCAAGAGCGGCCCTGCCCCGCGACTCGACTCCCCACGACCGAAGTCACTTGCCTAGACCGCCCTCACGAGTGAGAACACGCTGAGTCCCCCGCCGAGCCCGGCGTGGGGTGCCGTCCTAACTCGACTATTTCACCAGGGTTACGCCACCCGCGCATTCGGGTTGACGCGTACGTAACCTATTCTATAATTAACACTATCGGCAAATCTGGTAATTTTGTTAGATTCCGTAGACTTTTCCAGTATCGTAGGGTGCAAGGGTGGGGCGACTTGACGCCATGAGCGTAGTCCGGGAGGGCGTCGCTCACGCTGGCCGTCATGCCGACGCCCGACCGCAGGGAGGATTCTCGGGCGTCCGGCGCGGATAATTCTCGGAATGAGCCGAGGCGTGCCGGTCGGGTGCAGACGAGCCGACGGTCTTGATCACAAGTCGATCAGATTGATTGAAAGCGGCTCGCCACAGTGGGATACAACCGACCATGAAGACAGTGTTCACAACCGGCGAAGCCGCCAAAATCTGTAAGGTGAGTCAGCAGACGATCATTCGCTGCTTCGACTCCGGTCAACTCAAGGGCTTCCGCGTCCCGGGGTCGCGGTTCCGCCGCATTCCGCGTGAAGCCCTCTTCCGGTTCATGAAGGATAACCACATCCCCACCGATGCCCTCGAAAGCGGCAAGCGGCGGATCTTGATCGTCGATGACGACCAGGCCGTGGTTGACCTGATTTCCGACGTCTTGATCAACGATACCCGGTTCGAGGTCAAAGTCGTCAACAACGGCTTCGGCGCTGGGATGTTGGCCAAAGAGTATCACCCGGACTTGATCATCCTCGATGTGATGCTGCCCGACATCAATGGTCAGGCCGTCTGCGAACTGATTCGCCACGACCCAACCATGTCCGACATAAAGATCATCTGCATCTCCGGGATGGTCGAAGAGGACAAGATCGACGAGCTTCGTCAGTCGGGTGCCGACGACTTTTTGCACAAGCCGCTCGATATTGATGTACTCGTGCGCCGCGTCTGCCGATTGCTCGATATTGAGACGGGTCCGACGGACTGAGCTTAGGCTCGGTACACGGTCCGCCTAATTCGCCCAAACTCGCGCGACGGGAAGGAGTCCACGTCGGTGCTGAGTGTCCGCCAACGAAATGGCTCGGCTTCGCACATGAGCAAGGCGCTCGCCGAACTGGCGAGCCTGCCTCTCCGCCCTTCCACAGCGCGGCTTGTCGTCCTCGACTGGCCCGATGCGGAGGTCGATGCTCTGGATCAACGTCCATGCCAAGCACACGGGGACTTCGATCCCGGTTGGGCTGCGGCATTGACGCTCGATCCCCCACCGACGCCGTTGGCGATGGTCGCCAAAGCCGCGTGGTGGAGCCCTTCCATTGAGGCGATCGACCGACTCTGGCGACATTCGGTCGCGGTTGCCCTTGCTGCTCGCCGACTGGCCCGAGAAGCGGGCGACCCTGACCCGGACCTCGCCGGGAAGGCGGGGCTCTTGTCAAGCTTGGGGTACTGGGCGATCGCTGCGGTCGATCCCCATCTGCTCACCAGGCTGCTCGCGATCGACGATCCCAGCCTTCGTCGTGGTGAAGAGAGGCTTGCGATCGGCATCGACGCCGCCACGCTCGGTCGCGAACTCGGCGAGCGCTGGCAGCTTGATCCACTGATCGTCGATGCTGCGTGGCTTGCCCAAGATGTCGCGGGTGCGCTCAACGTTGCGACCGATGAGCCCGAGCGTTTGGGATGGGTTCAGGCTGGAGTCGCTCTGGCCGAACGGACTCCCTGGGCTCTTTTCCGGACAACGCAAACGCCAACCACCGACCCGCGTGTCCGAGTTTTGATCGCCGAGGTCCAGGTCCGCTGTGGAACCGCTCCATTCGTCCCCGCCGACATCGCCCCCGGCGAAGAGCGAATCGTCCGTCGCCAGGCTCGACTCCTCGCTGAGAATGAGTTGCTCCGGGCTGGGATTGATACTCGCGACCGTCTGCTCGGCTCGATGGCGGGAGCCCAACCGGGCCAATCTCCCGAAGATTGGGCCCAGAAGGCCGGGCTGGCATGGTGCGCCGAGCCCGGGATATCAAAGGCTCGCGTCGTCTGGACGAGCCAGCCGGTCAGTCCAGCCCCGTCGGACGTCCCGGATACGATCATCGCTTTGGGAGGAACTGGTCGCCGCCGCGCCGAGGTCCACTTGTGGGGTGACACGGACGCCCTCACCGAACAGACCGAGGCACTCGGTGGTTGGCGAGCCTGGTCCGCTCTCGTCGCCGATCGAGCCGCCCTGGCCGCTCGACTTGCGACCGTCACGGAAGCGTTCCGCTCGCGAGTAGAGCTCGAAGAACCAAGTCGCCGCGAGGCTCGCCTCGATGCCTTGGGCGAGTTCGCTGCGGGTGCAGGTCACGAGCTCAATAACCCCTTGGCAGTGATCCTCGGACGTGCCCAACTCTTGCTCGCCACCAGCCGCGATTCGGACACGACCCGCTCGCTCAAGGCGATCATTACCCAGGCTCAGCGAGCCCACCGTATCCTCCGCGACCTGATGTACATTGCCCGTCCCCCCGAGTTCCGTCCTCGACCCTGTCAACCTGACGAAATCGTCAAAGCGAGCATTCGCGACGCTCGGGACGAGGCCGAGGCCCGTGGGATTCGCCTCCAGGTCGAGATGCGAGACCCCTCCCCACGCGCCTGGGCCGATCCCGATCCGATCCGCCACCTCGCGGATGTCTTGGTGCGAAACGCCCTAGAAGCGACACCCTCGGGAGGAACCGTCCGAGTCATGACTGACGGCGACGAGCACGAATTCTCACTCACGGTCCGAGATGATGGCCGAGGCATGACCCCTTCGGAACAGGCCCATCTGTTCGACCCCTTCTTCTGCGGTCGCCAAGCCGGTCGAGGCTTAGGTCTAGGCCTCCCCCGCGCAGCGAGGATTCTCGAGCGAGCAAAAGGGGACCTCCGCTGGCATTCCTCCCCCGGCCAGGGGACCATGTTCCACGTCAAATTGCCGTTGGGGGTCCTTCCCCCACCCGCAATTTAAGGATCATTCGAGCTTGTTGGAAAGCTCCCTCCTTCTCCCACCGAGCAAGTTCGGCCTCGGTTCGGGCACCAAATGCACTGCATGAGCCGATCGCGTTAAGCTGTGCCTTCTTGCAAGGCAGTTGGGCAGGGTAACCTCGTAAGGTCAGGGAACCGCTTCGTCCCATGGTGGGGTCCTGCTTGAACGGTTCGTGAATGTGACACCGAAGTTCAAATCCCGTCGCCCCGA
>JANXSX010000073.1 GCA_025356475.1 Isosphaeraceae bacterium | reverse complement strand
CATCGCTCTCGGACATCCAACCGGTCCAAGATCTCATCAACCTTCAGAGGCTAAATCTCTGGGGATGCACATCACTCTCGGACATCCAACCGATCCAAAATCTTGTTAATCTTCAGGCGCTCCTCCTCGCGGGATGCACATCGCTCTCGGACATCCAACCGATCCAAAAACTTGTTAATCTTCAGACGCTCCTCCTCGCGGGATGCACATCGCTCTCGGACATCCGACCCATTCTAGAACTTAAAAAACTAACATATCTCAATATTTCAGGCTGCACATCGATCGCTCACCTGCCCGACTTTTCGATGATGCCCAACCTTAAGATTATTCGAAAGTGAAACTATTGGATCACTTCACGATCGCGGCTTGCGAGAGTGGGGCAGGGTCTGTAGGCTTGGACCTGATATTTGCTCAGGAAGCCGACCTAAGGGAGCGTCTGTGCCATGCCGACAGTGAGCGTTTTGGGTGAGAAGTCGTTTGAGGTCGCGGCGGGCACGAAACTGGTGCTGGCGATCGAGGATGCAGGGATCGATATCCTGCACCGCTGCGGCGGACTCGCCAAATGTACGACCTGCCGGGTCCAGATCATTACCGGCGATCCCGGCCCGCTCGGTGATGATGAGAAGGAGCGGTTGGCCAGAGAAGCTTCGTTTGGGCCGGATCTCCGCCTCTCCTGCCAGATCCGGGTCGAGTCCGACCTGGAAATCAATGTGCTCGGCAGAGCGGCAGCGAGTGGATTAACTCCGGGCACTCGGCCTGCGGATTGAAACAAGTCGAACGGGCACTCGGCGGTAAACCAGGTGCCCGTCCCGTTTGGCGATCGGCCAACAACGGTTACGCTTTGGGCCGGGCGTAGATCAGAGCGAGGAGCCCGTACGAGGTGACCAAGTTGGGGTCACCTTCCAGGAAGCGGTCGGCGGGGTTAACCCAACTTCCGTCCTTGCCTTGCCGCTTGGCGAGAGCAGCAACCAGGTCAGCTCGCCAGTCGTGGACGTTGCCCGCGGCGTCGGTCAATGTTGGCTTGCCGAGCATCGCCAGGGCCTTCGAGAAGGTCTGGTAGTAATAGAAGAGCCCCTGCTGGCCCATGCCGGGATTCTCATCGACTGTGTAATTCTTGGTGATATAACCAACCGCCGCCTGGACACGGGGGTCATCCTGCGAGAGACCCGCATGGATCATGCTCTTGAGACCGGCATATGTCATACCTGCATATGAGCGAAGACCGCCGTTGGCATCGGTCCCAGCGAAGCTACTACCGCCATTGGCGGCGGTGTAGATGAATCCGCCGTCGTTAACCTTCTCGGCGAACGGCTGGTCGTTGAACTCGCTCTTGAAGTTCTGGCAGCGCGAGACGAAGACCAATGCCTTCTTCAAACCAGGATCATCGGCGGGCAATCCGGTGTCGCGGAGGGCTTCCATAAAGAAGGCTGTGTTGGAGAGGTCGGGACGGCTATTGCTTCCGCCGTAACCAGCCCCTCCGTAAAACGCGTTCTTCGAGTCCTTGCCCTCGGATTCATCCCACTGCTTGCTCTTCAGAAACGCATGCCCGCTCTTGATGGCGCTATCATACTTCCCACCCGTGTTGGCCTCGTGAAAGGCCATGATGGCGATTGCCGTGGCGTAGTTGGCGTGGGGAACCTCGGCAAGCCCGCCCCCAGGGCTGAGGAACTGTTCGAGATAGGCGAGCGCCTTGGTCACGGTTGGCTCGGCAGGCGCGACACGCTTTGAGCGGAGCAGGGCAGTCACCACGAGGGCGGTAATGCCAGGCTCCTTCGCCGTGGACCAGCCTCCCTTATCATCTTGTCGGGGCTTCAAGAAGTTGACCGCCTTTGCCACGATCTCATCCGACGTCGCCCTGGTCTCGGGAGCCTGAGCTCGAGTCATCGGGCCGAGCAGTGCGAACGCCCCAGCGACTCCCGCGCCATGATTCAAGAATGCACGGCGGCTGGGCAAGTTAGGCAACGTCATCTGGGAGGCTCCTGGTCTCGGACAGTGCTGCGATTTGATGAACACAACGGTCGGGACCTCAGAGACTCGATTTTACACGGGTTCCGCCAGACGGTGGAATGGGTTTTCGACCTGGCTCCGAACGAATACGGTACGGGCGCTCGTGATTTGCGATTGACGGCGCGGTCGGTCGGTCCTAAACTTCGGCTCCGATCCTCTAGGCCTCATCTGTTTCGAGCATTGCGTTGCGGAAAGGATTCCGCGTGATGAAGGCGATCACCTCGCTGTTGTTGCTCGCCCTGGTGGCGACGGGTTGTACTCCGAATCGGCCCGAGGTGCGGAACTCGGCCGCTAGAACTCTGGCTGGGATCCTCGCAGCGGGAGCGGGCGAGCCCAAACCTGGCCAGTTGATCCTGCCCAAGCGAGTCCGGCTCGACATTGCGATGATTCCACGCCCGTTCGAGGATCCTTCCGTCAACGAAGGGCTCTGGAGCACGGTCGATGAGCAGGCGATCTCGGCCGAGACCCGACGATTGCTCGAAGCCAATGGCCTACGGATGGGGATGCTCAGCGGCAGCATCCCGCCTGGTTTCGAAGCTCTCATGAGCAAGTCGACACCCATCAAAGATAGAGTTGTTCCGGTTCAGGTGGAAGTTCCGGATGGTGAGAAGACCGATTTGACCCCGGTCAGCCAACCGCGATCGGTCGTGACCTTGTTGCTGAACCGCGAATCCCGCATCGACGGCAAGGACTTCCACGACGCCAAAGGCCTGATTCGGCTTACTGCGTCTCATCACGGGACGGACACGGTCACGCTCAAGTTCACGCCCGAGATTCATCACGGCCCCGTGAAACACGGTTACAACGCGGTCCCAAACTCTGGGCCATTCTCACCTCAACAGTTTGTGGTCCAGGATGGTCAGGAGGTCGAGTCTCTCCGCGAACTCGCGGGCAGCTTGAACCTACAGCCCGGTCAAATCGCGGTGCTCGGCTGTCGGGGAAAGCATGACAATAGTCTCGGCGACTTCCTGTTCATTCAGCAGGAGCCGAACAGCGATCGGCTCACCCAGACTGTGATCTTGATCTGGGCTTGGCAGGCCGATTCCGCCAAGGGGGGCCAAGCGGTGACAACCGAAGCGTCCAAGCTCTCGGAGTTGATCGAGCCTCCTCCGCTTGGTGAACGTGACTCGCCCGCCAACCGCTGAGATCGTCGGAATTACGCGCACGCCCCACGAGGAAGGAACCTCGACCATGCAACCTGTGTCCACATCCCAAGTGGGGGCCAAGTCCCCGCGCCGCTGGATCGCCCACACCGGCCACGCGACCGTCGCGCAGGCTCATGTGATGGCCCCCGACCAGCCGAAGTTGAAGGCTTTGTATTCTCACATGTGCGATTCTCGCGTATTGCTTGATGGCTCAGTCGGTGAAGGGGGAGGGCAAATCCTCCGCACGGCCTTGACCCTCTCACTCCTCACCGGTCGCCCGTTCCGGATGGTCAAGGTCCGCGCCAACCGAACCAAGCCCGGCTTGCGGCCTCAGCACCTAGCAGCCGTCCAGGCGGCGGCACTCTTGGGGGATGCCGAAGTTCAAGGAGCAGCGGTCGGCTCGCGGGAGTTGACGTTCAATCCAGGCGCGGTACGTCCGCGCGATCTGACGATCGATATCGGCACTGCAGGAGCAACGGCTCTGGTCCTACACACCTTGCATTTGCCACTAGCCATGCACGCTGAGTCGGGCGTCCGGCTCACCCTGAAGGGGGGCACGTTCAATACCGCTGCCCCCTCATTTCCGTTCCTCGACGAGACGTGGCGGCGGTTGATGGCTCGGCTCGGGTTCTCGATCGGCCTGACGATGCCCAAAGCGGGGTTCTACCCGGTCGGAGGGGGACGTCTCGAAGCCTGGATTGAGCCTGGTCAACCAAAGCGGTTGATTGCCACGGAACGGCCACCACTGGAGCGAATCCACGGAGTTGCCGGAGTCGCTGGACTCGACCGAAGCATCGCCGAGCGGATGAAAGCCCGAGCCATCGAACGACTTCTCGAAGCAGGGTTCGAGGCTGAGATTCGACTGGTCGAATGGAGCTCCGCCAGCTCAGGTGTCGCCCTGAACCTCGTTGCCGAGCACGGAGACTGGCCCGCGAGCTTCCTCGGACTGGGCGAACGTGGCAAACCTGCCGAAGCCGTCGCCGATGAAGCCGTGGACGAACTGCTCGCCCATGAAGCCGTTTCAGCGCCTATCGATCCCCACTCGGCCGACCAGATTCTGATGCCACTGGCACTCGCCAAAGGTCGAAGCGAGTTCACTATTTCATCTGTGACCGAACACTTGCGCACCAATGCATCAACAATCAACGCGTTCCTCGATCGGTCGATCACGATCGTGGAAGGTGAAGGCGAGAATATGCCCGGTCGAGTGGTGCTAGCATCCTAGATGAAACAGCATAGAGAACGCTTTTTCCGTAGGTTGAATTGCTTTAGATCGGTAGGTAAACTAAGTTTCGTACAGACACGAGACTCAAGGTTGCTTCAATGCTTTCCCTCTACCTAAATAACTTTAGATGTTTCGCTGGCGAGCAAACGATCCCAGTTCGTCGTCTGACATTGCTCATCGGCGAAAACAGTACAGGTAAAACAAGCTTCCTCGCTGCTGCTCGCATCGCAGAAAAATTGTGGACGACCCCTGATCACCCCGATTTTAATGAGGAACCATTCAAACTCGGAGCCTTTGACGAACTCGCCAACTACCGGGGAGGGCGGGCTGGCCGTTCGGAATCGTTCGGGATTGGCGCAACACATCCTTCGACGAGGGGCAAACATGGAATTGACACAAGGACCCAGAAGGCGACCTTCACCAACACAAATGGCAGGCCAACGTTTAACTGTGTTGAGTATAGCAGTGAAAACTATTCTGTAGTGTTTACACGTAGTGACAATAATCGTGTAGCAGCCGTTATCAATGTTCAAAGCCCGAAATTGAATATTCAAGTCAAGAAGACGATTAATTTTACCAATGATTATTATTTTTTCCGATACGCTATTATGGAGATTCTCAGGGATCCTGAACTGCGAACGGAAGGAGAAAGTCATCTCGATCAAATCAATGATCTACTCTTGTTTTCTCACTACTCCGAACCTTACGCTACAGCCCCGATTCGCACACAGCCCGAGCGCACCTATGAAGCACTAACCGATGCGGCTCGTCCTCAAGGCGAGCACGTTCCAATGATCCTTTCCCAAATATACGGGCACAAAGAGTGGGAATCGCTTCGAGAGCCTCTCGAAAAGTTCGCTCAGGCATCCGGGCTCTTCGACCAAATTTCCGTAAAACGCCTCGGTCGGAGCGAAGGTAGCCCATTTCAAATTCAAGTCAAAATTAATGGCCCTGCCCGTAATCTCATGGATGTAGGCTATGGCGTAAGTCAAGTTCTTCCTTTGATTGTTGATCTACTCAGAGATACAAATCGAGAGCTATTCCTTGTCCAACAACCAGAAGTCCACCTTCATCCCCGCGCTCAAGCAGAGTTGGGTTCTTTTTTCGCGTCCCTCGTCAAGACTCGACGCAAACAAATCATCGTAGAGACTCATAGCGATTACTTGATTGACAGAATTCGCACGTGCGTTCGGGAAGAATTCATCAAATCTACGGATGTGCTTTTTCTTTATTTTGAGCGACAGAAGGGTACGATCTTGATCCATCCGATCACCCTGGATGTGTCGGGCAACTTCCAATCCGTACCCGAAAGCTTTCGAGGCTTCTTCATGGAAGAGGAGAAGCGGAATCTAGGTATATAGTATGTGCATAATTATCGATGCAAATGTTGCGCATACTTTTGGTGATCCAATTCACGAGGACGCCGTTCCCATTCTAAAGTGGCTACTCAAGCCTCGATGCTCTGCGATGCTGGTCGTGGGTGGTTCTTTGACAGATGAACTTTACAAGTCAGGTGAGCCGATTCGACGTCTCTTGAAAACACTATACCAGGCAGGACGCCTGAGAACCATCAAGGCCGAGTTACTGCAAATTGAGCAACAGAAGGTGATGAAGTTACTCAAGGCGGACGGTCTTGAGGAAAAAATGAACGATCCTCATATCATAGCGCTCGCTAAGGCGAGTGGTTCAAGACTGCTGTTTTCGAGAGATCATCAAAGCCATCTTCACTCCGTCTTTACGGATCGGAAGTATCTACAACCTCCAGACAAGGTCTATCAGACCAAAAAGCACACGAGACTACTCCGATCGGCTCCCAAGTGCTCACCCTCAAAGTAAATTCGACACTTCAAAGATAACCCAGATCCGCCAACCTTTGCTGGATTGCGGCGTCTTCCTCTTCCGTATAGGCCACGGCGACCGCCTCGCCTGAGGTCTTGTCGAATGCTTCTGTGGCGACCGAGGTCACACACTCAGGGTCGAGCAACTCGGTGAGGACTCGCCCATCCATATCCGCTGGGATCGGGACTCCTAACAAGTGCAAGATCGTGGGGGCGATGTCGAGCAGGTCGGCCCCTTTGGGCGACGCCCCGGTCTTGAACGCGGGGCCGTGGGCGATGAGCACACCTTCCATGCGGTGATCGCCCGTAGGCCCAAATGCCGGCGAAATCACCTTGTTCGTCGTGAAGTCGTAGAGACCAATCGTGCGGTAACGCCAGTCGGCAATCACCACGGTCAAGTCTGGCGCTAAATGGGCATGCGGGCCTTCGTACAGATCCTCACGCTCGTAGACCCGCTCGACAAGGGGCTCACCGGTAACGGGATGCTTGAGTTCGAGAAGCTTGGCCTTCAAATCGGCGAGAACGGCCGGAACATCTTCGGGCTCGACACACCCCTCGGGCTGACGACCTTTGACATTCAAGAAGATCTGTCCAAAATTGCCTTGAGAATAAGCCTTGGTTTTTGACCAGTTGATATGTCGTTTCGACAGGAATGCCTCTTCAGCCATATTTTCTAGAAACCCTGCCTGCTTGCCCCGGAACCGCCCCACACGTTGGCGGGCTCCACCGAACCTGGCGAGCAGGTTATAGAACCACTCCGGAGTCACGCCGCGCTTCCAGAACCAGTGCTTTTGTTTGACATAGAACGAATCATCAAGCGCAATGAAACCTTGATCTAAAAGCCAAACATTCAAATTCACATAGTATTCGATCGGCCCAAACCCGTGATCACTCATCAGGATGATGGCTGTGTTTTCGGGAAGCTTGTCACAGATCCGTCCCACTCCGGAGTCAAGCTTCTTCCAGAATTCGATATACCCCTCACGAACCTTGGAGAGGTCGCGCCCTTTGGCAACGCGGTGAGTCGGCTCCCAAGCATGCCAGAGTTCGTGCTGGATTCGGTCGGTGGCCATCAGGTCGTACATGAACAGGTCCCAGCCGCCACGCTCGACGAGGAACTCCACTGCCTTCAAATGATGTTCGAGGAACTCGGTCAACTCGACCAGGGCCTCGGCCTCTTTACCGCCATCGTGAACGGCTGTCGACCAGGGACGATAGGGCTCGCCCAGCTTGGCTTCGAGTTCCGCGAGACCGGCGGGGTCGTTTGAAAAATCCTTAGCGTCGGCGGGGCTCAAGAAATCTCCCAGGTAGAAACCTGGGGCTTTCCGGGGTGGGTAGCTCATGGGGACGCCACCGGCGGTGGTGGTCTTCCCATGCCGACCGGCGATCTCCCAGACCAGCTCAGTCTGGATTGCGCGCGAGGAGTTAACCCGCCCTTTGAGCGGATTATGGCTGTATTCGAGAAACTCAAAAACTCCGTGTTTGCCGGAATTCTTGCCGGTCATCACACCGGTCCAGGCGACGGGGCTGAGCGGAGGGAAGACCGACTGGAGGGTCCCGGATGCGCCTGAAGCCATGAGCCGGGCCAGGTGGGGCAACTTGCCCTCAGCGAGCAAGGGGCGTAGGAGGTCCCAGGTTGCCCCGTCCAAGCCCAGAACAAAGACCTTCATCGTCCCCCGATCCTTTCCACATTCCGCACGAACTGCGTCACCCTGAAAGTTAACCTCCCATTGTAACGCAAGTCGGGTGGCTTGACGACGCCGGGGAGCGAACGCTTACTTCTTAGCGGCCTTGGCGATAGCCTCGGGATCATCGATAACCAGATAATGGCCGTGGTCGCCGGTGACGATCATCACCGATTCGTCCCAATTGCTATTGGTTTCGACCCATTTCAGAATGACCTGGATCGCAGCTTCGCCACTGTAAATCGCGCCGATGGCGTTGTCGAGATTATTGTCATGGAGCGCGAAGTCGACGTCGCCGGCTTCGACGAAAAGAGCAAACGGCTTGCCCTTCTCGGCGGTCAACACCGTGAGGGCGGCCTCAGTCATATCGGCGAGGGTCGGCTGCTCAACAAGGTCGCTCGGCCGATAAATCTCGGCGGTATCACGGATTCCTACGACCGGATCGAAGCGACCATCGACCGTGCGGTAGGGCAGGTGATCGAACCGCTCCGAGCCGTAGAACCCAAAGAGCCGGTGGCCTCCCTGAGCGGCCTTGCGAGCGGCGGCCTTGAGCTCTGTTCCGCCATTCACGTCAGCCTTGGTCTCAACGACCACGTATTTTCCACCTTTGGCCACGTTGATGGCAGCTTTGTCGCCCTCAGTGATGTAGCTATTGCCCAGGACCATATTCCCGCCGTGGTCCCTCTTTCGCGACTCGGCCGCCTGAGCGGTCTTGGCAATGATCGACTGGCCATAACCAGTACCAATCACGACATCAAGGCCCGGCATCAACGGGAACTTTCCAGCCTCCTGAACGATCCCGGCCATCCCGAGCATGGATCGACCGATGTCCTGATAATCGTTGCGAAAGACATTATGCGCGTACATTGCCGCAGGCGATGCGTGGTCGAACGGGACACTCGTCGCAGTGCCGACCTTCCAACCACTCCGCTGGAGTTCGTGAAAGAGGATCGTATCGACAAACTTCCCATCGTCTGTGACATTCAAGCCGTTGTTGTAGGACTTGATCCCTGAGACGAACTCCGCAGCGCTTGTCGAGCTATCAGTATAAGCATGAAGTACGCCCCCAGCACTCGCCACATCGGCCTTATCCATAGCGTCGGTGCCCTGACCTTTGAGATAGCCGCGAGACGTGCCGGGGGTCCAGGGATTGGGGCCTGCAAGCTTGACGTCATATCCGCCACCAAGACTCTTGACCGGGATCTTCACAGTCTGTGCATCGACATCAACTTCGTTCTGGTCGTGCGTCGGACTGGTGACGTAGTAACCGAACTGGGCGGTCCCTCTGGCGTTGTAATCCTGGAAAACGAGGCCTGAGCCTTTGCCTTCGGTATAGACCTTGCCGGTCTTGGCGATCGCGGCGGCTTGGGTAGTATCCCAGTCGAGTCCATCGAACCAGACAATGAACAGATGCTTGGCCCCCTTCTTGACAGCATCACGCTGCAGCTTGGCGAAGTCGGACTGGTCGCAGTATTCCGCGCTCGGGTTTACGGTATTGACCGGCTCAAACCCATAGAGGGCCTTGATCTTGGCAGAGTCACGATACAGGCTATTTTTGCCGGTGACCGTTGAGGAATCGATCGCCTTGCCGAACGTGTAAAACGGGATGAGCCGATTCGTATGGCTCATATGATTCGAGAAAGTCGAGCCCTTCCCCTGAGAACCGAAGTGGTACGCGCGGTCCGCTTTGGTGGCCTTATCCTTGACATAATCGCGCTGGAGATCACCCAAGGGATCGTCCGCCAGCGCGAGCGAGGGGGCCAGAATTAAAATCAACGTTGCGAGTCGAATGCACACGGCAGGAGGTCTCCAAGGGAATGTGGCGAGCGAGTGCCGCTGGGCCTGAGACCCCATTGTTCCGATCAATTGTGAAGAATCCAGTGGGTTCGG
>JANXSX010000044.1 GCA_025356475.1 Isosphaeraceae bacterium | reverse complement strand
TACGCAGTTGGCTTGCACCTACTGCCGAAGTGTGAGCCAATTGGGCGGGTGGAGAGGTCAGTGGTGACTACCTGCTTCGCCTGATCATCCCAATGCCCCATGCACCTGTCGCCGCCTGTCAACCAACTGCGTAACTCCTAGAGTAAACCTTCATGGATGAGGATCGTCAAAGATCTCCTGCGAAACAGAGTATAAGGCATACCAATTACTGACAAGTCTCAGAATTAAAAATGACCGTTTTTCGGCGTAAACGGTCGAGCCAACAAAGATAGACGATATACCGGTGCGACAATCTGATAAGGTCAGTTCATGACAGGAAATTGGTGACGAGGATGTGGACAGGGCTGAGAAGCCATCTCCGGATCTTCCGGGAACTCAGCAAAAAATACTTGTGTAAATATGTCGCGTTTTTCGAGGGGTCCTTTAACGTGAGGCGGGCAACGCCAGAATTCCTCCGGGCGCTCCTTGACCTGCTGCCCGAAAATTGGTCCGCCTGAAATGGGAGCCACTCGGTAGAATTTACCTGGGAAAGTCCCATTGAGTAAGCGGCGGGCCGCCGATGAAGTGGCTCGCCTGCGGGAAGACGTTGACGGAGATTAGGCCAAAGGACTCACAGTCGCCGATATTTGCCGCAAGAACAGCATCGCCATGTGCACCAATTATCGCTGTCGAGAACGACATGACCACGCCACGGTCGACACCAATTGCCCATGTCGCCCGCTCGAGGTTGAAATTGACCGCCGCAAGAGCCTCTTGGTCGAGATTCTCTTGGACAAAACGATGCTCCAAGACAGCGCCAAAAAAGTGGGGACTTCGAACCATCAATCGTTGATGGACTTTCCATTGAGGTGGATTAAGAAACGGCGAGCAGGTCAATTCACACCCGCTTCGAAATATTACTCAGTCACTCCAACGTCGACAGCGGGTTCGATGGATTTGGACACTGGACCATACTATCGGCTTTTCCAATTTCTGGTATTCTCATTTCTTGTGAGAAATGACGCAGTCGAGCGTCGGTGATCTCATAGTTTCTTGCCCTGTGTGGTTTAAGCGAGGTGGTTAACGCGTTAGTACTTAACATCGTGGCACCTTTCGGCTATTGTAACAAACAACCAAGGCCCCCACTGGCAATAGAGCATCACCCTGATTTGTTTTTGTCATGAAAGACCGCTGGATGAGGCATCCGATCTAGCGAGTCCGGTAGTCGAATGCTGATCTGGGTATACTAGAGAATATCGCGATTGTCCACGATACTCCTTGAATCGTCTGACCTCCAGGAATAGCGTTTCATATGATCAGCAAGAAGCACGTAGCCAGAAACATGCTCTGGAATGGGCTTGGGATGGTTTGCTACGCCGTTGTCGGTTTCCTGATCTCTCCTTATCTCCTTTACCAATTGGGAGACGAGGTCTATGGCCTCTGGATTGTGATCGGGTCTCTGACGAGCTACTTTGGGCTCCTTGACCTGGGGATCCGCGGCTCGGTTGGGCGTTACGTTGCATTTCATCGCGCTGCCCACGATCGTCAAGGGATCAATTCGTCGATCAGTACCGCCTTGGCATGTACGCTTGTCCCAGCAACGATCGTGATTCTTTTCGCTCTACCCGTGCAGTATTTCTTCTTCCGATTTTTCAGTGTGCCGCCCGGCGAAGTCGTTCAAGTTCGTCTCGCCCTCTGGCTAATCATTGTCAATCTCGCTCTGAGCTTTCCGCTCAGTCTCTTTGACGGCTTGCTGTGGGCTGGCCAACGTTTCGACCTAATCAACGCAATTGAAATCGTTTTCACGATCCTACGAGCCGGAACTAGTTATTACGTGGTCCGTGTTGGCTATGGCCTTCCCGGGCTCAGTATGGCCACCTTGACAATCACGATATTGAGTGGCGTCGCTAAGGCGATCGCCGCCTATTGGGACGATCCGGAATTGCAAATCCGGTGGTCGAACGTAAATCGAGCCTCGGCACGGTCTCTTCTCGGGTATGGCTCTGTCAACTTGGTAATCACGATTACGCGGCTCTCCCGAATCCAGGCGATCACACTGGTCATAGGATCGATGATGGGGTCTGCGACGGTCGCGATTTACTCGTTCGCTCGCCGCTTGATCGATTACTGGGAGAGTGCGATTGTCTCGGCCACTGGAGTTCTGACCCCGCTTGCTACGGCCATTCACTCTCAAGGCCATGGGGATCGGCAGCAAGTTTTGATGGTTGAAGGGGGAAAATACACGGCTGCAACTTCATTTTTCTTCTTGGGCTTTTTCCTGTCACTCGGTCGGCCGCTGATTCTCTTGTGGATCGGACCTAAGTTCTTGTTTGCGGCCGACTTACTCATCATTCTGGCCTTGGGCGAAGTCTTACCCCTTTCCCAATCGGTCACAGGCAATATCTTGCTGGCGATGGCCCGCCACCGCCGGATCGCCGTCACCATGATGTTCGAGCTCCTCACGATCATCGCCCTTGGATTACCCGTGGGGATTCAGTATGGGTTAACCGGGTTCTGTATCGTCGTGGCATCAACCGGCCTGGTGTTTCGGGGGTTGGTTATCTTGTACTACGGCTGTCGAATCGTCGGTGTTCCTGTCATCCACTACCTTCGCTCCGCGCTTCTACCTGCGATCCTGGTTGCCTCGATACCAGCCTTGATCTTGAAGGGTGCAACCACGCTGCATCCGGTGTTAAACTTCTCTTGGTTTCTGGCATATTGCGTCTTTTATTCGGTGCTGTGCGCAATCGCCTACCTCCCCCTGCTCGGAATTGAAGGAGTCAAGTCGTTGATCTTGTCGGCAAAGCGCCTGCTCGGGGGAAGCCGATGAACATCGGTTACTACACCTCCCACTATCCCGGGCTCGCCGGCGAAGGGGGGATCGGCACTTACACCCGATTGCTCGCACAGGGCTTGAGCCTGCTCGGGCATAATGTTCACGTTGTCGTCCCTGCACCGAGGCGAGAGACGGTCCTTGACGAATCGATACACGTGCATCTGACGCCATGCAAACATTTTCCGATCATTGACCGTTTGGCTCCTGGCGAAGGGGCTTGCTACCACGTGGGTCGTGAACTGCGACGCGTGGCTCGTGAGAATCAGCTCGATGTTGTCGAGTTCACGAATTGGGAGGGACGAGGCACGTGGTATTCCTTGAATCGACCGACTCCCTACCTCGTCAGACTTTCCACATCAAGCTTGGAATCTGCACAGATCGATGGAGTAGCCTCAGATTACGAATCCAAGTGGCAAACGTTTCGAGAGACTTGGTTTTCGCGTCGAGCAGACGCGCTGGTTACTCATTCGAATGCCCACAGGATCAAGATTGCCCAAGAGCTTGGCGTAGATGCGTCCCGGATCGAGATTTCGCCTCCCGGCATAGTCACTTACCCAAACTTTGTTCGCCCCGACCGTGGTGATAAGCCGCCGACAGTAGTTTTTCTGGGACGGCTTGAACATCGCAAGGGAACCCTTGACCTACTGCACGCGATCCCCGCAACACTTCAAGCTGTGGAGAATGCTAGGTTCATTTTCATTGGCAAAGACCGCGCGCACTGTCCCGGTGGTCGTACCCATGAACAGTACGTGATGGAAGAATTTCCCTCATCGATTCGTGACCGGATCGAGTTCGCGGGGAGTCTGCCCAACGACCAAGTCGATCTCGCCCTTCAAGAGGCGGACTTATTTGTGGCACCCTCGCTCTATGAGTCCTTTGGGTATATCTTCGTGGAAGCCATGCGGTGGGGAACACCGTCGATCGGCACGAGAGCGGGCGGAATCCCGGAGATCATCCAAGATGACGTGACCGGTGTCCTGGTCGATCCCGGACAGCCCGAACAGATCGCCCAAGCGATGATCCAGTTGCTCCAGAATGACGAGCGACGCTTAAGAATTGGCGAAGCAGGACGACGACACGTCGAAGGAAAGTTCGACTGGAGCCAAATGGCGAAGCGCGCTGAAGATCTATACACCCGTACCATGGGAGTAAAATCATGATCTCCTCAGCTATTTGCCATTAAATCGACATAAGATTATACTTAATTTTCTAGCTCTCTTCAACGACGACCAGAAGTAGACTCGCATGGTTGCATGGTTTCAAAGAAGAATTGTGTTCGAGAGGCGGCCTCCGCTCTTGAATTATTGTCTCTTTCGAATCAGGAACTCCATCTGCGTGCCCAACAAGGACGACAGCACGGGCCAGGCAATCACGGCTGAAGGAAGGCAGATCATTCGAAGGAACGGCGATGTTTTTTCGTTGTCAGGGACTTGGCTACGCCGAAATGCGATGATCTCGAATCCAGCCGCTTCAAAGCAGGCATTCGCCGTCGATTTCGTGAATTCCCAAATGTGTAGTGGGATATGGAGGGTTCTCCAAAGCCAAGGGCGTCTGGTCAACTTGGCCATCAGTTGATAGTACCGAGATTCGAGCGAGTGGATGTCTGGAAAAGTGACCAGGACGAGACCTTTGGAAGCAAGGAGTGTGCCCACATTCGTGAGGTAATCCCGTGGGTTCAGTGTGTGCTCCAGCACGTCGGTCAGGGTGACGGCAGCGAACGATCCGGGAGCAAAGTCACACTCTTCCAACGTTTTATTCTGGATTGTGATCCCGTAGTGGTTACTTCCCCAAGCGGCCGAATCCTTGTTCAACTCGAGACCTTCCGCCAAAAAGCCGCGGTCACAGAGCATCTTAACGAGACCACCCGTGGCGCAACCGATATCCAGAACACGAGAGCCAGGGGCCAGTTGAGGAGTTAGCCAGTCGGCGTAACGACGGTACTTGGCCCCGAAAGCCGTTTCGGTGCCCCCAGCCATCCGCAGATCCTCATGGTAGTCGCCGGAGTAGCATCCCTTAAGGTATTCGGGATCCGGTCTGGGATCAGTGAAGTGAAGGCCACATCGTGAGCAACGCGCAAGCGACCAGAGCCTGGGGCCATCCTGCTTCACAAACTCAACCACGATTTCGGACGAGCCACACATTGGACAATTTTGAGTTGTGGTCGATTTATTTGATATCATGTGAGCTGAAGCCTTGGGTTGCGTTCGCCATCTGGGGATACATACCCGCCCGACAATTCCTGCTATAATCTAGCATGTTCGGCAGGCGACGACAATAACCAACATCATATTTCCTATTCATCGAAGGGGGCGATCAACATAGTTTGCACAGCTAACCGGACTCATAGTATATTGCTGAGAGTCTATGCCGAAAGAAATGGCTGCTGACTGATCCCAAGATGTTCGACCGCAAATTTCCCGGGCTTTTTTAAATCGCTGATCTGTCATGAGTCGCCAGACAACGAGATTTCCAAGGACAACTTATGGGACAGAGTCTGAGCGATGGACATGAAGACAAAATACCAGACGCTAGTCTCTTGGGACGATCTATTCTTTACGCCTCCTCACAAGAATCAGTGGGTGCGAAAACCGTTGATTGCTTGGCCAGATAACGCAGGCAGTTGGCGAGTTGCCCCGGAATGCCGATTGAGCTTAAGAATTGGTGGATCCGGGTGGCGGCATATCTTTACAAAGTTCGGTTGGAACTAGATGTCGAAGCGTGCTGAATTTCTAGATTTGGAACTTTTGAGAGTGAGAGCATGATTCATCCCTTGGTATCCGTGGTTATTCCTACATATAACTACGGTCGATTCGTTGTTGATGCCGTCGAGAGCGCGTTGAGTCAGACACTTCCACCGCTGGAAGTGATAGTCGTCGACGACGGAAGTACGGACGACACACGTGCGCGACTCGCGGTGTTCGGCGACCGAATTCGCTATCTTTTTCAAGAGAACGGCGGGCTATCGAAAGCGCGGAACGCTGGGATCGAGGCATCACGAGGAGAGTGGATCGCCCTGCTCGACTCCGACGATACTTGGCATCCTGAAAAGCTAGAAATCCAACTCAGTGCCCTGGCCAAGTCCGAACTTGCTTCCATTGCTATGCTCGTCGTCTCTCCAAGGGCCCAAGTCCTTCCAGAACGCCTCCCCGCCGATCCTCCAGTCCGACAAATCTACTTCCGCGATGTCTTCCTCTCACTTCCGTTCGGTCCATCCTCGGCACTGATTCGACGTGAGTGCCTGGAAACCGTCGGACTATTCGACCCGAAGTTAAAGAGTGTCGAAGATCGTGACATGTGGATGCGAATTGGGGCTCAATATCCTGTTCTCTGGGTGGGTAGTGAATGTTGGTGGTATCGACCCCATCCAGCCCAGATGAATCGTAATACGGCATTGATGCAATTGCAATACAAGAATGTGCTCACTAATTTTTTTGACACTCATCCTCAGCTAGTTGGTTACCGAAGTTTGGCAACCGCTTATTATGAATTAGACTCCGCGCTTGCGTTCGTTGGAGATGCGAATCGGTGGAGTTCGCTCAACCATCTGATCCGGTCATTTTTACACTGGCCCCGACCATTTCGCGACCGCAAGGCGAGAACTCGTTGGCTACGGATGCGACTCCTATTTCGCCTCTTGGTACCGATCCCAATCAAGAGACGAATGGACGCCCCGCTTCCCCCAGACGAGCCCGTCAACCCTTCGTCCACTATCCCACGTTGAGCAAGTTGAGGGCCGAGAGAGGTGTTGGTCAAGACGATTTAGGGTAACGCGTTGACGGAGCTTCTCTGTGGATGATCGCGCTGTGTACTCGGACGAGATGGGGGCCTCTGGACCTGGCTTTGGGAACGCCGAGCCTCTCCGGGTTATGCATGTTGTCTTGTCGCTCGATTTCGGTGGCATGGAGCGTGTTGTCCTGGAACTCGTTCGCGAAGGGATTCGACGTGGCCAGCAGGTCTCGGTCCTTTGTCTGATGAATCCCGGCACGCTGGCTGGACATGTCGAAGCACTCGGGGCTTCGGTTCATTGTGTCCACAAGCCGCCCGGCCTTCGATTCGATTCCCGGCCCAAGATTCGGAAGATTCTGCGAGAGATCAAGCCCGACGTGATCCATTCACACCAGATCGGCCCCCTGTTCTACGCCGGCCCGATCGCTCGTCGGGAACGTATACCTGTGATTGTTCATACGGAACATGGCAACCACTTGACGAGTTCTCGATCTTTCTTCAAACGAATTCGGATCAGAAGTATTATCGGAATCACAGCTCGTCACATGGCCCGTTTTTTTTGCGTCTCTGAGAGTATTGTCGACTCGGTGACTGCCTATGGCGTGGTCCCTCGTCACAAGGTCTCGGTAGTCCCCAACGGTATCGATACGTCTGCGTTTGAGGATTCCAGCGGAGCCGATGCATTACGTCAATCGTTGGGTATCCCGCTCAATGCACCCGTGGTCGGTACGATTGGACGCTTAAACGAAGTCAAACGTCAGAACTTACTTATTCGTTCATTCGCGAAGGTGCTCGACCGAGTGCCAGAGGCTCACTTAGTCCTCGTTGGCGATGGGCCAGAGCGCGAGGCCCTCGGACGCCTGATTGAGGAGTTAGAGGTTGCGGGGCGTGTCCACTTTGCAGGCTATCAGGCTCGTCCTCAAGACTTCCTACATGTCATGAATCTGTTCGCGCTAACGAGTCGGTCGGAGGCCATGCCTCTGGTGATCCTTGAAGCCTGGGCGGCTGGCCTGCCGGTGGTCGGATCACGGGTGGGCGGGATCCCCAAGATGATCGAGCCTGGGCAAAATGGTTTACTGTTCGATTCGGGAGACGAGGCAGGCCTGGTTGCAGCATTCATCGAGCTACTGACCGATCCCGATCGAGCCAGGTCACTTGGGCAGGCGGGGCGCGAGCTGGTGAGGTCGCAGTTCGATACTCGGGTCATGGCCGAAGCCTATGAACGGCAGTATCGCGAGGTCCTGGCAAGCTCGCGAATCTGAACGGATTGTGACAGTATTAGTGGCGGCTACCCTGCTCGGCTTGGTGCGAGACCTGACTCATCCCAGGGGGTCGATCGACCGATAGTTAAACCTGGCGAGGTTGTGTCAATTGGTGCGCAGGAATGGATTGTGATGGGGGCTATCGATGGCTGCGTCAGCATCACCCGAGGAAAAGCCGGGCCAAGGAGAGCTGGAAGCGCTCCGAAGTCAGGTTGTCGCCCTCCAGCGAGTCAGCAGCTTGGGCGTTCTGGCCGGCAGCATTAGCCATGAGCTGAACAACGCGCTGACCCCGATCCTCAACTATGCCAAGCTCGGGCTTCGCAACCCCGACCCTGAGTTCCACAAGCGTGCGTTCGAGAAGATTCTCGAAGGGGCGACCCGGGCTTCGGCGATCACGACCGGCGTTCTTGGCCTGGCCCGACCTCGGACCGACCGCCGTGAGGCCGCCGACCTGACCCGCTTGAGTGAGGAAATCGTCCTTCTTACCGCCAAGGATCTCTCGAAGACTCGGGTCAAGCTGGAGTTCCATGCGGTGGGTCGCCCCTACGCTCGGGTCGCACCTGCTCAGATTCAGCAAGTTCTCCTGAACCTGGTCATCAACGCTCGCCAAGCCATGCCGCAGGGGGGCAAGATTACGATCCGCGTCGCGCACGACCCGACCGGTCGGCTCGCCGAGGTGAGCGTGTCCGACACGGGCCAGGGGATCGCTCCTGACGATCTCGCCCGAATCTTCGAGCCGTTCTTCACAACCAAGATCGGCCCAGATGCCACAGGCATGGGTGGAACTGGTCTCGGCCTCTCCGTGTGTCGCGAGATCGTCGAGGCCCACCGAGGTCGACTTCGTGCGGAGAGTCGCCTAGGACAAGGGACAACCTTCACGCTCCGACTCCCCGCCTGTGCCAACCCCGCCGAGAAGGACGCTGCCTGATCAATCTTGGTCCGTCTCGGTCAGTTGTTCCTCGACGAGGAACGGGACATCGACGAACAGGGCAAAATAGGTGCCGAAGTCGGGTAGGCGTCTGAGGACGCCGCTACCGACCAGCTTCTGGGGCGAATCGGGAGCATCGCCGTGCTCTCGACTGTAAAGCTCCTCGGCGATCATCATGACTTGCGAGGCGTGGGCGTGGAGATCCTGACTATGCTGGCCCTGGTAATAACCCAGTGTCGCGAGCTTCGGTCGGAGGTCGATCGTCGTGGCATACCACCGAGCTAGCGCCATCGGGGGGAGTCCGCCTGCCTGCGGCTCGATCGGGAAGAAGTCGGCAGGAGTCCCTTGAAGCCGGGGACCGACCTTCACGCGGATCACCGGCTTGGGTCGTGCATCGGTCGCGAGCTTCGAGTACTCGATCCAGTTCCGAAAGGCCAGGTTCAGGACCCGACGGCTCCGTTCCCGATCACGGCGCAACCAACGTTTCACCTCGTTGTAGTAAGTACTTAACGGCTTGGGGAGCTGGAATCGGTCAGGGTCAGGTGGAGGACTGTCCACCTCGGCCGAAGCCTCATAAAACCGCTCATGTGCCTGGCGCGCCGCAAGATAAGCAACCTGTAAAGTCGCGACATCTGAAGGAAAGAGCGACTCACAGGCTTGGATATCGGCCAGGGCCTTGCGAAGTGTCGCCGGATCAACACGAGGGTCTTCGGTCCAGATTTTGAGACGTCGCGAGACTCTCGAGCGGATATTCACGGCGAGTTGCCGCGCCCCTTCACCCGTATGGCGACCGATCAGCCAGGTGGATCGAAGGACCGAGTGGTACCAGTCCCAAGTTGCCGCAAGGTCACCCTCCTCCATCAGCCGGTCAGCCTCAAGAAGGGCAGCGGAACAGAACCGGGTGTAGCTCTCTTCTGGATCAAGGAATCCAGCGATTTTCTGCGACTGAGCCGCCGGATCGAACGCGTCTGGGAACTCCCAAGCCGCTCGGAATTGCTGGAGTGCGGGACGGTTCGACTCCAGCCATAGCCGTGCCTCGGGGCTGAGTCTCGGGCTGTTTGGGCCGGGAATCCGCAGGAGGGTGGCGAAGAAACTTCTGTCGGGCGGCGGCTTGTAGAGCTTGACCGCCTCAAGGTAAGGGAGCACTGCGTTCTGATCGTCGGGGATCGAAAAGGCGAGGAATTCGGAGACATTGAACGGATCGCCAACGTCGGGAAGACTCAGGAGTTGAGTCTGTCGATAGCTAAAAGTCGCGATCAGCAGGGTCGCCATGAGATAGGCGGCGATCACGAGGGTCCGCCAGATACCCTGCGAGCGGTCTATCAAACGTGCCGGGGCGAGTACAATCCTCTTTAGATTCCAACGGAGAGCTACTCGATCCTTGATGTCTGTCTCCATCGCTGTCCCTCCGAGGTGATCGCTCGATCGTACAGGCTCAACCCCCTGACGTCAAAACGACCTGGAAAGTTCGGCGACAGGTCCTAATTCATGAAGCGACGATTCATCGCGCTCTGGCCACATCTTCCGGCAGGCGTTAGCCTGATTCCCCGCTACTCACTTGGCATTTACAGGGAGAGACTGTCGTGCGTCTGGTGACCGTCCAAACCGAACAGGGGCCAAGAGCCTGCGCAGCATGGCAGGGCCGATACATCGACTTGAATGCCGCCGACTCGTCGCTTCCATCGAGCGTCAAGGCCTTACTCGCTCTCGGGCACGAAGGGCTCAAACGCGCTCAGCTTGCCCTGGCCACACCCAAAATTACCTACGACCCAGCCAACGCTCGACTGCTCGCACCGGTCCCCGACCCGCAGAAGATCATCTGCATGGGTCTGAACTATCGGGACCACGCCGCCGAGAGCAACATGGCGATCCCCGATGAGCCCGTCCTCTTCAGCAAGTACGCTTCGGCGCTGATCGGTCACGGCGAGACGATCCGGCTCCCTTCCGTCAGCAACGAGGTCGACTTTGAGGCGGAGCTCGTGTTCGTGATCGGCAAGCGTGGACGTGACATTCCCCAATCGGAAGCGATGTCCTACGTGGGTGGCTACGCCGTTGGCCACGACGTTTCTGCCCGCGACTGGCAGCTCAACAAGCCGGGCAAGCAGTGGATGGCCGGAAAAACCTTCGACACCTTCGCTCCCATCGGGCCTGAGCTAGTCACATCCGACGAAGTCGCAGACCCCCACAACCTCCGCATCCAGCTCCGCCTCAACGGCCAGACGATGCAGGATTCGAACACCTCGCAGTTCATCTTCCGTATCGATGAGGCGATCGCTTATATCTCCCAGATCTTCACCTTGGAGCCCGGCGACCTGGTCTTCACGGGAACCCCGCCTGGCGTCGGTATGGCGCGCAAGCCCCAAGTCTGGCTCAAGCCGGGCGATGTCGCTGAAGTCGAGATTGATGGGCTCGGGGTACTCAGGAATCCAGTCGCCTGACAGCGAAGCCGACGAGGGAGATTCCTCCCCCAGCTTCCCGTTCTTGGCGATTGAGTTTGTGGTTGTTCTTGGGCCAATCTCCATATCGCGAGGTTTGGCAAGAGGAGTTCAGGACGGTATCATTTGACATAACCTAGGTATCTGACGGGTTGCTTTCAAACCACGCGGAGGGCCGATGGGTGTCTCATTGGTGGAAGCACTGGGAGATGTTGAGCTGAAAACCGGACAGGTCTACCGCTGCCAGGTCAAGGGGAGGTGGATTGAGTTGCGGGTCCTGACTCCCAATGAGTTGCAGCCATCGGGGCGTTACGATGAGTCGGATGTCATGCTCGATCCATGGGTGGAATTTCCCTTGCTTGCGAGTGGTATAACGGTCGCCGGTGAGTTTGGGTCGCTGCCAACGCCTGATGTTCCGGAGATTGCTGCGGACGAGGACGCGCTGTGATCTATGGTTTTCCTGGGAAGAATGATCCGATCGATCAAGCAGACATTGTCGAGACGTGCCCTGTTCTCACTTTGACGGAATTTGACCTTGAACGAGTCGAACCACCTCAAATCAAGGTGTCTTCCTGCCGCGTCATTGTTCTGACACAGACGTGTGACCTAGCGAACGGGAAGGTGTCCACAGTCACGGTCGCCGTCGTTCACGATGCCCATGCTCTCGTGGAACAAGGCTTCCTGAAGTTGGCCGACATCCGGGGACCCATCCGGTCCGGAAGAGTGTTCGGCTGGTATTTCCTACCGTCTCGCAGGGAATTCGGCTTGTCCGAAATGATTGTGGACCTGCGTCAGCTTCACAGCATCCGCCTCGACCTGCTTACAGCCCTCTGTCAGCGTGAACAACGACTCGGCCGCCTACTGTCTCCGGACCGTGAGCACCTCGCGAAACACTTTGCGGACACTTTCAGCCGGATCGGACTGCCAGAACCTTACGAGACCGAATCGTGAACCCCAGGCTTTCAATAATCGGCTGCTCAATGAGGCTCTTCTGACCCCGCCACCTTCGTGGGTCACGAGGGCGACAATTACGACCTCGCCACTGATGTCGGGGGAGTCATCGAAGTTCACTTGATCTCGTTGACGCGATCCTCGGTGGCGCGGGCGAGTTGTCGGACGATATCAGCGCGGTCGGGGAGGCGTTGGGCAGCGAACTTGAGGTCGATGGCTGCCTGGTCGGGCCGATTGAGGGCAAGGTACGCAAGGCCTCGCTGAAGGTGAGCTTCGGGGTCGTCGGGAGTCAGGTCAATCGCATGATTCAGGCGAGCGAGCGCCTGCTCAGGCTGCTTCCGACCGAGTTGGATCGTGGCGATCCGGAGAATGGCGGAGGCGAGACCGGGGTTGCGCTCGAGAGCTCGGAAGTAGGCGGCCAGAGCCTCGTCGGATCGACCGAGGGCCTCCAGGGTTTGACCTCGAGCGAACTGGGCTTCGGCGGGACTGGGGTCGATCTCCAAGGCTTCATCAATGTGCTTTAGCCCGGTCGTGGGATGCCCGATCGCGGTCTCAACCTGCCCGAGCCCAACCATGGCCAGAACATAGTCAGGGTCGCACTTGAGTGCTCGGGAGTAAGCGGCCCCCGCCTCGACGAACTTGCCCTGGGCTTGGAGCACAACCCCAAGCCTTTGATGGACTTCGGCTTGCTGAGGGTCGAGGCTCAACATGGCCAGCAACGAGTTTCGGGCCGCCTCGTGATCATGCCGGTCGATCGACGCTTGAGCCTGGTGGCTCAGGTTCTGGTATTCCTCAGTCTGGGTTGCGCCGGGGCTCGACCGGCGTGCGTGCTTGGAGCGCAACGAATGGCAACCGGTCGCGTGGGTGACGACCGAAATCGCGAGGGCCAGGGCCCAAACATGTTGCCCAAACCGCCGCCAAGCCATCGACCCTCCCTGGGTCCGAAGAAGAAGGGTTGGTCGCCCCTCACAAGACACCACAGGTCAACTCGGCGGCGAAGGTTGTGGAAACAGAGGAGGGAGCTGGCCAATTGGAAAGGTACGAGCGAACCCCTCAAGCGTCAAGGTCGATCGCTCCATGCTGATGAAGTCACAGGTCAGGGTCGCCTTCTGCAACAGCCCTTTTCTCAGGGCGAATCGGTCGGGTTCCGTGTTGCCTTGAAAATCGAGCGGTTCTGGACGTAAGATCAGAGTACGAAGACAAACGTGTGAAGAATTCGGTCCCGGACCTGCGAGAACTATCCCGCGATGCCTGATCGCGATTTTTACGAAGTGCTTGGCATCCCCAAGGAAGCCACTGCCGACCAGATCAAAAAGGCCTATCGGGCCCTCGCGCGTCAGCATCACCCTGACCTCAATCCTGAGAACAAGACTCAGGCAGAGGTGAAGTTTAAGGAAGTCCAACAGGCGTATGACATTCTCTCGGAACCCGAGAAGCGTCAACTGTACGACCGGTTCGGCCATGCCGCGTTCGAAAGCGGTAGCGCGGGTCCTCGCGCTGGGGCAACCGAATGGGCGGCGCGGGGGGCTGGTGGACCCGGTGGGCCTGGCTTCGAGAATTTCGACTTCAGCCACATCTTCAATCAACAGCCTGGAGCGGCCACCAACTTCCATTTCGAGAATGAAGATCAGTCTGGTGGCGGGATGTTCGACGAGTTGATCGGTCGAATGCGCGGGGGGAAGGCCCCTCGAAATAAGCCACGCGGACCCCGACCAGGGCAGTCGGTCGAGGCGAACCTCGCAATCGCCTTTGTCACTGCGGTAAGTGGTGGCGAGACCTCGGTCGACCTTTCACGCGAGGGAGGCAAAATCGAGTCGCTCGTCGTCAAGATCCCCCCTGGCGTTGAGTCTGGTGCCAAGCTGAGGCTCAAAGGACGGGGCGAACCGGGCGAGAAAGGGGCTCCGGCCGGGGATCTCGTGATCCAGGTCGAGGTCCTGCCCCACCCCTACTTCCAGCGCGAGGGGCGCGACCTCAAGGTCGAAGTCCCGATCTCGATTGGCGAAGCCGTTCTCGGGGCCAAGATTGGCGTACCGACGCTTAGCGGCTCCAAGACAATGCCCATCCCCCCGGGAAGCTCAAGCGGCCAGAAACTGCGGCTGCGCGGTCAAGGTGTTCCCGCTTCAGGTGGGAAGCCCGAAGGGGATCTCTTCGTTCAGCTCAAGGTCGTGGTTCCTAAGAATCTCGACGAACCGAGCAAAAAACTGATCGAACAGTTCGCCGAACTCAATAAGATCAATCCTCGCGAAGGTCTATGGTGATTCGATCACTTCATATCGGAGCCATGGTCCATGTCCGACGTCTTTTGGTCCCGTGAAGTGGTTGCCGAACGCCTTGCCATCCCAGCGCGTGCCTTGCAAATGTACGAGGCCCGCGGCTTGGTCCAACCGGTCCATTCCGAAGAGGTTGAGGGCTACGGTCCGACCGAGATTCGCAGGCTCTGGACGATTGTCACCTATCAGCGTGACCTCGGGGTGAACCTTGCCGGTGTTGAGGCGATCCTTCATCTCAGTGGGCAGCTCGAACAACTCCACAGGCGATTGACTGCGGTCTCTGAGTCGTTCGAGCAAGCGATCCACGACCTTGAGGATCGTGAGCCCGATGGCGAAGCCTGAGCCACGCTTGCCCAAGCCTGATCGGCAACGCCTAGGTCGAGCCTTTGCCTGGATCATCGGCCTGACCGCGTCGGGCGTCGGCATCGTGGGCATTTTCACCATCTGGCACCTCTCTCGGCGGGCTCGCCTGATTCGTGACCGCTTGCCCCCCCCAAAACCTCTGACACCGCTGGAGATCTTCGAATCTCCCGAGAACTAAACTCATGGCCTCGGCTCGGTTCCGACCTTACGAACACATCCGAGATCCAAACGACTTCAAGAGAGCGTTTGACCGCAAGCGGTCCGCGTCCGACCCGACGATGGTCGTCCATGGCGCTGAGAACGGACTCAATCATGCAAGGCTCGGGATCTCAGTCGGCAAACGAAAGGTCCGCAAGGCCACGGCCCGGAACCGGATCAAGCGACTGATCCGCGAGGCGTTCCGGCTCAACAAGGCGGTCTTGCCGGTCGGGGTCGACCTGGTCATTGTTCCTCGGAACCCGAACCTGACATTCGCCGACGCGAACCGGAGCTTGCCGGCCCTCGCCCAGGCGGTCGGTAAGCGCCTCGCCTCCCAGTCGGGACCGAAGCCCAAGCCTGTTGTCGAGGCCATCCCATGAGCCTCGGCCCGTTCTGGACCTGGCCTGGCCGTCTTCTGGGTGTCCTCATCATCGGTTCGATTCGGATCTATCAGCGTACGCTCAGTCCCCTGCTCGGTAACATCTGCCGATTCCACCCTTCGTGTAGTCGCTACATGATCGGAGCGATCGAAAAGTACGGGGTCACTCGCGGAGTCTGGCGAGGATGTGGCCGGATCTGCCGCTGCCACCCCTGGAATCCTGGCGGTTATGACCCACCTTGAGCAAGGTCTCAGGTCGGAGATTCGCCGAATCGGATTCGGTTCCCGAATGGGTCGATGACCTCCATCACGTTGGACCCCCACGGCATCGGCTCAATACTAAGTCGGAGATTCCCATACTTCTTGGCATTCAGCGTTTGATGATATTCATCAAGACCCGTCATCTGTACATAAATGTGCGAACCTGGGCCGCTATCACCGTGATGTTCGTCGAGGTGAAGGATCAGGTCTCCATAGTGGATCTGGATACAGACGGGCGCGTCGGGCACGAATTTGTGCTCCCAATCGATTGTGAAACCCAGGAAATCGACATAGAACTCGACCGCCTTCTCCTTGCTGAAGATTCGGAAGATGGGGATCGCAGAGGTCATCAATACAGGCAATGGTCGGTCTCCTCAAGGTCGGCGGGCTTGGAATCGATCGATCCTCAACATCGTGGATGAGTGGAGTTTGCGCAAGAAACCGGCCGGGGGAAACGGTGAAGGTCCACCCACCAACAGGGTGACATCGGCGGCCATCTTTGTACGATGGAGCGAAGGATGCACTCTCCGACCTCGTCCCAAGGAACCTCCTCCATGATCCGCCCCCGCCTTCTGTTGAACCTCCTGACCGTTGCTGCACTCGCAGGATACATCAACCCAGCATTCGCCCATGACGGCCCTGGGGCTCACACCCACGAGGCACCGACCGCCAAGGCCGCGCGTGAAATGTCGGCTGCGGCCAATAATCTCTGGGCCGCCTTAACCCCCGAGCAGAAGCTCAAGGCTGGGTTCGACTTCACCGACCCCCTCCGATACGACTGGCACTTTATTCCAAGGCCTCGCAAGGGGCTGACCGTCAAAGAAATGACGGGTGACCAGCGGGCCTTGGCTTTCTGTCTGCTCGCCAGCGGGATGAGCCAGAGCGGCAACGTCAAAGCCATGACCATCATGAGCTTGGAGCAGATCTTGTTCTCGATCGAACAAGGCAAGGGACCGGTCCGTGACCCGGAACTCTACTTCTTCAACATCTTCGGTAAGCCCGGCTCAGCCGATCCTAAACAGCCGTGGGGCTGGCGAGTCGAAGGGCACCACCTCGCCCTTAACTTCACAATCGTCGGCAATCAAGGGGTTGTCGGTGGCCCCACGTTCATGGGGACAAATCCCGCCGACGTCAAGGACGGACCTCGCAAGGGCCTCCGAGTCCTCGGCGAAGAGGAAGACCTGGCCCGGAAGCTCGTCAAGTCGCTGAATGAAGACCAGAGCAAGAAGGGAATCGTCTCGACCGAGGCCCCTAAAGACATCCTTTCGCTCGCCCTTCGCAAGGCCAAGCCGCTCGAACCCGCCGGCATCCTCATGCCCGACCTCAACGCCGAGCAGAAGGAGCTGATGAACTCGATCGTTAGCCTGTACGCCGAGCGGCTCCGTCCCGAACTCGCTGCAAACGACCTCGCCAAGATCTTCAAGGCCGGAGTCGATAAGGTCGGATTCGCCTGGGCCGGCGGACTGGAACTCGGTCAGCCCCACTACTACCGAATTCAGGGGCCAACCTTCCTGATCGAGTACGACAACACGCAAGGGAACGCCAACCACGTTCACAGTGTCTGGCGCGACTTCGCCAACGACTTCGGCGACGACCTCCTCAAAAAGCACTACGAGACCGCCGGGGCCGAACACGGCCACGTGAAGTAAGTAGAGCTTGGACAAGCCCCTCTCCCGCCCGGGCGAGGGGCTTCGTTTCGTTCACTCCTCGCCCTGGCCTTCGAATTCAAGCGGGATCAGGCCTGGTCATCCAATAGGCCCAGGCCATCGGCAACAGTTGGAGCGGCAGCCGCAGGTAGAGCACCATTGGGCTGACTTGCGGGTAGAGCTGGGTATTGAGCGCCATATGAAGATTGGCCGGAAACACCGCGATCAGGAGGGCGATTAACCCCCAACCGCCGATGTGAGACGTGCGAGGGATCATGACCAGCACGCCCAGCAGGACCTCGAACACGCCACTGACGTAGACGAGTTCGAGCGGCCACGGCAAGTACGGGGGCATGATCTGGACGTAGAACTTGGGGTTACGGAAGTGATTCGCCCCAGCCAGGACGAATACCAACCCCAAGAGCAGTTGCATTACTTGCTTGAAGAGCTGCATCTGGATCCTTTCACGTGGGTCCACTTCTTACTTCTTCAGCGCGACGCACTGTTCTTCAGCGGCTTTTTTGAAGGCCCCGTGGCTCTTATTGCCGTCGTTGGGGAACCCTGCGTGCTGGACCATGAAGATCGTGATCAGGCCACGCTTTGTATCGATCGACATGTTAGTCGAGAGTGCGCCGCCATGCCCGAAGGAGTCGCCGCCGGTTGCCCAACCGAGCCCGTAATTCTCCTTGAGCGTTTCGGCGGTTTGGCGACGGGTCATTTCATGAATCGACGTTTCTGAGAGATAGCGTTTCCCCTCAAACGTACCGTCATTGAGGATCATCTGACAGAAGCGGGCGATGTCGCTCGTGGTCGAGAATAGGCCGCCGCCGGGCATTGGCTGTCGCTTGTGATCGGTCAGCGGATAGGACAACTGACTGATCGGCGTCTCTTCGAGATTGGTCTTATCGGCGGTCGGCTTGTACGTCTTCGCCAGTCGCGCAACCTGGGTCTCGCTCGGCCAGAAGGTGGTCTCCACCATCCCGAGCGGCTCGAACAGACACGTGTCGAGGAACTTCTCGTATGGCATTCCGCTCACAACTTCGATGATCCGACCGGCCGTATTGATCCCTGCGTTCGAGTACTGATACTTCGTGCCAGGCTCGAAGATCATCGGGGTCATCGCGTAGCTGCGGGCTCTGTCGCTAATGGTATGGGCATCGAGCGTGGGGACCTCCAGAGGCGAAGCGAACGGAAGCCCACTCGTGTGGCTGAGGATCTCGCGGATCGTGATTGGGTGATGAGGCTTTTTGTGCAAAATATGTTCTTTGTCTTGTTCGACCGCTAACCAGATCTGCTTGAACTCGGGGAGGTACTTCTCGACGGGATCGTCGAGCAGAATTTTGCCCTCATCGACCAGGATCATCACTGCGGTGGCTGTGATCGGCTTCGACATGGAAGCGATCCAGAACAAGGCATCGGGCCGCATTGGTGTACGAGCTTTGATGTCGCTGAAGCCGACCACCGAGGTGTCCAGCACCTTGTTCTTGTCCGCCACAATGGTGACCGCACCGGCCAAAGAATGGCTCTCGACGAAGGGTTTGAGCGAGTCATGAATCCCCTTCGACAGGTCGGGAGATTCTCCCGCATGAACTAGGCTCAAGCAGAGCGGAATTATCGCAAGAATGGCCGCAAGTGGGACGCGGCGGAGAGAGGTTGGCGTCATCGGAGTTCCTCTAGAATCCAAGTGGTTTCTAAGACGGATGCTTGCAAAACGGAGATCTCAGCTCAGGGCGGCGAACCCTCGTTCCAGATCCGCCCAGAGATCGTCCACGTCTTCGATTCCAATCGAGAGACGCACGAGCCCGGGGGTGATCCCTTGCCTGGCCCACTGCTCGGGCGATTGCCCGCGATGGCTCGTTGTCGCGGGGTGACTCAAGGTCGTCGCCACATCTCCTAGACTCGGAGCAAACGGAATATGCTCAAGTGCGCGAATGAAGGCATCTGCCTGCGATCGCTCACCAACGTCGATGGTAACGATGGTGCCGAAGCCCCCGCTGAGCATCGTGGCGGCTCGGGCGTGATCAGGATGCGAGGCCAAGCCGGGATAATGAACCGCTTTGATGGCCGGTTGGCTCTCCAACTTCTCGGCCAAAGCCAAGGCATTCGCACAGCTTCGTTCGGATCGAATGCCCAACGTAGCCATGCCCCGCAAACAGAGCCAGCTCTCGAACGGGTTACCAGTCAGGCCGAACGTCGAGGCCACAGGGGTCGCTCGATCAAGAACCTCACGCGTGCCTGCGACCAACCCCAGTGTTAGGTCACTATGTCCACCGATCAACTTGGTGGCCGAGTGGGTCACCGCATCAGCACCGAGCTTGACAGGTTGACATAAGATCGGCGCAAACGTGTGATCGACGATCAACGTTGCGTTAGCAGAGTGTGCGATCTCCGCAAGTGCGCTAATATCGGCAAGCCGCACAAGGGGATTGGACAGGGTCTCGACGAAGACCATCTTGGTGCGAGGGTTGATCGCCTCCTTGAGAGTCTCGGGACGAGTTGCGTCGAAGCTCGTCCAGCCGACGCCGAAGCGGGCCAACTCACGGGTGATCAGGCCCACGGTTCGACCGTACAGGCCTTCGGAAAGTGCGACGTCCTCCCCCTGCCCCAATCCGGCGAGAAACAGAGCGGCCTCAGCCGCCATTCCGGAGGCGCAGACCAGACCGGCATCGGCGGCTTCGAGCGTGGCGATCTTGGCGGCGAGCTGGGTGGCGTTGGGGTGTCCGTCCCGGGCGTAAATATAGCCGGGCTCAGCCTTATTATAGATCGCATCGACGTGATCGAGTGAGCGAAGGGTGTAGACGATGCTCAAGTCGAGCGGGGGGACCAGCGGTTTGCTAGTGGAGGGAGCGCTGGCGGCGGGTCGGGCGCAGACGGTGTCGAGGCGTGGTGGTTGCACGGCGAAAGTCCTGGTCGGGCATGGTTCTACGTCATGAGCTTACATTGACCAAGACATTGGTTGCCACGTCGTCTGCCAAGACTGATCGGATTTTTCGGGTATCGTCACGACAGGAGGGGGAAATTGAGGTTTACTTCTTTTCTCGCTTGGATTACTTTTCCGCTCAGTTCGATTTCGCCTTGGGGAGTTGGTCCGAAGGGCCGACCGGGGGCGAGCCGATCGTTGGCCGGGCATGGAGGCCGGGTCTCTTGAAAAACACACCTCGCATCCTCTCCAGACCCAACCGTTCCATTGAGCGACCAGCGAGGCCAGCGTCTCCTCTCTCTGAGGGTGGGCGAAGGCGGAACTGGCCCGGTTCCTGGGCTCGCGTGAATTCGTAAACGCGGTTGACTCGACTACTGATTCAGGAGGGGATGATGCGTCAGATGAATGGATGGAATCGGCTTCGTACAGCGGCCTTGAGCATGGCAGCTCTCGCCGCGACCAGTGTCGGCTCGACGGCCGACTCGATTAAGAGCTATGTGACCTACAACACCGTAGGCAACATCGACAACTCCCAAGGCGTCACCTCGACAGGTCTCTCGGGATCATCGACGGTCGCCCCGATCATCAGTTTCGACAGCGTGACGACAGGCTCGTTCACCGCCCCGTCGTCATTCAGTCTTGGCTCGTTCCACGTTGGCGAGCTGAACGCCGGCGTCTCGACCATGTATAAAGACACGCCGTTCTCGATCACGTTGACCATCAACAAGATTAATGGTTCGGCCCCGCTCCCCAACCAGACGCCGATCACCTTGACCGGCAAGCTGAACGGCACGATCGCCGACGCCAGCCAGTCCGACGTCGTTGCGACGTTCGACAAGGCGACCCTCGACAAGTTCCAGACCGGTAACTACCTGAACACCCTGACTGTTTTGGACAACTCCGTTTCCTTGGTCCCCTCGACCACGAACAACGGTCAGACCACGGCCCAGGCCAAGATCTTTGTCGAAGCCGTGCCCGTCCCCGAGCCGGCCTCGATCGCGGTCTTCATGATCGCCGCCGGTGGCTTCTGCCTCCTGCGCCGGAACAAGGGCGTCAGCCAAACTTGATTCTCGCGGAGTCGCGACCTCGTCGAGGCTCCGAAGTTCATTCCTAAGCTGTCAGCCTCGTGCAACACCCCTGAGATTTCGCAACTGTTGAGGCACGGAACGGAACGCAATTCGGAATCTGCGAGCGGCCCCCTTCTTCCGGGGGCCGCCCATCCGTGCTGAATCTACCCCTGTGAGAGACATCGATGCGTACAACACGGATGTGGGCCGCCTCGAGCGCCCTGGCTTTGGCCACCTTTGCCTTTGGTTCGGCTGCGCAAGCCTCACCAATGGATAGCCTTGTGACCTATAACGCCGTAGGACAGGTCGGTATCACCGGTACGTCGGGACCGAGCGCCATCGGCTTTGACAGCCATTGGGATGGCTCGCTCTTCGCGCCCGGTTATCTAGACCTCGGCTCGTTCACCATGGTGACACCAAACCCTGGGATCCACACCACCTACACCAATACACCATTCTGGATCACCTTCAGCGTCAAAACCATCGACGGCAACCCCGCTGTACCGAACCAGGGCCCAATCCTCCTCAGCGGTGTCCTCAATGGCTCGATGTTCGACTCGGGCTATTCGAACGTGATGGCTACGTTCAATCCCAACTCGTCGTCACAGAAACTGTTCCAGGTCGGCAACTTTGAGGCCTTCCTCGGCCAGATCAATGCCCTTCCGCTGCGGATCACCCCCGACAACGGGGGCAAGATGAGCGTCCTTGGCCAGCTCACGATCTTCCCGATTCCCGAGCCTTCCAGTCTCGCGGTCTTCGTGTTGGCCGGTCTGGGCGGGATGGGACTCTATCGACGGTCACAGCGAGCCGCCTGAAACGCTTGCAAACTTGGTGTTTGACCAACCCTCGCCCCGCGTCTTTTGACGTGGGGCGTTGTCGCGCGCGGGTTGTGAACTCGACGCCGCCAAGATAGCCTCAAGATCTCAACCCGCCCATGGTGGAGGTCTTGCCGTGACTCGATCGTCGTTCGCCCTGCTCATTGTCGCATCTGCGACCCTTCCCACTCTCGGGGCCGAGCCCGCCAAACCAACGAAGCCCACGGTGATCAAAGCCGGTCGGCTACTCGATGTTCGCTCAGGCAAGGTCCTGACCGATCAGGCGATTCTTGTTGAGGGGGAGCGGATCTCCAAAGTGGGGCCCAGCACTGAGATCCTCAAAGTCGCCCCCCAGGACGCCACGATCGTCGACCTGTCTACAAGCACGGTCCTGCCCGGACTGATCGACTGCCACACCCATGTGCTGCTCCAAGGGGACATCACACAAGTGGATTATGATGATCAACTTTTGAAAGAGTCGATCCCCTATCGCACAATCCGCGCGACGATGGCCGCGCGAACCTCGCTGATGAATGGCTTCACGGCGATCCGCGACCTCGAGACCGAAGGGGCGATGTATGCTGACGTCGACGTGAAAAAGGCGATCGCCAAAGGAGTGATCCCCGGCCCACGGATGTTCGTCTCGACCCGCGCCTTTTCAGCGACAGGGATGTATCCCTTGTCGGGATACTCCTGGGAGCTAAAGATGCTCGAAGGAGTGCAAATTGTTGATGGGCCGGACCAGATTCGTAAGGCGGTCCGCGAGCAGGTCAAGTACGGGGCCGACTGGATCAAGTTCTATTGCGATCGTGCCTATTACGTCAAAGATGGCAAACTCCGCAGCAAGGTAAATTTCACAGAAGAAGAGATGAAAGCACTTGTCGATGAGTCGCACCGACTCGATCGACGGGTCGCCGCCCACGCCATGGGGCGCGATGGAATCCTCGCCGCGCTCAAAGCCGGTGCCGATACAATCGAACATGGCTACGGGCTCGATGAAGAGACGATGGGCATGATGGTCAAGGCGGGGGCATACTGGTGCCCGACCATTTATGTGACGGTCTTCGTTGCCGAAGGGCGAGCCGCCGCAGGGAGCCCAATCTGGAAAGAGATGGTCGAAATCGAACGCAAGGCCTTCGCCCTGGCACTCAAGAGTGGGGTCAAGATCGCCTATGGAACCGATGCCGGGGGCTACGATTGGACCGAGAATCAGGCGAAAGAACTCTCCTATATGGTGAAATATGGGATGACGCCGATGCAAGCTGTCCAGTCGGCCACCGTGGTCGCCGCCGAGTTACTCCAAGCTGAGAAAGACCTTGGCGCCATCGAAGTGGGCAAGTATGCCGACATTGTCGCAGTCAGCAACGACCCACTCAAAGATATCAGCGAACTCGAACACGTTAAGTTCGTGATGAAGGGTGGTCAAATCTACAAGCATGAGATCGCGAAATAAATTCGCGCCAAGGTCCTCCTCGAAAAAGTGAGCCTGTTGATGAATTTGGTAGCGATCGTTCTGACTCTGAGCCTCTTCTCGCCCGCGACGGACCCGTTTGCGATCGAAGTCGTCGACTCAGCCACGGGTCGGGGCATACCCCTCGTCGAGCTAATCACTGTCAACAACACCCGCTTTATCACCGATAACGCGGGCCTTGCTGCCATCTCAGACGTCGATCTCATGGGCCACACGATCTATTTTCATGTCAAGAGTCATGGCTATGAGTACGCCAAAGATGGGTTTGGATTTCGAGGCAAAGCCTTGAAGGTCGCCCCCGGTAGTCGCGTAAAACTAGTGATGACACGCATCAACGTCGCCGAACGTCTCTATCGTGTGACCGGTGGCGGCCTCTATCGCGACACGGTAGCCCTCGGGCAGAAGGCCCCGCTCGCGCAACCCCTGCTCAACGCCCAGGTTTTCGGTTCCGATAGCGTGTTGACCACTCTCTATCAAGGCAAGATCCACTGGTTCTGGGGCGACACCAACCGGCCCGATTATCCCCTGGGCAACTTCCATACCCCGGGCGCGACTTCACGACTCCCCTCCGACGGAGGGCTCGACCCGAGTGTTGGCGTCGATCTGACCTACTGGACTGACCCCAAGACAGGGTTCGCCAAGCCAACCGCTCAACTCCCTGGTGACGGACCGACCTGGCTCGATGGCCTGGTGGTCCTTGATGATGCGCAAAAAGGAGAACGCATGTTCGCCTTTTATGCCAAGATCCGCCCACCGATGGAGACCTACGAACGAGGTCTCGCAGAGTGGGACACGCGCACGAAGCAGTTCCAGAAGGTTACCGCCTTCGCGACCAACGCCCCGGTGAATCCCGGCTCGCTACCGATCGGTGGGCACCCGTTTTTGCATACCGATCAAGGAATTCGCTATATCTACTATGCGAATCCTTACCCATTGACCCGCGTACGCGCGGAGCCCGACGAGCTCAAGGACCCCGCCAATTTTGAGCGGTTCACCTGCCTGGAACCCGCCAAGCCGGGGGAGGAAAGCGCGGTCGCGCGCGATGCCGACGGTAAGGTCCTCTACGCCTGGAAGCGAGGCGCGCCTGGGGTCGGTCCTGCCGAGCAGGCCGTGCTGATCAAGGCGGGAAAGCTCAAGCCTGGCGAAGGGCTGATCCAACTCTGCGACGTGGAGACCGGCAAGCCGGTCCAAGCGCATGGGGGCTCGGTCGCCTGGAACGAATATCGTAAGCGTTGGGTGATGATCGCAGTCGAGTTCGGTGGCTCAAGCTCCCTCTTGGGCGAGGTCTGGTTCGCGGAGGCTGACGAACCAACAGGCCCGTGGGCGTATGCTCGCAAGGTTGCAACCCACGAGAAGTATTCCTACTACAACCCAAGACATCATCCATTCTTTAACCAAAAGAATGGACGTTTGATCTATTTTGAAGGTACGTATACCAACACATTTTCGGGGAATCTCGATCAGACGCCACGTTATGACTATAACCAAATGATGTATCGGCTTGATCTCGGCGACGATCGTCTGAACTTGCCGGTCGCCGTCGTCTTACCGTCAGAACCCGAGCGGCTTACAAAGTCCCAACATGGGCTTACCTGCCCAGTCGAATTTCTTGCACTCGACCACGCAGGTGAAGGAACCGTTCCCATCTTCACCGACCCACGATCCACGCTTCATGCGGCATTCCACATCTTGCCAATCGGCTCAGCGAATGCCTCCAAGACAACGACTTCGCTTTATCAGTTCATTCATGAAGGCGAGAACCAGATGTTTTACTCCATTGACCCAACCTGGAGTGCTCCTGGCTTCAAACGAACGGAGCAACCAGTGGGGCTCGTCTGGCGGAACCCACGGTCGTGAAATTAGAAATCTTACGACCGTGGGCGCTCTGGTCACTTAGGCAATGTTTCGGTCTTGGTTGTTCCGGGGATGACCCGGGTCGGTAGTGCGATCGCCATTTGATCGATCACCTGGACGACCCCAACCGTATCGGCGGTCAACGACACGGCCTTATCTTTCGCGGTTGCGTTGGGAACGATCCCCGTGAGAACGGCGACGCCATCGGCCTTCATAACGATCTCTAGATTCGAGGTCGTCAGCGCCTTTTCCCAGTGGAGCCGGCTGTAGATTCGCGAGACAACCTCCATGTTGTGGACGCCGCTGCGAGTGCGGGCAAAGCCATCCGAAACGGCGGCCTCGGCCCCGAGAACTCCACGCTTGATCGTCTTGCCGGCACCATCGAGCGCCTGGCCAACCTTGCCCACCGGCCCCTGCTGTTGGGCCCAAGCAATGCCGGTCATTGTGACCAGAGCCAGGGTCGCCAAGGTCGTGGCACGTCGTCGATTGGTCTTGTTGAGCATCGTTGTCGTCCTTGGGAATTGTTCCGTCATGACGCAAATTCCTTCCTCAAACCTCGCAGATTGGGGCACGCTGGCTAAGTGATCTGTCCCTCCGAAGTTGCTGAACGGCCTCTTTCACAACTCGAAATACAGCACCTAGCACAGTCGCGGTCCCAGCCGAAGTCTCAGGATGGGTTGCAAATTTAGGGCCACTTCGGGTCATAATTGGTTCAAGTCCGTTTTGTCGTGGGGTCGGAGATTGTGCTCGCGATGCTTCGTCGGCCGAAACAGACCCCGGTGGTCGTCCGCTACGAACAGGCGGTCTATGGAAGCTTCCCGTTCTGGGACAAGGGCTATGCCATTCTGGCCCACTCGCCAGGTGTCACCCCTCTGTGGTTGAGCGAGTTCCGGACTGCATGTCAACGGTTTGGCGAACGACCGGCCCTGATGACCGAGTTACCTAACGCCTTGTTTAGCATGCGAACACCGACCGGGCATTACCTCTTGGTGGGGGTCGGCTCGCCGGGCAGTGATGACCAAGGACGGCCCGGGGCCCTTTGCTTCCACGGGCTCTTCGTGACCGCTCGCGAGTTCCGCAAGGCCGGCTTCGACCCATTTCGCCTCGCAGGAGCGCTCAAGAGAGAGTGGTCGGCGGTGGAGACAACGCTCGCGGTAGGTTCTTGGACCCTGGATCCACTCGTCTGGGAGGACATCTACGGGCTCGACAACGATGTCGACCGACGTTACTTGACCCTGATGCTGATGGAGAACCGTAAGGTCGCCGTCGAGTCGAGTTCGCCAATCGATAAACTCGCCGAGCGGGTCTGGTTCCACATGCCCGAGAAAGTGCGCAAACGGGCCTCGGTAGCGACGCTGGCGTTCGCCAATGGCAATCAGTTCGATCTTGTCGCCTTGCCGAAACTTACGGGGGTGGCGCTGGATCGCTCGTATGTGAACAATGATCCCCCGCCAAAACCGGTCTCCGAGTCCGCTCCGCTCGACCTCAGACGTAAGCAACGCCGCCGGTGGATCGCAGCATATGCCGTGGCTATCGTGATTCTGGTTGTGGTCTATGCGTTCACCCGAGAGTGACAGATCCCTGGAGTTGCCACCTAACGATCAGCGAGTGTCGCTCCATTGAACGACCGACGAAGAGCTGGTGGTCGAGCGAGGGACGAGCGATACCACCGGTCGCACAACGCAATAAGCAGCACTCCAGAGGTGTGCCAGCGACGCGGCCTCCCGCCGTCAACGATCTTCCGAATTGTCAAAGAGCCTGCGGGCAAAATCTATAAGAGCGGCGAGGCGACCGGGGCCTCTTCCGCGTCAGCGGAACCAGTCGAAGCGGATGAATCTGCCGGTACAGCTTCAACTTCGGGATTTTCTTTGGTCGCCAGGAGCCGCTCCTTTTCCAGGACCCGAATGCGTCGCTCGCAGCTTGCGATCTCGCGTTCGGTCTTATTCAGGAACGGGTCTGTATCGAAGAATTCTCCCGCTTTGGCCTCGGCTTGAGCCTCTTTGTTCTCGAGGTCGAGCACTTTCATGATCTCTGTCAGCCGGCGCAACTCGCGCATGAAGAGTTCGCGAAGCTGTTTCCGAACGGCGATCTCCCAGTCGGGATCATCACGTGAAATTGCGTCGGTATTGAGCTCAGACTCTTCGTTATCCCACTCGTCGGCTGGGAAGCCCAAAAGGGAGTGGGCAGTCATGTGGTCGTGCTTGCTCAACTCGCCTTTGAACTTCTTTGAGACCACTTTCTGGTGAAGGTAGCTCCAGCGATGCATCAAGAAAAGACAGCCGTGATACGTCGTTGTCAGTCGAGCAACCACGCGGCCTGGTTGGCTTTTGATCTTTGACGCCAGGTTCTCGGCCCTATCGCGATGGTCGGCATCCCAGACCAAGTCGGCTCTCCGAATGAGCCATGCCCTCTTGGTATCGGCCCGTTCTTGCAACATTGCAAGTCGTTCGCGTTCCAGTTTGATGGCGAGATCGACCTGGCGGATCGTGCGCCTGGTGATGTTTGAGGCGGGGATGGCTCCCGCGAGTGTGGCAGTCGTTGACATTGGCATCGCCGTAATCCCGTAAAGAGGGTGCAACATCGCACGCAACGGGATTACCATCGGCTAGCGGGACCAGCGACTTTGGGGATTCTGGGAGAATCTGCGAAGATTTCTTGATTAGGGGGAAAGTGGGAGGGTGAGCGGGTTTTCCGCAAGTCATCCCTCCCCAGGGCGATGCCGGTGAGCTGATCTGTGGCCGCCCTTGCAGGGCTACAAGGCCAATGAGGTCATCGGGTTACGTCCGAATGAACATATCAAGCAAGCTTGGTCACACCCGGCATCGGCACCGGACGTTGGGGAGCATCGCCCCAGTTATACTCGCTAGGCGCGAGATTTTCCTTGGAGTTCAAGGCATCTTCCCAGGTGACGACTTTGCCCGTATAGGCGGCCATTCGTCCCATGATCGCGAGCAAGGTGCTCCGCGAGCCGTTGACTAGGTCGCTGACCGGCTGGGCGTTGCGGATCGACGCGAAGAGGGCGTCGTGCTCGGTCTGGTACATGTTGTTCGCTTCGCCCCGATACCGCCAGCGGCTCTCGCCGCTGAACTTGTGCCCGAACACATCACCGGTCCCTTTCGTGCCCAGGACATAGTCCTTCACACGCGTCTCGGCTCCTCGCCAGTGTCGGCAAGTGTGATAGCCACGGACCCCGTCGGCATATTCATACACCACGTTGAAGTGGTCGAAGATATTTCCATACTTCGGGTCCGTACGCACCTGTCGACCGCCGGAACCCCAACAGAGCAGCGGGGGGACGTCGCCCATGGCCCAGCCCATGGTATCGATGGCGTGGACCGCTTGCTCGACGATATGGTCGCCGCTCAGCCAGTCGTAGTAATACCAGTTGCGCATCTGGTATTCCATCTCCGACTTGACCTCGTCGCGCGTCTTCCTCGGGTCCCAAACGCCGCCCGAGTCATAGGTTGTCTCGATGGCGACAATCTTGCCGATCTCACCATCATGGATTCGTTTCATGGTCTCGACGCGGGGGGAGTGATATCGCCAACAGAGGCCGACCACCATCGATAGGTTCTTGGCCTTGGCCTCTTCCGCCGACTTGAGGACCGAGCGGACGCCGGGGGCGTCGACCGCGACGGGCTTCTCGACAAAAGCGTGCTTGCCCTTCTCGACCGCGTAAGCCAGGTGAAGGGGACGGAAGCCCGGTGGGGTGGTCAAGAGAACCACATCGACCTGGTCGATCACCTGCTTGTAGCCATCGAATCCGAAGTACTTGCGATCCTGGGGCACATCGACCTGCGCGGCAACCGGCGAGCCTTTGAGAGCGGAGAAGCTCTCGGCGAGCCGGTCTTCGAAGGCGTCAGCCATCGCCACGAGTCGGACGTTCTTGTCAGCGGTGAGGGCTTGTTCGGCAGCGCCTGTTCCCCGACCTCCGCAGCCGACCAGTCCGACCTTCAAAATGTCTGAACCGGCCGCGTGGGCAGTATGCATGAGGTTGAGCGACGCGGTCGCGGCTACAGCCGCTGTGCCATTCATCAAGAAGCTTCGCCGGTTCGTCTGAGGTTCGCGCATGGGGTCGGTCTCCGTCAGGTTGAGGTCGAGAAAACGTAGACGCTATTTCACATTTTCATCTGTGATAACGATATCTGCTCAATCCTTGGTGCCAAAGATCCCGTCCATTCGCTGGACGACGTCGCTGAGGTCTTTCATGCCGACCTCGGCGGTGATCCAGCCTTTGTAGTCGATATCGACGAATGCCTGTCGGACGGCGGGCCAGTCGATCTCTTTACCCTCGCCCAGCAAGTAGTTGAATCGTTGCGGCTTGGCATATTCTTTGACGTGGACCTTGAGGATTCGCTTGCCGAGTTCGCGAATCCACTCTTGAGGATAGCCAAACTCGACGACGTTGCCCACATCGAAGTAGGCTCCGACCCACTCGCTTTGGAACTCGTCGATGTATTTTGCAAACTCGACGGGGCTGAGCAGAAACTTGTTCCAGACCTCTTCGATCGCGATCTTGATCCCGTGCTTCTCGGCATCGGGCAACAACGTGCGGATCTGGGCCTGCGAACGCTCGTAGGCCTGCCGGTAGGAGACGTCCTTGGTCACAACGGCCGGGACGAGCAACACGGTGGTGCCACCGTAAGCTTTGACATCTTCGAATTCCTGGCGGATCGCCGCCAAACCGCGCTGGACAACGGCTGGGTCGGGACTCGATAGCGGGTCACCCCAGTGCCTTGCCCCGCTCACCCCGTGGATGATCAGGCCGGTCTTATCGCGAGCCTTGAGGACCTCGTCACGGTCAAGCTGGTTCGGGCTGATCAGTTCGACCCCGTCGAACCCCGCCTCCTTGAGCAACTGGAAGGTCGGCAGGATCGGCCCGGTCGTCTGGCCGAGCATGAACGCCTTCTTCCAAGGGCTTGGAGCCAACGTCGCGGCCGACGCCCCTGCTCCGACTGCGGTCAAGGCGGCCAGGGACGCACCCGTGGCTTTCAAGAAGTCACGACGGTCGATCGGGGTCATGAGGGTACTCACTGGGGGAGGGCCAAATCGGTCAGTGTGTAAAGAAAGTTAAACCGAGCATCGGCCTAGATCAACCCCCTTCATTTGAGAAGAAGCTGATAGTACGCTTGATCATAAGTATCACATCTATTTTATCTGGTTCTTCGAGAGTCAGCAGGTAGCGGTCCCCCGCAAGAGAATCAGACCACAGGTTGTCGAGTGAGGGGCAAACGGGCTATTCTGGTATGAGTTCGCCCTGCTCCGAGTGATGAAAGGGTCCATTGGTGAAGTTGACGCTAATGATTGGCCTGGTCTTGATGCTCTTGTCCGGCTGCGGTGGCGGCCAGGAGGTCACGCCCGAAGCTGTACGTGCCGCCCAGGCCAAGTGGGACAAGGCTCGGGTCACCGATTACAACCTAGAATGGACCAGCAAGGGGGCTCGGACGGCTCACTATCGTGTCTTTGTCCGAGACGGGAGCGTCAAAGCGATCTATAGTGTCTTGCCCGATGGTCGCGAAGTCGTCGCCAAGCCGGCGGCCCCCAAGTTCTTCAGTGTGGACGGCCTGTACACCACGATTTTCGATGAACTCGGCCAGCTCAAGACTGCCAATCCGTTCGGATTGCCCAAAGGTTCCAAAGCGGTGCTGAGGTTCAACCCCGATCCCACGCTAGGTTACCCCAAAAGCTACCGCCGCGACGTGCTAGGCACCCCTCAGGGGCTGGCCATTGATGTCATCCGTCTCGATATTAAATCTACTGGGCCGGTGCCACCACCGGTCGGAGAGAAGCCCGATCGATGAGCATTACCCGCGTCAAGAAAGCGATCGCCGACGTATCTGAGCCCGCGCGATCGGAACAAGGTCGCCAGTGGAGCCGCCACGCTGCGGCCTACGACGACTTGTTCCTTGACCCGTTCCGTCCCGGTGTCGAGAACCCGCTCCTCGCCGCGATTGACGCGATTCCCAATCCCGGCACGAAGGTTGTCGCCGACCTGGGCTGTGGAACCGGCCCCCTGCTCCCTTATCTGATCGGCAAGTTTGCCACGATTTACGCGCTCGACTTCGCCCCCGCCATGTTGACCCGAGCGAAAGAGCGGCTCGGGCCTGTCGATGCGGGCAAGGTCACGTTCCTCCAGCGACAGATGCTCGAACTCGAGACATTCGAAGCCAAACTCGACCTGGCGATCGCGGTCAACTCCCTTGTCATGCCCGACGTGCGCGATATTGATAAGACGCTGCGGGCCATTTGTGCCTCCCTCAAGCCGGGAGGGGTCTTTATGGGCATCCTGCCTTCGATCGATGCAATTCATTATCATACGATGGTGTTAATGGATAAAGCACTCGATCGAGGTCTATCCGTCGAAGAGGCCGAACGGCACGCGGCCTTCCACGCAGAGCATCACTACTATGAGTTTGGGTTCGGTCGGTTCGCCTTCAAAGGCCTCAAACAGAAATTCTGGCAACCGTTCGAGGCGGAGTTCCGTCTCAAGAAAGCCGGGTTCACCACGGTCAAGCTCGACCGGGTGCTCTACCCCTGGGACGAAAGCCTCGCCGGCTCCGATGAGCTTGCCGATTGCCCCCAAAGCTGGGATTGGTTCTTCGAAGCCACTGTCTGAAACCTCGATGAAACGTATCCGCGGGTTCTGATCTGGGAGATCCTTACGATGTCGACGTCGACCGAGCCGAATGAGGAGCAATCGATCAAAGCCCGATCTCATCTCATTTATGATAATGAATCAAAACCCGCCGAACCCAAGACACCTCACAAGCCGTTTGCCGTCTATCTTCGCGAGACCCCACCCACGCCATTATCGATCGGTATCAAAGCACTGTTAGGTGTGATCGCTGTGGTCGTTGGACTGCTCTTGATCGCAGCAATGATTCGTGGGACCAGGCCGAAGGCCGCGACCAAGAGCTCGAACTTCAATCCAGAAATCCGTCAATCCACGTTTGCTTAAGATTCTTACGTGAACTTTGAGTCAACTTTGCCAAAGACCGTTAGTTGCGCCGACCAATATGGCGATTATCAAACACCACACGTGCTCGCAACCCAGATTTGCAGACTCCTCTCCGAGCGTGGAATCGTTGTCGCTTCCGTCCTGGAACCGACCTCCGGAGTGGGGAATCTGCTCCTGGCTGCACTCGGACAATTCCCTGATGTCACAAATGCGGTCGGCATCGAGATCAACGGTGATTATGTGCGATTGCTTGAGGAGAAACTCCGAGCCTCCCTCGAAGTCGCGACCAATGTGAATATCGTCTGCGCAAGCTTCTTTCACGTTGACCTCGACGATCTGCTAGGTCACTTGCCGGAGCCCATCCTGGTCGTCGGCAATCCCCCCTGGGTGACAAACTCCGCGCTCGGTGTTCTGGGCAGTAAGAACCTCCCGAAGAAGTCAAATTTCCAGAATCATGTCGGCTTGGAAGCACGGACGGGCAAGAGCAACTTCGATATCTCGGAGTGGATGCTCAGGAAACTCGTCGAAGCCCTTGATGGGCGAAGAGCAACTCTGGCGATGCTCTGCAAGACAGCGGTCGCTCGAAAGGTCCTGACTCACGCCTGGAAGAGTGGTCTCAGCCTGACCGAGAGCGAGATTCACCCGATCGATTCCGCCAAGTCGTTCGGGGCCGCTGTTGATGCCTGCCTCCTCGTTTCTTCATTCGAACCCGAAGGGACGAGTCGCGAGTGCCGGATCTATCCTCATTTTGGAAGCACAAATCCGACGGCAATCTTCGGCTATCATGATGATACGCTTATCGCTGATCTTGCATTGTATCACCGCTGGAAGCATCTCGCCGGTCCCGAGATCTACAAGTGGCGGTCGGGTGTCAAACATGACTGTGCAAAAGTCATGGAGATCAGGCGCGAAGGCCATCAATACCGGAATGGGCTGGGCGAGCTATTCGAGCTTGAAGAGGACCATGTCTTCGGGATGCTCAAGAGTTCTGAGATCACAAAGGGAGTCGGAAAAATCCCGACACGACGCATGCTGGTCACTCAAAAATCGATGACTGATAATACATTAACTATGGTCAATCACGCACCCAAGACATGGGACTACCTGGAGCGGCATGCAGAATACCTTGATCGGCGTGCCAGCTCGATCTATCGCAACCGTCCGAGGTTCTCGATGTTTGGGGTTGGAAGTTACACGTTTTCGGCGTGGAAGGTGGCAATCTCTGGCTTCTACAAGGCGTTGCAATTCGCAGTCGTAGGACCACACGAGGGGAAGCCGGTTGTGCTCGACGATACCGCATATTTCGTCCCATGTCAGACCGAGTCCGAGGCCCAGTATGTGGCTGGCCTGCTGAACTCTCAACCCGCCCGCGAGTTCTTCTCCGCCTATGTCTTCTGGGATGCAAAGCGGCCCATCACGATAGAATTACTCCGTCGGCTGGATCTCACCTCAGTGGCACAAGAGCTTGGTTCCCGTGAGATCCTCGATCATTTCCGCTCCCAGAACGAGTGATCGTCACTCTCGATTCTGAGCTTCACTCTCCCCGGCCTGAGCCGCTCGTCAGTCGCACCCAATCAGCGCGGTACTGGGTATAGGCGTTTCGACCGGTAGGGCTGAGCCGGTACTGGGTCAACTGTTTGCGGTTGACAAACTGCTTGGTCTCTTCCACATAGCCTGCTCCGACAAGTTTGGCCATATGTGTCGAGAGATTGCCACGCGTGAGGCCGGTTGTGCCGAGCAGGAAGTTGAAGTCGGCAGCCTCACACTCGTTGAGGACCGAGATGATGACCAGTCGAGAGGCCTCGTGAATCAGCGGGTCGAGCGGGGCGGGAGGGGAAGCAACGCTATCAAAGGTACTCATAACTGCACCTTTATTGTCGCCTCGGAGATCGGGAACGAGCGGGCCCACTCCCGCCACCGCATGTAGAGGAATGTGGTCCCCACGAGTACTTCAAGCGGTGGCATAAGAACAAGGATCTTCATGTATTCGGTTCGGAGCTGACTCAGGAACAAGCTCCACGCCATCAAGATGCTCGCGGCGAAAAGAAGGTCTTCCCAGAACTGGAACAGAACGAACCGGCGCACGAAAAAGCCGGCCATAAAGGCCGCTCCTAACCACATTCCCGCGATCATCCCCCAGAAGGGCAACACCTTCGTGAACAAGATCGTGCATAAGATCATGTATGCAACATAGAGGGTAAGGAAACCCACTCGACGTCGGTTCGGGATCTTGCCAAATTCCTTCAAGTTCACCTCAACCCGGTCCACAACCTCCAGACCAGCCATCGCTCGAAGACGGCCCATCCGCAGGAACGAGACCACGATCCCAAACTCGGCAATGAACAGGACCAACGCACCCAGTATCCTAGCCCAGTCCGCTTCGACAAGTGACCACGAAGACATGATCGTCGCCGGCAAACAGCAGAGAAACGCCATGTTGCCTGTAAGAAGGCATCGAGAGCTGTCCATCAGCCGACGAACCCGCCACGCTGCCCGATCCGCCCGCAACAACGAACCATGCGCACTCACCGGTCCCTCCTGACGAGGGTCGGGAAGAGGCCGATCCGGCACCGCCGTAAACTCGCCCATCGAAAATGGCTCCTCAGCCGCTAGATGACAGACTTGTTTTCCACACAAACTAGTCTACAAAGCAGACCACGAGGAGTCAAGTCGGTGTGCCAAAGTTGCCAGAACAAGCAAAGAGGTCATTCTTGAATGGCATGAACTTAAGCTGCATCCTTCTTTTCCAGCAAGCGTTTACGGAGTACGGATCGGGGCTTCGTTATCAAGGGAAACTGCTTCATTCGACGCTTGATCACTCGTTGCTCAATGCGGTTGGGACGGAGGGGATTGACGAGAATGTCCCCCAGCTCGGCGGGTGGCACAGATAGCTACGTTTGGTGCCACTGGTTCGTACTCGACCAGTGCTCTTTGCTTCAACCGCACACTGGTCGAGTACGAACCAATAGAACCCATAACTGTTCACTACTGAAACATGACGTTGCGAATTGTTTCCGGCTTGAGAATATCACGGAAGTCTTGACGCAACCGAGTCAGGACCGGACTGATCGAGGTGTGAATGGGAGGGCTCCGTCCGTTTCCTGGTGAGGTCGTATCCTAACCCCCAGGATGACTAAAGCCTCTCCCGTGTTTAAGAGGCTACAAGTTGTTCACCATTCAAGTTTTGCGGCGGATGGACGGGGGACCTTGACGCTTAAGTTCATGCCATTCAAGGATGTCCCCTTCAGCAGGCTGTGTTGTCGCGATTCCGCGACGTAGTGACTCGGATCTGGAGGCGTTGGCTTTCAAGGCAATACCGTGACGGCGAAATCGCCTGGGCTCGCTTCCGCAGGTTTCTCGAGCGTCATCCGCTCTCACCTGCGATAGCGATTCACTCAGTGTACCGCCGCGCAGCGCCTGCATGACAGGACGAATCGTATGCGTTAACGCGCACGTACGGATCTGTGGGAGCCCAGGGTGGGCAACGACCCAGGGCGACCCGGCCCTTCAGCTTTCCGATTTACTTTGACGTTAGTACTCACCGTCGCCAGGCCGATTCAATAATACTTCCTCCTCCCAACGCGGATGTTGGAGATCCTCGGAGACGCTCATCTCTGGGTTTCTCGAAGCATATTCGTAAAAACGTTTAAGGCGTTGATAATGCTGAGATCTTTCGCGATTGCGAGCCGCACCCTCCTCAGCGAAATCCGCTCCTCACCTGGGGGCGAAAGTTCAATAAAACTCAGCGATTTTTTATTCATTTTTTTATTTTCAAAAGCATCCAATTCACTTAGAAATTGGTCACTAGAAAGCAGGTATGTGGCCTCGGCCTTTTCACAGTAGTCTGCCATCCTTTGGTACCGCGCGGAGAGCATGTTCACTTGCTTAACCTTCGGAGATCCGAACAGGAGGATCGTCGAAGCTGCTATGAGTATCAACGTTGCCAGAACGGAGATCACCTTCTTCGGAGACATAGATATCTCTACTAATGCCCCCTTCACTTCTTGATTTTCGACGACCCGATCTGGAATCGTGCGTACAGTAGACTGACCGCAATTCGAGAAAGCACAGCAATATCGGGCAATTCCAAAAAAAGTTGGCCGGATAGTTCTGGAATGCTATGTCGAATTTTGATTGTCTCTATGCGGCGATCCTAAACTCAGCTTTGCCAACGCTTTGAACCGATCCTTCATCACCTTTGTCCCACCGAATTGGAATTGTGGGTGTAACAGGTCTGAGGCTATCCTTGAATGCCTGATGATTTCGCGATATGCGGGCATTTCCGGGATCGAACGTCAGAGCCGCCCCAAAAATTGCCTCAATCAGCAGTTCTGAAGATCCTAGACTCGAATGACTGATTGCAGCCCATTCCAACACATTTGCCAAAAGCGTGGGTGTAGTTGCTAATCGTTCGCAAATCGCACAGTATCGGAGAGTATCTTCATAGAGATCTTGAATAAGTGAATGGTGTGCCAAGAAGAAATAAGGCCAAACGAGTTGAGTCCCATTACTGATAGCCTGTGCAAAGTCATGCACGGCTTTCTTGGTGTCGCCTCCGTACAACAGGATGCCGCGTGCCACTAGGAGGGCTTCGTTAGAGGGTACGATTGAAAGCCCTCGATCATAATATGCAAGTGCTTGATCCAACTGATCCAGACTCTCGTAGCAAAATCCGGCTAATGCAAAGGCCATTGCAAGCTGACTTCCAGTTTCCCCCGCTGTTTCCATGCGGAAGATCGTTTCGTCGAAAACAGAAAGTAACGCCTCCCTCTCTAGTCGTGAAGCTTCGTCAGACTGTTCTTTTGTCGCATAGAAAAACAATTCCAACGCCTTGAGCACTACTCTCGAATGATGCAAATTAGGTTCTTTAATGATTTGTTCCGCAAGAACTATGGCTGCTTCGGAGTTAACTTTGGAAAATTCATTAATTAGTAGATATTCATAATTTTGATTGATTGGATCTAGTTCAGCCGCACGCTGAAAGAACTGAAGAGCAAGTGCATGCTCTTTCTGCTCCATCCAAATGGTGCCTCGTAAATAGGCCAAAACCGCCGGCTCAATGTATCTCGAATACTTCCTCACTTGGGTTAGTGCGGTATGAAGATCTCCCGTGTCTCTGGAATCGACTGCTCGCTTTAAACTCGCTCGGATTTCATTTGTCTGTGATAATGCAGGCAATTGCGGATCAAAGAGGGAGTATAAATCGGCAGAAACGCCATTTACACTTTCGATCTCATCCTTAGAAAGCTGGCTACCAGGCTCATCCATCTGTTCACGGATAGCATCGCCTTCAGGCTCTTCGTCTTTGTCCTCGCGAATGAGGGCATGCAGTTCCCCTAAGAGCCGAATGTAGGCCAGGTAGTGGGGATTACCAAAGAAATTTGTGCTATCTTCGTTATTCATTTATCAAGTTTCGTCAACTACCCATTCGGCTCGCGTTGCCGCAAGATCATTCTGAAACTGAGGAATACTAACCTGCTGAGCTGGCGTGATGAGTCCGGCACGAGGATTGTGGGGCTTCAAGATAAGGGACAAATCGGGATGACCACCCACAGATGCTGGCACAAAAGGACCATTGCCATGACGGTAACACGTCAGCGAATTGTTGCCAGCCGCTGCGGCATGCATGATCCTTAGACGTTTAGGAATCAAATGAGCAAGCATGAATCTCCAATTTTCTGATACTGACATTCCTCCATCATTTAACTTAGCATTGCCATTACCGTCGTCGTCTATGTCAGGATTATTATGCGGTGCAACCCGAACCCCTAACTCATTTGAGTTTGCTCCCACCCTCGGCAACCCATCGTCGTCACGCTTCATTGATCGGAAGATCGTGGGCAATTCTCACTCTCCGTCCGCGCGGTCCCAAATTTGATCTAACTCTCTCAACATACACGTTTTTCGCGAGGAGTGGAATCCCTCATGAGCTTTGAGCCTTAGAAGGAAATCAACCCCCTAGATTCTCCAGTAGCCCCCAACTGTCATCATGTCGACTTTTGGCAATGGAGTGACAATAATTGCCAAAATAGTAGGATGAGGGGGAAAGGAGATCGCTTATGGAAACTATGAACATCGCCCTTCCCGAATCGATGAAGCATTTCGTTCAGGAACGTGTCACCGCAGGAGATACAGCAGCGTCAGCGAATACGTCCGCGAGCTGATCCGGGCCGAGAGGTAGCAAAGAGGTCATTCTTGAATGGCAGGAACTTAAGCTGCATCCTTCTTTTCCAGCAAGCGTTTACGGAGTACGGATCGGGGCTCTGTCATCAAGGGGAACTGCTTCATTCGACGCTTGATCACTCGTGGCTCAATGCGGTTGCGACGGAGGGGATTGTCCTGTGTTCAAGAAGCTACAAGCTGTTCACCATTCACGTTTTGCGGCGGATCGACAAGAGACATATACGCTCAAGTTCATGCGATTCGGACACGGCCCCTCTTGCTTGGCGAGAGAGGAAGTGTAGAAGAGGTCCGTCGGCTGAAATTACCAGCCCAGGCCGATCTTATTGAGTTCGGTCCGGATCGGGTTGAGGTTCCAGATATCGACCGACTTATCAACGCCGCCACTTGCGAGTCGATCTCCCTTGAGGTTGTATGCGAGCGTGGTGACGTTGCCTCGGTGGCTTGCCAACCTGAGCGTCAGAGTGGTCTCGCTGCTGGATTCACCTCCGAGTGACCAGACCAAGATCATTCCTGCACGTGTTCCGACTGCGAGTTCATCGCCGCCGGGGGCGAAGGCCACGACCGACGCGTGGAAGACGCCACCGCTGGGAGGGACCAGTTTGGTGATAACCTCTTTCAACACAGGATCGACTAGGGTGACCGACCCTGCGCGATCGATCAATGCGAGCATTTGGCCGTCATCGCTGAGGGCGAGATCGGTCACATCCTCGACCAAGCTTGGCCAGGCCAGTTCCTTGGCCTGGTTCGACTCAAGGTTCCAGACCCGGAGTTCACCCGAGTTCGTGCCCACGAGGTAGAGGCGCTTCCCGGAGGGGTCGATCGCCAGTTGCCGACCGTTGCGATAGGGGGTAACCCGATTCGGTCCTGGGCGGCGTGGTCCAGCTTGAGGATTCGAAGGACTTTCAGCGGGGGCTGCTCCTGCGGGTCGAGGAGGGACTTCGGCAACCGGAGCCGGGCGTTGACCTGGGACAGTCCGAGGCGGATTGCCCCGGCCCAAGGGGTCTGCGGGCTCTGAGGCAGGGTCGACAATGCTGCGGATCGTCTTGGGGGAGGAGTTCGACCAGAGATAAATCTCGTCAGAACCGGTAAAGAGGACCATGGTTTTGCCGTCGGTCGACCAGGCGATTGGCTCATCGCCCATCGATCGTCCCGAGGGCTTCGGCAATTTGATCTGGGTGGGAGGTTGATCCACCTGGGTGGGATCACTCCAGCGGAGGACACGCGCATTACTATCGAAGGTGACAAGCTTGCCACTGGTCGGATCGAACGCAAGGGTCGTTGGCGAACCAAGACCAGCCAGGCTCCGACCGACCGGGGGCTCGTCAGGTTGCCAGAGTCGAGGGGGCGCTTCTCGCGAAGCGACCGCGAGGGTGCCATCCTTCCCGAACGCCAGTGACGTCGGCTCCTGGGCAAACCCACCGAGTCGGACCCGAGCTACTGGCTCGTCGATCTCCCAGAGCGAAAGTGTCTGCTCGGTCCCGGCGACAGCGAGCCGCCTTCCCGTTGGCGCAAACGTCATGTCCACAACGGCTTCCGACGGCTTCAAATTGACGACCATGGCGTTCGCGGATGGGTCCCAGATCTCAACCTCGTTGCCCCAACCTCGTACAGCGAGCAGTCCACCGTCGGGGCTGAACCTCAGGCGGAAGACGAACGGCAACCGAGGGGTGACACCCGGCAATGGAGCCATGGTGTGGGTGTCCCAAAGTCGAATGGAGCCACTCTCCGCAGCGGCGAGCAGACCATTGGGACCGAAGCCGAGGGCGGTCACGTCGTGCTGGGTTTCCAAAGTCTTGCGCTTGGAGCCATCGCGGGCTGACCAGAGGGTGATGTCTGGTCGAAACAGGAGTGAGGTCGCGACAAGCTCGCCGTTGGGGCTGATTGCCACCAGGGGTATCGCTTGACGAGCCTCGTCGGGGTCGATCACACCGAGTGTGATTGGGGGGTGCGTGGGGGCGGTGATATCCCAGAGATTGACGACCAACCGGCTGCGATCGGGGCCCGAGCGTCGTCGTGGGTTAGCACCATTTGCGGATGTACCCGAGCCCAAGCGATCGTTGATCGCCTCGATAGTGACGAATCGCCCGCCGACAGGGGCACCAAAGATACCGATAACCTGGTGGTCGGGTATGGCGATGTCGAGGTCGGTGGTGGGGTTGCACGCGGTCATGTCGAAGATTCGGACACCATGGCCGTTTCCCCAGATGACCGCCGCCGTGGTTGGCCCCGTCATGGTGATCGCCGAGAACTGAGCACCGCGCGGCCAGTATCTCTGTTCCGAGCTGGGGAGGTCGCGGGTCTGGAGAAGATTCCCACCGTGGCTCAGGTCCCAGAACGAGACGGATTGACCGTCTTCGGCAAGGGTGACGACTCGGTCGTTGGGCCCGTAGACCAAACCACGCGTCGGACCCGTCACCACCGGTGGCTGAGTGATCACGTCACGAAGGGCGAGGAACTCAATGGCTTCATCTCGTAGTCGAAGCCGTAAGGGCGAGTCGGCGGGCGTCTGTTCGGCGGCGTCCTTCAAGAGGTCGAGTCCAGCGGCTCGCCGGTCGGGTTGGTCCGAGGCGAATCGCTTCAAGCTTGCCATCGCGGCCTTGGTCTCGGCCCCTGCGTAAAGGGCACGATCGCGCTGAATCTGCGTCTCGCCCTGGGCGATGATGGCGAGGTCCCGTTCGGCGACGACTCGCACGTAAGCATAAGTCGCGGTCGAGAGGACGGCGATCGTGGCCACGGTCGAGACCCCCGCAACCGCCGGGTGTCGGCGAGCGAACCGCCAAGCTCGACCAATCGGGCCAATCCGCCGCGCCCGGACCGGTTCCATCGCCAGGTACCGACCGAGATCGGCCGCCAGCTCGATCGCTGAGGCGTACCGGTCTGCGGGCCGCTTCGCCAGGCACTTGAGGACGATGGTCTCGAGGTCGCGAGGGATCCTGGGGTCCCACTTGCGCAAGGGGGCGACTTCCTTGAGGCGGATCTGCTCGATCAACTCCGCCGCCGATTGACCATCGAAGGGAGGCTGAAGCGTGAGCAGTTCGTAAAGTGTTGCCCCCAGGCTATATACGTCCGACCGTCCGTCGATCGGGCCAGTCTTGGCCTGCTCGGGGCTCATGTAACGAGGCGTACCGAGCAGACTATCCGCCTGGGTCTGACTGGGGTCGGCCAGCCGACGCGCCAGGCCAAAATCGGCAACCCAGACTGTGCCTCGGGCATCGACGAGCAGGTTCGAAGGCTTAACGTCGCGATGGATCACCCCTGCGGCATGAGCGTGGCCGAGCGCCTCCGCCGCTTGACGCCCAATCGCAACGACCCAACGGTAGTAGGCGCTTCCGCGAGGGGGCTGAAATGGGGCAGAGTCCTCATCCTGAGGAGGAACTAACAACCCTCCAGATTCGACCAGCAGATTGCCCGAATTCGAGTTTGAACTGCGACTCCAATGGAGAGGTGACTCCGCAAACTTCGGCGTTGAGGCGGTCGGCCTCGACCCCGAGCCCTGGGTCGATCCGGCCGCCGTCGACCGGTCCCGGCGCATCTGCTTCAAGACCCGGTCGAGCCCGCACCCTTCGATCCGCTGCATTGCGTAATAGCAGAGGCCGCCGACCTGACCAACGTCGAACACCGGTACGATGTGGGTATGGTGCAGGCCCGCAGCCGTTCGGGCCTCGTTCAAGAACCGCCGCCGACCTGACGAGTCGGGAGTCGCGTACCCACCCAGCACCTTCAAAGCCACCGGTCGATCGAGCCCGACATGGACCGCCTCATAGACGATCCCCATTCCCCCTCGGCCCAACTCACGAACGATCCGGTAACCCGCCACTCGCCGCCCTTCTTCGAGGCGGTGCCCCCCCTCGGGTCCACCCACCAGGCCGCGAACCAGGGCGAGCCCGTCGAGCGCTTCCACCAAGTCATCGGCGAGTTCCGGATAGCCTGCCGCGAACTGCTCGATTGAAGGGGCCTGGCCCACTTCGTCGAGTGCCAGGAAGGTCTCGATCGCCTCGCCTAGCCGCTCGTCGCGGTCAAATGGGGCCGGGTCGAGTTCAGGGTCGGTTTCGATGAGACGGACCATGACTAGAGACTCCCCGTCACTGAGTCGACAGGCGAGGTCCGCCCGGCGGCCCATCAAGTGTACGCTTTAAGCTCTTCAAACCCCGCGCCCAGATACCTCGGATGCTCTTGCGGCTGACCCCGAGGCGGTCGCCAATCGCCTCGAACGACAGGCCATCGGCATGGTAGAGCCAGAGGACCATTGCTTCGGTTTCGGGTAGACCATCCAAGGCGTCGGCGAGCAGAACAGTCAGCTCGCGCTTGCTGGCGGCTTCGCTTGGGCTCGTCTGGTCGAGGGCAAGCATGTCGAGTAGCTTCCCCCCCCCGCCCTGGCTCGAATCGCCCCCGACATCCCAGGCCGCGTCAAGCGGAACCGCCGACCCGCCCGACCCTCGCTTGGCCCGACTGTGGTATCGACCCAGATCTGCAAGCTTCTGGCCAACCAATCGCCTCAGCCAGCCCACGAGTGCAGCCTCGTTCTGGCCGGTGAACTGAGGGAACTGGCGAACGACTTCGACAAGTGCCTCTTGAACCACGTCGGATAGCTCAACACGTTCACGAAGTCTGGGCCCGAGCCCAGTTCGAACCACCATGCGCAGGTAGTTGCGGTACAAAGCGCAGAGTTCACCAAGCGCATCGCCTTCCCCCGCGCGAGCCTTCGCGATCAGTTCCATCGGTCCCACCACGCCCATTACGCTCTGTTCCCCTATTCCCAAAGAGGCGTCGTCCCGTGCCCTGAAGGCCCGCCATTCCATCTTCATCGCCAATCGGCCGACAGACAAGTGTAAGTCGCTCATTCGTGTCAGTGCAAAACGTTTCTCTGGAGAGTGCAAAACTGTGCTAAAACAAGTGCGTATCCTTAAATCGATGATTCAGGACGTAACCTCGACCTTGCTTGATCACGAATTCCTCTTTCACAAGCCTCTCGAAAACGGATCGAAGTTTTCGTAAGAACGCATCAAATTCTTTGATGGCGTCGACATGATTGTGTGATTCTTCATACCACAGGGTGAAACTCACCTGCTTCGCACTTGGGTATGACTGTTTTGAGAATTGATTGAATCGATGAACAACACCAAGAGCCTGCTTGGCAACCAAACTCAACGAATCGAAGCCGAGCCCGAAGAGATCGCGAAGGGTCGGCAAATAATCTTGTGAGACCAGATTTCGATCGACAATGTAAATTTCGCAAACGGCACTACTGAGCGGATGAGTCGAGATCAGTCCGGCAGTTTCCAACGTTTTCAACTCTTCGTAATGATTGTTATCAGGACTGAGTAGGATGGTGTACCGAACAAGCTGATTGTCCCACTCCGATTTTATCAAGTAAGCAAGTATGAGTTTCTGAGGTAGACTGAGAGGAATCCCATGAAGTTTTTCATCCAAGTAACGATCAAAGGACACGAAGAGACGCTCCATCCGTTCGTCGAGTAGCTTACCCGATCGTAGGACGAGTTCAACCTCCTCGGGCCTTAATATGTAGTAAGGGAGATCGATGCGATTTTCTAAACAGAGGTTGACCATCGTCGCCATGCCAATGCCCCGCCCCTCCCACTTCCGATAAACCCGAAGGACATCGGCGAGCTTGGGATTGCGTGGTTTTGCCTCGGGAATGATGCGCCTGAGCCGGGGCGGTTGATCAACCGCTTCGATGAGCAAATGTGATCGGAACGATCCTGGGTTGCGAATCGAGATATCCAGATCGGGTCGAATGGCGATACTGGCTTGCTTGTTGATGGAATAATCGCGGTGAGCCAAGGCATTATTGACGGTCTCTCGCAGCAATTCCTCCGGGTACTGTGGCTTGGCAGATCCACCCCGATCCATGCTAATACCAACAAGAATATTTCTGAGTATATAATTGTAGCTGAGATCCATTAAAGGCAGAATATTGTCGATAAAATCTTGTTTGTCTTGAGTCACTCGACCTGGCAGAATCACATATCCATGCACATGCGAGCGAAATCCCAATCGGTCACCGGGATAGGTCCCGCAGACGAGCATACCCAGCATGGTCACTGCACCATCTTTGAGGAACGACTTACGTTCCAAAAAAGACTGGGCATCTTGAAGAGTTGGCTTGAGTGTTTCGACCCGTACCGGTTGATTCAAACGTGTGATGTAATCGTTCAGCTTATCAAGGTCGAGTTGATCGATTGTCGAATTGGGGACGACGACCAACTCGCGAGCATTCCGGGCTTCCTCGCGATACTCTTCCTGAGCTGAGATGTCTGCGACGCTAACTTTGTGATCTCCGGTGGCGATACGCCTTCGCGCTTCACCTTCGTAGAAGACATATTTGCGGTCTGCGGCGAGTTCGTCGACGTAAACCACACCAATCTGCCCATTCATGAAGTTACGAGGAGACGCGGACGGAAACGATTCGTGGAGGTCCAAGGGGGATCCACCACGATCTGTAAACTGTTTAGGGAGATCCTTCAGAGGTCCCTCGAAGCTTTCCTTCCATCCTGTGAACACATAACGCTTTGCAGCACCTTTACCCTCCTCCTTAATCCCAAGGATGAGAATACCGCCACGTGTGTTGAGGAAGGCGTTTGCCGTTTTGTAGACTTCTTTCCAGAGTCCCCCATCGGCCGGACCCGCCTTGAGTTCAAGGGTGTCGGTTTCCACCGGTTCGAACCTCTCATCAAGAATCAAGTTGCGAAGTCGAATCAGGATTTCATCTAATGTTTCCATGACGAACTTTCTCTTACGTTCCGATAGATATCGAGCGACCCGCCATAACGCGGGGTCAAGACTCCGGCTTGGCCAAGGTTGGCATTGCAAAATCCGACGCGAAGACGAGCGTGGTTTTGCCTCCCTTGGATGGCTTGATCATTCCGCTCAAGAGCTTCATCCCGAGAGGGTCGCCCTTGCGACTTTCGAGCTGGGTGATGACCGTGTCGGACCAGTCGTGATCAGTCACCTTGACACGGATGGCATCGCCCATCTTCCAGGTAATTGGGCGTGGGAAGGTGTAATCCCAGAAGGGGGTATAACTATTCGGGATCACTGGCGAAGGACCGTGGGTGACACCACCAACTTCAAGCTCAACAGCGAGATCGGGGCCGCCTCCAGAGAGATACTTGCCAATCGATGGGTCGAACTCACCTCTGCGAATCGTGACGCGATACTGGGTCGGGACCGAGATTTTGGCAAACCAATCAAGATAATTCTGCGCATCTTTGGAGTGCCCGCCATCGCGATGATCGACAAGGTAGGCGCGGAAGCGGCGCGCGGTTTCCGCCAGGTCTTCCGGGTGGGCAGCGAAGTGATCATACGCTTGGCGATACGAGTAGTTGTCCCATGCCCGGAGGATCTCGTCCTTGGCCATGGTCGCTTCGCTGATGTACCGCCCGCCCGCCTGGTGGGCCTTAAGATAGTTGGAATATCGCTCGATTCGGGTGGCGAAGTTGGTCGGGTATTGCGACGAATACTGGCGGGCTTTCTCAATGTCTTTCATGTCAATCGCGTCGACATAAGATCGGATCTTTGCTTCAACCTCACCCCGCAAGTTACTCCGTGGGTGATCTGAGAGAAACTGTTGGCCTCGTTCGATGAGGTCACGAAACTCGGCATCGGGCAGCGACTCTGCGCGGACGAGGTCCTGCAATGCCTGCCGTTCGACAACGGCTGCACGAGCCTCGGCCTTGACCTTCAGCTCATCAATAAGTGCCAGCGCGTCTTTCTTCTGGGGCGTATCGGGGAACTCGCGTAGGAAGGCACGAACGGCGGCCAGCGGCACCTCGGGCTCATCGCCTTGCGAAATGGCGAGAGCTCGAACGGTCTTCCAATGGGCATCGTGCCGGACCAGTTCCTTGGCGGTGTCGACCTTCCTGAGCGCAGGGACGACCAGAGTCGGAGCCTGACGCTTGAGGACATCGAGCCGATCTCGCATATCTACATCAACATCGCCGTTCGCCATTTGAAGCTCAGCGTCTTTGATCGTCCACTCCGCTAGCTTCTCGCGAGCGACCTTGGCTCGACCGGGCCAGAAGGCTGTCAAAGTCGGGTGCCAGGTCAAGAGGTCGGACCATCTTCGAGCGACGGCGGGGGCGGCATTTGTCTGCTCAAACCTCAGCGCGGTATGGAACGCCCAGGCATCGAACCCCGCCAGACCGGCGACGAGCACACCCACCGCGACTGCGGCTCGGGCGACTCGGCCCCGCTTCCGGGCACGTTGCTGTTTTGCGAGCTGTCGTTGAAGTTGTTCGATCCGAATCGAGTCGGGATAGCGTTTCGAACAGGCGGTGAGACACCGCCCCATCCGAGCCAGATCCTGAGGTGCCAGCTCTTGAAGCCATTCGAGACGATCGATATCCGCAGCTTCAAGCTCCTCGACGAGCCAGCCAAGCGGTGCCTCTAGGCCCAGCGGCTGGAGTTCTTGAGGAGGCCGACCGCCGTTGGCCCCTGGTCCGTAGGAGGAGACAGCGAACATCGCGCTCCGGGGCGCATGGTTTGCCAACAGATGTCGGGTCATCCCGTATCGCGATTCGACGAGCCGTTCGACCGCTGCGTCACTGATCAAGTCTTCATCATGCGTCGCTTGAACGCGATCGAACTTGGTGAGCAGGAGAGCGATCGGTAGGCCAGTGGTCGAGTTCGCGGATCGTTCAATGTAGCGCTCGAGCAGGTTCTCAACCTCTTGCTGGCGACGGCGTCGTTCGGAGGCTGAGGCGGGGCCTTCGGGGTCCAGGCAAAGGAGAACGGCGTCGCAATCGGCGAAGAACTGCTGGATTGGCTCGTCGGAACCCAGCGTCACATGCTCGCCCTGGTAATCTTTGACGATAATATCGAATCGGGTCGGCCCGTGGTAGAGCCGGAGGTGCAACTCAGTCTCAGCGAGGGTTCCTGCGGGAGGCTCGCCCGACTCGATCTGGGCGATCTTCTCGGCCAGATACTCCGCGCTCATGGGGTCGATTGCCGCCAAGCGGATGCCCGGAACCTGCCCGGTCGAGGCTTGACGATAGAACATCGCCAGCAGAGTGGTCTTTCCCACGTTGCGATGACCGAACAGACCGATCCGCTTGGGACCGGTCAGTCGCTCTTCCAAAGCATTGAGGGGCTCGATCCGACGACGATTCGCCATGCGACGAGTCCTTGACTTCGAACCGATTCAAGTCACGGGAGGACATTCGTCCGACATTTTACAAGATTGCGAACTCCAGGCGCAGTCGAACCTGTTAGATATCGGCCTTCGAAGGTTCAGACTCCAATGGATCCCAACTGGAACGCGAGTGGATCTGCCGGGATTCGCGAGCTTTCAGCGCTGCGAGCACACATTCATTGGTCATCGGCTCGGCAACCTCGGTCTCAGTCAGGGCTAACGGATCAAGGCTAACGATCTCGGTCGCAATCTCATGAAGATAGATTGAGCGGACGAATCGTCCACGGAAGAAGCGAACCGCAAAGAACGAGACGACGAGGGAGATCAACATGCAAACGCCACAGAGCAGGCTGAACAGTCCCCAGGCTGAATTGGACTTCAAGAACGAGACGATTGGGTCAAGCACTGGGAGGTAGTAGACAACCTGGTAAATCATTCCCTTGCTGGATTCGAGGAAGCGATAGATGGGTCTGTAGGTCCAGTCGGCTTTCCCCGTGATGATCAGGAACGGGAAGGCTAGCAGGTATGCCATCAAGACCAGGACAAGGGACCATAGAACCAACGATACCCATTGCCAAGGGGACCAGCCCCCACATTTATTGAACTTCCGTCCACAAGCCAGGTCGATGCGACCTCCTAGAGGGAGATCGACTTTTATCGAGTTGGGAGGGCCCATGCCGATTCCAACTCCAACCCAATGTTCACCGGGCAAGACATGGAAGATTCGGGTCATGCCGCCCACAAGTTGGCTCGCAGGCTCTCCATTGATGTAGACGACCCCCGCGCTGATCGGTAACCAGGCTGGCAGATCGTCGCGATGGACTGCAATTGTGGTGCGAGGACGAGGGCTTGGTCGCGAGTTCATGGTGCTTGACCTCGACAACAAGGGAAGCCGCCTCGAAATCGGGCGGCTTCAACCAAGGGCCTGTTCCAACTCACTTTGCTTCGCTTCTTAGACTCTGGCGACCTTTCGCCGTCCAAAGATCAGCTTGAGCGGCCAGGTGATCGGGCGAATCAGCCAACGAACGGGCAGACCGATCAGGACCAAGGTCGAGCCTAGAATCACCAGGCCAGCCAGCCCCATCCCAAGATATCGGGCAGCCGCGACATTCAAACCATAGGCGTCAAGAACCTGACCAATCGACGACTCAAGCCCCCGAGTCACGCCACCCCCGACCGCCCCCGCGAGTTGAATCCCCGCCTTTGCGAACTCGGCCACTGCGTACTCGGTCACCCGACCTGCCGTATCAATGAACTTCTCCGGGTTGGCCAGGAAGGCCGTCAGAACGCCGGCAGCGGCGAGCTTACCCTTGTTGGGAAGGACCTTACCCGTAAAAAACTCCCAACCGTCGCGACCAGTGCGTCGAAGCACCCCGATACTCGCGGGGCCTTCCTTGATGATGATCTCGGCTGCGTCATCGCCAACAACCCGAACCGCCGAGAGACCCTCAGTCCCCAGGCTTCGGATCATGGTCTCAGCCTGGCCAGGATATCGTCTTGCCAGCGTTTGAGCCGCTTCGCCCATCTCGACGACCAGCCGTTTCTCGGCAGGGGCGAGTGCTCCGAAGGTCTTGGCGAGTTCGGGCTCAGCGCCGACCAGGCGGGCGAACCGTGACTGTAACAACGACTCGCTCACCGCATCTGAACCTCGCGTCAGGCCACGCGTTAGCGCTTCGTGGCGACGAGCGACAAGTTCCAGCCCTTCATCCGCTTCCGAAGCAAACAGCCGAGTCGCCACACGCCGGGAGCTAACCGACTCCGAGCCGACCCGGGCCACGGCTTTACCACCGACTTCGGCTTCGCGCACAACATCTTGAACGACTTCGTCGAGCCAAGCGAGTTTACCCGCGTGGGCCGGCATCGCCGTAGCGAACAGGACGATTGCCAGGCCGACCGCAACTCGCCGGCGGGAAAGCTCGTGCGACATCGTCAAAGATCCTCTTCTGCAAGCTGACGTGAAAGGCTCGAACAGACGTCTCTCGTTCGAGAGATCTCACGCAGGGGTAAGTCGGTCAGGAGATCGCAAGGTGTTCAAGGAGACTCGAAGCGGGACTTGACATCTTCTATCTTATCATTCGAGTGGCAGAGCAGGTTCTGGACAGAAATATCGTGAGAATTCGGAAGCCCTCGCCAAAGGGCATGCTTTGGATCGATCCTCCGGGTGCGCCGAAGCCTGCGAGAGCGGAGGCCCAATCGTTTAGTATCGCTTGCTCTGCGGCCTTCTGGAAGCCAGGTGCTCTTCCATCTTCTTGAATGCAACCTCCCCCACGACTGCGAATGTCATCTGATTCCTCAGATACTTCAGGCCCTGTTCGCGAGGGATATTTCTCATTGCGATCGCTCCTTCGGTGATGAAGGCGATCGGGGCCCAGGTGCTGAGGTGGAAGCCAGCCTTGCCGCAGAGCGACTTGCCAAGATCGGCCATCTCGGCGACGCCCAGTTTGGGCAGCGCTTCAGGCATCCGGCTAAGAATCTGGAACGAGCCACCGGCCTTGCGAACCAGCCACCAACGTGAAGCATGCTCGGCGGCGGCTTCCAGACCTCGCTTGCTCAACCCTTTCGCCCCGACATCGCCCGCATTCTCAGCGAGTTCTCGACCGAGCGACTTCGCAGCCTCACGAACGCTCGCCTTGACCTCGGTGCGAGCCGCTTCCGCAGCGACGACCCCTTCCGGTTGGATCGCGGCCAAGCTCAGCGCATCGAGCACAACAAAGCAACCATCGACAAGGGCCCAGGTCATCTCCCCGGAGGTCGGGGTCTGGCCATGCCCCATCACATTGGCGAGGTGGAGCACGTCATAGAGGGGAAGGAATTGCTGGAACTGAACATCGGTCGAGTTGAGGGCCACCACCCGACCCAGACCGTCCTTCTTGATCAGCTCGATCGTGGCCTGACCACTATCTCCCGAGAGCCAGAGGACGTTCCCGGCCAACCACTCCGAAGCCGTCCAACGCGACTTCGCCTGGAGAGCCGCCAGGGCCGCCGGCCCCGAGTCGGTCCGGGCAATCGGGCCGATCACCGCCGACCCGTACCGTCGTAAGATGTTGCGGAAATCGGCATTCGAGGCGTACTTGTCGAGAATCGCCAGGGCCATCGAGCCGTGCTCCGCAAGCGCCGCGACCGCCTGATTGCGGAGATCCTGGTCCTGATAATCCTCATAAACCACATCCGCCGCGTCAGGACCCGCACCCAATGGAGAGAGAGCCCGCTCACCGAGGACACCATGTTCGACGATCAGTTGAAGACCATGAGCACTCGAACCTACGGCATCCACCAGCCCAAGCTCGGCCACATGGGCAAGATACCCAGCGATCGTCTCGGGACGCGAAGTCCGTGACAGCCCCTCCACGTAGTCGGAATTCACCTTCAGGAGAATCAACGCCTGATCGAGCGGAAGCGCGTCTCCCAGACTCTGCAAGATTGGGCCGTAGAGGCAGACAAGGGCGAATCCATCTAACCCCTGAATCCGAAACGCCTTTAGGGCGAGCGGCCCGTGGTCATCAAGTGTCCGAAGGGCGGCCCGAATGTCGGATGAGCCGGCGTCGAGGCTAACGAACGTCAGAAGGACCAGCAGGTCACCGAGATCTTTGGGATCACCCGACCAGCGATTGACCATCTCGGTCACGCCGACCGGATCGGCCAAAAGTAGGGGCAACGCGTTAGGATAGGCTGACGCAACCTTTCGCTGGGCGGGCGAGAGCCGGGCGATTTCGGCGATCAGGATCGATCGGTCGGTCTCGTCGGCGTGTTTGAGCCCGAAGTAGCCTCGCCAATGGAGGAGGAGCTCAGCCGCAGCATCATCGGTCAGGCTATCGCGAAGGCGACGGAAGTCGCGAGGATACTTCTCATAGAGGTGGATCGCTTCCAGGTCGAGCTTGTCGAGCAGAACCAAGCCTCGCAATCCATCGGTCCGTTCGATGGAGACGGCCATATTGTGATAGCGGTCAAGCGAGCGCTCAACGAGAGTGCGTTCGGACGGAACCTGATATCTGGCCAGGAGATCGGCCTCGACATCACGAGCAGGTTCAACCGCAGTGGTAGGGAGTTGGCCGCCAGGGAGGACCACCAGACGTGGAGCCTCATACCAGGCGAGCTTCATCAGCACACCGAGCGCGGCAAGCAGGGCGACGACAGCGAACGTCCGCTTCATCAGTCGAGATTCCCCAGGTCGGTCTAGAGTCAGCAGAGTTCACCACTCTTTCGCCCGCGCAATTCTCCGGTACAAACCGACGTCCGTCAATTCCGTTGCCAAGATCTCTCGCACCGCCACCTTGACAACCCGGAGAGTCATCGCATACCGACAGCAGATCTTGTCGAAATTCCTGCCGATCCTTCAATCTTCTGGATCAAAGTACCGGTCAATGTAAAGAAAGATGACGCGTGAGTATCGCCAAACGAGTGGAACCAAGGGTAAGAACGCCACCCAGGCGAGCGCCACAAGCTGATAAAGCGCCCAATCGGGCTGGAACCTCCAGATGATCAGGGTCAACAAGGCAATGATCGGGATTCCCATTCCATAGCTGAAATACATCGCCCCAGTGAAGTAGCCTGGGCCCCGCTCGAACTTCAACCCACAGGCCGGGCAGTGCGAGTTCATTGTCATGAACGACGAAAAGAGCGCCCCACGACGGCAACGAGGGCATCGCGTTCGAAGAATCGCACGCCAAGGAGACAAAGGGGCCGTATCATCCGTTTTTTCAGACACATCACCACCTGGTCCACGATTTCGATGACGACCCGTCTCACATTATACCGATGAGCCATTGCCAATCCTGCCGGATGCGCGGAATCCGAGGGGCCTAAGACTCAGATTGCGATCTCGTTCGAGGGATCGACAGCGTCGAGTTCGCAGGCTCGATAGACATGGCGCAAGGCCCAGTCGTCGAGGATGGTTTGACCCAGGGAAATGTTCTCGGCCAGCTCGTAGCCGGGTTCTTGCTCGACGACCATGCCAGTAAGGGATGGTGAAATTCGTTCTCGGAGGCAAAAGTCGATCAAACGAACGCGGAAGCTGAGATAGTCAGACCATGGGGTGAACATCAGGAACTCTTTGATCGTCGCGATGATGTGCGTGGTATCCAAAGCAAGCTGTGAGAACTCGAACTGCTCGAAACCGAAGCCGCCAAGCAATTCGCAAAGTCTGCCAAGCGCGGCGGGAGCTTCGGTGCGAACCCGGTCGAGCATCCGCAACGCACCCTTGGGATCACTGGCGATTTGTCGGAAATAGGTTCGGACTCGGGTCCGATACTCGGGTCCATGATCGTCCCAAGCGATCGATAAAACCGGATAGATCGTCGAGACCGCGTCACTGCGAAACCCGAGCTGAATCAACCCTGCCATGACGGCCTGAATGTACTCGACCAGGTCGAGTTCCTCTGCGAGCCCTCGGTGATGATGGATCAGAAGCTGCTCGATCTCGCGAACGGCGTTCTGGAACCTCCCGCCTGCCGAATCCTCGGCCCATGCCAGATTCGCTGCAGAGGCGATCAGGAGCCGGACCCAAGCCACCTCGTCAACCTCAGGAACCCAGACTCGGAGGTTCGCAATGTCTGCTGTGATCAACTCCCATTGCTTCTGCGCCCGCGCCACTTTCCAACGAGTTCGTGTCACATCCTGGACCAGAACCAGCGGGGTGCCAGGTGCAAACAGAGCGGAGACTCGCTCCGCGATCGCCTGTTTCGGGGACGCGGAGAACTCTCGATTCAGGAGTTCCCGGAGCCGCCCCTTAGTGTCATCGCTCTTGATCGCGGTCAGACCACGAATTAACCAATCGATCGGTCCGCGAGCGGAATCGAGTTTGGGGAGATGGACGAGCAGCCAGTAGAGCTGAAGGTAGGTCTCCTCACCCGAAGGAGTTCGGCTCGCCAGGTCAACCAAGCCGCGATACGCCTCCTCGATCTGACCCTGACAAGCCTGTTCCCAAAAATCAGGACCGGGAGCTAACGGCGAAACCGTTGGTGTGGAGACGATCACCTTGTTGATGAAAAGGTCTTCCGTCGGTTCATCCCAAGTCTGGGCGAATTTCTGATAGTTCTGGGCGGTCTCGTAGGCCTGGCGGATCAGTCGGAATTCCAGAGGAGCATGCTCAGGCTTATAGCTTCGGATTAGGTGAAGGTAGGCCTTGCGCAGGTCGCGTTCTGAGACGTCGCGCGCGACCCCCAAGAGCTGAAACGGGTCTTTGGGCCAGGTTGATGAGTCAGGGGATAGTGAATGATCACTCATGGTTCCGCAGCGGGTTCCGGCTTGGGAAAACACTTGCGAACCACTGCGTCGAGCTGTTCAGCATCGAGCCCGAGGTCTGTGGCGGCCAGCCTGGTCTTGAGTTCCTCAATAAAGCGGGTGCGGAGTGCGACTGGCGCGAACTCAAGACTCACCGTGACAGGGGCGGCCCCGTTCTTGCGAATCTCGTAGATCGGCAGACCCCAAATCACTTGATTGAGTTCCGGCCGATCCAACGTCTTACCCACCAGACTCAGCTCGAAGAGAATACGCCGCCCGAGGATCTCGCGAAAACTCTCTAATTCGAAAGGATTGAGAGGTCCGTACTCGGGAACCGACACCGGCTGCTGATATACAGGTGGTGTGTAGCCTGGTGCTCGTTCCCTTGAGGGTTTGGAGTCGAAGGCCGGACGGAGGAATAAGTGATAGACAGCCATCGCCGCTAAGAAGCCCATCAGCCTCAGGGATCTTATGGCAGCGCCATTCTTCGGCATGTTGACGAATGGCTCGACTGCCCGAGAGAGCCAATTGGAACCTGCCGGCTGACGACGTTTTGGCTGCTTCGCCGGCTTGGTGACAATGAAGCTCGCGAGATACGCAGGGGAGAGTGCCGCGATCTCTGGATATGCCTTCATGAGCTGCTTTGCTGCGCGAGATCGATCCGCCGTCGTCAGCGACGGGTCGGACCGGACGCTGTGCACGAGCTTACGGGTGAGTACAGCTCTCGGCTCGGGGCGTTCGACGAAGATTTTCAACAGATCGTGCGCCATCCGGCTAACGAGGGGAGAGCGCGCCATGATCTCCTGTCGCTCGAGGGTCAGGCCAGGTCTAAGCCACACCAACCGGTCGATCAAGCGTTGATGGGATTTACATGCCTTTGAGAGCGATCGCCAATGTTCACGACGATTGTCGACTGTCATATCAAAAAAGGAAGCGGCATACGTCTCAACCTGCTCCCAGAGCAGGCGTTCCTGGACACACCTCATCGCCTCGGTCAGGAGCGGTCCGGATCGACCTGCGAAGGCCTGCACGGCCTCGTGGGCGAGTGGATCGACCATGAAGCCTTCATCCCGGAGTCGTCGAAAAAGTGCGGACTTTACTTCGAGATCAGGTAGGCTAGAGTTGAGCTTGAGCAAGGCGGTCGCAAACGATTTGAGCTGTTCCTGAGCTGGGGTTTTTTCACCAGGTGCCATCACCGCCACCCCCCTGCTCGTCTCCCGTCGACGAGTCCAGGATGTCGAGGTACGCGGCGAGGGCTTCGCGGTGCCGTTCGATTGCCTCAACATCGCCGATTTCGAGCGATTCTTCAAACCCGTCGAGCATCTCGCCCAGCGTCGTTCGGGCGTCGGCCCCGATCTCGCCAAAGATCCGCTCCGCGCGTTGCAAGAGGTAGCGGTTCACCGCCTCTTCACGAGGCCGAGTCTTGAGAATCTTCATCGCCTCAACGGCGCGAGCAATGGCATCGGGGGTCAGTCCGCGCGAGTGGCGAGTGACGACGTGGGTGAAGGTCCGCTGCGTCGCGGCGACCGTCGCCTCCACTTCGAGCACCCCGTTCAGGTCATAGGTGAACCGCACTTCGATCGGCTGGCCCGCCGGCCCGCGCGGAATTCCAGCCACAGTGAACTCGCCAATGAGCAGATTATCCTCGACCCGCCGGCCTTCGCCCTGATAGATCTCGACCTTGATCTCGGTCTGGTTCGAACCGATGGTCGTCACGGTCTGCACACGGCTCACCGGGATGGTGGTATTCCGGTCGATGACCGGCAGGAAATAGCCGCGCCTTTGCTCGGAGCCGAATGCCTTGCTGATATGAATTCCTAACGAAAACGGCGCGACATCGGTGACGACCAGATCATCGAGTGTAGCCTCGCGTCCGATCAGTCCGGCCTGAACAGCGGCCCCTAGCGCCACCACTTCATCGGGGTTGATCGTACAGGAGGGAACCTTGCCAAACAGGTCATTCACCCGCTCGATGACCCGAGGCATCCGGGTCGCGCCGCCGACAAGAATGACCTCCTGGATATCGGTCCGTTTGAGATGGGCATCGCCTAAAGCTCGGCGGATCGGGACCTCGATTCGAGCCATGAGGTGTTCGGTCCACTTCTTGAATTCGTCGCGGGTGACAATCTCTACAGACGCGGCTGGATCGAGGTCGAGTTGCCCTTCCCGATTGGGGACACGTACTTCGGTGGAATCGCGCTTTGTGAGTGCCCGCTTGGCGAGTTCGCACTGTTGCAGAAGCCGAGAGACCTGGCGTGGTGCTGAGATCTCTACATGTTCAAAGGCGAGCCCACGCCGCTCGAGCAGTCGAGCGGCAATCGAACGGGTGAAGTCCTCGCCCCCCAAGAACCCCTCACCGGCTGAGGCCTTGACTTCAATCGCCCCATCCATGACATCGACGACCGAGACATCAAACGTTCCACCCCCGAGGTCGAACACCAGGAGGACCTGGTCTCCTCCAGGATCCTTGAGCCCGTAGGCAAGCGCAGCGGCGGTCGGTTCGTTGAGGATTCGCTCGACGGTCAGCCCGGCAATCTGTCCCGCGTGGATGGTCGACTTCCGTTGGGGGTCGTTAAAATAGGCGGGTACGGTGATCACCGCTCGAGTGATCGGTCGTCCGAGGTCCGCCTCCGCGTCCTGCTTTACGGACCGAAGTACCAATCCCGAGAGTTCCTCAGGAGTGAACGATCGATCGCCAAGCGTGACCGTCCACTCGCTTCCCATCCGTCGCTTGAACTGAGATGTGCATCGTTCCGGATGCGTGACCATCAGGTCCATTGCAACCTGACCAACAACGACATTGCCCTCAAGATCCACACCAACGACTGAAGGAGTAAGCATTTGTCCGAGCGCATTCGGGATCAGTCGGGGCCCGTCGGGCTCCATGATCGCCACGACGGAGTTCGTCGTCCCGAGATCGATGCCGATAATCGTTCCTGTCACGTCTCACCGCTCGTTATTCCCAAGTTTTTCCACATCCTGATCATATCGGTAGCGGCGCGTAGGGGGAAGCACTCACCCGATGATGGGTGTTGATCAAACCGGCGGAGACCACACAAATCAAGAGAACTCGTTTGCCAGGTCAGACCGTTGCCGGTCGCCACCTGGTCTGACCCAAAAGGGCAGTCGCCAGAGGGTGATCGCAGAGAATGGCTGATCCAACGGCTCTGTCTTGACCTGCCTGGTGGACATCGCAGCCGATCCACGGCACGATATGGGGCAATTCACGAGCGACGGTTCGCTCTCTTTCAGAGTCTCAGGAAGGTCTTGAACCGTGACGATCCGACGCAATGAGGCTTTGGGCCAGGTCCGTACCAAGATCGTGGCGACGATCGGGCCGGCTTCGCGCGACCCTCAGATCCTTCGAGAACTGTTCGACGCCGGGGTCGATGTGGTCCGGCTCAACTTCTCGCACGGGACGCATGACGATCACTCCGCAATGCTCGAAACGGTGCGGAGAGTCGCGAATGAAGCCGATCGGCAAATTGCGGTGCTTCAAGACCTGGGAGGACCGAAGATCCGGCTGGGGGCGATTCCGGGTGGGGAAGTCGATTGTGCGCTCGGGGCCAAGTTCCGACTGGTCGCCGACCGGACCTCCGACGACCCGACCGAATTGACGTGTACGTATCGCGAACTTCCTCAGGATCTCAAGGTGGGGGATGTTCTGCTGTTCGCCGACGGAGCTGTCATTATGAATGTCACCGCCGTGGATGACCCAGGGGTGAAGCTGCTAGTCACGCTCGCCGGTAAACTCAGGTCGAACCAAGGGATTAACCTGCCCGGAGCGGATCTGAAGATCAACGCCCTGACCGAGAAAGACCTCCGAGACCTCGACTGGACTGCAGCCCACCAGGTCGAATATGTCGGCCTGTCGTTCGTGCGGAGGGCGGCGGATGTCGATCAGCTTCGGGCGGAGCTCGCCGCTCGGAACTGCAAGGCTCGGATTGTGGCCAAGATCGAGAAGCCCGAGGCTGTTGATGATCTCGACGCGATCATCGCGCGGACAGATGCCGTGATGGTGGCGCGTGGGGATCTTGGGGTTGAGATGGATGTGGCGCAGGTTCCCGCGATCCAAAAGCGGATCATTTCCGCCTGTCACCGGGCGAGGGTTCCGGTGATCACCGCAACTCAGATGCTCAATAGCATGGAACAATCGAGCCGACCGACTCGCGCGGAGGCCTCCGATGTGTTCAACGCGGTGCTCGATGGAACCGATGCCGTGATGCTCTCGGGCGAGACCGCGATGGGGCTCTATCCAATCGAGGCCGTGTCGACGATGAGCCGGATCGCCGCCGAAGCCGAGGCGCTCTTGTTCTCCAGCGATTACAGCGGCAACCTCCAGCCGCTCCAAAACGATCCGAGGTCGTACGACCCGATCTCGGCGACGACCGACGCAGTGGTTGAAGGGGCGAGTCTTGTCTCTCGGCGGTTAGGGACTCCCTTATTAGTGGTTGCAACGCACTCGGGAAGGACGGCGTTGGCACTCTCAAAGCGACGGAACGCCACCCGGACCTTGGCCCTTGCGGATAACGCCGCCAACGCGCGTTCGATGGCCTTGTACTGGGGAGTTACCCCCCTGGTCTACCCCCAAATCGCCGACGCCGACGAAGCCATGGCATTCGCAATCGACTGGGCCAAGGGCCAAGGCTTGATCAAGGCCGGGGACAAAGTTGTGCTCGTGCGAGGAAGTATCCCCGGCGGGCTTGGACATAATTCGATGCTTGTTCAAGAAGTCGGGCCGGGCCCCAACTGAGTTCGATTAACCCGCCGCGTTCATGACCGAGAGTGTCGATCGCGGATTCACCGCCGACGTCCCGAGCACTTGATTTCGACCGAGTGCCTGGGCTCGCAACAAGGCGGCAGCGGCGGCGGCTCGAAGGCTTGCGGCATCGTGAGCATGGTCAGGATACGTGGCCACTCCCAACGAGGCGGTCAGAACCGGCATTTCGATCGTCGCCTTACCTGCCTCGGCAATCGCGGCACAAAGAGCTTCCGCCACAATCAAGCTGTCTGCAGAGGCGACGTTGGGCAGAACAGCGACGAGGCGTCCGTCGTTGAGTCGGCCAACAACGTCGCCCGATCGCAGAGTGCTTAACGTCGCCCGAGCCACGCATCGCATCGCCTGAATCGTCACTTCGGGACCATGCAGGCTCTCGATCGCTCCCAGGCGGTCGATTCCCAGGTAGAGTAGCGACACGGATTCATGACGCCTCTGGGCTTGATGGACGGTGTAATTTAAGAAGGCTTGGAGAAATGTATTGTTGTGTAGACCTGAAATCACGTCATGTGTCGTCTCGGCTTCAGCAAGTCGATCGTTGCGAAGGGCTCGCTCTGCGGAAGTTGCCATAACGGCCATCGTCGTTAGGTCACGCAGGGTCTGACCGGACCAGACTTGGCCGGGGGAGGAAAGGAGTCGGAGGGTTCCCTGGGCCTGGCCACCACCACGGATCGGCAGGCGGATCCAGTCTGCATCACTTACGCTCGAGCCCTTGGTCACGCGGGCAGACTCCCCGGTACGCGGTTCAGGCCAGCAAGAGACATATTGGGGGCGACCTTCTCTTTCGATCCAGAGTTCCGCTTTGACTGCTCCACTGAGTTCGTAAACGCGACGCAAGAATGCAACCTGGACCTCGGCTGGCTCGCGACTCTCCTCCAGACTCTGGGCGAACTCATGGAGAACCAAACTCGACGTTTCTCGATGCGCGGACATTATTGAGCACCAAGCCGACTTGAGGCGCGCGAGCACGCCATTGCGCGAGGGTCTGTCTGCGACTGTCTTCATGGTGTCGAACATGGTCCGTATCCTCCTGGTCCCCAATCGATCTCGCCGAAACGCGGAAGAACGCGCAGGCGAGTTCCACTGAGGCAAGCCTACGTCCGGTTTTCCCCTGAGGATTAGCCTTGCCAGAAATAACGATAATCCGCATCATGCCCGCCGCGCAGGGTCTTTCGGATTTGCCACACACCTCTCGCCGCCCAACACGTTTGTGACCTGCGTCGCAGAGATTTGTCCGTTAGGTCCGGTGGCGAGAGTTGCCCATGCGTCGCAGGTCTTTCTTGCTGGTTTCGTTCGCGCTGGTGCCGACCGGCTGCGCGACCTTCAGCGCCGCGACTCGCCCCGCCGTGGTCGAGAATCCGATCCTGGCCCCATCGGCCGATTTCGAGAGCGCCTGGCGTGCGACTGTGACGATCCTTGACGAGTACTTCGACCTCGCAACCGAGGACCGTCGTGCCCGCAAGATCGTGACGCAACCAAGGCCTGGGGCCACCTTATTAGAGCCCTGGAGCGGTGATTCGGTCGGCCTCCACGACCGCCTGGAATCCAGTCTCCAAACGATCCGCCGCTTCGCGATCGCCAATGTCGACCCCGCTCCTGGTGGCGGTTACAAAATTAAGGTCCAGGTCTTCAAACAGCTCGAAGACCTCGCCCAGCCTGAACGGCAAGCGATTGGCCGCGCTGTTTTCAATAACGAGATTCCACTGAACCGGACCCGAGAGGTCATCGGGCCAGTCCCCAGCCCCATCCAATGGATCGACCGTGGCCGGGACACGAAACTCGAGCAGGTGATTCTCGGTCGGATCAAAGAGACGCTGTTCCTGTGACCCAAGACCTAGGATGTGCACTTCCTAGGTCTTGCATCACGAGTTCGGTAGATATCCCACGGCGCCCCGAATCTCGAAGCCTCGCACACTTGTCCGAGATGGGGGCCGGTCTACTCAGTTACGTCGCCTCGTTGCGACGTGTGTAGCATGAGACGCCTGATAAACAAATCAGTAGGCGTTGAAGGTCCAATAAGCGCCCCAGCCCGCGATGCCGATCGAGGAGATCGACGGATCGAGCAAGGCTGCCCGGTGCGCGGGGCTGTTGAGCCACATGGCACCGATATTGGCATAAGCACCCATGGCGCAGTTCTGTCGGCGGGCGGGGCCCATCACGTGGTGGCCCATTCCGCGCGACGCCTGCTGGGCGTTGTTGGCACCGCACCACGATGCAAGGTTGGGGTCATAGCCCACTGCGCGGAGGCCGTACTGAGCCCGCGTCGCGTTCAACCAAACAGTGAATCCGTACGGGTCGCCCGCAGCAACGGCTGCAATCTGCGGAACTGGCTGCTGCGCCGGTTGAGCAGGGACGGTGGTGACGTACGTGGTGGGAACAAGGCTTGCGACCGGGACCGTGGCCGCGACGGGAGATGGGGTAGCAGTTGCGACTGCGGGGACAGCGACCGGGGCCACAAGGGCCTGGCCAAAAGATTTCGTCGTCCAGACGTTCAGCGACCCGAAGGCCAGCAACACAAAAACTGTTGCACGAGTGTTCATCCTGATGGTGTTTCGATCTGGCAACGTTCCAACTCCCTCGAACCGACGCAGGTCAGACCACCCCAAGGCAGCCCGAATGCCATCTGTCGTTTCGAGATCGATCCGCCTGCTCCTCCTTTGAGCCCTGCGACACAGCCTCCTTGAAATTCGTGCCTCTGGCGAAACGATCTCACTCGACTCCCACGTCTGAGGCACAGATTGAGAGATCGTCTCGCCGATTGCAAGACCAATTTTGACCAAAATCTCAAGAATTTTGAAATTTTTCGATTTTAAGCGATTTTCCGAGTCACAAGAAATACCCTCCGCGTTGCAACGCGTTTACCCCGAAATATTCAGCTTTTCTAGGGGAAATATCTCCACATCTACCCCCGATGCATAGTGGACAAGTGGTCGTAAGTCTGGTCGGACAATTGTCATGGATTCCAACAAATTTTCTTCGAGCCCAAAAAGCTCGGCGTGCTGGACTGGGTAAGATGAGTGGTGGACCCGTCCACGCGAGAGCCGGCCACCATGTCCGGCGTAGAGGATGTAACGCTCGATCAGGAAGTGTTCCAATGTACCCTGAATGCAGGGCGCGACCCCCTCTATCGGTCGGGCCCGAACGCGCGTGAACGGAGGATTCACACTCGAGACACAACGGGTCGATGAGTAGGTGATTTGACCGGATGAATCGGTCGTAAGGCTCATTCTGGCATGGAAATAGGGCAAATGGAAGAAAGTTCGAGCAAGCGTGACTGCAATCCTGTTTGCTGCCTCAAGACTGAAGAACCAGACCCCAGGATCGGCGTTACCGACCCGGACGTAGGTTCGCACGTTCGTTTCGTGAAAGTTTGAAAGCCAGCTAACGGCGGGGAGGCCCCTTGGACGGACCCCTCGCATCGTGAAAGGGACAAGCCCCACATAGGCTTTTCCATCATAGGTGTCGATCGTAAGGCCGGGTGGCAAGAGTCGAGCCAGAGCCTCGACCGGAACCTCCCAGTGCAGGAAGAGCAAATGCCTCCAGCTCTGATACATCAGAGCAGGCCCTGGGGGGCGGATCGTCGGTGCCATGCGGTCAATTGTTGATTCGTTCATGAGTTGAACCCCTCTTTCGATCGCTTGGCAAACCACGGGTAAATCGCAGGTAAGACCAAGACCGTGAGGAGTGTACTCGTGACAAGACCGCCGATGACGACTGTGGCCAGCGGTCGCTGAATCTCCGCGCCCGGGGTGGTGGCGACGGCCATGGGGAGAAAGCCAAGACCAGCCACCAGCGCGGTCATCAAAACGGGCCGGAGCCGGACAAGGGCCGCCTCAAGTGCGGCTTCGTGCGGCTCGGTACCGGAATCGCGGAGGTGCTCGACCGCGCTGACCCAGACCAAGCCGTTGAGAACCGCGACACCAAACAACGCGATGAACCCGACCCCCGCTGAGATCGAGAAGGGTAAGCCTCGCAACGCCAGAGCAAAGACGCCTCCGGTGGCAGCCATCGGAACGGCCAGATAGATAAGGCTGGCCAGTCGGGTCGAGCCGAATGTTGAATAGAGCAAGATAAAGATCAAGCCTAGTGCCACAGGAACCACAATCAGGAGCCGATGGGTTGCAGTCTGAAGGTGCTCGAACTGTCCCCCCCACCTTAATATGTAGCCGGGCGGTAGTTTGACCTGCTGGCTGATCGCTTTCTGGGCATCGGCAACAAAACCGGTCAGGTCGCGACCTCGCACGTTGACGCCAACGACCGCCCTGCGTTGGACGTTCTCGCGCTCGACCTCGCTAGGACCTTCCTCTTGGATAAGCTCTGCCAGATCACGAAGCGCGATCGGTCGACCCTTGGGATCGACCACACGAATCGAGCCGATCTTGCTGATATCGTTACGCCAGGCGATGGGGAGCCGAACCTGGATCGGATGGCGGGCCTGGCCTTCGAAGATGATCCCAACGGTCGTGCCGCCGAGCGCTGCGATGGCGTCGAGTACGTCGGAGGCCTTGATCCCAAACCTGGCGAGCTGATCGCGCCGGACCTTGACCCGGAGCATCGGCAGCCGACCGGAGCTTGGCGATTTCAGGTCGGTCGCACCGCTGATTCCTGCGAGCACGTGCTCGATCTCGGTCGCCTTCTTGCTCAGGACATCGAGATCAGGCCCATAGATTAGAGCGGCGACGTCGCTCTTGACCCCTGCGACCAGTTCGTTGACTCGCATCTCGATGGGTTGGCTGAACCCGAACTTGACTCCGGGTACGTTTTCATTCAGTGCCTTGTCCATATCTTCGATCAACTGATCACGCGTCAACCCGGGTCGCCACTCCGTTTGCGGATGTAACAATGTCCAGACATCGGTCTGATGCACCCCCATCACGTCGTTTGCGATCTCGGGTCGACCGGTTTTGCTGAAGACGGTTCGAACCTCAGGAAACTCCTTCAAGACCTTCTCGATCTGAGTTGACGACGTCACCGCCCCTTCGAGTGAAGCCGAAGGGATGCGCACAGCTTCCACCAAGAGGTCGCCTTCGTTGAGCTTGGGCATAAACTCACCCCCCAATCCCATCGCCACTGGCACACTTGAGGCGATCAGGGCCAGAGCGACCAATGCCGCAGCCACCGGATGTTTGACAAACGATTTGAGCATAGGAGCATAAAACCACTTGATCATTCGGACGAGCCAAACTTCCTTCTCTTCACCACGAACTTTGAGGAAGATGGACGCCAGTACCGGCATCAAGGTCAGCGAAAGAACCATGGAACCGGCCAGTGCGAAGATCACGGTCAATGCCATTGGCCGGAACAACTTCCCCTCGGTCCCTTCGAGCGCCAGGATTGGCAGGTAGACGATCGCGATGATCAGCTCACCGAACATCGTGGGACGCCGCACTTCGACCGCCGCATCACGCACGATCTCGAGTTTCGACCGCGACGAACCCTCGTGACCGAGCCTTCGCACGCAGTTCTCGACCATGATGACGCTGGAGTCGACGATCAGGCCGAAGTCGATCGCCCCGAGACTCATCAGGCTGGCAGTCACACCGGTTGCAAACATGATGTTGGCTGCAAACAGCATCGAGAGTGGTATCGCCAGCGCCACAATGAACCCGCCTCGCAGATCCCCCAGCAGCAACAGGAGGACCGCCATCACGAGGACGCCCCCTTCGACCAGGTTATGCATCACGGTGTCGAGGGTCTGATCGATCAGGTGGGTCCGGTCATACAGTGGTTCAATGCTCATACCTAGCGGCAAGCTTTTATTCAACCGTTCGATTTCGACCTTAACGCGTGCGACCACTTCTCGCGAGTTCTGGCCGATGAGCATCATGACCAGGCCGGTCACGATCTCGCCCTCACCGTCGCGAGTGACCAGCCCTGCGCGGATCATCGGGGCCGGCTCGACCTCCGCGACTTTGCCAATCGTGATCGGTACGCCATCCCGTTCGTCGAGTACGATCGCGGCGATATCGGCAACGGTGTGCGCCTGGCTCTCGCCTCGGATATAGCGGGCCTCGCCATCACGCACCAAGTAGCCGCCGCCGACGTTGGCGTTATTCGCCTTGAGTGCTGCCATCACTTCGCTGATGGTCAGACCATAAGTGCCCAGTCGATCGGGGTCGAGCTGAATTTGATAGGTCTTGTAATCACCGCCATGTGCATTGATTTCGGTCACACCTGGGACCGTCCGTAACTGGTAGGCGATGAACCAGTCGAGCGTGGTCCTCAGCTCCATCGGGCTGAAGCCTTTCCCCTTGACCTGGAACTGATAGACCTCGCCGAGTGCCGTCGCAATTGGGCCGAGCATCGGGGTTCCATAACCGGATGGGATCGACTCGGCCGCTCGTGAGAGCCGCTCACCGACAAGCTGACGCGCCCGATAGATATCGGTTCCTTCCTTGAAAACGACGGTAACCACCGAGATCCCGAACTTGGAGATCGAGCGGATCTGCTCGACGTCTGGCAAGCCCGACATCGCCCCCTCGACGGGGAAAGAGAGGAGTGTCTCGACCTCAAGAGGGCTGAGCGCCGGTGCCTCGGTGATCACCTGGACCTGGATGTTCGTCAGGTCAGGAACCGCGTCGATCGGCAACCGAAAGGCGGAATACAGACCGAGCCCAGCAACAAGGAACGTGCCAATTAATACCAGGAATCGATTGCGCAACGCGCCTTCGATCAATGCATTAAGCATGGAAGGTCTCGCGATAGATATGAGATGTCAGCTTTGGTGAGAACTGTTGACGACTTGATTACTCATCGCCTTCGGCTTGGAGCAACAACTCGCTCTTGAGCAAGAAGGCTCCCGAAGTGACGACAGGATCGCCAACCTTCAGCCCCAAAGTAATCACCCGGAACCCATCGGCCTCACGTCCCGCGACAACTGCACGGACATCGTAGGTATCATCCGTTTTGGCGGGGGTGAAGACCACCGTTTGGCCATCGATCTCGACAACAGCCGCAGCGGGAACAACCAGAGCCCGATCGGCCTGGTCCCCACCCAATGAGACACGAACGAACATGCCGAGCTTGAGTAGCCCCTCGGGATTGGGGAGTTCGGCCATCAGCGAGACCGTCCTCGTTGAAGGATCGACCTGGGACCCAATGCTCAGCACCCTGGCGGCGAACGACTTGCCGGGATAGGCTGCGGCGGTCAGCCGGACATCTCCTCCTTCGAGGCGAGGTAGCTTGGCCACATCCGACTCGGGCACATCGGCTGAGACACGGACTGTGGAGAGGTCGGCGAGGGTCATGAGTACGTCGGTCGGTTCGGCCCGTTGGCTCGGCACAGCCGATCGCGCGATGATGCGTCCATCGAATGGAGCATCAATTGTATAGATGGTCACATCATCCGACGCAAGTGACACCTCGGGAGGGGTCGAACTCAACAAGGTTGGTCGGTCGACAACGACCCCAAGGATTCGCAACCGAGCGGCCGCATCAATGACAGCAGCCTCCGCAGCGTGAACTTGTTGATCGGAGATACGCCTTTGTTGGGCGGCGTCGAATTTGACCTGTTCGAGCGCCGCTTCAAACTTCGACTGGGCCGCCTCACGTGAGTGGATCGCCTGCAGCATGGGGTGCTCACCCACGATCTTGAGCTTATTAAACTCGATTTGCTTCTCTTCCTCGTGGGTGGCCATGTCATATTCGGCATAAGCAGTCAACAAGGTCTGACGATTCGCCCCGAGCGGTTTCTCGGCAAACTTGGATTCGATCTCTTTGGACGGAGTTGCTTTTTTAAGCGCGATAACCAATTGATTGACGTTAGCGGCGACGGTTTGCCGCCAATCGGTCTCGGTTTGCGCGGTCTGAAGCTCGCGTTGTTTAGCCCTTAGATTGAGCCGGGCCGTACCGATGTCGGGGCTATCGAGGGTCAACAGCGGCTGGCCCGCCTTCACGGCCTGGCCGAGTGTCACATTCACCGTTCGGACCACGCCTGAGGCTCGCGGTCGGATGTCGACCCGACGATCGACGTTCGGCTCGATCCGGCCTGTGACTCCGACTTCACTCGACAGTTCGACCTCTTTGGCCGCTTCGAGCTGGATTGCGGCGGCGTGCGCCTTCCCCTCCGGCAAGGTCAGCGAGTGAGGTAGGCCTGGTTTTGACACAGGGGCGGGTGTCGTGGCTGCCTCGACCCGCGAATGGTGCCAGATGAGGTCGTGGGTCAAGTTCGCGACCGTAACGGCTGCGACCAGACTCAGAGTGTACAAGATCACCTTCAACGGTCGACCATGGAACCAACTTGGGACTTGCATGAGACTCTCCTTCTGGACCAACCCACAGGTCGAACGATCGACACGAGAGGAGGTCAGAAACCATCGAAACGCGGGAAAATATCACCACGAAGCGAAGTGGAGACTCAGCAATTCCAGCGGTTCAAGAGTGCAATGCGCGCAGTGCTAGGCGCAAACGTGGCCGCAAAGCCATGGAGCCTCGCCAATCCGTCTCGGCCCAGGCCGATCGATCGTGGCGGAGGTAGCACGAATTCTGCCACCGGAAGGGTTGCCACCCCCCGAGCGAGCAGTTGGGGCTCGTGTCCCGAGACGACACTGACCACATCGTCCCCTGCCAGCCCTTCGGGGACGGGCACGTGAGCATGCCACGCAGGACCATTCCGGTCCAGAGGCGAATTGGGCAGGCTTTCACCGGCATCGGCGGGTGTGAACCAGTGCCAGTGCAGCACTGTCACTTCCTGGGTGTTGCCCGCCTGAGGGTGCCACCTCAAGAGATGGTCGTGGTACGTACAAACTTCGCCCGGACCATCATTATGACGAATGTTGTGATAGTCGAGCTGCGGGAACGGGACCCGGACCAAGGCCAGCACCGTGGCGACAATCGTCACCAAGCGAGCTGCCCGACCGAATCGACCCCCAACTCGCTTCATCATCGTTCTTTCAAAAAAGGCATTCGCCTCATTTTGAACCTGATCCTACAGCTACTATTATTCACCTTGGAGGCTTAAGGTCAAGCGAGGCCGAGCTGATCCCGGCTTTCGGCTTCCACACTGCATTCGTAGATTGCGGTTTTAGGATCCCAAAATCTTCGATCTCATCTCGTTGTAAAGCCGTATCGTCGCTCGACGACTCGGAAAGAACGGCGATTCGTATTTGAAATAGACGCAATGCGGGGTCGCGATTGCGTCGAGGTAATCCACCTTGACCCAACTCCTCCGGCTCGTTGCTCCGACGATCGCCATGAAGATGACCATCCCTGGGACAACCAGCGGGTGCCCCCAGGGAATTCCACCGAAATCACCAGACATGTAGACCATGACGATCAGTACGAGAGACACTCCGAGGAGGCCAGGCCATTGGAAAGGCTCGCCGACCATGTCGATCGAGGTGACATTCGGGCAGTCGACCAGGACTTCCATCCCTGTGAAAACAAGTCGCTTGGGCGACATCTCCAAGACGCCGCGATCATCGTGTCCCACAAAGTTCAACACCGACTTGACCCGGCGTTCACAGCCAAAGTAGATCGGCGAAAATCCCTTATATGGCCCAGGCGATGCAGGATAATCGGAGTAATCCATCGATTACCTCGCAACGCACGTGATGATCATAAGCACTTAAAGACGACGCAGTTCTGAGCGGTCTCCGTGTCGAACGGAGCTGTGGCCTTGGTCGAGGGCTTCGGAAGTTGGTCCACACTCACAGCCTCGAGTGCGAAGTAACCGGTAGTCGCCGCATCTCCCTACTGGGGAGGGCTCGGAGGCTTCTCCTGGGCGCTTGGCCAGGAGACAATCTCCCAGCCCTTGCCCAGAGTTGGGGCTACCGCCGGATCGATCGACTTCAAACGGCTTGATTGGTTCCCAAACTCGTTCTCAGTGGGCGCTCGTTGCCCGGGCGAGGTTCGTTGCGGGGGACTCGTAGACCGTTTCGAGCAACGGGCACGACCAGATCCCATGGCGATCATTGCCGGGGAAGAAGACCGGTTGATCGAGCCGGAGCGGCGAGAAGACCTGAAACAGGTACATGCAGATCGGGTACTCCGAAGCGCGTTCCATGTCGCCGAGCAAGACGGGCTCAGAAAGGGGGACACCGGCGGCTCGGTAACACTTTTCGGTCAATTCGATGCAGTAAAAGGCTCGGTCGTCAATGTGGAGTTCGAAGTCAAATGGGACTTGACGGCGATAGACTTCTTGACAGAACGCGAGCGCCTTGGCGGCGTCGGCTGAGTGGTCGCTGCGGATCCGCTTGACTGCAAAAGGTCCAATGTTGTCGAGAATCCAGACCGAAAGAGCCTGACGACGGACTCCCGAATAGGTCATGTCGTACACATAAGGCTCGCCATCTTCCATCCCGACCTGGCCGGTATGTGAGAACCGGCTGTTGGTGACACTCGCCAGAAACTTGCTAAATGGGAAGTAACCCATGACAAGCCGGGCGTCGCCACGGCGGAATAGAATATCACCGTCGCGAAGGTTGGTCTTACCCCAGGCTTGCCACTGCTTCATCTCGGGCGTGAACTTGATCAGGGGCAGAGTCCCGACCCGGCGAGCCTCGTACGCGGCAGGCCCCCAGGGGTTGCCCTGGAACGTCTTGGGCGTCAGTCGGTCGGTCAGCTCAAGCCCATCATGCCCGCCCAGAAATGTCGTGACGAACCAGACGAAAGTCCACATGGCCAACAAGTCCTCGTCAAAGACAAGGCTAGACCGGCTGCGAAGCATCTCGCAGGCAGTCGAGCACACGACTTAAGTAATTATTTGTACAGAGGAAAGGGGGGTGTCGTCAAGCCCCCAGCAACCGATGTGCCAAGAGGCGGACAGCCAGTGCTTTCTTCGGCACAAACCCACGCCGCTCCCGCGAAGACCTCGCCAAGATAAATCGCTATCTACCCCACTTAATCAGGATTGCCCATCTTTCGGAAAAGTCCAGAGTCGGTCTGTACTAATTCGGGGGATTTGGGTGATTCTATTGGAGAAGTGAGCGGCTTCGGGTCGATGAGCGACGATGAGGTCGTAGATACTTCGGTCCAAGGATGGACCGGACGTGCCAGGAAGGTCGAACCGCCGCATGTGCTATGGATGGCAAGAGGTCCGGAGCGGGCTTTACGGGTTGTTCCTCGCAATGGGACTTCTGTCGGTGAGTTCGTCGGCGTTCGCGGCGGGTACGCCTCGGATGACAGTCGAGCTGGCGTGGCGGATGACGGACCCGGCTTCCGATCGTTTGACGGGCTCGGTCGAGTTGTCGGTGAACTCCGGAAAAGTGCTCGATATCCGCGAGGTGACGGCCGCGCCCAGTTCCTTGGTAAGGCGGTCGAGTGCTGGCCTATGGACTATAGGGAGTGTCAAAGGGGGCCGCGTCCGAGTTCGGCTGGAAACGCCGCTCGATGCCAACCTAATCACTAAGGTCGCTGGTCAGAGTTTAAGTGTTCCAATCCGCGCCATCTGCGACGGTAGTCAAGAGTTGACCACCTCTGATGGGGCGTTCACCTTATCGATCGAGCGGTTGAGTTGGGACGTAGTTGAGACGTCGATCACTGGCGATGGGATTGCCAAGCCGGGCGCGACAGTATCGGTATCGGTCGGCTTAAACATGCTCTCCGCCGACCTTGCCGAGATCAACGTCCGCCTTGTGGCTGAGTTGCGATCGACCTCGGGCGACGGGCCGCACTGGCGTCAGGAGTGGGCTGGAAACGTCGCAACCAACACCTTTCCCGCCCCTTCGACCAACTTCAACGTGAAGATGCCGACCATTGAGGGGACTTACGTTCTGGAGCTAAAGGCAGCCTGGGACCCCCCGAACGTCGATACCTCTCGTTCACCTCGTCGCCTGTTCCGCCGCAAGACGGTGAGTCCGAATACGGTGATTCGTCGGCTCTCGCTGGTCGTTGTCGGAAGTGACGCGGGTCGGACGTTCGCTGGAGTCGGGGCCGAGGTTGATTCGATCGACCTGGCACGTCCCCGGTCGGGCCGGACCATTGCCACTGGCCGAGCCCCCACACTCGTACCTGGCTCAACGTCAGGCTGGCCCCTTCCGGACGCGGCGCTCACCGACGTCGCCCGGCGCGACCGGATCATGGGTCTCATTGCGGGCCGGTCCGACCCTGTCTCACTCCCCCCGGCGGACGTTTCAGGCCTGGCGTGGTCGGCGGTCACGACCCGCGTTGTGCGAACTGGCCGGCCCCATCGACTGACGCTGACCGTGGTCGGTGGCGACCCTGAAGCGCTTGCGGTCGCATTGGTCGAGCCTCCGACGGGAAGTCGGTCGGAAGCTCGGCTTGCCCTTGATGCTTGCGGTTCGGGTGCTCCCGTCGTGCCGGGTGGCCCGCCGACAACCTTCAATTGGATCGTCTGGCCGACCGTCGCGGAACCGGTCCTGGCGTTTGCGAACCGGAGTGACACCTCGGCCGTCCAGCTCGGTCTCGTGACTCTCGCCGAGTTGACTGAAGCCCCCCCCCTTCCCGTACCCGAAGTGACAGGTCGCTCCGTTGGGTTGCGTTATGCGGATCGAGCTGAGCTTGATCGGTTCGGGATCGATGCCTGGTCGCAGGCGAGAAACCTGGCGGATTATTTGGTCAGTACCTCAGCTAGGACTGTGGTTCTTCCCGATGGCTTGGCAGATCGAGCAGGGAGACGTGCTCTCGATGGGCAACTCGCTGAGGATAGCTCGGGCCCTGACCGGCTCGATCTGATACTCGCGACACTGGCTCGACGCGGGGTGACAGCTTGGCTCGACCTCCCCTTCGAGGGAACTCTTCCTGGTCTCCCTTCGGCAGATTCCGCCGAGGCACTGGCTCGAGGAATCGCTCGAGTTGACCGTCGCGGTAAGGCGGATGGTCCGGCCTATCAGTTACTCCATGCCGACGTCCGGGCCGCGATGGCTCGACGGCTGACGGATGCACTCTCCGCGCAGGGCACTTCGCCTAACCTCGCAGGGGTCTTGGTCCGACTCGGACCGGGCTCGACCTTACTCGGTGGGCCAGACACCGGCCTGGATGACGCGACCTACACCGCTTACGTGACCGAGACGATGGACGGTGTCCATGCCAAAGGGGTGCCAGGTCTGACCACGAGTGGTCTCGATCGGTTCGGCCTTCGAGCTCGATTTGTGGAGGGGGCCGGTCGGCAGACGTGGCTCGGATGGCGGGCGGCCAAGCTGGCCAAGGTCTATGAGGAGTTGGCGGAAGCTGTTCACAAGGCATGTCCTACAGCCGTCCTGATGGTCGCTACCCCTGGGTTGGATGACCATGTGGCAGGCGATGAAGCGCGGAGGATTGACGCGGCGGGCCAGTCGGCGACCCAGGCTTGGCTCTCGGTCGGACTCGACTTCAAGCTTTGGCCGACCGGTGATCAGGCTCCCATCGTGGTCCGAGGGGTCGGGTCCAGCCCAACGAACCTCGCCCATGACCTCGCGACCAGTCCGGAACTCGACGCCCAGGTCGCACTTCAGTCTCGTCGTGGGCTGCTTCTCGGCCTCAATATACCCAGGCGGCGCGGCCCGACCCTGATCGCCGAACCGCTCGCCCATGGCCCGCTCGGTGACGAGCCGTTTGGGCATGCCTTGGCGGCCCTCGACCCTTTGTTTGTCCTGGTCTCCGCGTCGTCCGTAAATGGTCAAGAGGAGCGTCTCCGCAAATTTGCCCGCGTCCTCCACGCCCTTCCTGCGGACGCGGAAGCGACCACGCTCACGTCCGCTAAAGGACTGGTTTCGATTCGTTCGGCGGTTGTCGGCTCGACCACGGTGATCAGTCTGGCGAACGATACCCCTTACCCAATCCGGGTCGATACCAAGATTGCCGCCCCGTCGGAGTCTCCGGTCCAGGACCTTGCCCGAGGCTTCCGGCTCGCTCCGGAAACGATCGCCAATGGACACCGGGTGGTCCTCGATCTCGAACCTTACGGGGTCTCGGCTCTCCGCATCGGTTCGGCAGACGCGAAGCTCGAGTCGGTCACGCCTCTGCCTCCGGCGGCGGTTCTTGCGGGTATGAAGGCTCGTTACGATGACCTCTCGGCTGTTCTGGCAAGGCTCAATCGGCTCTCTGCCGATGCCAAGCTCGGCCCACCGAATCCGGGTTTCGAACCTTCGGCGATCCAACTCGCGACAGCGGCCGCTCCGCCCGGTTGGCACGTGGCGGGTAACCCTTCCGCGACCGTTGAGATCGATCCGGTCCGCCCGCATGCGGGCCGTGGAAGCTTGCGACTGATGTCGTCCAATATCCCCGCCTCGGTCGTGAGCGACCTGTTTCCTGCTCCGGAAGGTCCTTCACTGACGTTAACCGCCTCACTTCGCGCCGATCGACCTGACACCAAGGCTCGACTCTGGATCGATGCCGAGTCGAGTGGTGGCCGATTCACCCGTCACTCGGACCTGGTTATTAATCCCGAGTGGAACACGGTCCGAGTTCGGGCCTCGGGGCTGCCTGCCGGACCTCTCGAAGGGGTCCGAGTTCGGGTTGAGATGCTCAGTCCGGGGAGCCTTTGGCTCGATGATTTGAGCATTTCCGGGGCGGCCCTCTCCGAGGTCGAACGGCTCAATGCCCGCCGCGCATTGTCTTCAGCCCTTCAGGCCTACCGAGAGCAGCGCTACGCCGACTTCGCCCGGCTCTCGGGCTCACACTGGGCCAAGCGTGTCGACGAGATCCGACCTGGCGGCACCGCTGATGGATTGACCCGCACGGCCGGCGAGCCGTCTGACCTACCGCGCGGACGAACCTTGCGGTAAGATAAGCCCTGTCGTCGGATCAAGGTTGATCCCGCGTGGAGCAAGGTCCTTGTTGCCTTGCTCCAAGTGCCGCCGCATCCAACCCAACGACCGTTCGGACGCCCGCACGGAGGGTGAGGAGGGGTCCTTGTACGTCGCCTGCAGCACGCTTTGCTTCACGAAAGAGCCACTTGAGACCGCGCTCCGGCATATCGCCGAGCTTGAGTTCGAAAAGTTCGACCTCGAGATCGTCGAGCCCGGAACCCATCTAAAGCCCTCAATCGCGGCTGAAAATCTCGAAGCCGCCGCACTCCGGCTCCGGCAGGGCCCCAGCCTGACCCCGTCTGCCATCGGCCTGAACTTTGGCGATCTCGACATTCACAGCGTTGTGTTCCGCAAGCGATTCGAGTCGATGTGCCGGCTGGCCAAGCCACTAACCGTCGCCGTCCTGACGATACCCGCCGCACCGTTCGGCAGCTCGTTTGATGATGAAGTCAAACGCCTCAGTGGATTCTCCTCATTCGCAATGCGCGAGGGATTAGTCCTAGCCGTCGAGACCAATTCCGAGACCTTGACCGCCGATCCTGCTCAGGCGTTGGCACTCTGCCAGGCGGTCCCTGGTCTCGGTGTGACGCTCGATCCCAGTCACTATCTCCAGGGCACGTTCGCCGGTGCCAACTACGACGCACTCTTTCCGTTCGTCCAAAACGTCCACCTTCGCGACACCAGTCGCAAGCTTGGCGAGTTCCAGGTGCGGATCGGCCAGGGTGAAATCGAGTATGGCCGAGTCGTCGCCCAGCTTGAACGCTACGGCTACAACCGAGCCCTCACCGTAGCAATCCGCGATGACCTCGACAGCCCGTTCGATACCGAGGTCGAGGTCCGCAAGCTCAAGCTCCTCCTGGAAAGCTTGCTCTAATCGAGCAGAAAAGATCGGGGACTGACGCCTGGAATTTGAGCGAAGTGAATCGGTAGGCGTCTTCCCCGAAGCTCACTCATCTTCGACCGCGTGGAGAGTTGGTTTCCTTGCTGCTAAGTTGGCTGGGCTCGCGTTGCACAGCCGAAATCGAATCGAACGGTGAAATAATTATTCATTTATATTGATATAAGCACATTTTAACTTCATATTAGACATGATAACTTTAATTGTGTTTAGGTGATTTTCCAGTCGCGGGTTAAGCGTTCTCGGCGAGAGCGAAATCCTCATCTTCTTGGACGTTCTCATCATCGTCCTCGAAGGGGAGACGCGACTGATAAGCAGACTCTGCTGTGGTCCACCGCTCGCGAAACTCGGGATCTTCTCGCATCTGACGTTCCATCGCGATAGTCTCGCGGTAGTCCTTGGCTTCGGCCGCGAGTGTCCATTTGACATCGTGCTTCATGTCCTCGAGTACGCTGCGAATCTCCTGGAGCCTCAACCGGAAGAATTCCTTCCTTCGATTCACCTTGTTGACTTGATTCAGAAGGAATCGGCGGTGTAAAGCCGTCTCCAAGGCCGGCGCGTCCTGAGAATAGATCATTGCATGGATGTCGAATGCAAATGGAACGCTCGCGTCTCCTAGCTCTTTGACGCGGTCGAGCGGCTCCAACCTTCGAGTTAGTCCAATCTTGTAGACATCTTCTCCGAATGAACCGAGATTTGATATCACATAAACATGCCCGCATTTTGTTTGTTGAGCCATCGAAAGAGCACGCTGGTTTCTCTCCTCGGCTTCTCGCAGTTTCTCCGCGAGTTCCTGAAGTTTGGACTCGTATTTCACTCGGTCTTCAGCGTTTGCACTAGTATATTCCTGGCGAGTTCTCTCGATGGCCCGGCTTAGCAGTTCCTCTTCTCGCTCAGCCTGGCGGATGGCCTTCTCGTATTCCTTCCGCGACTTCTCCTCTTCCCTGATTTGCTCGCGGATGGTCCGCTGCTCCTCTCGTTCTTTCTCCTTCAACCGCTGAACGGCCACGGCCCATTTGAGTTCTTCCAGCCTGGCATCAAAATACTCTTGATGAATCCTTGCGTTCTTGAATACTTCCCCATTGTGATTGGAGAGGGCGTATACGTCCTTGATTTCCTGAATGAGCTTTCCCTGATTCGCAGGCTTGAGCCGCGCCAGGATGGAATCAACTTTTCCATTGAAAGCGCCAAGAACAAACCGAATGGCATACTCTCGTTTCCAACCCTCGGGATAGTTACAGGTGGCAGCAGTCCCGCCCTTTTCCATGATACTCGTTCGCTCCCGGGCAATTTTCAGGCGTTCACCCGCCTTATGGAAGCCATACTCCTCAGCCAATTCATCCAGGATGTGGGCAGGCGGAACCATGTATGTATCGCCATATCCATCAACAATGTTTTTCATAGCATTGGCAGCAGTCTCATAGAATTCATTCCGCTTTAATGCTTCGTATGCCATTCCACCAATTTCTAGAGCTCGCGCCTCGGCTTTTTCCCGGATCTCCAAAGCGTAGACCGTGGCACTCATCAGGGTGTCGTCTACTTTCTGTGTCTTCTCTTTGGCTTCCTTCCTGGCCTGAGACGCGATTTCCTTAGCCTTCTTCTGAGCTTCTACTATGAGGTTCTTGGTCTGCAAATCCGCGATTCTAAGGGCTTCTCTCGCCGTTGTCACAGCGTTTTTGGTTTCTGTGATGGTCTGCTCTTTTAGGATATCAGCATCCTGATTTGCGGCTTTGATTATTTGATCGGCTTCCTTCTGTGCTTGCTCAATCTTGGCCGCGATGTCGGCTTCGAGTTTCTTTGATCGTTGGATAATATTCGGTACATCCTTGAGTTTATCGAGTTTGGAGAGATCAATCCTCAAAACTTCAATCTCTGAGCTGTAGCTGGCATCCTGCTCCTCGATTGCACGTTGCAGAGCGGAGATTTGAGCAGCCATCTCGCTTTTATTGAGTAAGGCGTAAAGGGCCAATCCGATCGACGCGAGGACGATCAAACCAGTGATAATGTAGAACATGGTGAAACTCCGGCGTATTTGAGAGCGGACGTCGCGTGAACCGAATATGCTGGATGAATGGCCTATATGCAAGGATGTGGTAAGGGAATATGGCGGTTGGGAGACTAGGCGATCGGGCGAAGCTTAGACACAACGCTTGATCCAGAGGGGTTGAATGGTGTGACGACATGGGACGGAAAGCATTCACGCCAAAGTAAGCGGCACAACAAATAGGCAGAGAGTTTGGGCCGGCTTAACTGAATTTGTCAACGAGCCCCGTCCTATCGATCAGAGAAAGGATCGGTAGTGGCAATCCTTACCCATTCCGCAAATGGTGTCGGGATCGCGCTCAGAGTCTTGCCTATCGCGATGAGTTTTGCGAGGTTATAGCCTGTGAATGCCGTTCATGGATCATTCACGGGCTTAGTGACGAGACTCGCATGCATCGCTCATCTCTCGCGTCTCCGACAATCACTCCGGGATTGCTTTATCACGATGCCCCGCCGCGATCGAGTGGCTCTGTAAGGCATTTGGCTTTGCAAAGCGTCTGGTCGTTCCAGGCAATGAAGGGATGATCGCGCATGCCCACCTCACGTTCGGCAACGGAGGGGTGATGTTAGGTTCCGCTGAGAGATTCCTGGTCGGACTCTTGGAAGAGAAGCGACCATGAGTGACCTCGAGAATGGATCGACGCACATCTCAGCTAAGTCGAAAGGTCGCTTATATCACCAAGCGTTGGTCAGCGATTGATTTCCTGCTCAAGCACCTACCTGACTTTTGATCAAGATCGTTTGTCGAGCATCCCAGTCAGACTTGCTTGTCCGATGTTGAGACATGGACATGGTGAGGAGACGCCGATGAGCGAATGGTCCTCTCTGACGTGGTTGGTCGTGATCTCGGGTGGTCTGGGAGCAGCCCTTTATGCGATCCACCGGCTTGCCCTTCGTCTAGAGGAGCAAGGCCACCTCTGCGGCTGGTGATCGACCCAGCCCTTGATTCTGGATCTCGATCAGGTCGATTCATGCGGTCGCAGTTGCGTCGCAGAGTCCGTTGCCGTTATTGTCTTCTCCATGATGAAACATCCTCTACGCGAGTTGATCAATGTTGGGCTCATCACTTTGGGCGTTCTGTCGGAGGGGATGGGCATTCATGGGTTCCTGATGTCGAGCCACTTCATCGACGGCGGAGTGACCGGCATTTCGATGTTGCTGGCGAAAATTCTCCAAGTACCGCTGCCGCTCTTGATTCTGGTGCTTAACTTACCGTTTATTGCCTTGGGCTACCGCCATATTGGCCGGGCCTTTGCAATTCGGGGCGCTCTGGCGATGGCCGGTTTGTCGCTGGTTCTAGCGACGATCCACTTTCCCAACGTCACGGAAGATAAGGTCCTTACAGCGATTTTCGGCGGGTTCTTTATTGGGGCCGGGATCGGTTTGGCGATGCGTGGAGGAGCCGTTCTCGACGGGACGGAGATCGCTGCACTCCTGATCAGTAAGAAATCACACTTGCTCAAGGTCGGAGATGTCATCCTTGGTCTGAACATCGTCATTTTCTTGACCGCCGCATTCGTTCTGGGGATCGAATCAGCGCTTTACTCAATTCTAACATATGTGTCCGCATCGAAGACGCTCGACTTTATTCTTCATGGGATCGAGGAATACACAGCGATCACCATTATTTCCGAACAGAGTGACAAGATCCGCCAAGCCATTACGGGCGTCCTGGGTCGTGGCGTAACGATTTATAAGGGACGAGGCGGGCACAGCGGTCTCGATCAAGACATTCTCTTCTGCGTTGTGACCAGGCTTGAGATCGGTAAAGTCAAGAGCATTACTCTCGGCATTGATGAGTTAGCGTTTATCGTTATTTATCCACTGGCAGATGCCTCGGGCGGGATCTTGAAACGGACCGCAATCCATTAGAAACAAGCTGGCATCGGAGAAATGCTTTGGGTAAAGTCTTGAGCCACCCAATGAGGCTCTCTGCTGGTACGCGAGCACTCGCAGCCAAGACTTCGAATACGATCTGAGAAGTCAGCGACAAACTCGGGGCTCGGATCACGCCCATCCCGCGAGAAGTCCAGAAGCCTAGTCCGAAAGGCGGGCCAATACCGGCGAATTGGAGGAACCTCGTGCGCTAACTCTGGAAAGCGAAATGCGCGTCCGACGTAGATCCTCAGTTGGGAAAATGGAGCGGGGTGGCAATCATCGCCAGTCGGGATAGACAGGAGGGGAACTCCGTAGTATCGTCCGGTCGCACGTCGAACCTGAGTCGACGACGCGGGAAAATGGATGGCTTGAAGACGGTTTAGCGGGTTTCGTGCATGGATGCCGACCTGGGCTGAACGATCGTTTTCAGCCCTCCGCCCGCGATGGACAGTCACCCTGCGCTGAGGAGAGGAACGGATGCCTCCCACACCGCCCATCGGCGAATCGGTCGGTATCTCACGCCTGACTGGCGTGGTGTTACCGATCACAATCATCGGCGCGATCCTCGTCTTCGTCGTTCCGGTCCCGGCCTGGGCGCTCGACATTTTGCTCTCGGCAAACATCACCCTCGGCGTGCTCGTTCTCTTGACCACGCTTGCGATTAAGAGCCCCCAAGAGTTTAGCGCGTTCCCAACAATACTGCTAACAACCACCCTGACGCGTTTGGTCCTCAACGTCGCAACTGCCCGACTCGTCCTCACCCAAGGGGGCGAAAAAGGCCTTGATGCGGCGGGGGGCGTGATCCGGGCGTTCGGCGAGTTCGTTGCTGGTGATCAGGTCGTGGTCGGCGCGATTTTGTTCGCGATCCTCGTGGTCATCCAGTTCGTCGTGATCACCAAAGGGGCCACTCGTATCAGCGAAGTGGCGGCCCGATTTATGCTTGATGGTCTCCCCGGTCGCCAGATGGCGATCGACGCCGACCTGCACGCGAATATCATCGACGGACACGAAGCCGCCCGACGTCGCGACCTGGTCTATCGTCAGGCCGACTACTTCGGAGCAATGGACGGGGCTGGGAAATTCGTCCGAGGTGACGCCGTGGCAGGTGTCGCGATCACCTTTGTGAACATTCTCGGCGGCCTCTATATGGGGATCGTCGTCCACGGGATGAACATCGGCGAAGCAGTCGAGATCTTCACCAAGCTCACCATCGGTGATGGCCTTGTCAGTCAGGTGCCTGCCTTCCTGATCTCACTTGCAGCAGGCTTGATCGTGACTCGGTCCTCGTCGGAGAGCGATCTCGGCAAGGATGTGACGAGCCAACTCTTCGGTCGACCCGAGGTCTTAGGCGCTGCGGCCGTCTTCCTTGTCCTGCTTTCTTTGACCGAACTCCCCAAAGCCCCGCTCTTGACCCTTGCGGCTGCGTTAGGGACAGGCTCCTACGTTCTCGCAACGCGTAAGCGGACTGCAAGCGTGCGTCCGGAGCACGAAGCGAGCGTCCAGGAAGCGAAGGAAGTTCCCGTTGACCGTATGGAGGATCTCCTCCAGGTCGATCCGCTCGAGCTTGAGATCGGCTATCGCCTGATCTCGCTCGCCGAGCCGACCCGGGGAGGTGACCTGCTCGAACGACTTCGATCGATTCGACAGCGGGTCGCTCGCGATCTTGGCGTGATCGTGCCCCAAGTACGAATTCGCGATGAGATCGGCTTGGGACCTCATGACTACCGCTTGAAGATCCGAGGCGCAGTCGTGGGCCAAGGGGTTGCCTACGCCGGTCGCCTTCTGGCAATTCCTCCCCAAGGATTGGTCTCACAACCGACCGGGCGAGACGGCGTTGAGCCGGTCTCAGGCCAGCCAGCGGTCTGGATTCATGCTGACGGTCGCGAAGTGGCTGAACTCGCAGGTTGCCGAGTGCTCGAAGCATCCGCAGTCGTCGCGGGGCACTTCGCCGAAATCGTCCTCTCGCATGTCGATGAACTCATGACACGTGAACAGGTGGGGAGGCTGCTCGATCGGGTCAGGACCACCTCCCCTACCCTGGTTGACGAAGTTATCCCAGGCCTGCTCCGCGCCGGTGAAGTCCAGCGGGTCTTGCAGAATCTACTCCGGGAGCGGGTCAGTATCCGTGACCTGGAAACGATTCTGGAAACCCTCGCGATGGAGGCAAGCCGGACCCGTGATACCGACGCCTTGACCGAACACGTAAGGCGAGGCCTCGCCAGGCGAATCACCCAAAGTTACCTCGGCACAGATGGTCATCTTCGTGTGATCAGCATCCCCAGGTCGCTCGACTTGAAGTTGATGGCGATCGGTGGTCAGTCGGAAACCCGTCCCTCAGCTCTACTTGGCGCGGAGGCGACCCGCGCTTTGATCCGGGCCGTGGCCCACGCGGTCGAGCCACTCATTGAGGAAGGCCACCCGCCGATCGTTCTCTGCTCGCCTGAGGCGAGACCCGTTCTCAAGGATCTCACCCGTGCCGATCTGCACCGACTCGTCGTCCTCAGCCAGCGCGAGATTCCTCGCGATACCCCGGTCGAGACCGTTGGCCTCGTCATTGAGGATGAAAGTCAGACAGTCAATAATATGAGTACCGCTGTGACAATCGGCTAACTTAGTATCGCAGAAATCATTCAAGTGATCTCGAATCCAGAGGGGTGACCAGATGCCCGCGAACCCCCGAACTTACCGAGCCGCGACTCTCAAGGAAGCCCTGACGCAGGTCCGGCGGGACCTGGGCGGAGGTGCGGTAATCCTCGGCACGCGTGAGGTCCGCCGTCGAAGATTCCTCGGCCTGGGCACCCGCGAATTGGTCGAGGTCACCGCGACTGACAACGCAATGTCCTCGGCCTCCACCAACACACCGACTGTCTCCGTCCCCATCATCTCGCCGGTCAGTAACTTCCAGGCCTCGTTCGGAGACCAACTGAGCCGGCTCCACGCGATGGTTGAAGATCTGAGCCGCCAGGGACGCATCGATCACTTGCTCCCCGAGTTACCCGCAGAGCTCGTCCCAACCTATGCGAACTTGCTCGAAGCGGAAGTCCCCGAGGCTCTCGCACGACGACTGGTCCGCCACGTTGCCGAGCGGCTCGAACCCGAGGAATTCGCCCGACCTGAGGCTGTCCGGCTCGCCTTGTGCGACGCGGTGGAAGGGTGCGTACCAATCGCTCCACCGATCGCTGTGGTGCCCGGTACACGACGAGTTGTCGCCCTGGTCGGTCCCACAGGCGTCGGTAAAACGACCACAGTGGCGAAGCTGGCCGCGAACTTCAAACTGGCTCATGGTCTGCGAACAGGCCTGGTGACGGTCGATACCTATCGGATCGCTGCAGTCGAACAGTTGCGAACGTATGCCGAGATCATCGATTTACCTCTGGCTGTCGCGAACGCCCCTGGAGAGATGCGCAGGGCGATCGAAGAGCTTGGGGATGTCGATCTCGTACTGATTGACACCGCAGGACGTAGCCCGCGTGATGAGGTCAAGATCCGTGAGCTTGCCGACTTCTTGAGCGCGGTTCGTCCCGATGAGACCCACCTCGTATTAAGTGCGGTTGCTGGCGAGCGAAGTCTCCGGGCAGCCGTCGAACGGTTCAGCATCGTCCGCGCGGATCGGTTGATCCTGACCAAGCTGGATGAAGCCGACGGCCTGGGCGGGGTGCTTTCCGTACTTGGTCATGCGGATCGACCTGTAAGTTACTTGACGACGGGCCAGGCGGTTCCCGACGATATTGAGCCTGCGAATCGGGCGAGATTAGCACGTTTGATCTTAGGTCATGAGGTTGTTCAATAACGGTCATACGCATCATATTCTGAGAGAATGTCACGTCATCGCCATCATTCACGACTGATCCAGAGGGGAGCAAGTATGCCCGACCAAGCCGACGGATTACGACAATGGGTCCAGGCACGCTCGGGAAGTACCGGGCTGGCCGATCCACCTCCACGACCAGCTCAGCCTGAACCTCCACGACCGAAGACCAAGGCCCGATCTTTGCTGTTCACGAGCGGCAAGGGAGGCGTCGGCACATCGAACGTGGCCCTCAACCTGGCAATCGCGCTGGGAGAGTTGGGACGTCGCGTCCTGCTGGTCGACGCCGATCTTGGTCTCGCCAATATCGACCTGTTGTGCGGGCTGGCTCCTCGCTGTGACCTTGGCGACGTTCTGGTGGGCGATTGCCCCCTCGAATCCGCGATTGTCGACGGTCCGGCAGGGATCAAGATCGTTCCAGGTGCGCACGGAATGCGGACGCTGGTCGAGGTATTGGCCGATGGGCCAGCCCGGCTCGCTGCTGGTCTCGCCGCACTTGAGGCGGAATCCGATCACGTGATCATTGATGCCGGTAGCGGGCTTGGATCGGCCATCGCGACATTGGCCGCTGCGGCTGATGAAGTCGTGGTGGTCACGACGCCCGAGCCGACATCCACTGCGGATGCCCACGCCGCGATCGGACGATTCCGGCGCTTACCACATCCACCGATGCTCCGCATTCTGGTCAACCAGGCGCGGACTGACGTCGAGGGCTCCGAGCTCTTGTCACGAATCACGGCGACAAGTCGCGAGTTCCTTGGTATGGTGGTCGAGCCACTCGGCTATATCCGTCATGATCTTGGTGTTCCAGACGCGGTGCGGGCCCGACGCCCCTACCTCATTGAAGCACCAAATGGTCTGGCTTCTCGATCGACACGCCGGCTTGCCGGCATCTTGACCGATGAGCGAGGTTCTCGAGCGAGACGGCCAGGGTTCTTCACCACGCTCCGTGCGCGGTGGGCACTCGAACAAGTCGGTCGCTGAGAACGAATTTGCCGGTTGTGCCGAATTGTTCGGCTTTGCGACTCAAGTCGAATGGGTCGGTTATCCGATATCTAAGTAAGTCACGAGTTCCTTGGACCGCGAGGGGAAAATAGCGAGGGGTACGGCCCCCGACGACCAGCGGGCCGAACGGCTCAATGGCGACGTGGCTGTTGATAGGTCAGCATCTTTGATGCGAGCGACCCCCCGCTTTTCACAGGAAGTGATATCCCCTTGCTGCCGGACATGGAGGTCTGGATGTCAACCAAGTTGGACGTGGATGTGACCGAACTCTGGCGGGAGTTCAAGGAACAGCCCACCACGCCCCTGCGGAATCGCCTGGTCGAACGGTACTTGCCATTGGTCAAGTACAACGCCGAGCGAATCTGGCAGCGCCTTCCCGAGGGAGTCGATCTCGACGACCTGATCAGTGCGGGTGTCTTCGGACTGATGGATGCGATCGATGCCTTCGACCTGACGCGTGGCGTCAAGTTCGAGACATACTGCGTCCCTCGAATCCGCGGAGCCATGCTCGACGAATTGCGAACCATGGACTGGGTGCCACGCCTGGTGCGCTCCAAGCACACCAAGATGGAAGAGGCCCGTAAGAGCCTCGAAGCCCAGCATGGCCGGCCCCCAACCGACGGTGAGCTCGCCGAACGCCTCGGCCTGCCCCTGTCTGAATACGAAAAAATGGCCTCCGACGCCAACGCTGTCGGACTGATTAGTCTGAACAAAAAATGGTATGAGACAGATAGTTACAAGGATGTTCGCGAAATCGACATTCTTGAAGATAAAAAAGGTGAAGATCCCACCAAACGTCTCCAGCGCAAAGATCTGATGCGTATGGTGACGAAAGGTTTGAACCGCAACGAGCGGTTGATCATCATCCTCTACTATTATGAAGAGTTGACCATGAAAGAGATCGGCGCTACGCTCGACCTGAGCGAGTCGCGGGTCTCCCAGATGCACTCCTCAATCATCACGCGGCTCCAGGGCCAACTCTCAGCCCGCAGGCCCGAGTTCGGTACCTGAGATCGCTAGGTCTTAAGTGAATTCGTGAACACCAAGGCAGTCGACCAAAGAATATGGGTCGACTGCCTTGTTTCGTTCCGTGTTCACCGTTGGCGACATGGTTCAAATTCCCATCACACTAGAATATAGAGTGCTGCCACTCCATGATTTAGCGATCAGAATGGGTCGCCGGAAACCACATACGACAACGATATGTTTCTATGAATTTGTAGCGAGTTCCAAATTTGGTAACTTCACTTCACAGGCTTTTGCAATCTGCTCCGCCAATCGGTGAAAGACTCGATAGCACTCTTGAACCGCAGCAGTGTGACCGCCGATCGCTCCGTCGGAGGGCTTTAGCTCGAACATCGGTTTTCTCGCCTCTTGAGCCATGAGCGCAAGACTTCGATAAATCTTCAAGGTTGCTAAGGGGACAGGAATCTGGGATAGGTGCGGCATATCACGGATCTCCGAGCGATAGACATCGGCTATCCGCTCGATCCATTTGAGGTAAGACCTGACAGGGTAGTTTGCTCGAATTGAAGGCTGCATCACGACGTAACCGGCAGGTGTCATCAATCCCGATGGGATGGAGAGCAATCCGCTACTAGTTTGTACATTTCTTTGAAAGTAGGTCTGGCGGCGAGCTTGCCAACCGGACCGCCAACTCCGCAAGGTTGGGCCGAGATTCCTTAGCCCTTGTAGGGAGAAAAGATCTGCCGCGAGCGGGATCACCACATTGTCCGAGGCGACCAGGGCGGCACGATTGATGGCGCTCAGATTGGGACCCAGATCGATGAGTGCTAATTCGGCATCTTGTTGCTTTACCGCTTGCTCCATGACGCGATAGAACGCGGTTGTCACTTGAAATGCATCTTGCGAATTGGCGAGATTGTCATCAAGGCAGTCTCCCCAGGCGGTTGCAAGTCGGTCCTCAAAACGGCTCAGACCCAAATCACCAGCAACAAGACCAATCCGGTGGGAGACAGAGATGACTTCAGTTGTAGAGATGTCACCGATTCGATCGATAAGTGGCTGAACCGCTCTGAGAATCGTACGAGGAGAGGTATTGGGTCCCCAGAGTTCTTCGAGAGCTTGGTCCTCCAAGAAGAAAGAAGTGAGGTTTAATTGGGGATCAAGATCCACAACAACAACATTGATGCCAATTTCAGCAAACATCCATGCCAGATGATAAACAAGTGAAGTCTTGCCAACGCCTCCTTTACTGTTGAAAAAAGCGACTGTTTTCATGGGTGTCTCCGAACGGTGACCAAGAAATGATTCGGATGAGGCTCAAATACCGCCGGTTCTGACCCATTTCGCCGGAGATGGTCCTGAACGATGCTGACACCGCGACCGTATCGGTTGACAAAACCAAGCACCTTGGCGGCTTCCGCCAGAATGGGGTTTCGATAGGAGGTACCGTTGGGGAATTGTTCCACCGTCAGGTCCCCAAACAGCCCCCCAGGGTTCTGGATCTCGATCCGATCTACATAATGATTGATCATCACCGGCGTTGTTGAACTATCATAATTTCGGTGTATCATTGCGTTCATGAATAGTTCATGCATGGCACGGGGAGGGTAATCGAACACTGTCTGATCTGACAGATTTGCTGTGACAGCGGGACGACTTTCGGCGATATCCCGAGCAAGTCGGTCCAGGTCCCTCAGTATGTCCAAAAGATCTCCGTTGAGGACCCTCTCGCGAATGACCTCATCGGCCTGAGACTCACCACAGTATTGCACATATTTGACATAGGCGCCCGGGATAAACGATCGTGCTGTTTTCCCAAGGAGAAACACACCCGCATGATTGGGATGGCTGGCTTTGAGGTCGAAAAACCTTAGGGATGCGAGTTGTACATCAATCGGGCGATCATTCTCGTCGATGACTTCTTGGGCGATGGCGTTTGGTCGATAGGTGAGTGAAAAGAGATCCAAAGACAAGTCATCGAGAGTCGCCTCCCAAGAGAAACGCGCGTCCCAGGTTCGATCGCGATCGATTCGCCTTTCGCTAAGAATCCGCTCTTCCGAAGGTGTCGCGAATGCCCGGCGAGGACCCACGCGAATGCTGGTTCGACCTTTGTATCGAACTGGTGGAGAGTCCGAGGGGATGACTTCGACGACCGCAACCTCACCCCCATCAATCAACCACTTTTGGACATTGATCATGGGCAACGGTTAAATATTCCCATCCGACCGAATGGCTGCAAGATTTTGCAGCAACTGGTCGCTGATCACCGCTCCGCTGGCGAGTCCACCAGGGTTGGCACCAATGAAGAGATAACCAGGCTTGCGACTACCGGCCATGTCGTTCGAAAATGCACAAATCGCTTCACTGAACTTCTCGACATCCGTCGTCGAAATCGTTCGCTCGACTCGATCGGACTCGACATCACTCAAAAGCTCTTCGAGTTCCGCCCGGTTCATCTGGATCGGCCTCTCACTCACTCGACTCGGGGCTTCAATCTCGAAGTCTCGATGTCACGAGATAGAGTACGATCCGTGTGCCGATGTTGGAAGGGACTTCGGGCAGGAGAGCCTTGCTCCCTCGCTCAAGGTTCTTCACCCAAGCGTCGATCGGCGACCCCAGTTCGTTCCTTGAGGAGCTCAGACGAGGTCCAGGGGATCAGTCGGACACCGTGGGGCGGGAGGACACGGGGGATCATCGTCAGGTCGTCACTTACGAACGGCGGGAGTACGGGGCGACCGTCGCTCCAGAAGCCAAGCGTGCGAAACGCAGCTCCTCGGTCGGTCGCTTCATCCAAAGTCTTGCCCCGGAAGGCAGCGTCAAACGTGATATCCGCGACCCGCCAAAAGCCAGCTCGGTCGAGGGCATTGGTCTCGGCACGCATCATTTGTACTGTGCGAAAAGGACCGTCGCCACTATCGAATTTGTGCAAACCAGCGGTCGGCGCAAAGTGATCGGCGATAAGCCAGGGGAGGCCGCGGCGGTCAGATCGATACAAGATGTATTTCTTGCGCGCGGATGGGATCGCCAGTGACTCAATAAAGATCTGACGGGCTCGGCCATCACCGACCACGATATCCGCCTCGACCGCGATCACGACGAGCAAGGTCTGAGCGGGAATACTGGCGAGATCTGGACCAGGAACACTCTGGACCTCGCCAGGCGTGAGCGCGATGATTGCCTTAGGTACGGGCAGTCCGACCTCTTCCGCCGACGCGGCCATGAGTACGGAAATGTTCGCACCTGCGGAATGGCCGATCAAGACAAACTTATCGAGGTCGGGCTTGACATGAGCGGATGAAGTTCTCAAAACATGAATGGCATCAAGAACAGCCGCCTGAGCATTGGAGAGGAACTGAGCCGGCCGTGTCGACCAGTCTGATTGATAGCGAGGGAAAACGACAATGTTTCCTTGGAGCACAAGATGCTCGATCCAGGCCCCGTACACACCGGGGTTGAAAGCCAGCCAACCATGATGAAAGACGATGACTGGGGACTTGAGCGGAGTCGGCTCGGCAGGCTCGAATAGGAAATACGACTTGGCTCCTGCGCCGAATTCGTAGCGGTTGATCGTGCGATGTCCGTAGACGGGCGGTAGTGGTTCGCCGCCAAGGGCATGCGACGTTGCCATGCTAATCAGCAAGGCAACAACCCCTCGAAGCGAGGGGATGACGATCCGTGTCATGCCCACCTCATCCATGAAGATTGGGTTTGAACCGAAGGTTTCTTTCGTGGAACTGGCGAAGATTATCCGCAATTAAGGATCTGTCAAGCCCATTCACTCGTTGGTTTCAACTCAAATGGCGGGTGGCCAAATTGCGGACAACTCGCGAGCGACCTCGATCGGCATCGGCTGGCCCGGCATCCGTCGTAAAGCGAGTTGGTTGGCAAGTTCGGGACCATCATGAAGGAGGACCCCCGACGTCTCGGCAGCTTGCCTCATGCGACGCCCCGCTGATCCCTTGGCGATGGCCCGAAAGGTGATCAGCTTTGGGGGTGGACCTCCGCCCAAGACCACGGTCAGGCCCCCCACGCCGGCGATGACCAAGGAGGCTCCGACCAAAGCTTCGGCAGGGTCCGCACGCCAACCCTGGGCGAGCTTGCGGCGGCGGGCTCGGAGGGCGGGGTCGCCATCGTTCGATCGAAGATCTTCTCGCGACTCTTCAGGAGTCATGCGGAGTCGAGACTCAATCCGTGCGTATTGGATCGCAAAGTCGATCAGGCCGAGAACGACGATGGACAAGGCCAACCAGCCCGCCAGTGCTCGCACTGCCGCGCCACACACTTGTGTTATCGACGTGGAATCCAAACGTCCCAATGTCTGAAATTCCGTCCAGCGACTCGTGATGACCCAGGCCGCTACCGCCCCGACGATCGTCGCCTTGGCCAGTCCCCACAGACCTCGGCCCAATCGGTCGAACATCCCCGCGCCCATTCCGGGCCAACCTGAGGCAAGACGCGATAGGTCGGGCGCGATCCTCGAAGGAACCCATAAGCCGCCCACTTGAGCTTGATGGGTCAGAAACGCCGCGAAGGCCGCTCCGACCAGAATGCACAAGAGCGGGATCACCACGGCGAGAACTTGGCTGCGTACCAGTGAAGCGAACTCGAGTGGGCCAACCGAGAGGTCGTTCGTGCCGACCAAAGGGGCGCGGATCAGTTCGACCAAGCCTGAGATCAGGCTACCGCCGAGCACCGCGATCAAACCAACGGCTACAAGCATCCCGACAGCGCTGGTCAATTCGGGGCTATGCGCCACAATCCCAGCCTCACGAGCCTGATCGCGACGGTGTTTCGACGGCGTTTGAGTGCGATCTTCAGACTCGGACATGAAAACATTCCTTGGCCATTATTTCGTAAATCCCAGGCCCGATACCATCCAGGCCGACGACAAGGTCGATATCAGAGTGGTAATACTTGCAAGGATTATTAAGAGTCCAACAATGAACCGGATCGGCATCGACAAGGCGACCAGGGGCAGTGACGGCGCGGCGCGGCCGAGGAGACCAATCGCAACCCCAGCCAAGGTCAGGGCCAAAGCCGCAGGCGCAGCAACTCGCACGGCCAGAGTGAGGGCTTGCCCAACGCGAGCGAACGCCTCGGCGACCGCTTCAGGACCGCCAATCCCCCCCGGCGGCCAGGTCTGATAGCTCTCGGCCAAGCCACTTACGAGCACAAGGGGACCGTCGAGCGACAGAAAAACAGCAAGGGCAATCAAACCATACAGATGCCCCATGGGTGTTAACTCATCACCGACCTCGGGGTCGAAGAGTGCTGCGGGCGAGAGGCCGGCTTGCATCCCCACAACCTCACCGGCCTGCCGAGCACCCGCGATGATCAAGCCGGCGGTCAGTCCGAGCGTCACGCCCGCGATCAGTTCGCCAAGAACTGCCCAGCCGACGATCGACCCTTCGGGCACAACCAACGAAGGACTAACCAATGGCCAAACGGTGAACGCAACCCACCCTGCCCCCACAATCCGCATCGGCCAGGACAGACCAGGCGTCGACCATCCCGGAGAGGTCGCGCACATGCCGGCCACCCGTGCGAACAAGAGAAGTCCGGGGACGACCAAAGGAATCCAAGCTTCGAGTGAACTTAAATTCAGCACAAATATTTACTTCTATCGTCTATTAGAATCGATCGGGAATCGAACCAATCAGGTCGACTGCAAACGCCACCCAACGACCGATCAGCCAAGGGAGTGAAAATAAGGCGGCAAGCAGCACGGCGACCAGTCGCGGAACCATGGCAACGACAGGTTCGTGCATCTGTGTCAGCGTCTGGATCACGCCAACGAACAACCCAACAACCAGGGCGACCACCAAAAGTGGGCCACCAAGTAAGAGAGCCATCCGAAGCGCTTCGCGTGAGCAGTCGATGACGTGTGACGTGTTCATAAAACCTCAGAAGGAGGGGCGTGCCCATCCTACGCAAATCCACGGATCAACATGCCGGCGACCAGCATCCAGCCATCGGCAAGTACAAAGAGGACCAGTTTCAGCGGCATGGACACTAATGCAGGCGGGAGCATGAACAACCCCATCGCCGCAAGGACTGCCGACACCACCAGGTCGATCACCAAGAACGGCAGATAGATCAAGAACCCAATCCAGAGGGCGGTTTGCAGCTCGCTGATCAAGAACGCTGGAGCGACCGCCCGAAGGGGAAACTCTTCTGCCTCAGTAGGTTCCGCGCGCCCTGGACTCGGGGGCTCAATCTGGTGGTACATGGCCCAGAGGTAGTCTTCATGTTTCGTTCTGATGATCTGAGTGAGCATGAATGTCTTGATCGGCCCAACACCTTGATCCCACGCCTGGGGGGCAGGCAGCTTGCCCGCAGCGTAGGGCTCGATCGACTTTGTGTAGACTTGCTCAAGCGCCGGACCCATCACGATCGCGGTCAATAAGAGTGCCAGTGTCGACAGGACTTGGTTGCCGGGGACTTGCGGACTCCCCAACGCTTGCCTCAAGAGGACCAGCACAATGTTCATTCGCACAAAGGACGTTAGCATGAGCACAGCAGCACCGGCGAGCGGTGCTAATGAGAATATGGCGACGGATTGTAAAGTTCGGGCGATGTCCGGACTGATCGGACTTGCGGAGACGACCTGCACAGGCGACGGTCCGGCAACTGGCTTGTTGGCCGATGAGTCGGGGCCAGCGCCTATCATCAGAACCAAGATTGCCATGCCGAATAGGGGGGCAAACCAGCGCATTATTCTGCCCCCCCTGGATCGTCGGCGGCGGCGAGTTCGGCCAGAATTGACGGAGGACCCTGGGGGCCAGTACCGATCAGGAGGGTTCGGTTTTCAACTTTGACGACATAAACGGAGTGTCGGGGTGACAGAGATGTACGACTGACAACGCGAAGAAGTGCCGGTTCACCGACGCTGGGCACACCCCAACGCTTTACCGCCAGACTCACGCCGCCGAAGGCTGCAAGTGCGAGCGTCATGCCGGCCGTTCCTGCCCACCAACCGGTCGAGGACGACCCCGGACTGGCCAATACGCTGTGCCTCCCCGAGGGAGGTGAAATTGTCAATCGTTGTGGATTCGCGGATTGGTCCGGACCTTGGGCCAGAACTGGGACTGCGGTGATCAGGACAAATCCCAACCCCCAGCAGCCCAAAGCTCTCGTCCAGCGCCTTTGGTCGTTGAACCATCCAGTGCCTGGCATCCAGCGGCACATCGGGGCATCCTTTCCCGAGGTCGGTCGAAACGTGTTGATCTCAGATGAGCCTGTCTATGCGACCATATCCGCAGGGTCATCGAAGGCCACGATACCGGCTCGACTGAGCCGGCACATGGTCTCGACCACCGTTCGCTGGGCGGCAAACGCCATCTCGAACGTGACCACACGGTGCGTAATGAGGTGATCTTCGATCCGTTGGGCCGAGGCTCGCGGCAATGTCGTCAGGAGCCGCTGCCGCAGGTTGACAGATGAGCCAACGAGTGCGTCAAGCACCAGAGGCTCTTCAACCTGATCGAAAACAGCGCGAAGGTCGCCGCCGTCGAGCTGGTTGAGATCTTCAAAATCGACGAGGTCAGACAAGGATGGCCTCCTGACCTTCGGGGTCGGGTAGGGTGAGTTGGCCATGGTCATGGAGCCGTCGAAGTCGCTCGGCCAGGTCGGCCTGAGCCGCTTCAGCGTCATCCAGCCGAAAAGGGCCGAGGTGATTGAGTGTCCTGTTGAGAGACTCCGAAGAGCTGACCGACAGGGCATTCAACACCTTATCGCGTACCGGTCGAGATGCACTCGCAAGGGCAAGTGCCCAGGCGCGTGAGTCTTCGTCGTGGTACACATCCCGAATCACTTTATCGTCCATCTTCACAAGATCATCGAAGACAAATCGCAGACGTCGCAAACCCAAGCCGTAAAATTCCTCAAGAACGGAGTGTTGTTCGGTCGGAGCGATCCGATCAAGTCGGGCGATCTCGAGTGTCACCGCCTCGACTGCCGATCGATCGAGTTGGGCAAGCAGTTGCGATGCCAGCGGTTGCTCCAAACTTACCAGTAGTATGGCCGCTTTGCGCAGGGGCGAGGTTACTGCGGATGTGTTCTCGCTCGCGATGGATTCCGTCGTCGCACTCATCAGCCGCGCCCTCCTTGACCAATCCAGCGTTGGAGGACTCCGGCAGCAGCGGTCGGGTTACGGCGGATCAGGTCGCGGACTCGTTCCGAAGGTCCAGGTCCCGCGATCTCGGCCGCGTCGAATCGGGCATGGGGAGCCGGAACGATTGATCGTAATGCCGGACGACGTAAGCTTCTGGCCCCAACTGCCGCGAACGACAAAACCAGCCCAGCCGCCACCATCGCTCCAACCGGCAACCACCATGGAGCCACCCGGCGCTCGTCCGAAGCCGCAGTCAGACCCGTAGCGAGCAAGGGCTCGATTTCGTCGGGAATCATATCGATGTGTACATCCCCTTCTTTGGGAGCAAACATCATCGATACTGCCGAATCCACCAGCAGTCGAATCTTATTGATGTAAGGTCCGAGATCCTCTGGTGACGGATCGCGACGATTGGCTGCGCGGAACTCTCGGAGATAGAAGCTACGAGGAACTTGCACCAAGACCCGGGCTTTGCCCTGCGGCATCGCGGTCATCTCGACCAGTTGCGGCGGCATTGAACCGACCGAATCCGCCGCTCCGGGTGGGGTAATCTCGATCGGATGATTGGGCCGAACGAAGGGCTCGGGCGGCAGGACGGACTTGATGGCTACCGTTGGAATGGGGGCCGGCGGTGGATCAATCCGGACTGTGACTTTCACGCCTGGGATGAAGTCGAGCTTCTCGGCGATTCCATCGCTGAGCTTCTCCTCACGCGCTTTGGTGAGTGACATCACCTCAGCGGTGGGATTCTTAGAGGATAGGTATTCACGTCCTTGGCGATCGACCAGATTGACCGCAGTCGGCTTCAACTCAGGGATCATCAGCCGGGAGAACGCTTGAATTGCCTGAACGGTCTCGCCGCTCAAACTCCGCTTGTTCTGGGTCGTCACATAAACAGTGACACTAACATTGGTTTGTGGTCGGATACCGACCCGGTCTACGATCCGATGAATCTTCACGCTTGCGGTTTCGATACCCGAATTATCAATATCTTCAATCATTGCTTGGAGCGACTTCTCAGTAGATCCTCGTGAACGTTGCTCGCGTTCTGCGGGTCCGTCCATGATCAAGACGTCGCGTTCAATCTCGAAGAGGGTATTGACGGTGTCGATCTTGACCTTGTGTTTCGTGAGCGCTGTCTGCGCCTCCCGGAGTTTCTCAGCCGCCACACCGATTCGACCCTGTCCATCGCGCCGATAGATGATCCCCTCGGAGGCAAGGGCCTTGACGACCGAGGCATAGTGCTCACCGGAAAATGCTTTGCCACTCTCGAGCCAGGCGATAGTGGTCGGTTCGGTCGGGATCGCTAGATAGATGAGCGCCGCGATGATCACGACGGCACCGATGCCCAGCCCCCATCGCGCTTGGTAGGGGCGATCGGCTAGCCATGTGCCGAACTGGGCGAATCGCGATCTCATACGATCGAACGCCGAACGGGGGGAGTCGGGGCTCTCGGTCCGCATCAACTCGCCTCCCGGCCACACATCAGGGATCTGTTCCCTGGGAGTCGGCGTCGAAGTTTCGAGGATCGGACGTCGGGTGAGACCTCGCTGGAACCGCCCCATCCATGGGACGACGAGATCTGCCGCATCCTGCGTTGCGAGTTATCGCAGATCGCCAGATTTTGTCAATCGGAGCCCGAGAACTCGACCAAGCAATGTCAAACAGGCGATTTTTTATCAGATTCGCGGTGAATCCAAGTCCAGTTCGGGGCAGTCTGGGCGATCGGCGTGGGGCTTCGCTTCCTTTCCAACGTCCCGACCTTCGGTATAGGAAACAGACCGCGTCAGGGCTGCGGGGCGACTCTAAACCTGGGCGTCTGACGTGGCTGGTACGACCTTATCACGCCAGCCGATGCGACGGTTTGCTTGGATCAAGCGAGAGGGAACGCTCCAGGGTTGGAGCGGTCTCGTGTTGCTCTTCAACACTCGAACTGTATTCACTACGTACGAGCCGATCTCGATCCAAAGATACTGCAAACTTACTGCGGCAAGGACCAGGCAGAGGGGTTCGATCGCGTGGCGATAACGGGCGTAGCCAAAGAAAATCAGGGTCGCCGCAACATAATGCAAGAGACCCAGGTGAATGATCCATCCCGGGTTTTCGGATCGAAGCATGCCCACCAGCGTTGGGATCACCGATAGCAGAAACAGGACGAGGACAGGCCCCCAAGACAAACTTGTTCCCCAACGGAAATGCCAAGGTGATTTCGGCTGCAAGAAGGGGGTGCAGCCGCGATACAACTTGGCCAGAGCCATGAGCGGAAGCTTTTCCAGGTTGTCCTTCATCCACGCCTTCGCCAGATCACCGGCGACTCGGTCGCGAACAAGCTCGTCGTTGGGTGCTCGAAGGGCATCAGCATACTCGGGAATCTGCGTGTCCCAGACGTTGTAACCGAAGAACTCGGGGTTCTCGGCCACGATTCGGTTATTGCCTTGGAGCAGGACCGACCCACCCATCGTTGAGAACGGGATGAAGGCTTGGAAGACAACGTAATTCCGCACGGTCCAGGGGATCAAGCAGGTAACCGCCACGACCACTGTGAAGGAGGCCTGGACAATCGAATGAGGGACCTTACGGAACTGCCAGGCTCCCCAGAGAATGGTCAGCGGAATCATGAACATGAATGCAGGCCGGTAGAGCATCGCCAGCCCCAAGGCCAGTCCCGCAAGTGTTGCGCTGGTCCAGTTGGGACGATCGGCGAAGTCAAGCAAAAGATTGAGGTAGAGCAGGAATAGGTAGGTTGCCCCGACTTCGGATCCTAGATCAACGGAATAGAAAATGGCGTGGGGGAAGATCGTGTATCCCGCTGCGGAAATTAACCCAACATTGGTTGTAAACAGCCGCCGGCCGAGCCGAAACACCTCGTATACGGAAGCCGCGCCAAGAATACATCCAAAAAGACGGATCGCATCGAAGCGATGACCGACGACTCGGTAGATCATCGCCCACGTCAGTGAGGTTCCTGGAGGCCGATAGGCGGTTAAATGGTCTTGGTTGGACACGTCGGGACTCATGCCCCGATATCCATGACCCTTGACCACATTCCAAGCGTAAGTATCGTATTCCTCGGCATCGGAGCCGGTCTTGGGAGGATCATTTAGTCCTAACGCGAGCCCTAAACCTAACCTGAGGAGGAAGGCCACGATCAAAAGCGACCAGACCAATCGCCGCATTGCCGAATCCGTTTGCACTAGAGGTACTCCTCCTCGGAGCCAACATCCCGAATGAGCCGCCATCCCGATTCCGAAGCAGGGAATCAAGACGTTGAACGCTTCGGCTCAGTTCCGCAAACATCGCGGAATCGACCAATCCTGCTAAATATCATGATGAAAACTGGATCCGCCACGACTCCCGTGCGCGATCCTCCGACAAATCACCTCGGAGACAATCAGGGTAGGCCAAAAGCCTCTGAAGCTTAGAACATCTTTTTGGATTGTCCTTCGCAAATATTCTTGTGCATCAAACTCTCAAAAAGTCGGTTCAATGGAGAATCAAAGTTCAAAATGAAAAAAGGAAGACTCGTCAAGCTGAGGGTCACAACATGAGAATCACGATCCTCAGGAATAGGCAAGGAATCACTTTTCTTCGGGTGCCCCAGGGTCTTCCCGACCGATGCCCGCGTGTCCCAGCCCGGGAAGAGTCCTCGCCAACGAACATCATCCGAACGAATATCCATAGACTGATTTGGGTGGCGTATTGCTGGTCGAACGGAACAACCTCTCGCGGCAATGGCGTTCGATTCGGGATCGACGACTTCCCGGAAAACGACCGGATGCACGAGTCCGCTCAGACTCAGCGGAAGGTAGGCAATCTGCTCCTTCAGTTCTTCAAGACCGATTCCACCACGAAAGGATGGTTCTTACGCAAGCAATGAAGAGGACCAGGTTGTATTTGGGAAACAAAATGCCTCAGAGCGGCGGTTCGAGATACTTTGAGTCCGCGACGGGGTTGAGTTCCATAGCCTTGATCGTCTTGACTTTCTCGCCGACGCTACGACGCGAGGAGCCCGAACCCGGACGATCAACGTGCGCGGGGATCTCTCCATGAAGACGCGAACTCGGCGGATCGTGACGTTGGTCATGGTGGTCGGCATGCTTTTGAGCCTGGTCCCAGACGCGGTGGCCGATGGCAAGCCGGCGGCCCCGAAGCCTCCCAAAGCACCCCACTTCTCGGCATCAAAACCCCAAGCCGTTGCCCAAAACCACAGTAGGAATCAGCAGCGCCAGGCGATGCAATATCAAGCGATGCAACGCCAATCTCTGCAATTGCAGGCAATGCAACGCCAAGCGAACGCACAGTCTGCGATGACAAGGCAGTCCATGCAGCGTCAGAGGACGTACCGACCAGGCCCGCAACCCCGCCGTGGGCGGACCTATGCCTATCGACCGGGGGTCCGGCAATACCGAGGCAACAGCTACTCGAATCGCTCGGCAACGAACAACCGCTCGACTCGCCTCTTGGTCTCGCGACTGCGTTCGACGCGAACGTCGCTTGCCCGGCTCGACCACGACTACAAGGGCCATCGTGTCAAGGCGATCCACGCCATCAGCAGAGCAGTGAGCCAACTCTCGCATACCTCGTCGCGGAGGACGGGGATGAACAACGCTGGAGGCCGAGGGCGACAGAACGTCGTCGCCAATCAGAACCATAAACCTCTGCCACAAGCGCAATCCGACGCCCGGATGCGCAAGGCGGCCCAATCCCTCGGGGCAGTGAATCAGCAACTGTCCACCCAAGGGAGAACGACCAGCCACGCCCAAGCCCTTGGATCGGTTCAGTTGGCGATGCGAGAACTCAGCACCGCCTTGACGATCCGCTGAGCGAAACCTCGTGTCAACTCTGGTCGAGGTCATCCAAGAGCGACTTGGTAATCAAGCCGCCCCCTTCGGTGACCTCGAGGAGATATGCCTTACCTGCAATTTGGAGTTCTGCCTCGTAAACATGCCCGCTGATTCCGGTTGAGCGAGTGATCCCACCAATCTCGCCCCCGCGTGCATGCTCTTTGAGGGTATGCTGGACAGCAGTCGGGCAGTGTGAGAGGTCGATCTCATCTTCGGCAAAGATCAGCATTTTTTCGACCAGCGTCCCGTTCTCGGCGACGACGATCGAGTACTCCTTATTCCCAACCGCGACCACCGCCTCATAAATCGTGACCCCATACTTGAGATCCTTGCTCAAGACATCGAATTTTGTCTCTTTGGAAGTCTCTTTGCGAAACATCGCCTGCACAGCCGCAGGACAGTTCGTGAACGCGACCTCATCGTCGCCGACCTCAAGGCTCAACTCATTGAGGGTTCCGTCGGCGTCGACTTCAATGTGATAGTGGCGAGTCCCCATCACGAAGCTTGCCGCATAAGTCGTCTCTTCTTCGAGAGTCGTCTTAACCACTCCATCGATCTTGGCCCCCTTCGCCTCCAGTTCGATCGTCTTTTTGACAGGAGCCGGGCAGTCGGAAAGCTTGATCTTGGGCGGATCGTCCGCACCGATCGCACTTAGGATCGCGGTCAATGCGACAACGAAACTTAGAGTAAAAGTCCTAATCGATGTGACCATCATCGGATGTCGCTCTCCATTTTTGTCGGACCGCCTAGCTGAGTCATTCCGTGCGAAGCTCATCAAGATCGTTTCCATAACCCGACCCAAAGTCAACAATGAGTCTGCATTTCTTAAGCTCTGGCGCTCTCGCCGGACGAATCTTCAATTGCTTATCTCTGAGCTAATCGATCACTTCGACGGCAAACAGCAACTGAACTCGGTAATGCTTTCATGTCCTCATCCATTCCGAATCATGCGACCGAGATTTGGCTTGAGGGTAAAGTTGGGGCACCATTTTGCGGTTTTGGGCGCCTCCAAAAATGTGACGAACCGCGATTGACGGAACTGTAAGAGTGGGCATGATATCGGGCGATACTTCTGATCCTTTGATCGATACGCACAATATGCCGGTGGGATCGACGACGGGTGCTGCACGGAGATCCCGTTGATGAATCCAGCTCCTCCCGTCTCTGGCAAGCACGCTTTGCGGCGATTGCGTAGGCTCGTCCCGATCGTCGCTCGTGAGAAGATCGGATCGGGACGACGGAAATCCTTACGTAGGTTGGTCTTTGTTGGATTGCTCCTGAGTTTGACTGTGGGATATTTCGCCTTTCAACCGGGATCGAGGATGGTCGGCCGAAAGCTGGGCACAGCGGTCGCGGACTTCTCGCTTCGCGATGTCCTCACGGATCAGTCGGTCTCGCTGACGCAATTCCAAACGAAAGCGGCGGTAGTTCTCGTCTTCACCGGCACGAGCTGCCCGGTTGGGGACCTCTACCTGCCCCGCCTCATGGAGATTGCCGAGCGTTACAAAGATCGTGGGGTCGCCTTCATCGCGGTGAACTCGAACGCGAGTGAATCGGTCGAAGATGTGGCAGCGCACGCTCGATCGGCGGCGATCGTTTTTCCTGTCTTGAAAGATCCCGCAAATAAGCTCGCCGACCAGTTATTGGCCCAACGAACCTGCGAGACCTTGGTGATCGACGGTCGATCTCGACAACTCCTCTACCAAGGAGCGATCGATGATCAATATGCGCTCGGCTCGCGAAAAGATCAGCCGACACGGCATTACTTGACCGAAGCGCTCGACGCCCTACTGACAGGGCGGACCGTCTCGGTCGCGACCACGCCTGTTGTCGGTTGCCCGATCGAACGCGAGGTCGTTCAAGCTCGAGCACAGCTTCGGGCCGCTCCAGGCGGACTTAAATCCGCCCCCGAATTGGCCGAGGTGACGATCGATGTTGGCAATGTGACCTACGCAGGTGAAGTGGCTTCAATCCTTCATGCGAAGTGCGGGTCGTGTCACCGACCTGGGCAGGTTGCCCCATTCTCGCTCTTGACCTATGAGCAAGCCAGGCGGTGGGCGACGTCGATCGGCGAGGTTGTGGAAGATCGCCGGATGCCTCCCTGGCAGGCGGACCCTCGCTACGGTCACTTTGAAAACGATCGTAGTCTCAGTCCGCGCGAGCGGGCCGTGCTGCTTGCTTGGGTCGAACAAGCGGCACCGGCGGGCGATCTAGCGACCGCGCCCAAGCCGCCGAACTTTTCGGAAGGGTGGACGATTGGTTCACCAGACCTCCTTTTCGAAATGCCCGAAAGCTACGCTGTGAAGGCCGAGGGGACCCTACCCACCCAACACCTCCGTATTCCAACTCACTTCACAGAAGATGTCTGGGTTCAGGCCGCTGAGATCCGCCCCGGTGACCGCGCTGTGGTTCATCATATCTTCGTTTTTATTGATGATCACTCTAAAGGAGCCGACGGCAAGCCAAATCCCAAGACGGTTCTGGTGGGGTATGCGCCTGGGGACATGCCCTCGATCTTTCCGCCCGGCGTGGCCAAGAAGATCCCAGCCGGGTCGGATCTGAAGTTCGAGATCCACTATACACCCATTGGTCAAGTCCGATACGACCGGTCCTCGATCGGCTTGGTCATTGCCACTCGACCTCCCGAGCATAGGGCGTTGACGAGGGGGATCTCCGACAAGGCGTTATCGATTCCCGCTGGTGTGGCGAATCATGTTTCGCGAAGCTCATGGACCTTCGTACGCGACGCCCACTTGCTGAGTTTTATGCCTCATATGCATCTCCGAGGTAAAGACTTCATCTATAATGTCACTTATCCCAACGGTCGGACAGAACCCTTGCTTTCCGTCCCTGCGTACGACTTCGCCTGGCAGAGTGTCTATCGCCTGAGCGAGCCTCTGTCACTCCCCAGAGGGACACGGATCGATTGCCTCGCCCACTTCGATAACTCGCTGGCGAACCTCGCAAATCCGGACCCCACCCAGGTCGTCCGTTGGGGAGAGCAGACTTTCGATGAAATGATGATCGGTTATATCGACTACTATGAAGACGGTCCGCTCGACCGTTTTCCGCCAGCCGGTCGCGATGAGTAACGTGCCCCCGGTGGTTGGGGGTTCCCCCGCAAAGGTACGAAAACTCTCGCAGCGATTTTGAGATTCGCTGGAAGTACAGGGAGTTACGACAAAACGGCGTCCTCAAATCGGTGGTATGCTGTGACTCCAAGATTTGGGAGACTCCGTTCAACTCGAATCCGAGGAACGCCCCCCTGCCAGTTAGGCTTTAGCCAGTTCGTGAGGGATTATCGACGCTGCGAACTAACGAGAATACTGAGCTTATTTCGTCAACGAAGCTGACAAACCCTATTTGTTAAGCTTCAAACCCATTTTCAGCGGGTCTCTTATTGATAGTCGCCGATGGGTTCTGTGAGAGTTTTCGTACCTTTGTGGGATACACCCCGATGTTGGGGAACCACCGACCCTCCACAAAATCATGGTCCAGATCTGCGCAACTCTGGATTCTTGGTACTGATTCGACGATCCTGGAACGTCGGTTCCACGTGGATCACCAGCCTGAGTGAGTGAGTCGGCCCAGATTTGAGAACTCTCCTTGGACGAACCCATCCCAACGGTTCCCAGCGAGCCGAAAGCAATCGTGGGGACTGCGGGGTTGGCCCCTGCTGATGCCCCTACCGGTGTGCGGCATCGCCTCGATTTTATCGACGCGCTGCGTGGGCTCGCAGCCATGATGATCGTTGCTCATCATATTTGCACCTATGGACCATCGTCCGACCTGGCCATGGAGTTGATCCCGACCCAAATCGACTGGGTTTGGGGATATGGCCGACTCGCAGTTCAGGTCTTTTTCGTGATCAGCGGATTCGTGACTGCGTTGACGCTGAGTCGCGGTCCATTCGGCCTAGAAGATTACGCCCGGTTCGTCGCGAGGCGTTATGTGCGACTTGGCTTTCCCTATCTTGCAACCATTGTCATCATGCTGACGCTGACCGCTCTTGTACCAGCAAGGTTCTCGACATTTCCGTTATATGACGAGATCTCATGGCAGGCAATGTTCTCGCATATCTTATTTTTGCAAGATTTTCTTGGTTATCATCATCTCTCGGTCGGGTTCTGGTATCTCGGGATCGACTTCCAGTTTGGCCTTCTCTTCGGCCTGATGATCTTAATCCACCGCGCCCTCATCACGTTGTTCCGCGTCCGATCTCGCATGCTCGACTCCGCCCTGCTCATCTCACTGTCAATGCCTTGGGCGATCATGTCCGTCTTCGTCTGGAACCAGGACCCCGATCACGATATCTGGCTCTCGTACTACTTCGGATCCCTCTACCTGGGAGTGATCTGCGGCTGGTCCTCCACCGGCCGGGTTCCAGTCACCATGTTTTGGCTCTACGCAACCGTTCTGGTCGGGGGCCTGATCGTCGAGTGGCGAGATCGCCTGGCACTCGCCTTGGCGGTCGGAGTCCTCATTCACTGGTTCAGTCGAAGCACTTGGATCAATTCTTATAAACTCTTTAGACCACTCATTGCCATTGGACACATCTCCTACAGCTTGTTCTTGATCCACTACCCCACCCTGTGGCTCGTCGAAAGCGTGGGCTCACGGCTCTGGAGCCGTTCTCCATGGATGGGTCTTCTGGGGATGGGGGTTGCGTTCCTGGCAAGTCTTGGTGCAGCAGTAGTCATGTTTCGACTTGTCGAAAAGCCGAGCATCCTTCTCTCAGACCGTCTGCGACGTTCTAAAACACACGCGCGAGACTGCGCTAATCCCAAGCCCGCATGAACCCAGGAACGGATGCCCTCCAGAATTCAGTTGGTAGATGCCAGATGTGGGGTACATTCTTCGGTCGTAGAGTCGTATTCCACCGTCTGGATCTTACCGTGTTCGATCCCTTCACGCTTCTGGTCGAACCCCTCGGGAGCGGCTGGAAATGCCGCTTTGTCGTCGGGGCCCAAGGCGATCGGCCCTCTCGGGAGTCTTTGTCCTGGCCGTGACGCTGCGGGTGCGCTTGCCTTGGCTGTGAAGAGCTACGGGGCGAACTCGTTCAGACATCGTCGCCAAGTGAGCCATTCGTGGGCAGTCCCTGCAAAGGGCCGGCCCCTTCGGTGAAGGAGGCCGGCCCTTGGGGGATTGATTTCAGGCACGTATGCCCGATCTCTCATGGTTTCGGATTACTTCTTCTCTTGGCCTTCGGCTTGGAGGATGAAGGTCTGCTGGCCTCTGGGAGCGAAGTCCTTGGCGTTGTAGATGTAATGAGCGTCAAGGGCTTTGCCGATCCGATCCTTGATCTCGGTCAGGTGGGCGACGGTGTAGGGATCGGCGTTGGCTCCCGACTGTTCGAGAGCTTTGCCAATCTTCTCCCGCATCCCGCGTAGCTCCATCATTGCGAGGTTCGAGATCGGCTTCTGAGCGGCGGTGAACCCACTGCTCGGAAGGGTCAGATCAATGAGTCGCTCCATGTGCTCACGCTGGAGGTTTCGACGGAGGCTGGAGATCATCGGCTTGCGAGCCGTATAGGGCTTTTCTGCCTTCGTCTCGAGCTCTTTCCAGATCGACGAGGTCACCGTACCGAGCAACTCGGGAAGCGTTACCGCTTCCTGGTCGGCGGGAATCCGGAATTCGTTGTCGTAGACGCGGCGAAGTGTGGTGGGGTTCATGATCATGGTCAGGGTCGATGCCTGAATGCCCATGATCCGATCGTGGATCGGCCAGGTCGGCTCGCTGTTCATGGCGAACCGGGCTCCGTCACCGTCGAGCCACTTGTCGACCGTCATCCGGCTGAGCAGATCCGAAGTCAGGCCGTAGGACTCATCGAAGAAACTGTTGGCGATGACGAACTCAAGAGCCTCGCGCTGAGTCTTGACCGGAACGACCTCGACCGGGAGCCGAGCGTTCTTGTCTCCCTTGCGATCGCGAGTAATGAACGCTCCGCCCACCCATCCGGCCATCGCATTGACGGCGGTCGTCTGGCTAAGCAAGGTGAGTTCGTACCCCGATCGGGCCTTCGACCAGCTATCGCCATCTTTGACGAACTTGTCGAGAATCCGACCTCGGTGATACTTGGCGAGCCGAATCTGGTTCTTGGCGTAGTCGAGCGGATTCTTGCTGAAGTCATACCGCCGCGCGAGCGGGTCGGGCCCACCGGTATCTTCATCGGTGGCGTAGGCGAGTTCCGGCTCGGCCACTCGGCTGAGGATCGGCTTCAGGTCGTTCGTGAAGGCATAGCCGTACTCGATCGCCCAGAGGTCATAAGGCCCGAGGCCAATCATGCCGTAATCGCCTTGGATTTCGCCAGTTTCCACGTTGATGTTGACCGGGATGTAGTCCATGACCGATCCGGTGAACGGCTTGGTCCCCTTGATCGCCTTGCTATTGATCTCGGCCAAGGTGTAGATGCTCGACGCCTTGAAGTTGTGCCGAAGGCCCAGAGTGTGCCCTACCTCATGTGCGACAAGGTCGCCAAGCAGAGGTCCAATAAAGGCCTCGGGCATCCCGTCGACCAGCTTGGGCTTGGGTTTCTCGGGGGTCTTCGGTGCATCGGAGGGCTTGGCGGGGTCGCCCGGCTTGGGAGCAGGTGCAGGAGTCTGTGCGTCGAGATCGTCGAAGTCGATCATGTCGAGGTGCATACGCATCGTCGCCACATCGATCGCCTTACCGCGCGAGGCCAGGCAAAGGCCGTTGGTCTGGCTGCCTCGACCGATCAGGCCGTCGTACTCGTTGGTGCCGAGCAACTTGGAATCGGCATGGGTCATCGCATGATCGCCAAACGGCCTGGCACCGAGTCGGGCACGTTCGTTGAGGATCGACTGACGTTCAGCCGGAGGAGCGAGCCGAAAACGCGGGTCCCACTCGGGGTGGGTTTCGAGCCAGGAGAGGGTCTCTGCGCTGAAGCCCTCCATCGCAACTTCGGGAAGCACTTCGTTGAATTGCTTCCAATAGTGGCGAATCCAGCCGTCGGTCAAGATAATGTCTGCGTCGAGAATCTGGCCGGTCAGCGGGTGAACGCGGCTTGGCCCGATGGCGGTGCCGATATTGTTGTTCAGCCAGCGGATGAAGTTGTAGCGGACATCTTCGGGGTCCTTCTCCATGTGGGCACCGGTGGCGGCGTCCTGGTAATAGACCTCGATCGCGTTGGAGATGCCGATCTTCTCGAACGCTGTGTTCCAGAAGAGTAACCCTTCCCGAACCCAACGTCGGTAGCGAACCGGGGTGGTGTGCTCAATGTAGAACACGATCGGGTTCTTGGGCGGGCTGATGTCGAGCGAGGCGTCGGCCTTTTCCAGATTCCAGCGGTTGATGAACCGAGTGCGGGTCTCACGTTCCTTGAACTTGCCGAGGTCGGTGTACGCCGTCGTGAAGAAGCCGACCCGCTCATCGGCCACGCGAGGAGTGTAGCCAGTGTTATCGGGGATCAGGCTGATCGAGTAGTGCAAGGTCTGAAGCTGACCATTCCGGGTCGGTACTTCGATACCAATCTCAACGTTGTTCGGGAACGCCTTGGCGGTCTTGATGGTGCTCAAACGGGGGTTGCTCACCATGACCCGAGGGCCGAAGAACTTGGACGCATTGCCGACCAGAAGTTCATCAAGGTCGATCACCGGACCGCCGCGCGGAACCATCGTCAAGATCGGCACATCCAGGAGAACCCGGTCGGTGAAGAGTCGCTGAACCGACGACTTCGACTCATTATCGCCCGTCGATCGGGTCTCGATATTGGGTTCGATCAGCGCCAACCGCTTGTCGTAAGCCTTCCAGTAGACGTAGGTATCGCCTGCCTGAAGCCCAGCATAGGTTTCGCCACTGGCCACAGTCATGGCGATAAAGTGCTTTTGCGCCATATAGTTGCGCGGAAGTTCGGCCAGCATCTGACCATCTTTGCGCCGGACCCAAATGGTGTAGAGGCTCGCCTGACCATCGGCGGTCGAGACGATCTTCTCGTAGCCTTCCGTCACCTTCTCAAGGGAAGGGAAATCGGCTTCGTTTGGTCCTGAAACTCCTCCGCCCACCATGCCACCCAACCGGGCGAGCACTTCGGGAGGAATCCCAATCGGCGCATCTTTCGGCCCAGCCTCTTGTGGCTGGCCAGAATTCGCAGGACCTTCTTTGGCTGGGGACTGAGCCAATGTATAAGTGAGGGGCCAGGCCATGGTGCCGGCCATCAGAAGGAGGGCGAGCGAGTGTCGCCCTCGGCGGGGGTGAGTCATCAGGTGCAGTCCTCGATCGTCACAAGTAACAGAGAACGGGCGATTCTTCACTCTATCATCTTATCCAGGCGATAGAGTCTACGTGAGTAGTCAAATCCGATCTTTCGGCGGAATCTACAAATCTCAACAGGTCCAGCATCCGCCCTCGGTCTTGATTGAGGCGATCAAGGCCCCGGCTAAGCTCATGCGACAGACGGATTAAGGGCGAAATCCCCGTAACGGCCGATTCACGAGGTGTCTCTTCTCTGAGTACTACTGGCAGATGCCGGTCTCGGAGCGATCCTGGCATCCTTGGGAAGTTCACTGCGAGTTTTGGTCAACGTGACCGGAGGAGAAGTTCATGCAAACGACGATGGCAGTGGAAGATATTACGGTGACGTTGCCCGAACTGCTCGACAGTCTGACGCCTGGGGATGAAGTGATTCTGACCCGGAACCAGCAACCGGTGGCGAAACTCGTCAGCGAATCGCCGAAACGTCACCAGCCGCGCAAGGCGGGAAACTGCATCGGCATGATCCGGATCGTTGCCGACGATGACAAGCATCTTGAAAATTTCGAGGAATACATGTAATGCGACTTTTACTCGATACGCATGCATTCCTCTTGTTTGTTCTGAACGATCCTCAACTGAGCCACACAGCGGATGCGGGGACGTCCGTTCGTGGCAATCACCGGGCTCGTAAAAACTCTTGACGGTCTCTCGACGGACGCTCATAAGATCGAAGAGTAACGCGACGATCGCCTTGAGCAAGGCTCGAAGACGGCCTCTCAGCACACGGAAATCACTGGTCACGTGCGACTCATTGTACACAGAAATTTGCATAATTGCCGAATTGTCAGTGCATTATTAATAATAGGTTCTTCTGGTCGATTTATGAAAATTTATTAACTTTCAGGACTCGACAAGAACTAACCATCAAGAAAATAGACGACCGTGTGACCTCGAAAGACTGAACAGCGACTATACTACGAATATGATGGATGTCATGAGGCTCACACGCCTGAGGATTGGGTTATCAGGTCTCGTCGAGGGGTCGCCATGCACGAAAAGCCGGTCCCACACGAGTTCAGATGCTCCCTATTACTCCTCGTGGCAACCCCCGCCGAGGAGAGAGGCCTGAAGGAAGCAGCGGACACCTGCGGGATTCCATTCTTAAAGGTCAAGGCGAAGGACACCCCCCTCAAGGTTGACTACTACGATCTGGGCCCTGTCGGTAATGAACCTGGCGTCATCGTCCTGCCGCCTTCACTTGATCCCGAGAAGAAGTTCGTCATGGGGTCGATCGGCTTCTTCGGGACGGCTGAGAGGGCGATGCGGCTCCGACCTGCAACGGGCGCGAAAGCGATCGTCCAGGTTGGGATGGCCTTCGGCATCGACCCCGAGAGACAGAGACCCGGCGACGTCCTGGTCTCGACGTCACTCATCCCGTACGATAACCGGGACATCAAGCCTGCCCGCCGCTGTCGTCTGAAACGATGGTCTTGTGGAGAGGGATTCATGAGCGAATACAAACAGGCTACGCGCGAGCCGGCCCGACCGGCCCTCATCGAGTTATTCCGGAGGGAGCAGAGCCGACCGCACGATTTCAACGTCCAATTGGGTGCAATGCTGTCGGGGGCGGCGCGAATCCACAGCGGATTCTACCGAAACGAACTTGTACGGAGCGTACCTTCAGGCGAAGATCCGATCATCGGGGGAGAGATGGAAGGGGTGGGTCTCCTGGCCGCCTCCGCGAGTTGGGAGGACCCGGTCTGGTGTGTGGTGAAGGGGATCTCTGACTTTGCGGACGAGAACCGCGATGCCGTGATCAAGGCGAACCGCCCAGTCGCCTGCCGGAACGCGGGGCTGTTTGTTCTGTCCGCCTTGTCAAATGACTCGAGGGATGACAAGGCGACTTCGGGAGTGAAATCACATGCCCACGATCGATGAATTTTTTGGCGAAACGAATGAACCGCGACACCCGCGATTGCGCGATTGGAAGAGACGCCTCTCGCTCAACAATACCTCTGCCTCCTTGGAGGTCTTCCAGCCGAACGGCGCGTTCGGGCAAGGGAGGCCGGAAATGTATGTCCAATTCAAGGAAGACGGAAGCCCGACCCAGCTCGACACAGTGCTGTGGGATGACGACCTCAATACCGGGCTCATCAAGCTGGAGGTCAAGTCCATCAGCCCCGATCAGGAGGCGGAGCGGTTTGCTTTCGGGCTTCGCGCCGCAATGAGAGGGGCCGAGCGAGAGTTCGGGGACAGCTATTTCAACGCAGTGTTAGTCGAGCTGATCAAGGAGGGCGACCTGACTCGGCACCGAGAGATCGCAGAAATCCTCCGGTACGCTTACACCAACGTGCCCCATCGCGAAGGCGGCGCCTTCGATAGGTACACGATCTGTCACGAGCTGATCGCGGATGCAATCAGCGGGCGGGCGAAGGAGCTGACCCAGGATCTCAGATACACCCAGGAAGAGGCGAAAGGAATTCTGGTTTCCGCCCTCGCCCGCTATTTGGACGAGCGGTTCTCAGTCAGTAGTCGGCGCGAGTTCGGCATGCTCTGAGATTCTTTGACCGATCGTCAGCAGGACGAGAGACTTGCTTCCTCTAATTCGGGCTCGCTTGGCGTCATGGGTTCGCGGGCTTGAGACGCTGGAAGTTGATCGGACCTTCGTTCTTTTGTGGTTCACCGGTCGTACTCCGACCGGAAGTAGCATAGGTCTGCATCGTCTTGGTCAATCGGGCGACGACGTCGGGATATTGGGCCAGGAGGTTCTTGGTCTCGGCTAGATCGTCGCTCAGGTTGTAGAGCTGCCGGTCTGGGAGTTTTCTCGCTTCCTCGGTTCCGGGCCTCGGGATACTCCAACCTCCGGAATCGGGGCAGAACGCCAGCTTCCACGGGCCTTGGCGGATCGCGAACGACCCATTCGCCGAATGATGAACGAGCGGCAGGCGCGGGGGCTGATCCTGGCCTCGTAAGGTTGGAAGAATGCTCACACTATCTTCTCCTGCTCCGTCGGGCAACTTCGCTCCGACGATCTCGGCACAGGTCGCCATAAGATCCATCAGACCCACGAGCCGATCCGACCTCGTGCCAGGCTTCACGTGACCCGGCCAGCGAACGATCATCGGGACACGATGCCCCCCCTCGAAGATGTCGGCCTTATGACCTCGTAAGGGACCACTGGGATAATGGCCTTTGGCGATCATCTCGTCGATCTTGGCAACAGGGGCACAACCATTATCACTCGTGACAATCACTAATGTATTTTCAGCAAGCCCGGTCCGTTCTAGCGCATCAAGCACCTCACCGATCGCCGCATCCACTTGCATGACAAAATCGCCATAATCATTGATGCCGCTCTTACCTCGCCAGGAGTCGGTCGGCAAGATCGGCGTGTGAGGCGCAGCCAGTGGCATGTAGAGGAAGAACGGCGTGGTCTTCGTCTGCTGATCGAGAAAGGCAATCGCCTCACGAGTCAGCCTGGGTAGAACGTCAATCGCCTCGAAATCCTCGTGCGCGGGCCCTTTGCGAATCCAGGTCTTCTCTACGGTGGGCAGGCCGAGACTTTGATCGTTCTTGATGTAAACATAAGGCGGCATGTCGAGTGACGCACTGATGCCGAAATACGAGTCGAAGCCAACCGACATCGGCCCGTTCACGATCGGCACCGAATAATCGACCTTCCAGGCATCGGGATAATCGGTCGCGAATCCCCCTGCCTTGAGGGGCCAATCCATGCCCAGATGCCACTTACCAATGGCGACAGTCCGGTACCCGTGCTGTTTCAGGAGTGATGGAACGGTCAGGCGACCCGGCTCGATCAACCGTCGTGAATAGCCGCCAAGCACCCCGCTCTTGAGCTTCGACCGCCACGAGTACCGGCCAGTCAAGATCCCGTACCGCGTTGGTGAACAGACCGCGGATCCCGAATGGGCATCGGTGAAGACCATCCCCTGCTCCGCCAGCCGATCGAGTCGAGGGGTGGCAAGCTTCGAGCCCGGGCAAATGGCGCGAAGATCGCCATAACCGAGATCATCGGCCAGGATGTACACAATGTTCGGCGAGGGTCGAGCCGGCGCATCGCCAACTACGCCGCAGGCCAGGACAAGGATTGCCAGCGGTGTCATGCAAGGAGCCCTGCTGAGAAGCGTCGGGTGGAATCAAGTCTGTTGCTAGCATAAGGGTACGCCAGGTGTGGTGACAACCTCTTGGACGCACAACCGCAATTCTGCATGGCTCCCGGCAAAGTCCTTGATTGTCACGCGCAGGGCGGTCATTTTAGAGCGTGAACTTCGGTGCTCGAAACGAACTCCAAAACAGTCTTATCACAACTTTACGAACATACAATAGCTACAGAGGATGACAGTGATGATAAATCGCCTTCACGTCGGCTGGTTCACGCTGGCTATGACCACCACGATAGGCCTCGGGGCACCCCCCGATCGACCGAAAGGTCTCATTGGCTACACAGAACTACAAACAAATCTGTCTGGTGGTAGACATGCCAATATCCGAACCATGCGCGCGATGATTATCAATACAGACGGCTTAAATAAACGACAGGTGGCGAGTAACCTCGTTGATCAGGATGACGCCTGGACCCAGTTCGTGGGCTGGTCACCCGATGGAGCAACAGCGGTCATCAGTCGCGGCTGGGAGAGTCCGCAGAATGCGGAGTACGAGGAGGAGCATAAGAGCTTTCGGTTCACCAAGGAGGGTTGGCTCTTAGACTCTTACCTTGTGAACATGCAGGCAGCAGTGGCGACGAACGTGACGTCTGTCGAGCGGGTCAGCTTTTACAATAGCGCCTTCTTCTGGCCGAACGATTCGTCCAAGCTCGGTATGACCGCTTTGATCGATGGCAACTCGCACCCGTTCCGGATGGATCGGGACGGTCGCAACAAGGTGGACCTGACCAAAGGCTCGAACGAATTCACCTATGGGTTCACCAGTTCCCGCGACGGCAAGCGGATTGCTTACCACAAGAACTATCAGGTCTTCCTTGCCGACGCCGATGGCACGAACCCCTACAGGGTCGAAACTGGCCTCCCGTTCAACTTCGGGCCGACGTGGTCGCCCGACGGCCGGTGGGTTCTCTTCGTGGCCGGCGAGCACTATAACTGCCATCCCCACATCGTTCGCGCTGATGGAACGGGCTTGCGGAAACTCTTCGATCGAGCCGGCTACCGAGGTGTGGTCGAACTCCTTGACGTCCCCGACTTCCACGGAGGAAGCAGCGACCTCCCGGTCTGGTCCTGGGACGGTAGATCGGTATTTTCGACCGGGAAAGTCGGCCCCAATGTCGAGCTATTCCAGGTCAGTCTCGACGGCCAGGCGGAGCAACTCACCAAAGCCAACGAAGGGACCCTTCATTACCATGTTCAGCCTTCCGCCGATGGCAAGTGGTTACTCTATGGCTCGAAGCGCAATGGCGTCCGCCAGCTCTTCCTGAGGCGGATGGCCGATCACACCGAGCACCAACTGACCGACCTCAAACCCGGACAGGCCGCCATCTGGCCACACTGGCAACCGAGTGTTCCGGCGGATTGACCACATTTGTCGCGACCGGAAGGGCAAATTCGACTCGGGTTGTCCTGTTTACGTGTCTCGGGTATGTTCCCAACCGCAAAAGACTACGATTCGGTTTGGATACTCTGAGTCTCACGGAGGAGACGACGGATGCCGACGCAACGGGATCGAAGTCAGGTGGCGTCGGTCGCGATCCTGGGCTTGCTGGCCTGCGTTACCTTTCTAGGTTGCCTAGGTTCGGTCGATCTTTGGGGCAAGCGCGAGCAGCGCTCCGCAGCCGAGGCGATCGATACGGTGGCGGAGAATCACTGGCTGATCGCTCAAATCCAAAGTCGACCTCGGCTGGAAAAGCCGCCTCTGCCGCGATGGACAATCGCGACATTAATGACCCTGACCGGTCGACGCAATGAGTGGATCGTCCGCCTACCGAGCGCATTGGCCGCGATCGGAATGATCGGGCTAGTTTATGGGCTGGGCAAACGGATCGGGGGCCACGACGTGGGGCTCGCGAGCGGTCTGATGCTCAGCTCGCTCGGCTTCTTCATCGCCGAACTTCGCCAGGCAGGTAACGACGGCCCGCTCGCGTTCTTCACCACACTGGCTATCTATGCAGCCTGGCGACGCCTCCATCCCGAGGGTTCCCAGCCCGGTATCGGTGCCAGACGCTGGGTCCTCCTCTTCTATGTAGCACTCGGACTCGGTTTCCTGACCAAGGGGCCGATCATTGTGCTCATGGCGGGTCTCGCCCTTGTCCCCTATCTGGCGATTGAGAAACGACTTAAGGTCGGCCTCCGTCTCCTGATCGATGGTTGGGGGGTCCTGATCTTCCTATTACTGGCTCTGAGCTGGCCGGTCCCCGTCATCTTGAGCGACCCGAACGCGATTCGGGTCTGGTATCTCGAGATGGCGCAGAAGACAGGGACAGCGGGCATCCATCACGCCAAGTATCGCCCACCTCTGGCGGTCGATTGGCCCTGGATGGCGGCCCCCTGGGTCCTCGTCGCACTCTCGGGCATCGTCATGCCGCTGGTGAAGCGCTCGCGAGTTGACCAGCCGCGAGGTCTCTGGCTCTTGTGGTTCTGGTCGGTTGGCAACCTAGTCATGTTCTGCTTCTGGACCGTGGCCAAACCCAACTACTACTTACCCTGTGTCCCCGGCCTGGCGATCCTCTGTGGCCTAGAGTGGGTCCGACTCTGTCGAGCGGCCAGGTCGGCGGTGCCCATGGCCGTCCACATGATCCAGTTCCACTGGGTTGCTCTGTTCAGTTTGGCAATCGCGGGTCCTGTCGTCGCGTCGCAGACGATGCCCAACACCTTTCTCGCTGTCTGCGTGATGGCCGTCGCCCTCGCGATCGGTGTGGTTGCCAGCGCTTTGGTTTGGCGACAAGGGGCCGACGCCGGTTCCTTGATCCCTTTAGTCGCTTCGGTCTCGTTCGGAATCATCGTCGGCTATGGTGTGATCGCCCCCGGTGAGCATATCCACTATAGCCATCGAACTCTGGCCCAGACCCTTGACGATTTGCCGATCGACTCCGAGAAGCCGTTGCTCTTCTATCACGAGCTTGACGAAGGCCTGTGGTTCTACCTGAAGAAGCACGCCCTCCGCCCTGTGCCCGGGACCAACCCGATTTACAATGATGGGTTCGACCTCGCCGACGCGGCGAGCAAAAACCGGCTGATCCTCGACCCGGAACTGCGCTATGAGGTCGAGAAGACCAAGCTGATCGACTGGACGCGTGACTCCAGCAATGCCTCACGCCACTTCTTGATGCGTGAGAAGGATTTGAAGACCTTCGGTACAGCGCTCGATGGCCTCGTCACCGCCGTCTACCGCGAGCCCAAGCGCAAACGGAGCGAACTCGTGCTTCTGCGAGTCAACGATCATGCGGTGGCGAGCGACTCGGCAGACTCGACCCGTCGCTGAGCCTCCGGTCTTCCTGCAGGGTCTTCCTTGATTACGGCCAGGATTCGTCCACCCAGGACGAACCCTGGCCGTGTTTCGTTGGCAATACCGACGGCTGAACCTCTCCGATCAACCAGACCCTACCGGTTGGGTCGTCCTCGTCATGGCGACTTTGCGGGTTGAGCCGGTTGAGATGCCGAACGTTCTTGGCCAGCTTGCCCGGTCTTCCGGACCGCAACATCCGGCACGACCGATCGCCGTAAGTCCTTGCTAGAAAACGTGAAGCGTCCTCAAGCGGCGGGCGGTCTTCGTCGATAAGTTGCATAGCTCGCTGAGGTCACGCCGCAGCGAGAGACTCGGGAGCACCGAATCGTTTGGGTGGTATCGCTTGCTGGGTTGGGACCGAAAGGTCCTGGAGTGCTCGGGAACACTCGCCGGTGATGATGCCTTGGACTGACCCATAAACAGGGTGAGACCGTGCCAAACCGGCCGGTCGGAGCCTGTCTCACCTTTGTAAACCGTTCGCCTAGGAGAATAGTCTCCCATGTTGAAGCCCCTGACCCTGAGCATCAGCTTGGCCATCGCCCTCGGTGCAAGCAGCGTTAGCTTCGCTGGCCTTCTCGGCCATGGCGAAGCCCCCTGCACCACCTGTGGCATTGCCTCGCCCCAAGGCCCCGTCGCCAGCGCCCAGAGCGTGATTGCGACCGGCGGTTGCGATGCAGTCGATCCCTGTGCGAAGAAGAAATGCGATCTCGGACTCGGTAAGCTTTTCGCCAAGCTTCACCAGCCCAAAGTTTACACCTACGAATGGGTCCTGAAGAAGAAGAAGGTCAAGCACCACGCTCCTTCATGCGGTGGCTGCGACACCTGCGCCACGGCTGCTCCTTCGGTTTACCCGTCCGCTCAGTACGCCACCCCCCAGGGCGGCGTTGCCCCGTCATACCAGGCTGCTCCTTCGGGCCAGGCCTACTCCACCGGCCAGATCAAGACCGGCATGATCTCCTCCGCCATTGGCGACGTTCCTCCTCCCCCCGCCGTCACCGCCAGCCCCCTCTTCCTGAGCCCCGCTGGTAACTGAGCTGAATTCAGTTCGCTTAAATACAGTCTAGGTCAATCGACCCAACGCGGTTGACCTAGACACTGAGATCGATATGGCCTCGGCCCCACATCTGACAGTGTGGGCCGAGGCTTTTTTCGTAGTTCTTCGTTACACCCAATCTTGATCACCACACCAGCTCGCGATTCATTGACAGTTGCGTCGGTGGCGATCCTCCAACGACGCGTTCCCGGCTGAAGATGACAGTGTATGACCGTGGATAGTTTGAAGTTTCTCCCAAGGGCTTTTCAAGATCGTGTGTCAAACGGCTGGACGATTGTTAAGATTGCATTGCCTGTCCTCTTCCTTTGTCCTCTTCCTTGCAACGAGCCGGATGCGGGAAATCCGCAAGTCCGGATCAGTGGGAGCCCGGGACGAGCGATCACCCTGGGGGACCCGTCCGCCCCTCAAGCTCATCAGCCCAACGCCGACAGCCGTTTTAGAGCGGTTCACCTTCGCTTGGCACACGATTTGAATGCAGATCCTCGAAAGGTGGCGACTCATGAAACCCCTGTCGAACGATCTCCGCGAACGCATTCTGGCCGCCGTCGATTGCCACGAAGGCTCTCGCCGCAAACTCGCCGTCCGGTTCTCCGTCAATGTCTCGACCATCACTCGACTCCTCCAACTCCGTCGCGAGACCGGGGCGATCAAACCCAGGCCGCACGCCGGTGGGGTCGAGCCGACCCTCGATTCAAAA
>JANXSX010000031.1 GCA_025356475.1 Isosphaeraceae bacterium | reverse complement strand
CTCGCACATTCCGTAGGTTCATACTTCCTCGGCACGAGATCGAGAATTATCTCCTGGATTCGCCGGCTCTACAGGGCTGTAAGTTCAACAAGCATAATCGATCGGTTGAAGATATCGATCAATTCCTGAACAAGACAGCCCAGGGTCGCTGCTGGTGGATGGCATGTTGCGACGTTGTATCCCAGATCCGGGAACTCTTTTTCGACAAGTTTATTAAACATCCAAAAACTCATCCTGACGATACCGAAGCCGCCGCGAGGGAATCTATCACCCAAACCGAATGGTTCAAAGCCCTTCAAGATAAGACGTCGAAGATGTCTGAGGCCAATGTTCACGATCTCCTGTCCAAGGCTCATAAGCAAGCCATAACAGCGTTGGAAACAGACGACTGGCGTTCAATGTTCGCGGGCAAGGAGATCGTCCGTGCCGTCGGTGGCTTTATCTTCAACCATTCAAAAAACCCGACATACAAACGAAGCCCGGCCGTGTTCGAATCCGACCTGGCCAAAGGGGTCGCCGCCTGGCAAGTCAAGCATGAGGCAATCCCGCAGGAACTGGTCGAGCTATTGGGAACCCTCAAAGCGCGAATTTCATTGAAGCCTGCTTAGCTAGCTACAAAGATGTGTTCTTAGTGATAATCATTATATCGGTAAGATACATCACACAGCCAGCTATTCCTACGTTTTAATTGCAAATCATCACACCAAGACTGAATCATAAACAGCGAGTTCTGACTGTTTTGCATCATGATCTTATCGACTTTCTTCGAAAGATACCCTTCGGCTCAAAAATCGCGTTAGAATAACTTCTAAGAACGGAGGGGCGAGTCCGTTCTTACTTTGAGAGAGTTCTCTTGTACCTGGGCTGAAGCTTTGGGCGGGGATTTAGGATCGGGCCGTCAACTTCGGGATAGTTCCCATCATGGTCGCGACGTTCGAGTGTCCAGAATGTGGCGAAGAGGTGATCCTGGAAGGGCTGGCACCCGGTCGGCTGACCAAGTGCTTGGGCTGCGGGACGCTTGTCGAGGTTCCGTACCTTCCTCGGGTGGATGAGGGGGGGACGCGACGGTTTCGTTCGGCACGTCGGTCAAAACGCTTCTGGCAGCGGGTCATTGCAGCGTCGGTAGCTGCGGCGGTTGTGGTGGCGGTGGGGATCTCGGCTCTGAAGCTGGTCCATGCTCGGATCGGTTCGGTCGCTCGTGCTCAGTTGAACGAGGTACTTGCGTCGGTCGACTCGGCGGAGAAGGCGGGTCAGCTCGGTCGTGCACTTGCGGAGATTGAGGCAGCGATGCGGCTGGCACATGACCCCAACGCCTGTGACGCAGAGCGTCGCGATGCGTTGCGCGTTCGTCGGGCCGACCTCTCCCTACGCGAGGCCACTGCCCGACTAACTGCCCTGGCACTCCTGGAACCGGAGCGGGCGGTTGGGGAGGCCCTGATCCTCCGCCAACGCGTCAAGTCGGATCGGGCCTTGACCGGTATCGGGTCGGCAGTCGAGCTGGGCCTCGAATCGTCGCGTAGGCGTTGGTTCGATCGCGATATGAGGGCTGCGCAAGACTTCGTCGAAGCCGGCCAACCCAACGACGCAGTGTCCAAAGCGCGGCGTGCCTGGGCCACCGCTTCGGACCTGACCGACGATGCTCGGCGGGCGCAAGTGGAGGCGTTTGTCTCGGGAATTGCAGGCCGTAGCGGAGTCATTATCGAACCGGTGCGGGGGGTCTTCTTCCTCGGTTCGGTGGAGATTTATACGAAGCAGCTTGGGCCGGGGTTACTCGATGCACTGCGATTTCACCACTATGTCCCGCCCCCCCCAGTGCCGGAGTGGGCCGCCTTATGGCAATCGCTCGCTCCGAACCGAGTCGTCATCACAATCAATGAGGTCGCGGACGGGCTTTACCTTCAGTCCAAGAACCAATCCAGCCGCCTCGAATGTCGGGTGAAGATGACTCGAAAAAGTACTCTCATCTGGGAGCTAGCTCTTAACGCTCGCACCGGGCAAGGACCGATTTTGGCAAACATGCGTGCTTATCAGGCAGGACACCTTGGTACAAGCGCTAAGCGTAATCCTGAAGATGAACGCATCCTGTTCAACGATGCGTTCAAAGCCCTCCAAGAACAGTTCGGCAACCGGATCCGGACACTCCCCGATGCCGGGCTCTGAAACCCGTGACGTTTGCTTATCGGTTAAGCGTCTCCCGGACGACATCTTGGAGGCTATCTCCGAGTCCTTTCTGGCGGATCGATTCGAGATCGGCGTGGCAGTTGAACAGAGCTTCTACCACGCGGGGATCCCACTGAACTCCCGCCCCTTTGCGAAAGATCTCGGTGATCTGCGACGGGCTCAAGCGACGTCGGTAGGGACGCGTACTCGACATGGAGTCGAACGAATCCGCGACGGCGAGTATCCGCGCTTCGATCGGGATTGCTTCGCCCATCAAGCCGGCGGGGTAGCCCTTGCCATCAAGGCTCTCGTGGTGGCCTGCGACTCCTGGCAACAAGTGGTTCAGCTTCTTCATCTCGGAGAGAATCTTCACGCCGATTTCAACATGCGACTGAATGACCCGATATTCATCAGGTGTCAAGGGTCCTGCCTTCTTGAGCACGCTATCATTGATGCCGATCTTGCCAACATCGTGGAGCAGTCCCATCAGGTAAAGATCACTCTTTTGGTTGGAGTGCATGCCGAGCTCTTCACCAATTCTCGCGGCCATGCGGGCGACCCGCTCGGAGTGGCCCGAAGTGTAGGGGTCTTTGGCATCGATTGCGGCGGTCAGGGCTCGGATCACTCCGAAGAGAAGTTCTTTGAGGTCGGAATAGATCCGACCATTGGTGCGCTGGGTACCGATCATTGAGGCGACCGCTTGCAGTATGGCAACCTCACCTGAGCTGAACTTGCGATGGTTTGATGCATCGACAGCGACGATATGTCCCGGGGGAGACTGGCCTTCGGACGCGATGATCGCGAACGACTCGACACCAGTATGGTTGATATAGGGATGCGTCGGTCCGAAGTGGACCGTGTGCCCAACACCTTCTGCCGCAAGACCACGCCAAACCGTAGTGCCGAGCGGGTCGGGTCCACCCACAACCACTTGTTCACGCGATGAGAGGGGAACCCAAGCGACGGCCCAAATGCGTAGCGTCGCCCGAAGTGCCGAGGCGGCGAGCCCCTGGAAGCGTTCGGGCGGGTCGCTAATCTTAAGGCGGCGAACCAGTCGAGCGATCAGTTGGTAATCCTCGCCGGCCAGATGCGGGCTCACCGGCCTCAGCGCCGAGTCGGCACGGAGCGAATCGGCCACGCTTTGCCCCCAAGCCTTGAGCGCATTCTCGGGACAAGGCGGTCCCAGACCTTTCCTCTCCGTCATCTGGGAGCCGGCGAAGGCTGCCAGTGCCAGACCCTCAGTCTCACCGTTGATAGGAATCGACAGACCGAGCCAGGTCGGCCCCTCATCGCCATCGGGAGTCCACAGAGCCGCTCGATGCGACTCAAGAATTCCCTCGGAATTTGCCCATGAGAGCGCTGATTCGGGAGTCGGGCAGATCTCGACGGCAGGGTCAACATACCAGCGGGGCCCTTTGGGATCGAGTAAAGCGACCGGGGCTGTGAACTCGCGCGCCAGCCGGCGTCCGATGCTGGCCCACTCGCTCGGGACGATCCTGGAATCCAAGTCAACTGTTAATCCCCTCATGGTCGTTTGACTCCAGATCGGCCAAGGCCTGCCCACTCCTGATTCGCACTTCACAACCGAAGACTAGGTCAGGTCTGGGAAAATGGCAACTCACTCGCAGGGTTGGACAGCGGGAAGGCTGTGGCATAGAGGAATCTAGAACGCGAACGCCAAAGATGTTTGATTCCGATCGCCGATGTCCCGGGACCCACCACGATGCCTAGCTCCCATGGTCTTGAAGATAGTCTTGGGCTGATCGAAGGGTGGCACCTTGAAGACGGGCTCGACCACGACCGCGATCTCACCTCGGATCGTGTCAGTCCCTTAGTCTTAGTACCTCAACAACAAGCGGTGACCAACTCGATCGGTGAATTGGCACCGTACAATCATGAAGTGTCGGACTTCACACTCAATCTCGATGCCGACAAGCGCGATCATGACGCGACAGTCGACCAACTTGGCTCCACGCTTCTCCCGATGACCGGCATGACCCAGGCGACCAGCTTGCCCGAGGTGATTGATAACATCGTCCGGCCCGTGAACTTCCCCAAGCTCGACGAGACGGTGGGGGTCTTCCACCTCAAGTCGGAACTCGGTCGTGGAGCTTTCGCTCACGTCTACCTAGCTGAGCAGATCAACTTGGGTAAGCGGCTCGTTGCAGTCAAAATCTCGAAGGCGGAAGGGGACGAGCCGGAGATCCTCGCCCGTCTCCAGCACACCCATATCGTGCCGATCCACTCGGTGAACGACGATCCTGTGACTGGGCTCCGTCTGATGTGCATGCCTTATTTTGGTGGGGCCAATCTTGCTCGGATCTTGAGCGAGACCGGGGCTCGGCTGCCGCATCAGATGACCGGGTGCTCATTCATTGATGCTCTTGACAACGCGCGTTGCTTGCCGACCCTTGCCGACCGATCCCTCCCCGGTTCGGCGGCCCCGGAGGTCTCACAGGTCTTCGCTTCGGGGCGGTTGCGAGGTGTTAGTCGCTCCATGCTGGGTCGCGACTCAATTCTCCGACCGATCGCGACGATCAAGGCACTTTGGACCAGGCTGCCCGCACCCTGGGTCGGGCGTCGGGAGGACTCGAACCTGCAAGTCGTCGCGATCACCAGCGACGACCGACTTCAACCGGCCCGTCAGTTCCTCCGGAAGGCGACTCATGTCCGTGCTTCGGCCTGGATCATCGCCCGGCTCGCCGAGGGGCTCGAACACGCCCATTCGCGGGGTCTGTTGCATCGCGATTTGAAGCCGTCGAACATCTTGATCACGGCCGATGGTACCCCGATGCTCCTTGATTTTAACCTCTCTGCCGACGTCCGGGACGAGGCCGATGACGACGGTGCCAAGGCCATGCTCGGAGGGACCCTCCCTTACATGGCCCCCGAGCACCTCGACGCTTTCAACCCCCAGGGCTCGACGCTAGCGTCCGAGGTCAACGAGCGCTCGGATATTTATGCTCTCGGTTTGATCCTCTTCGAGATGGTGGCTGGCCGGCACCCCTTCACTGGCCCGACACCGGGCAGGCCAATGTTTGAAATGCTCAAGGTCATGACGGAGGAGCGGCTCCGGCCTGCCCCCTCGGCACGCGAAGCCAACCCCGACGTCACTTGGAGCCTGGACGCGATCATTCGCAAGAGCCTCGATCCGATCCCCGCCAAACGCTATTCCACCGCTGGCGAATTCGCCGAGGATTTACGTCGATTCCTGGCAGATCACCCGAACCGGCACGCCCCGGAACCGAGCCGAAAAGAACGGGTCGAGAAGTTCCTTCGGCGCAACCCTCGGATCGCCGCTGCTGGGTCAGTGACAAGCCTCGCGATGGTCCTCATCCTGCTTCTAGGTAGCCTCCTTTGGTTTAGTACCGGACAGCAAGAAATCGTTGAGGCCCGCCTCGCTTACAAGGCCTTTCAGAACGATTTTCAGGACTGCCAGTTCCTCCTCAACACCACGGGAGGCCCGACCGATCACCTCCGAAAGGGGCTCAAACGCTCCCAGGAAACACTCAAGCGATTTGGAGTCTCGACCGACGGAAGCTGGCGTAAGAATCGGTTCATGGAAGCCTTGACTCGCGAGGAACAAGCCAGCCTCAGAACCGACCTCGGTGAGCTGATCATGCTTGACGCTCGGTCGAGGGTGGCGCTCGCGATTAAACTCGGGCATGAGGAGGACCGTCGCCGAGCCTTGGAGGCAGGGGTTAGACGTCTCGATATCACCGAGGCCAACGACGGGATCACTCCCGCCGCCCTTTACGTCGATCGAGCCCGTTACAAGGCCGCACTCGGCATGAGCGCCGAGGCCGCCGCTGATCGAGCCCGAGCCGCGAAGGTTACAGTCAAGACATGCCGCGACTTTTACCTATTAGGAACCTCGCTGGTCGCGCAAAGGAAGCCGATCGACGCGGAACCACTACTTGCAAAGGCCGTCTCACTGGAACCGAAACGATTCTGGGCCTGGTTTGCCCTTGGGCATTGCCGGTTCGATCAGGGGAGATTCCTCGAGGCCGCCGGTGACTTCGGCACCTGCACAGTGATCAATCCCGACTTCGCATGGGCCCACCTCAACCGAGGGCTCGCGCTGGCCCATGCCGGTAAGCTTCAGGACGCGATGTACTCCTATGATCAAGCATTGGCGAAGAGCCCTAAATTCACCGAGGCCTTGGTGAATCGCGGTTTCGCCAGACTCGAACTTCATGACCTCGAACGGGCTCGATCGGACCTGAAGGAGGCCGTCGATCTTGGACGTACTGAGCCCACCGTTCTGGCCGCCCTTGCGAGCGCGCTATCACAGCTCGGGTGGGGAGATCGAGCCGAGACTATGTATCAGGAACTGCTCACCCGTCATCCCAATGAACCAAATCTCCTCGTGGCCCGGGGCCTCTTTCATCTTGAGACGGACCCGTCTTCAGCCCAGTCTGATTTTGAACGAGTGATTCAGAAACATTCCCGTCACGCCCGAGCACATCTGGGTTTGGCCATGGTCTTGCGGGCTAAGGAGCCCATTCTGGCCCTCGAACATGCGAATCGAGCCTACGAATTCGACCGAAACTTGCTCGACGCCCTACAGATCCGCGCGATCCTCAAGGCACGCATGGGCAACCTCTCGGCTGTTGAGGATGTCGATGCCCTGATTCAGTCACCGACCCCGCACCGACTCTACAACGGAGCATGTGCCCTGGCGCTCTTGGCCCACACGAATCCGGAGGCCGGGGTCGCCCCCCGAGCGGTCGGTCTGCTCGATCGGGCGCTTCGTCAGGGCTTCTCTTCTCAACAAGCCAAGGGCGACCGTGACTTGCAGAGTCTCCACGATCGTAAAGACTACGTGGATGCGATCGAAAGGGGACATCCATGAATGGCATAAACTTGAGCCGCATCCTTCTTTTCCAGCAAGCGCTTCTGGAGTACGGATCGGGGCTCTGTCATCAAAGGGAACTTCTTCATTCGACTCTTGAAGGACGGGAGAAGGGGACGGAGGGAAATGGCATTAAGCTAAGGCGCAAGTCTCCTAACCCATAGGCTTTGCGGCTCATAGACGACACCCGCTCCGGAGTTAATCTTGACATGAGCCTCTCTCTATATGGCTTAGGATCAAAGCTAGCTCGGTTTAATAAATTATTGCGCATATGTATGAGCGACTAGAAGTGCCGGCAGGAAATCAACCTTAAACCCTTTGTGAGTCAGGGATTTTCGCTTATCCTAGTGCCATTCCCCTCCGTCCCCTTTTCCACTGCGGGGTGGTGAAGCGCAAGACGTCGCGGAGTCGATTCACTCGGGGGCTGCATTCGATTTCGGAGTGGTGTCGAACCAATCGCCACCTTCCGAAGCTGGAGCAGCACCAGACATTGAGCCAGAAGTTGATGGGTCATTATGGCTACGATGGAATCACGGGCAACTCCACTGCGTTGTCGCGATTTCGGCATGAAGGGACCGATATCTGGAGGCGTTGGCTTTCACGGCAACGCCGTGACGGCGAGCTTGCCTGGGCTCGCTTCCGCAGGTTTCTCGAGCGTCATCCGCTCCCGCCTGCGGTAGCGATCCACTCCGTGTTCCGTCGCGTAGCGCCTGCATGACATGACGAGCCGTATGCGTTAACGCGCACGTACGGATCTGTGGGAGCCCTGGGTGGGCAACTACCCAGGGCGACCCGGCCCTTCAGGCTTCTTCCGGATCTCACACGGCCTTGGCTCGGTGACGACCGAAAAAGCGGTACGCCAGGCCCGCCAGCACCGCCACGCCGGAAAGCGTCAACGACGAAGGCTCCGGGACGGAGGTGAGCGTGTAGTCCAACTGGACGATCAGGGCGAACCCATTAATAGATTGCGACGCAGTCGGGCTATTGTACACGCCGACGTTCTGCTGCCCTTGGGCGTTTGAGAAGAGGCCTGCCTGGGCGTCACAGACTATCGCAGTCGAGAACGCCGTATCCGAAAAGGTCAACAACAGGTTCCCACCTGTGTACGTATAGGGCGTCGTGAAGGAGATGAGTGGGCCGAAGGGGTTCGGATTCGCCCCGCCGCCGAAACTGTTCGCGGGGAACGTGATTGCACCGCTCCGGGCCAAGACCGTTCCCGGCCCCTGGTTGCCGGCAATGCTCGTGGAGAGCGAACCGGGCGGGAACGCGGACGGCCCGATCGAGATGTCGAAGTGAGACGACGAGGACGCGCTCGTCACCGTCGATTGCCCGGCCGCGAGGCGGAGACTGAACCCGTGGATGACCGCGCCCACTGGCAACCCTGAAAGCAGGCTCGCCCCGTAAACCTGCTGGCCCGTATAGTCAAACGCGCCCAGCGTGAACGTGGCACCGCCCGTCCCACTCGAGTTCGTATTCGCGGGAGGCACGACGTAGACGAAGTCCGCGCGGGCATCAGCGTCCATGAGGCCGAGGATGACGAATCCGAGCATGATCCAACTCGTAAACACTTTCATACCGCTAAGCTCTCCTGCAATGAGAGAATCGTTTTTCCACCTCTCAACCAGGAGGGCGGAAGAACCTGGATACTACCCTGCTTGCGAAGTCGATGCAACGAAGAGGGGTTTATTTCCAGGGCTGTTTCATTTTCAAATTAGACTTGACAGAACCTGCACCGCTTTCTCCGGGTGGCAGACGTAGTGCCTCATAGCTGTGGGGGCGTTCTTGTGCTCATACCTTTTGAATAGGAATAGAGTGATGTTTCGCAAGAT
>JANXSX010000200.1 GCA_025356475.1 Isosphaeraceae bacterium | reverse complement strand
GCCGCGTTTGATACTCAGGATCGCCTTTACCTCTGCGACCTGACCGACCGAATTCAGGTGTTCGATCGCGATGGTCAGTTTATCCAGAGCTGGCGCACTCCCGAGTTAAACATTGACGGGCCTAGCGGTTTGACGATCGATCGACTTGGCCATTTGCTGGTCGCTGATACTCATTTTTACCGAATTCTGATCTACTCCGAAACAGGTGAGTTGCTCCAGACGATCGGCGATGGAATTCAAGGCTCAACTCCAGGACGGTTTGGATACCCAACCGACGTTGTCACCGACAAAGCGGGAAACTATTACGTCAGTGAGTATGGAGAGAATGACCGAATCCAGGTCTTCTCTCCCGACGGAACGTGGCTTCGACAGTGGGGAGGACATGGGTATGAGCTCGGCGAGTTCCTCCGTCCTCGGGCACTGGCAATTGATGACAAGGAACTCCTGTACGTCGCCGATAGCTGCAACCACCGGATCCAGGTCTTTGACACCCAGGGGAACCTTGTACGACACTGGGGAACCGAAGGTGCTGGGCCCGGCGAACTCTCGTATCCCTATGACGTGGCCATTGGCCCAGACGGATCGATCTTCGTCTGCGAGTACGGCAACCACCGGGTTCAGAAGTTCTCTCGCGAAGGCAAATCCTTGGGGCTCTGGGGCAGTTCCGGACGGAAGCCGGGCCAACTCTATAACCCGTGGGCTCTTGCTGTGGACTCCTCGGGTGCGGTCTCGGTGATCGATTCGAACAACCACCGTGTCCAACGGTTCCGGCTGTGAACTCTGCCTCCGCAACCCGAAATCGGTAACTCAAGACCTCTCTGACCGTAAAGGATGCGACCATGCTGAACAACTTGTCGGTCGCGTTCGGACGGCCCTGGTTTCTCGTCCTCTTTCCACTCGTCCTGCCACCGCTGGTCCTGTTTAGCTACAAGAGCTTGTCGGGGCTCGGTAAAGTTCGACGCTTCGTAGCGATCGCCTTCCGGGCCACTGTGGTTAGCCTCATCGTCCTGGCGCTCGCCGAATTGCAATCGGTTCGGACCACCGAGCGGCTCACGACGATGTTCCTGCTCGACGTTTCTGAAAGCATACCTCGCGATAAGCAAGTTGAGGCAATGCAGTTCGTGACCGAGGCGAGCAAGAAACGCCGGAAAGATGACCTCTCGGCGGTCGTTGTTTTCGGTCGAAACCCGCTCGTCGAGTCTCCCCCCGCACCCGTTGAGTCCAACCTGAGCATGGGGATCGAGAGCCTCGTCGATCGCCAATACACCGACATCGGCGCGGCAATGAAGCTCGCTTTGGCGACCTTCCCCGAAGATACCGCCCGGCGCATCGTTCTGATCTCCGACGGCAACGAAAATCGGGGCAACCTGATCGAACAGGCGACCGCTGCCCAGAAGCTCGGGGTCCAGGTCGATGTCGTTCCGATCGAGTACTTCTATGATCAAGAAGTGCTGGTCGAGCGCGTGAATCTCCCTCCCGACGTCAAGAAGGGGGAAACCGTCAATATCGGCGTCGTCGTTCGGGCGAGCGGAGCGAGCAAGGGCACCTTACAAATCTTTCAGAAAGCGGACAATTATCGGGCTCCAGCCCCCGGGAACGAACAGCCTGTTCCGGTCGACCTCAAACGCGGGATCAACGTATTCAATCTCAAGCAGAAAATCCTTGAGCCTAACTTTTACACGTTTACTGCGGAATTTATTCCCGACAAAGACAGCGGCGACCGTCGCTCGATCAATAACAAGGCCGATGGCTTCGTTCGGGCTCGTGGGACCGCACAGGTCTTGCTCATCGAAGGGGTCCGAGGCGAGCACAATGAGTTGGTGAGGGCTCTGAGGGAGAAGAATCTAGAGGTAACAACGCTCACCGCACCAAGGATCGATGGTGGAGGTGGGGTCGGCGGCGATAACCTTCCTGAAGATCTGGCCCAACTTCAGCCTTACGACACGGTTATCCTCGGCAATGTCCCCAAGGAAGCGTTCACCGAGAATCAGCAGAAAATTCTTGAGACGAATGTTCATGACATGGGGGCAGGACTGGTGATGCTCGGTGGCCCCGATAGCTTCGGGGCGGGAGGCTGGATGAACTCGCCGATTGAGAAAGCCCTCCCCGTCGATATGCAGATCAAGTCGATCAAAGCGCAAGGAAAAAGCGCCATGGTCCTGATCATGCACGCCACCGAAATCCCCGAAGGCAATTACTGGATGAAGGTGATTGCGCAGGAGGCGCTCAAGACCCTTTCCTCTTATGACTATGCGGGGATGCTCCACTGGGAAGGACAGGAAGCCTGGCTCTTCACTCTCCAACCGATCGGTCAGGGCAAAGCACGAATGTTGCGAGCCATCGATCGGATGACGCCCGGTGATATGCCTTCCTTTGAAGGGATTATCAACAAGGCGCTGGCCGGAATGCGGACGGTTCCGGACGCAATGACAAAACACATGATCATCATCTCCGATGGTGACCCAGCGCCTCCGACTCGTACGACGATCAATCAGTTGATCGCGGCCAAGATTACAGTCACGACCGTTCTGACCGCTGCTCACGGGAATGACCCCGGCTCGCTGAGTACGATGCGCGATATCGCCAACAAGACCAAAGGGCGGTTCTATAACGTCACCAACCCGAAGGCACTCCCCAGAATCTACCAGAAGGAAGCGAGAATCATCTCGCGTCCTCTGATTTTCGAGCAGACACCCGGTTGGTCGCCCAAGCTCAACTTTAGTAGCGAACCGGTGGCAGGTCTCGACTCGGCTCTCCCTCCGATCCTGGGGATGGTTTTGACCAGCCCCAAGGAGAACGAACTTGTCGAACTGCCGATCACCTCTCCACTCCCTTCGGGACAGGTCAACCCGATATTGGCCCACTGGAGCTATGGACTCGGAAAGTCGGTCGCCTTCACCTCCGATGCGGGAGCACGCTGGACGACCGCATGGAAAGATTGGGGGAGTTACGCCGCCTTCTGGTCGCAGGTGATTCGTTGGTCGATGCGACCCGTCGACCGAGGCAACCTCGCACTCTCCGTCCGTCGTGAAGAGGGACGGATCAAAGTCGTGGTCGACGCCCTTGATAAGAATAATCAGTTCTTGAACTTCTTGCGCGTTCAAGGGGCGGTGATCGATCCCGACCTCAAGCCCCGAACTGTTGAATTGGCCCAAACCGCTCCCGGACGTTACGAGGCAACGATTGAAGGGGCGGAGCAGAGTGGCAACTACTTCGTGAACCTCGCCTATGTCGGACCCGATGGTGTCCAAGGGGTCGTGTCGTCGGGTCTTTCTGTCCCCTATTCCGATGAGTACCGCGAGCTCAAGTCGAATCCTGCCACCTTGGAGACGGTTGCGTCGCTCACGAATGGTGAAGTCGTCTCGTGGAAGCAACGTGCCAACAATGGTGGGACCGACATGCCTCGCACGCTCGCTGGCCATGACGCCTTTCGTCGCGACAAGTTCTTGATGAACCCGAAAACATTTACGGATATGTGGCCAAACCTACTCTGGCTTGCAGCCGTTCTCTTCTTGGCCGACGTGGCTGTCCGGCGCGTCTCGCCCGACGTCGATCGCATGAAGAAATCGATTGTCAATGCCTGGAAGAGTATGCAAGGCCAAGAAGTCGCGCCCTCGGTGGATTATATGGAGAAGCTCAAGGGGCGAAAGGCCGAGGTCGGCGATCAGATCGAACGCACTCGCACAGCAACACGCTTCGAGCCCCCGCCCGCTGCGCTTCTCACCGAGGAGAATCTGGTCGACGAGCCTCTCTTAAACCCGTCGGTAACGTCGACCAGTCAGCCCAGACCGAAGCCTGAGAACCGGGCGGGAGGCTTGAGCGTCGATCCCAAAACCGCCGCGCCCGAAAGCTATACGAACCGGCTGCTCAAAGCCAAACAGAAGGTCTGGGAAGATCGAGACAACAAAAAAGGACCAGGCGAAGCCTGATCTCGCGAATCGGAACTCCCCAACCCTCACTTACTCTAGGTACACCAAGGACTGCGCACCATGGCAACCGACGAACGCCCGATCGAAGTCCGCGCCGAAGAGTTTCGGACTGTCTATGCCAGTGTCAAAGCCGAGATCGCCAAGGTGATCGTCGGTCACGACGAAATTGTGCATGGTGTGCTCACGTGTCTCTTTGTCGGCGGCCATGCCCTCCTGGAAGGGGTTCCTGGCCTGGGGAAGACATTGCTGGTTCGTACACTTGCTGATGCACTCACGCTTGACTTCAACCGAATCCAGTTCACGCCAGACCTGATGCCAGCCGACATT
>JANXSX010000196.1 GCA_025356475.1 Isosphaeraceae bacterium | reverse complement strand
AAGGGCAAGCCGATCTCCACCAGGGCGGGGACGTTGACCCCGGCCTCGTTCTGCCAGTACATGGTGCGGGTGGCGACGACCGGCCCCATGGGGTCTTGGTTGTCCATCAGATGTCTCCTTGGATAGCGATTGAAAGGAGTGTGGGTCACTGGGTGGTAAGGCGAGCGGCGGCGGGGGCCAAAAAGATTAACCCACCCGCTCCACCGGAGACGACAAAAACGACGCCCCCGATGACGACAATGGTGCCGAGGACCGCACCGGGATGCGCGGCGATCCAGTCGGCTGTCGCGGTTGCACTTGCGACGACGACCCGCCCCGCTTGCAGCGCTGCGCACGCCGCGAGCCTGGCTACGTAGGCAGCGCGGGCGGCGACGAGCGCCGCTGCTCGGACGACCGGGTTGGCGATCCGTCCGGCCCCGAGCCGGTCCAGGAAGTAGTCGTTGTAGGCGTTGGCCAAGCAATCGGTGTAGGCGTTGGCGTTGGCGTTGGCGTTGGCTCTGGCCGAACCATTGTTCAGGATCGGCAGGGAGAAGGCGATGCTACCGACCATCGCCTTCCCCAAGAACGCGCGCCGGGTGTTCCAGTTGTCTTCGGGCATGAGACTCCCCTCCTTTGTAGTCACTTGATGAAGCCTAACGCCAAAGCTCAGCGGACCGGCCCGCCGAGGGAAACCTTCGCTTGAGAGAAAGCCGCCGCGGCGGGCCGGGTCCGCTGCAGCGCGAGGTTAGGCGGTTCAGCAGAAACCGAGCGGACCGGGGCACGAAGACTTTGCCCCGGCCACCCGCCCGCCGACGCCCCGGATCGCTTGGTTTGCCGCAGCGCCCGGAGCCCTTGCACGCTCATCTCGTAATGTTCCATTCCGATCCGTTGCATGTAACGCTCGCCGTGGTCCCCGGTCCGTGCCAGGCGGGCGACGATCCAATCGAGCGTATCCAGGTCCACGGGGCCTTCGAGTTTCCGCTCTAACTCGGCGCAGAACCGCTCGAACTCGACCAAGTTGATGTGGCTGGGGCCGGCGCAGACATTTACGCATACCGTCCTCGTCGCACCGACCGCTTCGTTCCAGACCGGTAGGGGGACGTCCGGCGGCCGACGGGCCTGGACGGATTCCAGGGCCACCCGCATCCGCTCGGAGGCTCGCCTGTACCGCGGCCCTTCACTGAAGAACAGGGCATAAGAGATGATTGCGAGCACAGCGATGGCGACCATGGCTCGGCGGACGGTCATTCGCCAGGCCGTCATCGGGATCTGGCTCATGGTGACGTCCCTCCTGTGTTCGTGGAGGTCTTGTCATGGGGCATCGTGACATAGTGGCCCCCCTGGACCCACAGGCCGGTCGTGTTCGAGTAGCCGTCCCAGATGACGGGGACGCGATGTTCGTTGTCCTTGAAGAAGCCGACAGCGTTGATGAGCGTGGCGTTCGACTCTGGAGTGTTGTCGCCACCAAAGAACGCGATGTGGGCACCGGCGAACTTGTCCGCGTCCCGAGCCAGGGTCAGGTGGGGATCCTGCTCAGGTCCAAAGTGGTACACGAAGATCCCATCATTGGGGGTGATCACGATCAGGCCGATGCACGGCCCCGCCCCGCCGGTACCCACGGTTTGACCCGTCGGATCTGTGACCTGAATATGATAAAGTCCTCCTGAACCGACCGGTGCGGTGACAGGGATGGGGATGGCCGTGATTTCCCCGATTTTCTGGATGAGGTCGTACTTGTAGTTCGGCGGTGTGATCCAACCCGCCGGCAGGCCCCACGGTATCCAGGGATAGGAATTGGGGACAGGCGTGGGATGGGGCGGCGGGGTCGGTGTCTGGGTGATCTCAGGAGGCGGCATGTCGGGGGTCGGCATGCCGCTCATCAAGGCCCGACGATCTAGGGGTTCGCACTGGGGCTGTAAGGCGCGGCTGTTGCGCGCGGATGACGGACGGTTCAAGCTGCGGAGCATCGGCGTTTCTGCCTAACAACAAAGCTCAGCGGACCCGACCGCCAAGCACGACTCCGACACCACGCAAACCGCTGCGGCGGCCGGGGTCCGCTGCAGCGCCGGGTTGGGGGGCGATGCGACGACGCCGCACGCCACGCATTCCTACCTTT
>JANXSX010000178.1 GCA_025356475.1 Isosphaeraceae bacterium | reverse complement strand
GGTCCATGAGCTTCTGGTAGCAGGTCGTTTGATCCATCAGGTCAATAATCGGGAAATCCATGGAAATGTCTCAGTGAGGTGGGCCATCGAGAGTCCAGACTCCTAAAAGACCAGAAAGAAACGTGGTCTGAAATGGCCAACCACCGAACCAGGGACATGAGCCATCGAATCTTCATTCGAGGCGTGCTTACAGGGGGATCTTGGGGTAGCAGTGAGCACAGAGTGCCCGACCTCTCGCCCACTCAGACGAAGCGCTCACCTTCATCCAGTTGTTTGATAGGACTTTCGGTATATCGCGACAACCCTCCGCGTGAATCTTGTTGCTCGCAGTGTTCAGCACGAGCATCACCTCAGGCGGAGCATGAGGTTCGCGGCTTCCAGCACCCAGAGGTGGCTCGATCGGAGACTTTTCGGAGCTTTCCGCAGCGACCGCTTGATCGGTGTGGGTCGTCTTCTTGGTTTCCTCGACCGCGCCCAAAGGTAGCTTGAACCCGCCAGGAGCCTGAGCTGGCTGGTCCGTTTTCTCAACCGGCTTAACGGCGAGAACCGGGTCCCGCCCCAGATTGATTGCGACGGGGATCGTTAGCCCTAAGATCGTCCCGATCAAGAAGATGGCGGCGACCGAGCCAATCCGACCCACCATCGCCTTGTGCTCGAGCCATCGATCGAGGTCATCACGAAATGATTTCATGTCTTGATAACGTTTGATGGGCATTGGCTGAAGTGCCTTCGAGCAGATCTGTTCTAGCACATGGGGCGCTTTGGTGTTGAACTCCCTCAGTGAAGGCGGCGGCTTGGAGGTATCGACCTTGTTGAGCGGGACACCGATAGGGAGCTGGATCGGGTGCTCATGACAGATCAATTCAAACAAGATCGCAGCGAGACTATACACGTCCGAACGCGCATCGGCCTGTCTGCTATTACCTGCCATGACCTCTGGTGACATGTAATTATAAGAACCAATAATACTTTTTTCGAGTGTCAGATCGCTGTTATGATCGTTCCAGCGGGCAAGCCCAAAATCGATCAGCCAGGGGTTACCCTTGTCGTCGAGCAGAATGTTTGAGGGTTTCAGGTCCCTGTGGATGACCTTCTGGTCGTGGCAGTACTGCATTGTGTCGGCGAGATCGCGAATCATTCGGACCCCAGAACGGACATTGAGCGTATTCTGGGCGACATGAGTTGAGAGTGTCATTCCCGGAATGAATTGGAAGGCGATCCAACAGCCTTGTTCGTCCCGACCGGCATCCAAGGCCTTGACGATGCGAGGGTGATCGAGCCTGGCGGCGGTTCTTGCCTCACGGAAGAACCGACCCATGCCCTGTTCGGTCATCTTGTTCGGCTTGAGCGTCTTGAGAGCGACATCACGATCGAGCCTCGGGTCGTGGGCCTTATAGACTGTCCCGAAGCCCCCCTCCCCGAGGATTTCCCGGAGCTGAAATCGACCGAGCTTGCCGATCGTGCCTTCCTGCCAGACCTTGCTCCACGACGTTGCGGAGTCCGGTTCAAGATTGATCTCGAAGGTCGGAGCATCTTCAGAACCTTGCTCGGCAGTCTCCTCGAACGGATAGTTGCCCAGTATCCCTTTACAATACGGACAATGGGCCGGAGTCACTTGACCACCGACTTCAATACTGGTCTCAACACTCTTCAAACAGTTCAGACAGAGGAGTCGTATTTGTTGTGCCATGGCGCAGCATCCTTGAAAACAGCGCCGGCTCGGATTCGAGCGAGCCCAGCCGCCACGTCAACCTAGAACACGGTTGACCGTCTGGCTGTTCCTCCTCCGAGAATTCGAAGAGGCAACTCTCGGGAGCCACAATTTGGGCAGCTCAGGAAAGGCACCCTCTCCTAGCCGACCTAGAGAATCCCCAAGCGTCCGCCATCCGTGGCTCTGCTATGTTGATTCCGATCAACTTCCCAACGCTGCGATCGCGGCAGCTTTGGAACTGGCATCGTCGTTGTGGCGGAGGCCGTGAAGCGATTGGTCAAATGTCCGATTTGCCATGTTCAGGTAATGCAACGCTGCCGCCTGATCTGCGGGGGGCAGCTTTCCTGCACGGAGCTGGGCATCCAATCGAGCAAGAGTGCATGAGGCGGTGTACATTGCGATCGCGGCGTCTGCAATTCGCTCCTGGATGTACTGCATCTCGAGGAGGGCTTCGCGGTGGCGGATCAGTTGCTTCTCGACCATCCAGCCGAATGTCTTGACGCGTTTGAGGAGAGCATCGCGAGGTCCGACCAGTGACGACATGACCTCTGGAGCCTGGGGACTACTCAAGAAGTGGGCAAGGTGATCACGACCGAACCCGAATAGGGTTGGGACAAAACGGGTTGGTTTCTTGAGTCCTTCAAGCGTCGTCCGGAAACCTTCGCCGGTATCGCGCATCCCGACGAGGGCGATGAAGGCTTTGAGGACCTCGTTGGATCCCTCGCCAATGGTGTTGATCCGAGCGTCCCGCATCCATCGTTCGTAAGGTTCGTCCAAGAAGTAGCCTTTGCCGCCATAAATCTGCATCGTCTCGTAGACGCCATTCCAGAGCATTTCGGTCGCAAACACTTTGAGGATTGCGGTTTCGAGCATGTAGTCCTCCGCCCCTCGATCGATCAAGGCGGCAGTCTCATAGGTGGTCGCCTCCATTGCGTAGGCGGTCGCGGCCAGGTAGGCAATCTTCTTCTGGACGAGTTCGATCTCGCCCAAGGTCCGACCAAACTGCTTCCGCCGGTTCGCGTGAGCGACCGCCGCCGCGAGACAGCGCTTGGCAACCCCGGTACAGCTCGCGCCAAACGTGGTTCTTCCGAAGTCCAGGACGGTCAGGGCAACCTTGAGCCCCTTGCCTCGCGGCCCAAGGATGTTGGCGGCGGGAACGGGCATGTCGTGAAACGCCAACCGTCCGGTCGCCGTCCCACGGATCCCGCACTTTGCCATGTGCGACTCGACGACCTCAAAACCGGGGAGATCTGGAGTGACGAGGAAGGCGGTGATCTTCGAATCACCTCCGTTGGGGTCAGGGGTCCGAGCCATCACGGTTAAGACGTCGGCGATCCCTCCATTGGTGATCCAGCGCTTGGTTCCATTGAGAATGAACGTCTGACCATCCTCGCTTGGAGTCGCAACCGTCTGGACGTTCGATGCGTCTGACCCCGCTTCAGCCTCGGTCAGTGCGAACGCCGCGAGTTTCTCTGCTTTCGTCAGCATCGGCAGCCAACGTGCCTTCTGCTCGGTCGTTCCAAACAGGACCAAGGCTCGGATCCCGATCGAGTGGTGCGCGTTGACAAAGACTCCTGTCGACGCACAATGTCCACCAAGGATCTCCATGATCCGGCAGTAGCCCAGTTGCGAGAACCCACGCCCGCCGTATTCCACCGGGGCCGTCATCCCCAGGACTCCGAGGCGAGCCAGGCCATCGATCACGGATCGGGGAATCTCCGCCTGACGATCGATCGCTTCCGCATCGATCTCCGTCTCTGCGAAGTGCCGAACCTGGGCTTCCGCAGCCTGGACCGTCACCGCATCCTCTGTAGAAAGCTCAGGATACGGAAAGATGGCTCCTCCACGAAACTCGCCGCGATAGAGCGCCTTCACGAATCCGGCTCGCGATGGTTCGGAGAAGAGAAGTTCCTCCGCCTGCTTCATCTGTTTATCGCGTTCAGCCAGACGATCGGATTCGGAAACTACGGGACGAACCGGCGCGGCGGTGGACATGACCGGACCTCCGATGATGTCAGTCGATCGTCGCACTGATCGACCGGGGAGAAGCGAAGGGATACGTTGAAGTCTATCCGTCAGCCACCCCTAGGGCTAGTTGCCTTAGACAGGTCCGACCCACAATCATTGCGGTCTATCGCGAAAAGGGTGGTGTCCAGATCTTACTCATCGGTTTCCGCCTCAGAATCCACGCCGATGCCAAAGTCCCCGGCCAAAATGCCATCCATATCGCGTGCACCGTGTAGCACACGGAACACCTCAATACCGCCTGGGATCAGACGGTAGAACACGAGATAGACCCGAAAACGGGAAACCGGAAAGAATCGCAACTCGGCATAGAGCGGTTCATACGGTTCCTAACGTGTGCCGAGCCCGGGGATGTCAGCTCATTGCTGAAAAGTGGATTCAACCTGGGCAAGAAAACGCTGGGCCGTCGGAAAACTACCCTCACGTAAGTAGTAGAAGAAGATGTCAACGAGATCACTACGTGCCGAGAGTCGCTTTTCGAGAATGCTCATTGGCTTGGTTGTTCGTTCGTCCAACGCTTCATCGCTTCCTGCTCAATCGAATCCCAATCTTTCCGCGTCATCGGTGTGGCGGGGCCACTTTCCAATGCTTCACGGAATTTGGATTCCAGTGCCTGCTTGGCCTGGCGTTTCTGAGCATCGCGGATCAGGCAACGCAAATATTCACTCGCGGACGCAAAGCCGTCCTGCGACACCTGTGTTTCGATGAACGCCTTCATTTCATCTGAGAGAGAAATGTTCATAGTCGTCATAAGCTGTTACCTCCTATAAGTCCCACCGTATCACAAAATGACAATTTTTGCCATGCAGTTTCGACCCCACGGTCATCAACGCTTGCCCTCCCCTTGATCCTTCGCTTTGGTTAACGACGCTAACCTATGGCGGGTATCATGCTGCCGCGAACAAAATTGGTTCCCTATGAACTCAATTTATACTACTATGTTTGAAACAGTAAATTGCGGTTGCTTCAATATATCTCGCCGATCTGGCGCGAGCGGGCTTGGGCACGGACACAAAAGCGGTGCAGAAGCGGATCGATCAAGCCCAACACGCACTGGTGGCCGATGGTTGGACGGGAGTCTGCGAATTCGCACATCGGAGTACAGTCAAGTTGAGCAATTCTGCGGCGCTGGAGGCGGCCTACACTCGGGTAGTGAACTACCTGTCGGGTCCTCAAGACCGCATAATGGATGCAGCTCGACTCCGCCGCCGCGCATCGATAGGCTCAGGATTGATCGAGGGAACGATCAAACAACTTGTGAGCCGTCGGATCAAGCAAAACTGGTGCTCGATGGAAAACCGACCGCATCGGGCCGATGGTGGAACTAATCCGCCTCGGGCACGCGACAGACTGGGACAAGTACTGGTCGACCGCATAAGTGCCAATTTCGAATGGGGCCCCCTCAGACAGGTACAAACGATGTCAATCCTCCCGCATGCTTGGCGAATCGAAACCCACCCTGATGGGCTTGCAACTCTGTGGTTCAACCGGCCCGGCTCGTCGCAAAATTCCCTTGATGGGCCTACCCTGGACGAACTCGACGAGCGGGTGACCGAGATTGAACAGTGGTCGGGGGGACTACGCGGCCTGATCGTTCGAAGCTCAAAACCGAAGGGATTCTGCGCGGGTGCGGACCTGAAGGCGATTCGCAACTGCCAGCGTGACCAAGAGGTCGAGGTCCTACTCCGAAAGGGCCGAAGGGCGTTTACTCACCTGTCCGAGCTCACGATCCCCACAGTTGCTCTGGTTCATGGAACCTGCCTGGGAGGAGGACTTGAGCTGGCGATGTCGTGCGACTCGATCATTGCGATCAACCTCCCCCATACCCAACTCGGCCTCCCCGAGATCAAGCTGGGCCTGATCCCCGGATGGGGAGGGATCGGTCGCATCTGCCGACGAGTCGGGCTCGAGCGTGGGATCCAGATGCTTTTGACCGCCAAGTTGATGAATGCCCAGGAAAGCCTCACCTCGGGGCTAGCCGATGGAATTGCAAGTGGAGATATTGAGCTATGTGATTTTTTTCCACCCGTTTCCCGAAACCTGGATTGGCCACCCAGATCGATAGATCTTTTGCATCTGCATGAATTCGGTGAAGGAGCTGCAAGCCACGCGATCGGCCTTGTTCTGGAACAAAACCTCAATTCCAACACCCCTGGCTCTGAGGAACTGGCGATCCAGTACCTCGTCAAGCTGGCGGTGTCGAAGGAAGCCCGGGAAGCGATCGACGTATTGTTTGCGAAGGTTCCGGTCCAATCTATCCAGGGAGCACTTCGCGACCCTTCACTATGATGTCAAACGGCTACGGCGTTAGGCATTCTGGTCGTGTTCAGACACGACTCGTCCCTGAACGCCAACGGCGTTCTCGAACAGAGCGAAGGGGCGAGAATCGCACCCTGGTTCCGGGTCCCGAACACGTTGAGGTGGATTCTGGATGGTCAGTTACCGTATCTTGGATGCACAGAACGTGTCGAACGATCCTAGACCAAGGTGAGCGCATGGCGGAACGCGGCGGAGATGATCGGACCAGGGGACCGAGACGACCTGGGAGTGGACCCCCTCCTCGCGGCCAGCGACCCGGTCCGCCCGCCGGCAAGACTCCAGGTCAGAAATCAACGGGGCACGGTCGGCCCCTTCGTGCAACGCCAATCGGCCTGAAACGGTTGGGGGGTAATGACTTCGAGCTAACTCACCCCAAGTGTGTCGATGAGATGGAACTGGACTACGCCGAAGGGATCGAGATCTGGGAAGCCGGCGACCCGGAGGCCGCTTGCGACGCTCTGCGTTATGCGCTGGGTGGCTGTGGCGATAACCTTTGGGTCCACGTCGCGCTCGGCAAGATCGCGCTCGAAGCGTTCAATGACGCTGAACTGGCGCGCGGCCACTTCGGGTATGCATTCGAACTCGCCTATCGAGCCCTCCCGCGCGACTTTCGGGGACGACTCCCCAGCGCGAGCCCAAAGAACGCCCCAATCTATGACGCCGTCGAAGGGCTCGCCCGTTGCTATGAGGCAATGGATCTCCCCTCCGAGGCCGTCCCGCTCCGCAAGATGGCGGCAAGTTGGGATCGGGGGAAATCCGGCCCGGAAGAAGGTTAACTCGGGGTCAGCGGAACGAATTGCCGGGAGGAGTCAGGCCGTTCTGACCTCCGATCATCCCCTCGTAAATCCGACGCTGGAGCTGGGCACGCTCCTGCATCCACGTCCATTCGCGATACATCCAAATCGTCGCCAATAAGATGCACAGGGTGGCAAAAACCACGTTCGAGATGACCCACGCTCTTCGATGACTCTGGACGTAGTGAAAGGTGTCTTTTTCGAAGTTAACCCGCGCCACTGCCTCGAGCGTCTTGCTGAGTGTGACTGGCGAACCCGGGGGCAATTGCCCGACCAAGATTGCTTTGGGATGCTCGGATTCCGACAAGGACATGCGTCTGACTTCCTCTCGCGAACCAATGACGATCCTCAGTGTCGAGCGTGACTTCCTTGCCGGGTGAAGTCACCATTCTAACGCAACCAACGGTTGAGATGCAGACCTTTGTGACCAATTCCTTCATTGACGAAGACCCACGGAATCGAGAAACCTCAGTCAGGTCGCTCGCAACAGCATGAAGACTTGGTTAACATCGAAATAGCGTGTCCGGAACCCGCAACAGTGACACTTTGGCACCGAGCGACCGCATGAAGGTTTCCGTTCTCACAATGACCCTGGCCTTGGTCCTCGGTACTTCGTGGCTACTCGCCCAAAACACTCAGACACCGGAGTCACCTAAGCAGGTGACCCTGTTTCCCGATGGGTATCTGGACCACGATGCTCTCACGATCGCTATAAAGAAGGTTGAGACGGAATTTCCGCTGGTTGTCAAAGTCACTTCGCTGACCAAGACGCTCGGGGGCCGTGACCTCTGGTTGGCCACGCTCGGGCATGACCCCAAGGTCAAGAAACCGGCCGTGTTGCTGGTGGCAAACCTGGAAGCTGACCATCTGGTCGGCAGCCATGTCGCACTCCGGTTAATCGAACAGGTTGCAGCCAAGGGAGCTGGCATTCTCGACCAGGTGACGCTCTACGTCATCCCCAGACTCAATTCCGACGGGGCCGATCAGCTCCTTAAGTCCAAGCCTTCAGCCGACTTCCGCCTCAACGTCCGGGCAATGGACCGCGACCGCGATGGTCGGCTCAACGAGGATGGACCCGATGATCTCGACGGTGACGGGGTCATCACCAGAATGCGCGCCAAGGATCCCAAAGCCTCACTCATAGCCGATAGCACCGATCCCCGAATTCTCCGGAAACCGGATGTCGCCAAAAAGGAACGACCGGTCTATTCGGATTACTCAGAGGGAATTGATAACGACGGCGACGGCCAGATCAATGAAGATCCCCTCGGCGGTGTCAATCTTAACCGGAATTTCCCGCACCGCTGGTCCGAATACGACCCCGAGGCCGGTGCGAACCCCGCCAGCGAGCCCGCAACCTTGGCACTCATGAAGTTTACCTCGGAACATCCCGAGATCGTCGCCGTCTGGACGTTCGCCCTGGCCGATTCGCTCACTACCGAGCCCAAGAAGCCGGGCTCGACAATTGACGACGCCGACCTTCCGATCTTTGTCGACCTCTCGAAAGCCTATCTGAAGGCGACGACCAAGGAGACTGCTAAAGCCAAGGAGGCCACCAAGGCTGAGGAGAAGAAGGAAGAGCCGACGGCCAAGACCGGGGCTGAAGCCCCCGTTGAAAAGGCTAAGGTCGCTCCGGAAGGGAAGACCAAGGACACTCCGAAAGCGAAGGGACAGGGCGGCGGAGGCCGTGGCGGTCGCGGACCAGGTGGCGGCGGAGTTCCCCAGACAGCTCCGCCGGCTCCAGCGTCCGCACCCGCAGGTGATTTGAATGGAACCACCGATGGCTCGCTCGCTGAGTGGGCGTACCATCAGTTGGGAGTCATCGGGATTTCGTCCCGCCTGTGGGCCACGCCCGAGATCGCCGATCCTGCGGAGGGTGCGGCGAAACCTCCTGCGGATGGAGAGGCTCGCTGGCTCTACTGGAACGATAAAGTGGTTGGAGGGCGGGCATTCGTCCCCCTGAAGGCATTCGACCATCCCAGGCTCGGCAAAGTCGAAATCGGTGGCTGGCGACCCGGTGTTCGACTCAACCCCCCCGCAGAATCGATCGACGCTATCGCAGGCTCCCAACTCGTATTTCTCAAGGATCTGATCGGCAGGCTCCCCAAGATTGACGTCAAGGACGTCACGGTTACGGCCAGGGGGGCAGGCCTCTTTGAGATCAAGGCTACGGTCTCAAACGAAGGGCTCTTGCCCACGACTCTCGCTCAGGGTGTTCGTGTCCGGAGGCCAGGTCCGCTGCTGGTGAAACTTGAGTTGGGTGACGCCAAGATCCTGTCGGGGCGACCGCTTTACCGGGTCGATTCGCTCGCGGGAAATGGTGGCAAGCAAGAATATCGTTGGCTCATCCTCGCTCCCCAGGGGACCAAGTCACTCAATCTCGTCGTGAGTCACCCTAAAGTCGGGACGACCACGAGCACCATCGAATTGAAGTGATTTCGCACCTCTCGTCCCTCATATTTCTGCGAATTCCCTCTACTTTCTTGGCGAGACAGGAACGATGCACCTTCGGACGCCTGGTCTGCTCCTGACGATAGCCGTCGCCTTGTCCGCCGCCCAAGCTTATGCGGCGGATACAAAGGTCACGCCGCCGCCCAAGGTTTCGATTGCCTTCAACCGGCTTTACGATTACCCAGAACTCGTCGAGCAACTTAAAGCCTTGGTGGCCGCCCACCCTGACTTGCTGACGATGAAGAGCATCGGCAAAAGCATTGAAGGACGTGACATGTGGTGCGTCACAATCAATAACTCCAAAACTGGCTCGGATCGATCGAAACCGGCGATGTATGTCGATGGCAACATCCACGGCAACGAGGTCCAGGCGGCGGAGACGTGCCTGTACCTGATCTGGTATCTCACCGAAAACTATGGACGCGTTGAGACGATCACCAAACTCGTTGACGAGCGAGTCTTCTACGTAATCCCAACGGTGAATCCCGACGGACGAGCCTGGTGGTTTACAGGCCCAAATACCACCAACAGCTCACGGAGCGGCAAGAGTCCGATCGACGATGACCGAGACGGGGTCGCCGATGAAGATGGATATGAAGACTTGAACGGTGATGGCCAGATCACTCAAATGAGGCGCAAGATTAAAGGGGGAAGGTTCAAACTTTCGCCCACCGACCCCCGCATCATGATCGCGGTCACGAAGCCCGAAGAAGAGGGTGATTACGAGCTCCTCGGCTCCGAAGGGATCGACAACGACGGCGACGGCCAGATCAATGAAGATGGGCCGGGTGGTTACGACATGAACCGCAACTGGCCGGCCGACTGGCAACCCGAGCATGTCCAGTTCGGAGCTGGCGATTATCCGCTCTGCTGGCCAGAGACTCGGTGCATCGCCGACTTTATCCGCGACCACACCAACATCGCCGGTGTCCAGGCTTTCCACAACGCGGCCGGTATGATCCTCCGAGGCCCCGGCCATCCCTCGCGCCAGGCCGATTACCCCGCAGGTGACGACCGGATTCATGACGAGATTGGCAAGGTTGGCGAGAAAATGTTGCCGTTCTACCGCAACTTTGTCACCTACAAAGATCTCTATGGCGTCCATGGCGGCTTCATTGGCTGGACCTATGAGCACCTGGGAATCTTCTCGTTCACGAACGAACTGTGGAACAACGAGCAGTTGCTCGGTCGGTCTGCCACAACGGGGACGACCTTGGAACGTGCCATTGGCGGTGGCGAACAGGATGATCAGCTCTTCGCCTCAGACCGGCTCCTCTTCGGGTCAAATTACCGACCCTGGAAGCCTTTCAAGCACCCGTTCTACGGCGACATCGAGATCGGCGGCTTCGTCAAGGAAACCCAGCGCGTTCCACCGATGTTCATGCTCGAAGACCTTTGCCATCGCAACGCCGCTTTTGTGATGTATCACGCCGACCAGATGCCGAAGCTCATCTGGGACGACGTCACCGTTGCGAAGCTCAACCCCGGCCTGTTCACGGTCACAGCGTCGGTGAAGAACATCCGAAGCATCCCGAGCGTTGCCCAGCAGGCGGCTAATCGACGCATTGGTCTCCCCGACACGATCACGATCCATGGAGACAACCTAAAGGTGCTGGCGGGCGGTCCACTCGCGAATCGAGATACGGGCGAGATCGACGCTGCGGAATTTGAACCGGCAACACTCCGGCTGAACAGCGGAGTTGGCGGCGGTTCCACCGTTCGCGTCCGTTGGATCATTCAAGGGAAAGGACCGGCACACGTGAGGTATCACTCTCAGAAGGGTGGTAGCCTCGAAAAAGCCGTCCTCAACCTCGAAGATTGATCGAAACTGCTCGGGCTCATCCCCACGACGAGAACCGCGCGGGCACACGTGGTTTATCCTGAACCTGGAGACTCGGCCAGCGGGCTAGCTTTAGATGTAAGTAACCTTCTAAGCTCCATTTGACGCTTCGGAGTAGAGAGTCGATTACTCACAATCGATTACAAAGATCTGGAACATCCGCCGGGTGGCAGAGGGTTGACCCCGAGATCTGATAGACTCAGTGATGTGTTCCCGATTACCGATCCTGAGACCAAATCGCAACGAGAACGTTCAATGACTGCTAAGTTTGCGATCAATACAACAGTCCGTCGGCTGGGTCCGTTCCTACAATAGTATATTTCCCCAACTGGGCATCATCCGTGTGATAAATGATCGACCTGGTCAGGCGGGAGACTACTTTGAGATTATGGCGAACGGTGTGACCTACGTGGTCTTCTGGGAAACGAGCGGGTTTGAGGGTCGGGAGCAGGAGGCGATCTTGGAAGATGCCTCGACCACCGTCATTTGGTTTGCGTTTGAGGACGGAAAGTATCAATGTGTAGCCTCACCCCAGGCACACAGCGAAAAATGGCATAAGGCCATCGTTGGGGATGGAAAGAACCCCTTGCCTTCCAATCCCTCAGGGCCAATCACTCCCCAGGAACTTGAGACCTGGATTTCTCATTTTAGGGCTTCAGAGTCCGGCAGAAGGGTAGCGGAGATACCCATCCCGCCGCGATGAGAGTCATGAATTCGGCGGATCACCCATCGCCAGTCAGGGCTCGTGCTCCTCTCGGCCAGGCAAGTGGACAAATCGAGGCCGTTGCAATTTGCGCTCAGCTTCAGCCCAAACTGGGCTGAAGCTCTACACTTCTTGTGGTAGTGACCGAACGGCTCAATGACCTTCGGGAACTGGACTAAGTAATCCCGGAGATGCCTCAGGAGAAGACGAAGAGGCTGGTTGACGATCAGTGGCGTTCTCTCTTGAAAAAACCTGTACAATTCGGACTTTTCGAGGGAGGGTTTCCATGTCCATGACCATGTTCAATGGGCTGACGTTCACTGAAGCCGAGAAAGCCTGGATGACCCAACAGGACGGTGATGCCGTGGTTTGGTTCATTGACTTCAAGACCTATTACGCCAACCATTAAATGAAGATGTGGACCGCAAGGTCCCCTGATTCACTTTCTTTTAGTTAGCAGTAGCCTACGCGTCGACAAACGTTGGCCAGGCACCGCAATGCGTCGACAAATGGCGGTCCAATTTAGGGAAGTCGGGGCTCGCCGGATTGGGAGTCACAGGGTTGTTATTGCGGCGAAGATAAAGGCAGCCAATTTCTTCTGGAGGTAAGAGATCAAATAAGGATTGGGCACGCTCTCGGGCGTAAAGCCACTGGCGTTTCAATGTTATGAGATCGACTTTACGGACGAGGTTTTCGGCTCTCAGGTCGCTCTCTTGGTAGCGGGAGTGGCGATTTGACATATCGAGAATCAACTGCGGTGTGTATCCTTGGTCTTTTCCGCAAGCGGCCCATATGATTGCACCGAGGCTTAGATAGTTTTGGTCTAATTGAAGGATATCGAGAAAGCACGCACTTCGACGCGTCCGACGAGGGCGAGAACCTTGTTCGTCGCCAAGTCAGCTTGATGTAAGCAGTACTCGAATTCCTCATCTTGCTGGATCGGGAAGAATCGGCAGGCGGAATCGCCTGTCCAATCAAGCCGAACATGCCCGTCGTTTCGACGGACAATCGCTTTTACGAGACCAGGCTGCCGGATTACCCATTCGAGGGTATAACCGACCGCTGTAAGCGATTTCTCATCGGCGACGGCGGATGCGGCAACGATTGCAGCCGAGTCGCAGCTACCGCCGTATGCATCGTGGAAGATATCGAGGTCGTCAGGGGTGCGGAGTCCTGACGCCCCTCGATTGATAACCGCTCCGCCCGCAATGTAACTTTCCGGCTTTCGATTCACCGCGATTACGCGGGCAACGCCCTTCTGAAAGTCAGTTAACGGCATCCCAGCGATTCTTGTTCAGAAACTCGCGGCTGAAGCGTCCCAGCGAGGATGAAACCTCGCCTGCCACCGTTTGCGCGCAGGCCCTTTGCGACAACGGGAATGAGATCCTCAGTGATTTCCAAATCAGGCAGGAAATGCCAGAAACAGAGCGCACGGAACTCCTAGAAAAGCTCACGAGCTAACTCAATCCGCGTTTGCAGACTCTGAGGAACCAAAGCCGTTAAATTTCGGGAAGTTTCGGGAAGTTTCCCAAGGCATTGTGGTTACTCCCTTCTCTCTAACGAGAAATATACACTATGATCTTAAGTTTACCGAAGTTATCGGCGATTGTCAACACCCCATGTGAGTCTAACTCATCCGAGCCGATAGAAATTAGGATAGTGAACTCAGAGCAAAATCGCGGTTGTGATTGCTATCATCGCATTACTTATTGATAGGTCGCCACGTCTGCATCGGTACTGGGCCGGTTTGTATCTGGGGCGGTTTTGGAAGCTCTGGCGGTAGGCCGCAGCATCGCCGGATCAGGTCTTTGGTGCCGTCTCGAACTTCTACATAATTACCCCAAAACCCACCTGAAGTGGCGATTACTCTAAGGCAAAAAAGCATTACACCAGCAGGGGTCTGCGACAGTTCGCTGATCGACTGCGCTACGGCTGACATCTTGGACACCCCCGAAGTCAGAGATAAGGTGAACAGCGACGCAAATGGCTACGGAGAACCATCATGAATTTTGCAAATTCCGACGTCTATGGTGATTTCCCGACACAAGCTGGGTTCTTGGCGAGAGCTGCGGTGTCGCGATGGTCCGATGTTGAGCTAAAATGACAGATCAAGACGGCCATGGCCAGATCACCCGAGGACACAGCGAGCTGGTCACTATTCTTCGATCGGATGACAGATCTTACACAGCTTTGAAGTTGCGTGGAAACTACTGGATAGGAGCAAAGGTAGTCCTGCTCAGGACGTCTTACGGTCATTTCGACTCAACCTTGCGTGCATTGCCCCAAAGAGAGTGGTGGGCTAAACTACTTTTTCTCTTCGACTGGGTTAAATCGCTAGATTGATATCGCGATCGATAGGATCCAATTGGACGTAAAAAGATCTGGCGGGAGCATCCATGCTTGAGCCGAGCTCGTCGCGATTTTGGCATGTCGGACTACAATCTGGCTTGATTTCTGAAAAAGACCTCAGGACGTGCTGGGATGCACTCCCGGAAGAAAAGCGGACCGCCGACGCGATCGATCGTCGGCTCGCACGCCAGGCCGTCACGGACAATAAACTGACCCTCTGGCAGGCTCAACAACTGCTGGCTGGGAAAAGCTCAGGATATAAGATCGATAAGTATATCCTTTTGGATCGAATCGGGCAGGGGGGGATGGGCCGGGTCTATCTCGCAAAGGACACCAGGCTAAATCGAAATGTTGCTCTGAAGGTTCTTTCTCCTGAGCGAATGAACAATCCTCGAGCGATCGCCCGCTTCAAACGAGAGGCGAAGGTCGGTGCCCAGCTCCAGCACGAGAACCTCGTTCGGATCTACGACGAGGGTAATGCGGGGGGTTTACCCTTCCTCGTCATGGAGCATATTAATGGCAAAAACCTCGCCAAGGTGATCGGTGAGGGGGGGCCGATGCCTCCGATGCTGGCCTCAAAATTAGCGCGTCAGGTCGCACTCGGGCTGGAACATGCCAACCAGAAAGGGCTGATCCATCGCGATGTCAACCCATCGAATATCTTGGTCACATTTGACGGGACCGCGAAGCTGACCGACCTGGGATTGGCGATTGACCTGGCGGATAGCGCCGATGTCACTCGCGACGGGGCTACGGTTGGCACATTTGATTATGTCTCTCCGGAACAGGCCCGCAACTCGCATGGGGTCGACACCCGCAGTGACGTCTATTCGCTGGGCTGTACGCTCTATCACATGCTCACTGCGCAGGTTCCGTTTCCCTACTCTAGCCTGCCCGAGAAGCTTTACGCCCATCAACTGCAAGACCCTGTTCCACTGACGGACATTGTGTCGAGCATCCCTCCTTCGCTCGACCTGATCGTTCGAAGGATGATGAAGAAACTCCCTGCTGACCGGTTTCAGACCCCGCTCGCGGTGGCAAACGCCCTTGAACCCTTCATCGGTGATGACGCCACACCGATTCCTAGGAGGTATCCGCACACGAAGTCGGGGCGATCACCGGAAGATGATACAAAGCCACTTCCCGCACTGCCGATGATGCTTCCAGCAGGGAACTCGGCCACGTCACCATCGAACACACCTGCCCCAGACCATGTAGGGTCGGGCTCCAAACCAGACCCCTTCGTGGCCCTACCTCCGATCGACCTCGGACTCGATGGTCCACTGGTGACCGGCCTCACTTCAAAACCCAGGCCGAAACCGGCCGTAGCCGTCGGGAATGGCCAAAATCAGACTCGGAAATGGCTCGCGGTTGGCCTGGTGGCCGGATTAAGCACCGTCCTGACTGGTGCAGGACTGTGGATGCGAGCCCGTCCGAGCCTGGTGGAGATTGTTCCGGCGAAAGGGTCGAATGCCGGAGAAGTCTCAAAGAGCAAAACTCAAGAGAGTTTTGACTCGGGGAAAGGTAAGGGGACTGAAGCGGGGAAGGGTACAGACACCGGGATCACGGTCTACGCGAAGGGGGAGGGGCCGCGATCGGTCTCGACGTTTCGCGAAGCGGTTCAAGTGGCGTTGGCGCGTGGCGGTGAAGTTGTGCTGACCAATTCCATTCCGATCAAGATTTCGGACGCAAAGTCGATCGAAATCTCGGGAAGGCCTCTGACAATTCGCGCTGGGGAGGGGGCGACTCCGGTCCTCGAAGTCGAGCTGAAGGGGCAGGTCCCCTGGCTTCTTACGAGGTCCGGTGCCCCGGTGACCCTTCGTGGCCTGACGATTCATGTCAAGTACTCGGACACCGTTCGTCTTCCCGCGTTAATCTGGGCGAGCGACCGGATCACTGTCGAATCATGCAGTTTCCACACCAAGAGCGCCGGAGAGGAAGGTCGGGCGATTCACGTGGAAGGACGACAAACGACAATCCGAGGTTGCTTCTTCAACGGCTTCGGTCGTGCAATCGAGTTCCTTGCGACCGCGAACAGCACGCTCGACCTTGAACAAACCACCTTTGTAAACGCGAGTCAGTTCGGCCAATTGGCGGGTTGGGCGGTCCTCGCGGAGGTCAAAGCGGCAGGTGCTGTCGCTAAAGGTGCTAAACCGCAGGACCCTGTCGTCCGTTTCAAGCGATGCACCATCAACATGGCCGGTGCGATCGATATCTCGGCTAAGGGCCTGACCGCCTGGCGCCCACTTCGCGTCGAGATGGCACAGACCGCGATTCGAGCAAATGCGATGCTGGGCTGGCCGCCACCTCCCGCGAAGTTGAATTTCACAAGCAGCTTGCATTGGATTGGCGAAGATAACCGTTACGAGATCGCTGACAAAGAACCATTTGTTGTGCTCTCGGCTCTGGGTGGAGCCGTCGCCCCCGACCCCACGCTTTCAACTCTCGAAGCGTGGAATAGTCGTGTCGCAGAAAACAACGACAAGAATGCGGCGATGATCAAACTGGAGTTCGCAACTCCAATCGAACAGTTGACCGACCGCCCCATGCCTAGAGACTTTGGGCTTTCTGATGAAGTCGCAAAGATCGCCGGGGCAGACCCGCTCCAAGTCGGTGCGGGCACCCAAAAGTGAGTGAGATTCCGGCTGCCCTAAGGCACGTCGCCTACTTGCGAGGATTCGGTTCCTCGGGCAATAAGTGTCGGCTCGACTGGATGATCCGATTGTGTCGCGCCGTCGAGTAGGAAGTGGCAGCCGCAGCCTTGCTCCGGAGATCGTCGAGATTTGCTCTGCAGAAGACGCACTCAATGACATCGACGTGAAACGTGATGTAGGACGCAATCTCGGGGTCAAGAGCGTCGAGTAAATAACTCCCTAACTGCTGACGTGTGGCACATGTGAGACGCCCACGTCTCCAGATCGCGCCTAGCGTGTGCAAGTTGGAATCCTGCCGACCGTCTCGAACCTGTTCAAGCTGGTCCCGGAGTTCAGCACTTTCGCGCAACGCCTTCTCGACCCGAGCCAGGTCCTCGCCCGGCAGAGCGTCGGCAAGATAGGCGATTAGCGTCTCATCGTCGATCGGGTGCCGACTCATCGAAAGCTCCACAAGTAAGCTCGGACAAGGACATGTGTTCGCATCAACTTTGGCCCCAACTGCTGAGGGAGAGCCCTGCGCGACGGGCCATTTCCTTCATGCGAGCGATCGTCTGAAACTTGTAACTGGCGACGGCCTGTTCGCTGAGCCCCAAGTTGCGAGCCACATCTTTGTTGGCGGCTCCCTTAACAATCAAGAGCTCAAGACACTTCAACCGGGTAAAGTCCCCCTTATCTCGCCACTCGTCGATCAGTTGGGTGATCGACTCGGCCAAGAGGCGTTCTTCAGCCAATCGTTGCTCATCGCTCCGCGCAATCGATGAGGCGGCTCGGATATCGCCCGGCACCTCATCAAGAGGACGACCGTTGCCATCAGAACCCAATTGATCGATCGGTCGCCGGCCTTGCTTGCGAAGGTGATCGGTCAGTTTGTGCGCAGCAATCGAGAAGAGATAGGCTTCGAGATCACGATTCTCATCGTAATGCGGGAGACTTGTCAGGAACCCGATGAAGGTCTCCTGGACGACGTCTTCGCTTGCAGGTCGATCGCGAAGCCGACTGTCGACAAACGCGGTCAATCGCCCTTCATAACGCTCGACCAGCAGACGCCACGCGGGCGCATCGCCACTACGGACTTGGCGAATCAGGAGAATTTCGGCGTCGGTATTGGCCATCGGAGAAGCTCGACCTGCCGGTTCGTAAAAGTGGACTCAGGTCTGAAAGTGCTAACGTCACAGTCCAAGATTGTACCCACGCCGCCGATCGGTTGCCCACCCCTCCATATATAAATCAACGGATCACGACAAGTCACCGACGGCACATGTAGGAACCTTGGCTGCCGGCCATCTTTGCAATCGATACGAACGAAACACACCGACTCCGACCGGTGGAAGCACGATCATGAGAATCGCCCAAATCAACTTGTCGTTGTGCCCTTGGAAGGCGTCATCCCGCAAGTTCATCAAGAATCGGAACTCTTTGAGCCAACTCGTCGCGAGCAGAAATAGGCCCACGAGAAGGCCAGCGACTAGGAGGAACGGAAACGTCTCGATAATGAGCGTCATGGCGAGCGCCAAAACGCACACAAAACCAGTCGCATGGAGCATGGACTTCCAAGGCTGGGTCACACGTACCCAGGCGAAAAAGTCTTCGAAGCGATGAGAAATGGTTTCGAACATGGACTTGACTCCCTAGTCTGGTCATTGCTGCGAATGAGTCGCACTGAGAAGCTCGGCGGGATAGGACGAGCGGAACATCCAGACCCCGATCGGTGCGAACACGATCAAGATCACCACCCAGTAGATTCGCCCAGACCGACCGCGAAAGGAATCGTCAGAAAGAGCGATCAATCTGCGAACCTCACGGACCCAGACGCGAAGAAAGAGCCCGACCAGGAACAACGCGGCGATCGTTATCAGAAGTCCTTCCTGACCACGTCCCGCCTTGACGATCGCCAGAAAATAGGCACATCCTGCAACCAGAATCTGAAGATGGATCAAACGAATCCGCCAGTCTCTTAACTTCCAGGGGCGGGCGGTCTGTCGATTGATCCATCCGAGCAAAAAACTAAAGACCAGAAAGGCGATCAGCCACGTTATCACGAGATCGCCAACTTTCTGGACTCGAACCCGTTCAAACCAGTGCGTGATAAAGGGCAACGCCCGCAGCACCAACCCCAGCCGCCGAGACCACCCTCAACCGTTTCGTATAGTAACCCTTTGTCGCCTCATCTGCCTTGATGTAACCAGCAAGGCTGGCTAGACAGACAAGGGTAAAGCCAACGCCTGATCCCAGCTTGAAAAGACGGGTCATGACAATTTCATGTTGATACCTTGCAATGATCGCTGCGCGGCGCTCGGACGAGAAATTGGCCTCGATAGTCGCCTTATACACGGTGGCATAGTCGCGTTCGAGCGGAACAACTCGCGTCTCGACGAGCAATTTGCCGACTTCTGAATCCAGATTGGCCCAGGCCGAAGGAACATCCCTGTCAAGCCATTTGGTGACATCCTCTTTGAGCTGGCGAAGGGCATCGGCCTTGGCTCGATCTTCGGTGGCTGATAGACGTCCAACCGCCTCGTGACTCACGACCGGGGCGACCGGGGCGAGCACGGATCGAGACGCCTTCTTGCCTCTACGCGGGGGCTTCGGTGGCTCAGGAGCCCGGGGAGGTTCCGGCGGCTGAGGTGCAACAGGATCGGCCGAGAACTGGACCCTGACGATCCGTGAGTCGACCTCGTTTGAGAACTCGACACGCGAGTTGTTGGGGGTAATCACGACCGTGTTCTGGGAACGAACATGCGCGCGGCGTTCGGAGTGGTGAATCCACTGCACGGCCACGACACCAAGCACAATGATCAACGCGAGACGTTTCATGGTCGTTCCGATCCCTCCACACATCCCGTCCAGACGTCGGCCTGGCTCGGACTCGTTACTAGTGATTCGTCTTGGGTCGACCGATATTAAGGCCAGAATCCCAGTTCTACAGCAGTTCGGCAGGAACACGAAGGGCTCAAGATTCAATCACTTGCATGGTTTGAATCGTGAGCCCCAGATAATCTGCAGCAGTATTGCTGTGCTCCGTCAAGCGACCCGGCGGGGTCGCCATGCGGCATACTTTGCGGCGGCCTCGCTCCACGGGCTAGAAAGCTGGACGGCGATCGCGGTCAAAACCAAAACTCCAACGCCCCAAGGACGGTCCATCGGCCAGAACATGGGGGACAACACAGCCCCAAGCAGTCCCGCCAACATCACAGGCCAGAACCTGAATCGCTTCTTACGGTCCCGAGCTGTAAGGGCCGACCAGTTCAGGGCGAAAAATGAGAGCCCAAAAAAGGACAGGATTTGAAACAGATTTGGAAGTCGGAATGCGAAATCATACCCATCCTCGATCAGGATATGAAAGGGCTTCACCTGGGCAGATGAGGGCCCAGTCTGGGTCCAGTCGGCAAGGAGGTAGCCGAGACCTCCAAGGATCGTTCCGAGGACCAGGAAGACAATCCGACGTGTCATCAAATCGCTCTGCCGACCGTCGAACATCTTCCCGGTCGCGAGAGTGCCCCAGGTACTCAGGAGTGTAACCCCAACAAGTAACGCCAAGAGCTGGGGCTGAGCCATGATGTCGTCGCCGTATGCAGTCGACGCAACCATGCCAAAAAGACCGACCACGGGGGTCGCCCAGAGCATGGAGGTGGCAAGTTCCGCCACCCGTATCCGAGGGCTCGGCAGCGGGGGAGGCTCGGGGGGAGTGATTGGACGCGGCGGAGGCACAGCCACCCGTTTCACGACCGGTTGAACTTGAGGGCGCGCTGGAGCCGTGCGACCTGGTGCCACTCGAGGAAGATTGGCCACTCGATTCTGTCGGCCAAGCCAACCGGCCAACCCTCGTTTCGGGCGGGCGGGGCGTGTCTCAGGGCCGATGTAGAAGACCTCTTCCTCAGGACCGATCAGGAGGATGTCCTCGGCGGGTTTCAATGGGGGCTTTGGCCCGGCTTGCTGGAGCGGAATGTAGGGATTGTTGTCGCCGATGATCCGCATCTCTGGAGGAGCAGGTGCCTCAAGACCCAGCAACTCCGAGGCTCGCGATTGGCGATCATCGGGCTTTTTGGACATCGCCTTCTTAACGATCGAGCGATAAGGCTCGGGCAACGCGGAAAGATCGGGCTGGGCAGTCAAGTGCTTCATGAGCACCTCCTGAGCAGACTCGCCATCGAAGGGAACATGCCCGGTCAGCATCTCGAACAGGACAACTCCCAAGGCATAGATATCGATAGGCTTGTTATACTTGCCTGTGCCGATCTCTGGTGCCATATAGTGACAAGTGCCGACACTCGCCGATTGACCATTGCCAGCGCTCGCCGTGATGAGCTTCGAGAGGCCGTAGTCGCCAATTTTGACGACTCCCTCTTCCAGGAAGAGGTTCGCGGGCTTGAGGTCACGATGAACGATCCCGTGATCGTGAAGGTACTCGACCCCGTCGACCAGGCCTTTCAGCCAGGCACGCACCTCGGGCAAAGGCATTCCCTTGGGGTACTTTTCCAGAATCTGCGCGAGACTCGGACCGGCGATGAACTCCATAATGACGAAGGTGTCACCCTCGTCGGTCTTCTTCAAGTCATGGATGGCGATCAGGTTCTGGCTTTTCAGGTTCATACACTGGATGACACCGCGACACTCGATTTCCTCGTCGCGGACGATCAACTTGAGCGCAACTTCCTTACCGGCATCGCTGGTGGCGTAATAGACCTCGCCGAAGCCACCACGACCGATCGCTCGCTTGATCGTAAAGCCATCCAAGGGACGGGAACCCGAGCCGAAGGTATACCGGGGACCGCGCGTCGGGTTGAAAGTTCCACCGACGACTGCGGCTGGCCCTTGGCCGGCGACGACGTTGGGGCGATGGGCGACTGTCTCGTCCATCGCCGCGTCAGGCATTTTCGGGGCCATCGCGTTCATCGAGAACTCTCCAGAAAGCTAACCGGTTGCGGTCGGTTCGGTCTGTCGCGTGTCGGAGAGATGAGAAACAACACGTGACTTACCTCCCCATCATGCTCTGAGATTCGTCTTCATTCCACGGTTATTTGGCGATTTCGATCCACAGAGATCTCAAATGGTTCGGGAACCGGTGCCAAGCGGCTCGAGACTGAACGAGACCCCGTCGCCGAGCACGCTCGACTTTAAGCTCAATGGGGCCCGTCCTGAAACGGGCTTGCCATCAACCTCAAACCGCCCAGAGGATCGGCACCAGAGGGTTGTCCCTTGGCGATAGAGCACCATGGCATCGGAGAGGTTCGAGATTGGGATGTGTGCTTGTGAGTTCGAGCCCAAAATGCAGGTCTCTGCCATCAAAATGATGCTGTCAACCGCCAAGGGCATGCGATGTCGGCTCACAATCGATAGCCGAGCGGTCGCGCTCACGGGGCTAGGTTGACGGAACTCCATCTCAAGAGATGAGCCAAGTCGGATGACATCACCATCCCGCAGCGAAGTCGCATCCACCTGACGCCCGTTGACGAATGTCGGATGGTTGGCCCGGAGAAGGTAGCCGTCGCCCTCCCTGGTCAGAGTTGCGTGTTGACGAGAAACATCGCCCAGGAGCGGGACGTCGGCAGGGCTATCCACACCCGCTCGACCAAGAATGATCGTTGGGTCGAAACAGACGAGGTATCCACCGACGGTATCCACCCAAAGCAGACACCGGCTCTCGGAACTCGGCTGAATCGCTTTCGCGGTGGGAGTCGTCAATATGGCATCTGCCACCACTGGCCTCGCCTTCGGGCTCGGGGCAACGCGGAACTTGTTATCCTTCTCTACGGCAGCGACTCTATTTTCGATCGAAACTTTGGCGAACCGACTGCCGCGATCCGGCCAGGCCATAGCGCCAGGACCGATCGCAGCGATCTGCTGCCAGGCCCGCTGACGAGCCTGTCGAGCGGCGGGATGTTCGGGGACCAGTTCGAGAACGGCATCGGCCGCGCTCAAAATCGGCCCCCACTGTCCATCACTCAGAATCGCGTAGAGTGCTTCAATTCGCGGAGCGACGCCCTTCCGGCGCGCCTCCAGCTCACTGCGAAGTGCCGTCAGAGCTATCACCGCGAGTCCAGCCGCGAGCAAATCTGCCCGATCGAGCGCCTGATGCGCCCGGCCAAATTCACCACGACGTGCCTCGCAAATCGCGAGACTCCAGGCCTCGGCAGCGTCTCGGATACGGCGGAGAGTAGGCCCGCCGATCTTATGTTTGGCGAGAGCCTCAACGCGTTCAACGACCCGGTCGGGATCGCCAACTTCGAGGCTCTGTTTGACTTCCCCTGCGACACGATCGCCCAAGTTGAGACGAGCGGCAGCCAGGACATCGGGGGCAGCCCCGAGTCGTTCGGCAAGATCGAGGTCGTCGATCGCGCCGTTGAGATCGTCGGCTTCGCCACGCCGTGAGGCCCGGCTCACCAGGTCCAACGCCAATCGCGAACGGAGCCGCACGGCATGATGGTGATCAGCCACGTCGGGCCGACTCGCCAGCAACAGTGCCTCGTCATAACGACCTGCGCGGGCCGCTTCTTCCGCTTGTCGTAAGACCATTCGCCATTGTCCCAGCATGGTTGACTCGCTGTCCGGATGGACCATGGGGGGAACACCCACTTGGACCTATAAGTGATTCGGAAGATAGGCCCCGGCATTCATGATTTTGCGCCGAAATCTCAGAGATTTCGCAGCGGGTTTTGACAACCATCGAAAACGCCCTGGGGGCCGGTCAACCTTATCGGTTGATCGGCCCCTCAGGGTGGGAGAGTGTTCCCGCGTTTGTCGGCATACCCGCATTAAGCCTTAGAGGCTTTTCTCAGAAGAAGTCTTCTTGACCGGGCTGCCGAACTTGGTGTCGAGTTCTTTCAGAACGTCCCGCTTGGGCTCAACGATCACCGGAACACCGGGATCGGTGTAGCGACCGATCAACTCGTCACGACGGCTGAGGATGCTGAGTTCCTTGTCGAGGTCGGCGATCGCCTTGTTGGCCTGGGCCAACTGGCTGTCGTCGAAGTTGAACTCCTGGTAGCTCTTGGTCGCTTCGATTGCCTTGAGCTTGGCCTGAATCTCCTCGATCTTGACTTCGAGAGCCCGCTTGCGGTTGCCCATATCGTTCAGCTTCTGACGAGCGGCAATCACGGACTTATGCTTGGACTTGAGGGTCTCTTCCTTATCCTTCAAGATCGATTCACAACGCTTGAAGGAGTCCAGCCGGCGAGTGAGGTCGGCTTCCACTTCGTCGGTCGTGTAGGAGACGTTACCGGTCAGGCGGACGCCACCGTTTTTCAGCTCCTCACGCAGGGCGAGCATTTCTTTCTGGTCGCGATCCATGTTAGCGCGATAGGAAGTGATCTCGGTGGCGAGCGACTTCACATCCTCTTCCTGGCGGGCGAGGTGTTCAATATTGTCGCGAATCGCCGGTTCGAGGCCAGTGATCAGGTCGCGGGCACGGTCGATCTCGAACTGGACGGGGACCGTCGCCTTGACGTTATGGCGGACCTTATGAAAGGCCGTCTTGATGTAGCTCGGAGCCGAGGTGCCAAAGGCTAGGTAAAGAGCCCCAGCACCCAAGGCGGCACCCATCACACCCTTCTTAATCAGTGAGCAAGTCATGTCGCGTTCTCCTCGTTCAGTCCAACCGACGTTTGGTTCGACGCTCGGCCTCTGACTGGCCGCCTTGGATTCGTCGTCCCTTGTACTAGAAAATTCGCACGGTCTACCTGATTATTAGACCTCTTTCGAGAATTTTCCACAGATAGTCTCCGCTGTGGAATTCCTCGAAAATCGACACAACAGTTTGCAATCTCACAAGATACGTGCAAACGGCTGTGTCTGATTCCAAGAACCTTTGGTCACTCGTAGGGAATTAGGCTTGCATGGACCATCTCGACGTACCGCATTTCCTGGCCATGCTGATCCTGATTCTGGGTGTCGCCCGGCTCCTCGGGGCGGGTGCCGCGAGGCTTGGTCAACCTTCGGTCCTAGGCGAACTTTTGGCTGGAGTCATCCTCGGCGCTTCGGTTCTAGGAGTCGTCGATTCCAAGGCGGAAATCGTCCACCTACTGAGCGAGCTCGGGGTGCTTCTACTTCTATTCGCTATAGGAATCGAAACCGACCTCAAGCGCCTGATGCGGGTTGGAGGAACTGCGGCAGTCGTAGCGATTGCTGGTGTCGTGTTCCCGTTCGTCCTGGGTTACATCCTCTGCAAATCCCTTGGACAGCCGGAACTTACGGCCATTGTCGTCGGTGCCTCATTGACAGCGACAAGTGTCGGGATCACAGCAAGGGTCTTTAGCGAGCTAGGCAAACTACGCGAACCTGAAGGGCAAGTCGTTTTGGGTGCAGCGATAATAGATGACGTGATCGGCCTGATCATCCTTACCGTGGTCGCAGGCTTAACGGGTGGGGGCGGGGTCACACTCACCAAAATCGCGACCACAACCGGATTGGCGTTCGGCTTCTTGGTGGGAACGGTCTTGGTTGGACGGGTGATCGTCCCGCGCGTGTTTGACTTCCTCAGCCGAACGAAGCACGCAGGAACGATGACGAGCGTGGGCTTGATTCTCGCCTTCGGGCTGGCTTGGATCGCCCACCGCTGTGGGCTCGCGCCGATCATCGGTGCGTTCGCCGCCGGTTTGCTCGTCAATGAAACACGTCAGACCGAGGAGGTCGAGCACGGAATCACCGCGCTTGGCCACTTCTTCGTCCCCATCTTCTTTGTCGCGGTGGGAGCTGGGGTCGATGTCAAAGTCTTCAACCCGTTCGATACGGGCAACCATACGACCCTGATGCTCGGCGGCCTGATGATCATCGTGGCGATGGTCTCCAAGTTTGCAGCGGGTTTCGCCCCTTTCTGGTTCAAGGGGCGAAAGTCGGTCGTAGGAGTTGGGATGATCCCGCGCGGAGAGGTTGGGCTGATCTTCGCGCAGATGGGAGTAAATCAAGGGGTTCTCAACCCTCAACTCTTCGGAGCTGTGACACTCATGGTCATGGCGACCACCTTTGTCACTCCTCCGTTACTGAAGCGATTGCTCACCCAGAAGGGCGAGCCTAACAAGGCCGAGGATGGAATCGGTGAACTCGTGAACGAACCCTGATTCGGAGCTGTCCGGGTTTCTCAGTGAGAGCGGCCAGTGAAAGTGGCCTCAGAGCCGTAAGAAGATTCCCTGACGCTCCAGGGATCGGATGCAGAAGTACGTGAGGCCGAAAAAGACTGCGAGACCGATCAAACACCAGAAGAGTGGCGAGTCCTTCGGAACAACCTGGTGGGCACCTTGTTCCAGCATATGATGGATGCCGTAGGCCGCGAGGGGATTCATTCCAAAGGTTCGGAACAGACCAAGCTTCAGCCCGCCAACGTCGCAGATCGCCACGAACAGCCCTGAGGCTGCGAAAGCGAACCCGCCAGCGAATAGCACAAAGCTCAAGCTCACGATCCTCTTACCCATCATCCAGTAGTTTTCAGCGCGAAGTTCTTTGGGCGGAGGAGCCACAAACGGCGGCTCCGCGAGCAGCGATCGCCATTCACGACGTGCCAGGTCGCCCAGCGGTGGCAGAACGGGGGATTGTTCCCCGATGCTCACCTCTCCCGGCTCAATATCATAGAGTCGCGTGAGACAGGATAGCCCCCAGCCCACCCCCATCAAGAGGATTCCTAACGCTAGCAAACGACCAAACTTGGGCCCGGAAGCGATAATGTCATAAACGAACGTTCCCATGAGCATTAACGAGGACCACATCAGAAGCCCGAAGAACCCTCCGTCCCATGCACGGGAAGTGGACGCGCCCCAGATTGGGTCCAAGACATTCGGCTGACCATTCACAAAGTTCCAGTTGAATGCATACGTTAAGCTCACATGAATTGCCAAGAATGCGATCAAGGCCCCTGCGCGAACCATGGCTGACCGTGCAATCAAGGGAAGGACCAAGAGCTGACACGCACCAATAATCGCCAGGGTTTCCCAGAGATCCGCCTTGAGGAGTTTCGCAATGAACTCGCGAACACCTTCCGATGTCATATCATTCCAGGAGTTGAATGCCTGATCAAATCCATAGAGCATGAGCGAAATGAAGATTAATCCAAAGCCTCGACCCACTGCGCGTCTCGTGGTGCCCGGCGAGCCGATCGTTTCAAGTCGGCGAACCGTGGTAAGGCGATAGGAAACTCCCGCAGCAAACAAGAAGCTCGGCATGATCGTGTCTGCATAACTCAGATAGTTATTATTATGCTTGAACACCGAGTGGATCGCCGGGTAGTCGCCCAGGTAGTTCACCACAACCATGCCGGCGACGGTATAGCCCCGAAACTGGTCAAGCGAATCGATGCGAGCAGGCTTTGAGGTTGTCTCCATGCGATCTCACCAAGGTTTCAGGTCAGAAAAATGAACGGTTGGGTTATCAGAATGCAAAATGGCACGCCCGGGACTCGGTCTCGGGCATGCCACTGGGGTTATACAGCGATCCGTTCGCGTTTAGAAGGAGTCTGCCGAGACGACTTCACCACCGTTGCGGGTAGAGATGGCCTGAAAGACACCATTGGCCTGGCCGCCGAGGGTGTAGACATTGTTGGAGTAGGTGAGACCCTTAGGGTTCCACGAATTGATCGTACTCTTAATGAACCTGACCGACCCGTCGCAGAACGCAAAATTCGCCCCGCCAGGGTGGAAACTGTTGGAATCCATTGAGAAGTTATCGCCGCGTGGGGAGAGCTGGACCCTTCCCCAATAACCGGTCGTGGCGCTGACATCATCATTGAAATAGTTGGGTGGGAAGGTCGTCGCGAAGGTGGTGTCACCATAGTCACCCGAAGTCCACCAGTTGATTCCGTACTTGTCACCATTCGGATCCGAGGCAGCGATCTTACCGTGGGCATGTTCGCCGTAAATGATCGTGTTACTGGTCCCGTCAGTGATCGAGGCCAGGGACGTCGGGGAAACGCTCGGCTTGCCATCACCACAGCAGCCACCGATGTAGGAAAAGATCCCTTGCATCTGGGCCATGTAATTCGTGCCCGGATTCCTTGTGAAGTATGTCAAAGGCCCAAGGCTACCGGCATAGCTCGCATAGGTCATCGGCACGGGTGAACCTTCCCAACCATCATCTGGCATGCCCGGATACTTCAGTGTGGAGATCTGACCATCACTCGGGCACCAGAGCATGCCAACGGCGAAGCCGTTCGTGGTGCTATTCTGCCAGATGTAGCACTGAAGGCTTGAATTGAAGGTATTCCAAATATTGCCTCCTTCGTAGTACTGCGTCAGCGCCAAAAAAGGGCCAAAGTTCTGGCGAATCATTCCACCATTGCTGCCGCGTCCCTGATGGTCACCCATCGGGTATGTGCCATTGGTGCTTTCGTAGTTAGCGGTCGCCAAGCCGAGTTGCTTCATATTATTCACGCACTGAATCCGACGAGCCGCTTCACGCGCAGCCTGAACTGCAGGCAGGAGCAGTGCGATGAGCACTGCGATGATCGCGATCACGACGAGAAGTTCGATCAGAGTAAATCCACGACGAGACATCTTCGGCATCGGAGATCTCCTTGTACGCAACGAGGGAAAACAACTAGGAATTGAACCCACGACCAGGAGCGGACTAACCTTCACCCTTCGCCTTCTTCATCGCGCGTTTTTCACGCGGGGTGAGGTTGTCGAACGCTTCCTGTTCCTTCTTAGACTTCTTGGTGATGGCGGACGAGGGAGCAGCCGTATCCGTTTGACTTGCCGTGGAACCCGAGTCACAACCAACGAGTGGAAGGATCGGTAAACACAAGACGATGACAAACAGCGACCGGCCCCGCGTCATGCGGGTCAGAACGGACATTGGATTTTTCCCGAAATAGCGAGAGAGAAGAAGTATAGCAAGAATCAACCGATCCAGGGATGAAAATCCTGAGTCGAATTGATGAATGTTACGAGACCTTGCACGACCCGTGACACCTGCGTCTTCACAATCGAATATCCCAAGCGCGGCAAGGCTGTCAAGACATCACCTAAAAACTTCATTGTGAGATGGACGATTCGTGTCAGCGATTCAACCATGCAACGAGCGTCTTGGTCACCAACTCCGCTGCATCTTGCTGGACAAAATGACCGACTTTGGGGATTGTGACCAGTGTCAAGTCGGCATCAACCCACTTCCACGTGTCGTTGAGACCGCCCTGTAGAAGCGCGGTATCCGCCAGGCCGTGAATCTGAAGCACCGAACATTTGACTTGTGGGTAGCTGGATTCCGGAAGTTCGGCGTACGGCTCACGAGGATAGTTTGCTTTGTAATAGTTGAGCATTCCTTCGAGTGAAGACTTTCGAAAGGCTCGCTTGTAGGTTTCACGGGCCTCAGGATCTTTGATCCAGAAGGCGAGTCCATCCGCAGTAACCAGCTTGGCCGCATCGGGCTTTTGGAAGGCACGTGCATAGGCACTCGCCTTCTGTTGGTCCGGGTTATTGGCCAGTTCCCGCCAAATTCCGCGAGGATGCGGGAGGTTGAGGATGATAAGGCGATCAATCATGTCGGGATGGGTCATCGCGAACGTCCACGCCACGAGCCCACCCCAATCGTGCCCAACGATGATTCCCTTCTTCACCTCATGATGCTTCAGGACCGCGACCACGTCCTCAACCAGTCGGGGAAGAGCGTAGTCCTCGACACGCTCGGGCTTATCGCTCGCGTTATAACCGCGCTGATCGATCGCTACGACCCTGTACCCCGCTTTCACCAACGCAGGCATCTGTGCCCGCCAGGTATACCAGAAATCGGGGAAGCCGTGGATCAGGACGATAACAGGCCCCTTGCCTGCAGCGGCATAGTGAATCTTTACCCCAGACGAATCGGCGAACCCATGCTCGAGCTCAAGCCCCGGGATGGTCGGCTCAGGCTCGTCAGCACGTACAGGAGCCAGCATGAACATACACAAGAATAGCGACAATCGTAGCATAGATTGGTCCCCAGTTTAGACGTCAAACGAGAGCCCCGAATCGGTTAATCGATAAGGGCGAATATCATCCGAGCACGCACTCCCCCGATGCTTGGCCACATAGAGCGACCGGCCTTGCCGACCTTCCTGACGGGTCCGCCCCATCAAGATAATGGTGTTTGCGTTGGAGAAGATATCCCCCTCTCCGAGCGGCTGACCGATCAGATCGTCAAGCAACACGTGAGGCGTTGTATAGAGATAGAGGCATCCAACCTTGGTCGAATCGTAAGGGTGGGCTTCGATCTGCGGAATGTTGGCGCGGAAGTGTTCGCGGAAAAGCTCGCGCGCGGCCCAGTCATATTCTTTTCGCAACACTTGATGATAGAGATACTCGAAGAACTCGAACTGGATCGATTCCGCGAATCGTTCGGAGGGCTCGATGCCATCAACCACCACTCGGCGTGTCCCTCGAACAAACTGGCTGTAGAAGAAGGCCACCGAGCCCCGAAGAATCCTCGCCAGGTCTGTCTTCCAGATATGCCACTCGTCGGGTTCGAGATCGCGACGGGTGACACGACGACCCGTTCGGGCGAAGGGATGGAGGTAGTCACCGATCGGGCGATCGAAGTCCCAGACCTCCGCCAGGTCCGTTGGACTCGTGAGTTCGTAAGGCGAGACATTCCACCCAAACTGTTGCAAGGCGTAGTCCGCGTGGTTCTGGGCATCGCCCCGACTGGTCAAATCGCAAATCACACCGCGACGACCGTCGGCCTGCAACCCTTCGTTCGCCCAGCGCAGGCCCAACTGGGTTTTACCCGCCCCCGTTGCACCTGCGATCACGGTCAACGTACCAGGCAGGAGCCCGCCGCCAAGCATCGCGTCGAGTTCTTCCAACTGGAACCGCTGTCTCGGCTTGACCGTCATCATCACGCTTGGCTCGCATCGTCCTGGAAACTGATGGACCGTCATCGTAGGTTCGAGATAGGCTTGTCGGCAATGGGGTGACCAACCTATCGAAATGCACCAGCCCGCCAGGCTTCAACATACTCCTGGAAGTCGATCCTGGTTTGTTCCGCTGCACGAGCTGCGGCCATGAGGATTGCATCGAGCGCCGACCCTGCCGCCCAAGCTTTCAAAAGGCTGCTCGACTTACCTGTCCCGGCACCACGCATTTGCATCCAGCCCGCAAGTTGGCCTGCGATCTGAACTGCAGGCATGAGCCGCTTGGGATCGCGCTTGAACCGATCGAGGCTTGACCGATTTTCTTCGGGTACCATCCATCGGGCGCGATAGGATCGCTTGCCGATCTTGAGTGACTGCAAACCCATCGCCGGGACCGACTGGAGACGAGTCTGCGCCGACACAACCCGCTCGGCGTCATCGGTCTGCTTTTTCTCGGGCGAAAAGCTTGCGAGGGCAGAAGGGGCACATTCTTTGATGTCGAGAAGGATGGCACCCCCAGCGGCTCCGTCACCTCGCGTCAGGACCAGGTATCGCCGAAGCCCCAAGCTACCGACCCCTGCAATCCTTCCAGTCACATCAAGAACGTCATATTGGGCCCCAATGCCCAGGCTTTGGACCGCTTCCGTGACCTTGGCGACTCGATCGCGACTCACCTCTGGATGCCGCACGGGATCGCGCTTGATCCGGTGCTTACCCTTCTGAAGTTGCGTGCTCAACGCGAGAACCGCCTCATGGGTCTTGAGCGAGCTGAGCCCGAGGAGTTGGCTCGCCGAATTACCCGGCTCAACCACCATCGCGCCCGGCTTGGCCTCCATCAATGCCGCTCGATAGGCGTCAAGGAAGCCGATCGCCATACCAGTTGCGGTCAGTGGGCCAAGTTGCCACTCTTCGGAAGCGAGCAGAATACTCGCAGTGCAACGGGTGAGGTCAAAGCTACAAGGGGCAAGGGCCGCCTCGTCGAAGTCGTTCACATCGAACCGGATCGAACCGTCCACGGCCCGATAGGCCCCATAGTTTTCTAAGTGAAGATCCCCACATGACAAGATCGAAGGTCCAACATCGGGTGGATGGATCCGATCCCACGCCGCAACCAGCAAGCCATCTGTCCCTCGAAAAAAGGCGAACGGGGAGGCCGCCATCCGTTGATATTTTACTTGGAGCGCGTCGGGCTTACGACCAGAATTCGCTTCGGTCAGGGCCGTGACGATTCTTGATGGCTTGGTGGTTTTCATCGTAAGTAGACTCCGTGAACAGGGGACTCTTACAATGGCTCTGCCCACCTGAGAAAGCAACCGGGAGACGGCTCTTGAACGGTAAGTGACCCCAGCTCCTACGTGAGTGGTTCCACAACTGTCAAGCAATTGGCTGGCAAGCGAAGACCGATCGGGTATCCTAGAAGAGTCGATCCGTGGTTGCGAGGACCGACCCCGCCCATTCCTGCCGAGGCTCGCCCGATGGCCCGATCGATCTTCCCGGCCCTTGTCGCTATTTTGCTCGCCAGTCGCTTATTGGCGGGCGAGATCTCTCCGGTGGACCGCGATTTCTTTGAGTCCAAAGTTCGACCGATCTTGGTCGAGAAGTGTCTGGGATGCCATTCGGCGGAAAAGAAGATTCGTGGTGGTTTGAGGCTCGACTCGCAAGCAGGCTGGGCCAAGGGGGGTGATAGCGGACCCGCCCTCACGCCTGGAAAACCCGACGAAAGCCTGCTAATCGAAGCGATCGGCTATGGAGATGCCTCGCTGGCGATGCCACCCACCGGGAAGCTCCCTGCCGATACAATCGCCACGCTCACCGAATGGGTCAAACGAGGCGCACCCGACCCTCGACTTGAAGCCCCCGCACCAGCCAAGCGGGTGATTGACATCGCCCAAGGGAAGACACATTGGGCGTTTCAGCGGCTCAAGCCTGTTCCGATCCCTTCAACAACCGCCAGCTCTTGGATCCGAAACCCGATCGACGCCTTCATCCTGGCCAAGCTCGAAACCAGTGGCTTAGGACCAGCGACCGAGGCGAACCGATCTGTGTTGATCCGGCGCTTGAACTTTGACCTGATCGGCTTACCCCCCACATCTGAAGAGGTTGAAGGGTTTGTTAAGGATCCAACTCCCGATGCCTACGAGACGTTGGTGGCTCGGCTGTTAGCGAGCCCCCGACATGGCGAGCGGTGGGCAAGGCATTGGCTCGACCTCGCCAGATTCGCGGAGAGCCACGGGTTTGAACATGACTACGACCGACTTACCGCTTACACGTATCGCGACTTTGTCATTGAAGCCTTGAACCGCGACTTGCCTTACGACACATTCGTCCGTTGGCAGATCGCCGGCGATGAACTCGCCCCTGATGACAACCTTGCCCTGAAGGCCACGGGCCTGCTCGCGGCTGGAGTCCACAGTACGCAGATCACCGCGAATCAGGTCGAGAAGGAACGTTACGACGAACTCGATGATCTCGTCGCGACCACTGGGACGGCGTTCCTCGGGCTGACAATCGGCTGTGCTCGCTGTCACGATCATAAGTATGACCCGATCCCTCAGTCAGATTACTATCGGCTGGTCTCGACCTTCACGACAACCGTGCGGACCGAGTACGACCTCAAAACTGATCCGGCTGGAGATAAAGCACGCCTGGCCGTCTTCACGAGAGAGCTGGCGACTCGACAGGCCGACCTGGCGACCTTTGAGGCTACCACCCTTCCGAATCGCTTCGCAGCGTGGGAGTCGACTCGATCGTCAGATGCTCCCCTGCCTCCCGAGGTGGAGTTAATCCTCAAGTCGCCTCAGCAGCTCCGCACCGATGGTCAAAACGACGCGATTCTTCGCTGGTATCGCGGGATCGAGCCTGACTGGTTGGCCCTTCGTGACAAGGTTGCCGATCAGACCAAGGTCAAGCCGATTCCAACAGTGGTAAAGGCCCTAATTTCCAGCGAGGGTCTCCCCGCCGTACGACTCCATACTCAGGGGGGGGACTTCCTGGACAAGACCCATTTCCTCAAGCGTGGCGACCCGAATCAGAAGCAGGAAGAGGCGACCCAAAGCTTCCTACAAGTATTGATGAATGCAACCGAATCGAAGTGGCAGGCCGAGCCCCCCAAGGGGTGGCGGACCTCATATCGACGCATCGGACTGGCGAACTGGCTCACAGACACCAACGATGGGGCAGGGCATCTGCTGGCACGAGTGATGGTGAACCGGCTCTGGCAGCACCACTTCGGACGTGGTCTCGTTGCCACACCGAGCGACTTCGGCACCATGGGCGAAAAGCCGACCCACCCGGAGCTGCTCGACTGGCTGGCAAACCAGTTGATCGAGAATGGATGGCGTCTGAAGCCAATTCATACGTTGATTGTCACGAGTGCAGCCTACCGTCAGGCGGCCCTCGGCGAGGATTCGTCCAATACCCCGCCCGAGCAAAATGAGGGGTTATTCCGAGGTCGCCCTAAACAGCGTCTCGAAGCCGAAGCCATTCGCGATGCCTTGCTGGCCGTCAGCGGTCAGCTCGACACCACGATGTACGGGCCAGGTACACTCGAAATGGGGATCAAGCGTCGGAGCATCTATCTGACCGTGAAGCGTAGCCAGCTCGTACCGATGATGGTCCTGTTCGACGCCCCCGAAGCGCTTCAAAGTGTTGGCCTTCGCCAGACGACGACCGTTGCTCCTCAGTCCCTTCTGCTTCTCAATAGCCCGATCGTCCGCGCGTGGGCCAAGGGGTTCGCCGAACAGGTCCAGGCGAAGTCCGGCCAATCACCCGACCTCGCGGTAATGTGGGCCTACAAGATTGCCTTGGGTCGCGATCCCGCACCTGACGAGAAATCGGACGGTGCCGAGTTCCTGAGCGGCAAAGATGCGATTGAATCTTCACTCATCGACTTTTGCCAGACACTTATGAGTTTGAACGAATTCATCTTCATCGAATGATCATCGGGGTGGACAATGCCATTCGACCCGCACTTCATCGCCACTCCCTCCGCCACCAGCCGCCGCGCGTTCCTCCAGCGCGTGGGGGCTGGAGCGGGCTTGGTTGGGCTCGCGAGCCTACTCACGGACGAGGGCTTCGGGGCCAGCATCCCCAATCGAAGCCTCGATCCGATGGCTCCGCAGCCTGCCCACTTCGCATCGCAGGCCAAGTCGGTCATCTGGCTCTTTATGAACGGGGGACAATCGCAGGTCGATACCTGGGACTACAAGCCCGAACTCCTCAAACGTGATGGCCAGGAACTCCCCGGCTTTGACAAGAATACAGGCTTCTTTACCGGCCAGGTCGGCCCGTTGATGAAGTCACCGTTCAAGTTCACTCAGCATGGTCAGTCGGGTGCCTGGGTCTCCGAGATCTTTCCCAACCTGTCCAAACATGTCGATGATATGGCATTTGTTCATTCTTGTTATACCGACACGAATAATCATTCGCCAGCCTTGTTTCAGATCAATACCGGCATGAGCCGAATGGGCTTCCCTTGTGTAGGCTCCTGGGTCACCTACGGGCTCGGCTCTGAGAGTAAGAACCTGCCAGGGTTCGTGGTGATGTACGATACCCTGGGGAGAGGCCTGCCCAAGGGTAACGCTTCAAACTGGGGGGCGGGCTTCCTTCCTGGCGTCTACCAAGGGACGCCGCTCTCGGCCCAGGGTTCTCCCATTGAGAACTTAAACCCAGTGCTGGACGATCGCCATCAGCGGAAACAACTGGACCTTCTCAACAAGCTCAACAGTCGGCATCAGGCTCTCAATCCCAGTGATGCGGCTCTCTCAGCGCGGATCGAGTCGTTCGAACTCGCCTACAGGATGCAGATGGCCGCCCCCGAAGCACTAGACGTCGAGCGTGAATCGGCCGCGACCAAGTCGCTCTACGGGCTCGACAATCCCAAATGTGTTCACTTCGCCAAACAGTGCCTGATGGCCCGGCGGATGGTCGAGCGGGGTGTGCGTATGGTCCAGATCTACTCAGGAGGGATGGACAACGAGCGAAGCTGGGACGGTCACGCCGATATCGCCGCCAATCACCGAGGCTTCGCGCTCGAGACCGACCAACCAATCGCAGCCCTCCTCAGTGATATGAAATCGCGAGGTCTTTTAGAATCGACTCTGGTCATCTGCTGCGGAGAATTCGGTCGCCTTCCCTTGGTCCAAAAAGGGGGCACAGGTCGCGACCACAACCCGCATGCTTTTACGACCTGGATGGCGGGCGGCGGTGTCAAAGGAGGCGTCCACCACGGCGAGACCGACGAATTCGGCCATAAAGCGGTGATCGATCGCGTCAGTATCAATGATCTGCACGCGACGATCTTGCAACTGCTCGGGATCGATCACACCAAGCTGACTTACCGATTCAACGGCCGAGATTACCGCTTGACCGACGTTGCTGGGCAAGTCGTGAAGCCGATTTTGGCTTGAGAAACCCCCTTATCCGTGCGAGGCCAAGCCGATGAGCGAGGACGCCGACATATCGCCCTATGCTCCTCCCCAGACCGCTCTAGCCCGACCGCGTTACGCACCTTCAACGACTCACAGGCTCGCTCGCTCTATCCTTTTGGGATGCACGTATCCCCTTCTATTGATTGGATCAACCTACGCCGCTTGGTTCTGCGGCTGGGTGGAGTTGGGGCATCAGCCCGAGCCTTGGGTTGACGATCCCACCCAGTTGGAGGGCATCTCGGGCCTCTTCCAATTCATGGGCTGGATGCTATTCCTTGCATTTCTGCCTGCCATCGTGATCACGACCGGGGTTTGGTTTTACACCGTTTCAACTCACTCGCGGCTCGAGCCGAATGAGCGAGAGTATGCCATCAGCTTGGCGGTCGGCTTGCCGGTCGCTTGGCTCGCACTCTTTGGTCTGTTCGCACTCGACCCATTCGAAGCCAGGGTTTGGTTTTTTGCGGACTGATCAATCAAGGCCGGGGCCGACGCGACAAGCGAATCTGAGCTCTTGATCCGATTGGACTAGCGGACTCTGATCGGACTGAGACCTCACCAGTCAAGATTGAGTTGTCCAATGTCTCGGTCAAGTTTGCGCTCCAGGTGATGGTCAGGCAACTTCATATGGCGTACGGAGTCCGTGAAGGTGTTGTGGTTATATCCTCACCCGAGTTGATCCACGAACTGCTCGAGAGTACAGACCCAATCTTTTCAACGGGTAGTCCTCTCCAACGAATGATCCGGAAGGCCGAACGAGGGGAACTTGAAGGTGATGAAGTCGATCAACTCAAGTCGATGATCGAGGCGCACATCCTCATTGAGCAACCCGTACCCACAGGTGAAGGTGGATTTGGCGGGGGGGCCCTGAACTGAAGTTCAAGCCTTACGATATCAAGCAGGAGAGCGGAGTCACGCAGCGGCTCGACGCGCTGGAAAAGAAGCTTGATAAGCTAATCCAAGCAGTGGAAGCCACAAAGCCTAACCCCGCCCCATGATGAGCCACGATCAAACCGCCCCGTCGATACCGATAGCTTCGACGGGGCACTCTTCCATCGCTGCAAGGCAGGCGACATGTTCCGCTGGCCCAGTCGGCTGACGCTTTACGAAGCTGTATTTGCCTTTGTCCTGACGAGCAAAGTTGTCGGGAGCGGTCTCGCGGCAGAGGTCGCAATCGATACAGGTCGCGTCGACGTAGTAACGCCCCGCGACATTCTCGGCGACCTTCTGCTGCTGATCGGCCATGCGAATCTTCCGTGCTGGGGAAGGGGAGGCCGGCAAAGGCGAGCCTCCCTCCTCAATCAAACCGACTTCGAGTCAATCCAGGTCATGAGCGAGCGAAGCCGCTTGCCAACCTGTTCGACCGGGTGCTCGCGTTCAAGACGACGGGTGGCCTTGAAACCAGGCTGATTAGCCTTGTTCTCAAGGATCCACTCGCGAGCGAACTGGCCCGAGCGGATCTCCTGAAGGATCTTCCGCATCTCGGTCCGTGTGTTCTCGTTGATGATCCGAGGTCCACGTGTATAGTCGCCATACTCGGCGGTGTTCGAGATGCTATACCTCATGTAGTTGAGGCCGCCCTGATACATCAGGTCAACGATCAACTTCAGCTCGTGCATGCACTCAAAGTAGGCGCTCTCAGGCTGATAGCCCGCTTCGATCAGGGTCTCAAACCCCATCTTGACCAGGGCACTCACACCACCGCAAAGGACCACCTGTTCGCCGAACAAGTCGGTCTCAGTCTCTTCGGCGAACGTGGTCTGGAGCACACCGCCCCGTGTGCCGCCGATCCCCTTGGCATAGGCCAAGGCGAGGGCTTTGCCGGCGGGTGTACAGTTGTCGCCGGTGGCGATCAGACAGGGAACTCCGCCCCCTTTGACGAACTCGCTGCGAACAAGGTGCCCCGGCCCCTTGGGGGCAACAAGGGCACTATCGACACCCGCAGGAGGAATAATCTGGCCGAAATGGATGTTAAACCCATGCGAGCAGAGAAGGAGGTCGCCCGGTTTGAGGTTGGGCTTGATGTCATTGGTATAGACATCGCTCTGAACCTCGTCGGGCAGGAGGATGTTGATCAGATCGCCGGCCTTGGCGGCATCGGCGGCTGAGACCGGCTTGAAGCCGTCCTTGATCGCGAGGTCGTAATTGGCCCCGCCCGGTCGTTGGCCGACCACGACAGTTACGCCCGAGTCGCGTAGGTTCTGGGCCTGGGCATGGCCCTGGCTACCATAACCGATGATGGCGACTGTCTTTCCCTTCAAGAGACCGAGATCGGCGTCCTGGTCATAAAACATGGTGGCCGGCATGGGCGGGTTCCTCTAGCGGCGGCGACTCGATTTCGGTCGCGCCGCTCACGGGTGGCTCGGACGGGTTGGAGAGGGTACGAATCATCGAAGACTCAAGAGATCCTGAGCCTCTGATTCACATGAAATTACAGGCTAGAGTGGCCGACCACTGCGGCGACTTCCTCTTCGGCTTCGACTCGTGCCGAACGATTACCCCGGCTGGTTCGGACGAGGGCGATCTGACCGGTTCGGGCAAGTTCACAGATCCCATAGGGGCGAACCATGTCGATGAAGGCCTCGATCTTCTGCTCATGACCCGAAATCTCGATCATGAGCTGCTCGGGAGCGACATCTACAATCCGGCCTCGGAAGATCTCAACCAACCCATGAATCTCAGCACGCACCGGCGCTGGAGCATCAATTTTGATGAGCATAAGATCACGTTCGACGTAATCTTCTCGCGAGATATCAAGCACCTTGACGACGGTGACTATCTTCTCGAGCTGCTTGCGGATCTGTTCGAGAACCCGGTCATTCCCCATCACCACAACCGTGATCCGGGAGAGGTGCGGATCCTCGGTCTCGCCAACCGCCAGGCTATCGATATTGAAACCACGCGAGGCAAACATACCAGAGACATGCGCAAGCACGCCGGGCTGGTTCTGGACCAGAGCCGAGAGCACGTGCCGGTCGCGTCCAGAAGGATGTGCCACGTTCGAAATAGGGTCGGCCACCGACATCGGACAAAGTCTCCCCAAAGGCAAACAAACCCTCGGGCTGGCCGAGGGCAAGAAAGTAGTTTAGTGACCCACGCTTCCCACGACAAGGCCACGCAATGCCGTGACACTCCAGAACCGTCCCTGGTTCACGTTTCAAACGAACCGCTTGACCTCTGGAGTCCCAACGATTACATTTGTAAAAGGCATATCGCAAGACCGCTTTTAGACCAAAACCAGGGGAGTCGAACCGCGATGAACGGACACGAGCTGGCGCGGACGCGCCGACGAGTCGGTTGGGTGATGACGGTCGGTTTTTCGGCCTGGGTCGTTTGGATTCTCACGCCTGGGATCCCTGTTCTCTGGGGTCCGCGAGCCAGTGCCAAGGTCAAGGCTGATGGGTTGACCCTCTTCGCCCATGAGTGGCAGCCCCACGACCCCCTGGCCAAAGGTGATGGGCTTGGCCCCGTGTTTAATGGTCGGTCTTGCGTCGTGTGTCACTTCCAGGGAGGGACCGGAGGGGGAGGTGGCAACAAACAGAACGTGAAGACCTTCGAGGCCGTCCCCACCAAGGATGACCCAGAGGTCCGAACGGGGTTGGTTCATGCGTTCGCTGTGACAAATCACTTCATGGAAGGGCAGGAAGCGCTCAGACAGCTCTTCCCGGTCATCGTGGGCGGGGAGCTTGTTGAGTCCGGCTGTTCGATCCTCAGACGCGACTTTGATCGGGTCCGGACCGAGAGCATCAACTCGACCGCCCTATTCGGAGCGGGCTGGATCGATCGACTCCCCTCGAAGACGATCGACCACGAGAGCTTCAAGGCCTCAATGTCCCGAATCGGTCGCGAGCTATCCGCGGATTTCGGCGGGATCATCCCGGGTCGGCCTCGGATTCTGCCCGACGGAAGGGTCGGCAAGTTCGGCTGGAAGGCCCAGTTTGCGACCCTCGAAGAGTTCGTTGCCGCCGCGTGCGCCAACGAGATCGGACTGGGCAACCCGCTCATGGCTCAGGCGAAACCTCTGACCAAGGTCAACTATCCCGACGTCCCCCCCGACCTCGATCGCGGTCAGTTCCGATCCTTAGTCGCGTTTGTGGATACGTTGCCCCGCCCTCAGGAAGTCACCCCCGAGACCGAGGCTGAGGCTCAGCGCACCGCGAGCGGCAAGGCCCTCTTCAAGAAGATCGGCTGCGCTGTTTGCCATACTCCCGACCTTGGCGGGGTTGAAGGCATCTACAGCGACTTCCTGCTCCACCGGCTCGATGACCAGAAAAACGGCGGGAGTGGCTACGGTCCCAAGCAGACCCCGGCGGTCCCATTGCCCCATGAGTATCCCCGTCCCGAAGAGTGGAAGACCCCGCCACTCTGGGGAGTTGCCGACTCTGCCCCATACTTCCACGATGGGGCTAGCCCAACTCTCGATGCCGCCATCCTCCGGCATCATGGGAATGCCGAGGTCGTTAACGAAGCCTATCGAGGCCTGGGCAGACCAGACCGTGAGGCACTCGTCGGCTTCTTGAAGACTTTGAAAGCCCCGAGCGAAGCTGTACCCGCATCAACGCCGTCAAGCACCATGGCGAGCAACAAGTAGGCATATCCTACCGAACCAAGACGCCCCGAGTCGGAAGCGCCGCTGCTTCCGAGTTGGGGCGTTTCGGATCATTCGACCTCAAGGATCACACTATCGAGACCGACTCGGACTTCGCGAATTTTACCTTTCGAGTCCTTGCCTCGAACCTCGTAGGACTCGATCTTTTGGTCCTTCCCGAGGTTCTCCCAGGTATCTTCAAAAGTGATGTTGGGCAGGGCTTTCTTCGCCGCAGCGAGAATGTTCGCGGGCAGTGCCTCGATCTTGATCACATTGCGCTGAGTTGCGAGATACTCGGTTTCCCCGCAACCTAGACCACCGACAAGTACGATGACCCCGATCGCTTGCCTCATCCATGACCTATGTGCAATCCGTTCACTCGACATTAGAGATCACCTCGCCTTTTGCCCTGGTTGAGATCGCCTTGTACGTGGGGTAGTTCATCTCAGTCCGAAGATAGCGAACGTGACCGTCGCAGAACAAGAAGTAAGCCCCGCGCCCGTGTGCGCTGCAGAACTGGTTGACGTCCGCACCTCGGTCGCCTGGTCCGTGTCCTTCGCCCGTATGCCCCAAAATCGCACCCGATCCATCCTCCCGGACACAGGGAGTACCTGCGTCGGGGTCCGGGTTTCCGACCAACGAACAGGACCAGAGGAAGGTATTGGGGACCGAACCCGCCCAGGTCGCCTGACCTCGGTTGCGACTCAAGTCGGTCGATCGCTCACCAACACAGGCCGTTTGCGACATTCCATCAAGGATGTCTTTGGGAGTGATGAAGCTGTCTCGGAAGAAGACGCCATCTCCATCGACGCCTGGCTCACCGATACCGAACATGCCCACATAGTTCGATCCGGCAACTTTGGCAATGTCGGTGCTCACTTCCCAGATGGATCCAGCCCTGATCACCATTTCACCGTTCTTGGTCATCCAAGTTAGCGGCATCGTGTCCGTTGGACAGAGGAAGACACTCAGCGGAACTGTCCGGCTGGTATAGGTTTCCGGCTGGCTCAGTGACGCTGAGTAATTGATCGAATCGTAAAGGGATTGTTGCTCGAGGAAGGGAAGAATCCGACTCCCCCAGCCCCAACCAGGCCCGATCTCGGCACGAACGAGGCGGTCGTAAGTTGAGATATAACCGGGAGGCAAACCGCCGTTGACCCCCATATAGCCATGGAGCGCAAGACCGATCTGCTTCAAATTGTTCGTACATTGGGCGCGCCGAGCAGCCTCGCGAGCCGCTTGTACTGCGGGAAGTAGCAAGGCGACCAATACGGCGATGATGGCAATCACCACGAGTAGCTCGATAAGCGTGAAACCGCGTGGCTTCCTGGAATCGAGTGACACGTCAGGCTGGCCGAAGTCGATGATCATCTCGTTCTCCCACTTCATCGCCCAGCGATGAGAATTGGGGGTCGCTCACCTTCCTTGGCCAGCATTACCCATGATATGATGGATCGATTTTAGACAAGTCCTGCGCCCGAAGCAAGACCTCCAACAAGTTCGATCCTCTACTCTAACACGTCTGGTGTCTGGTTAAGAGAAGCTAATTTGCGTGAAGCCTAACGATTTCATCGACTTTAGCGGGATTCGCTTGACCAACCTGGATTCATCAGTGAAACTTTAGGGGTTCGTCCAATTCCACAAATTGTAGAGGACGTCATGCCATCATCGCTGCGACGAGGGTTTACTCTGATCGAATTACTGGTCGTGATCGCGATTATCGCGGTGCTGATCGCCCTGTTGCTACCAGCCGTGCAAGCGGCTCGTGAAGCTGCTCGCCGGATCCAATGCACCAATAACCTCAAGCAAATGGGACTGGGACTGGCGAATTATGAGAGCGTGGCCGGTGCCTACCCTGTCGAGAATTGTCTTCAACAGACGCCTGGTGGAACAGCCAACCAGGTCGTGTGGACAAACGGTTTTAGCGTCCACTGTCGGCTTTTGCCGTTCATGGAGCAGGGGGTGGCGTTCAACAGTCTGAACTTCATCGGTAAGCACACCAGCTCGGACAACACGACCGTCGTGGCAATGCAGGTGGCCATATTCCTCTGCCCGAGTGACATCAATAAGGATCAGCGCACCCAGATTAATGGCCAACCTGCCGGTGTCATGGCTTCCGTCACGAGCTATGGCTTCAACGCAGGCGATTGGTACATCTGGGGTGGATTCGGCTCTCCTCAAAATCGCGGTGTCTTCAGCCCGAACTACAGCATGAGGATCGCGGAGTTCACTGACGGCACGAGTAATACGATGATCGCCACAGATGTGAAAGTCTACAACCCTCTATGTGGGCCTTTCGCTGCAATCGTCAACGTCAGCCCTCCACCAGGGACAGTCCCCGCGCCTGATGCCGACCCATATACGGTCCAGCCCGGCTATCAAACATGCGTACCCGGTAAAGGACATACGTTTTGGGCCGACGGTAACGCGCATGAAACCTTGGTCACCACGTCATGGCCACCGAATAAGGTGATCAAGAACGCGGCAGGGATCGGTGACCTGGATATTGAAGGGCGACTGATCGTTTCCGGCGGGCCGAGCTATGCCGCGCTTGTGGCTCGAAGCTACCACCCGGGCGGAGTGAATGCTTTGTTCGGCGATGGCAGCGTCAAGTTTGTGAAGAGCAGCGTGAACGGTTACACATGGCGAGCACTCGGTACGCCCAACGGCGGCGAAGTCATTAGTGCCGATGCATTCTGAGTCGCGGGCCATTGGGGAAACAAGGAACCTCACACAGTGATTGCTACCTGTGTGAGGTTCCTTGTTGTTGTTTGGACGGAAACAACGTCGCAAGGGTCAGATCGGGTACAAGCCCTTGAGCTCGGCCCGAGCCTTGGCGCTTCCCTTGGCGGCTTTGATCAGCGGGAAGGTCTGAACCTTGCCGTCGACTTCCAGCTTGAGGATACCGGTACGGATGACCGAAGTCGCGACCCGGACGTAGCGGGTGGTGCCGTTGGGCAGCCAGACGTGGATTCGTTGCAAGTTCGGCTTGAACATACGACGGCTCACGCCGGTACACTTGGTGCCGACACCGCCCAAATACTTGGCCTTACCACGGGTAGTGACGTGGTTGCCAAACGTTGTCTTCTTACCACTAACTTCGCACTCGCGTCCCATTGTGGGACCCTCCTTACAGACACGCCCTGAAATGAACGTGTCTTCGGATGAAGAACATGTGTACGTGTGTGAGGCTATCCGATCGATTGCGATCGGATCAAGCCTTCTGTTTGGCCGCAGGGTTATGGACCTTTGACCGCTGGACGTTGCCGCATTCCTCGACCAGCTCACACACCTTGTGAGGGGGAACTGCGAGCTTGCACTGGGGGCAAATGTTTAGAGCGATCGCGACCAACGCGTCGTGACTCCTCCGATTCCCCTTGGCCGACTTGGACTTCCGTCTCTTAGGTACCGCCACGACGCACTCCCAAACAAAGACCGCGCGTAAAGGTTCTCGCGAAAACGGCCTATTATCCATACCTTGACCCAGGTTTCAAGGTCAGCTTTCGACATCGCAGGGGAATTGCCGACTCCGAGCCTTCCTCCCACCATTCGAAGGTCGAGTCATTCGCCGTGAACCCGCATGTTCGACATCAAGCGGCGGAACCGTCCTCATTCGAGCAGTCCTGCGGATTTGGGTTCGTTTCGGCACAAGACTCAGGCAGAAGTCCGACTCAAGTACTCTTGATGTCGCGCAGCTTTTTCCTGTTTGCGACGGTAAAGCCGGTTGCCGGACTGCGTCGGCTCGACCTTTTCGACCGCGACCACCGGGACCGCGACCACCGGAATTGGCTTCGTTTCGGTAACGACAGGAGCCAGAATTGCGGCCGGTTTCGGGACGTCTGCGACCTGCTTGGCTGGCTTGGCCTTCTCGAGCGCCTTGAGGGCTCGCTCGAACGAGCGGACCGACTCGCGTTCGTAACGTCGGATCAGCTTGAGACTTGCGTCTTCGAGATGGATCGACCCTTGGATATGCATCTTGCGGAGCTTGGCGTTCTGCGCTTCGGACTTCAACTGCTCGACTTCAAGCTTGGCGATCTCGTCCAGGATCAACGCCATCGAAGACTGCTTCTCGTAAAACGTGTTTTGGAGGTCAGTTCGCGCATCCCTCAAGGTCTTCGGCACGCCCAAGAGGTCGAGAGCCACGTGGTACTCGGTGTCGGTCCACTTCGGCACGCCGTCGCCCGAGAAGGCGACCAATAACTGCTTCCATTGCATAATCAACCAGTCTCGTCCCGCAGGAGTCAATCGGAGCTTGAGCAGCACGAGTGCGGGATTGCGTTTAAGGGAGTCGCCCAGTTTATAGGCTTCGATCAACCGATGCGTATCCCAATCGGCGCTCATGGCCAGTTCGGCGATCTCGGCCCTTCGTTCGGACTCACTCGTGTGGCAAAGTTCGATCCGTAGCGATGCGGCGACCGCGAGATTCACCTGGAAGACTTCGACACAAGACTCCGGCTTGAGAGCCTCGCTCCAGGTCTGAAATCGCGCCCTTTGCGCACTTTCCTGCGTCGGGGGCGTCACAATCGTCGCGGTCATCCCATGCTGGAGCGAGTTCTGGCGAGACGCCGCCTTGCCCTCTTCCGTGCGAGGACCCGTGCTGAGCTGAGAGTTGCGCCGATTGGCCTCAATTTGCTTCTGGGACGACATGGGAGATTCCTTCCGTAGGGGTTACGCGAATAAGTCCAGCAACCTCGCAGGACCGCATACGCAACCGTTACACGGAAGATACCATATTTTTGACGACAAGGATTCCGTAATCGGAATATGCTTCGTGGGTTGCCCAGGTCGCATTCTGCCGGCTCGCTCGATCCTTCACTACTTGTTCCCACGTAACCCGAGTGAACGAGTCCCTTCAGGCATCGAGAACCTCCGTTATTCATCAACGCGGCCCTCACCGATAAGATCGACAGCCCGGTCAACGCAAGCGAGTCGATCTCGAATCTCGTGGTGGACAACCTCAGTAGGGTCGTTTCACTCCCTGGGAGATCGCTGACGGCTTGTGAGGGTTCTGATACAGTCAATGATGAAGGAGCTGCCCATGACGATCACGACCGAGATGAAACAGGCCGTCGCACGCGCGGGAATTGAGCCCGTACGCGTGAATGATCCGGAGACTGGCACGCTCTACGTTCTCATCCGTGAGGACGTGTACCGACAGATGCGAGAGATTGTCGGACTTGAGAGTGCAGAGCGGGAACTGGATGTTTACGAGGACACCCAATCACGCCATACGAATTCTTGACCGACTGCCCCTCTACGACAAAACCACCATCATCTCTGTGGGAAATGGGGGGTTGTCCAAGTCAAGCGGAACCAGATCATCGTCCGCGTATCGATCAATGATACGCTTCGATCGTTTCCCGCGATCCTCGACACTGGATATTCCCACAACTTCGGGATCATGCGTCACCAGTTCCATCGATGGAGTGGGATCGACTTGCCGCAGACTGGTGAAAGCAAAGTAGGTGGCGAGATTGTCCCACAATTTAAGGCAGCGCTTGATATCCATCGCAACCAACCTGGGGAGCGTTGGCTGAGTGGCCAGACACACATCTTGGAGATGGACCAAGGGATATTCCGTCGTGCCAGACGATTCTCCCGCCGCCACTCGGCTTCCAGTAATTGGATTACGGGTATTGATATGCAACAGTCTAACGTTGGTAGTCAATGGGAAGAAGCGGCAGACGACACTGAAAACGGACGGATGGTAGCAGAGAATACCCCAGTGGAGAGAGAAAAAGGGGACGTTCTTCTATCAGATTGACATCGCTTGCCGATTCTGCTCACATTAGAATATGCCACGGACAGCCAGAGCCTCGCAGGCCAACTACTGTTACCACGTCCTCAATCGCGGGAGTGCTGGCGCGTGGATCTTTCACAATTCAGGACTGCACTCTTCGAATACATTACGTTCTTCTTAAAACACTGTCAGCCGAGAGAGGAGCGAGTCGCTCCTCTCTCGGGAGTGAAATCCAACGATTTTCCATCCTCTTCAGGAACCGCCGTGCTCGTTTGAGAACTCCGTGGAGTCGAGTAACAGTTTGTCGAGATCATCGGCATTGATTTTTCCAGTCTCAATCTGATCCACAAAACTCTGGGATCCAGGGGAGTCGGCTGCCCGCCCCAGGACCGTTTGGTAAGCGTGCTCGACGTCGTTGCGGACCCTCTCGGTCGAACCCATAAATGCGGCGGACACCTGGTCCCGGCTCGTGCCCGCTGCCAGGGATGCCTTCCAGCTATCCAGTCCGCCCGCATCCGGAGACCGGCCTAGCGAATCATGATAGAGTCCCGTGACGAAGGATGAGGCGTCAGTGTGAGTCGCTTGGTACTCCGGCGACGCGTACATGATCTCCTCGATCTGCGCGGTCGATCTCCCTTGTTTCAGGAGCGTTGAGAAAGAGTTTAAGCCGTCAGGATCGGCCTGGCGCTTGAGAACCTTGTTGTAGAGATCGTTAACCTCGTTGTTCTGCCGCTCGAGCGAATGGTCAAACGAGTTGACAACGTCAGATTTGCTAAGTCCTAGATTCATCTGCTGAACCCAGGCGTCGATCTCGGGGGCCAAACCAGTTCTGCTGAGTTCATGTGTGTAGAGCCCAGCAACAAAGGCCGCGTTGGTCGCGCTGGTCAGAACCTGACGAGACTCGAGAGCATCGAACGTCATTCGACGTCGATTCTGGGGGGGGCGTGACGACATCTTGCAATCTCCGATGTTAACTTCATTGTTGCCGAGCCCATCGACCAGAAATACCGATCGACAACCCGCCATATCCAAAACACGCACATTAGAGGCCGCAAACAGAGTCGCCGCCCGATTATCTTGGGAATCTAGAAAGAATCCAGTCGCGGTTTGAGTATGACAACCGTAATAGTTCGACGTGAAATGGAGAAACCGGGAGCAAAAGGGGACGTTCTTCTATCAGATTGACATCGCTTGCCGATTCTGCTCACATTAGAATATGCCACGGACAACCAGAGCCTCGCAGGCCAACTACTGTTACCACGTCCTCAATCGCGGGAATGCTGGCGCGTGGGTTTTCCACAACGCTGACGATCGATTACGCCTCTTTTGGTTGGAGCGTGAGGTCCAGGCCAGCAGCCAACGGCCTTATCGATGCGTCTCATGAATCTATAAGCACGCAATTAGTGTCGTGCGTTCCATGTTCCATTCCAGGGGTGGTACTCGACGCAAGGCACCCAGAAGTGATCGCCCGGGCAAGAACTCGATGTCCCCTTCAGGCTTCCCCAGTGAAGATTTGAGAGAGACTTGCCCACCTCCTTCGTGTTGGAGATCTGGGCAAGTCTGCCTTCGTCAAAGACGGAACAAACCTTACTGAACCAGTCTGAGAATCGGACCAAGAACTACGCGGAGGAGATCCGTCATTTCAAATGAGATCGCGGCGATCAAACCGAACAACGGCAACACATATGCCGCCACGGTTCCGAGGACTGAGAAGTCCCAGGTCATTTTTCCAGGCTCGGTCCCACTCAATCGACTGATCACGGGATTTCTGTTGCCTCCGAGGACGACCCGAGACACGGCTACGGTGACCACGGCGATGATGCTTACGATCATCCCGATGACACGAGCTTGTTCGGGGAATGGATATGAGGTGATCGCGAATAGCAAAAAGATCGAAGTGCAACAGAGAAAGCTGATCAACGTCCAGAGTCTCGCCATGGCCCCCGTGATCCAAACGGTCGCGAGAAGCGCTAGCAAATTCTCGAGTTGTCCAAAAAGATCGTCCTCTTTGACCTCTTCAACGTGGTCCGCTTCATGAGTAACGTGGACTTGACTCGCTGGTAATCTCATGTCAAGATCCGTCAGGAATTGAAACAATGCATCTGTCGCGATCAGAGACTGTTTTGCTTTGTCCAGAGCCGAACTATCCCAAGAGTCCTCTAAAGGTGACAGCCGTGGATCAATCTCGATCGACTTGAGCGAGTCTTCCAATATCTTGGAATTGGCCTTAAATGCCTTAAAATGCTGTTTCGCCGGTTTACCCGACAAGTACAGAGCATGACGCACGGCTTTCACCTGTCGCCGAATGAGAGTCCCATATTCGATCATCCTGACCTTCGAACCCGAAAACAAAGGTTTCAGCTTAACGGGAACGTGTGCGAATCCTGAAGGGAGGAGGATGTCAAACGCCTGCAACGCGCCGGACAATTGTTCCCACCCAGCCCAAAGCAGACCGATCCCAATGATGATTAAGCCAACAAGGATTGCGTATCCTAAACGAAAGTACCAGTCGAAGCTCGTACCTTCGAGTGACGGGGAGAGATCCACTAAAACATAGTAATTGATCACAAGAGTGACGATCATGCCAACCGCGAGTCCAACCGGCCACAGCATGAGTGCGCGACCCGTAGAGGAAAATGAGTCCTTTCGAAGAAATCCCCCAAGTGAGCCCAATAATTTCCAGTAGGAACCGCTTAGAAGTTGATCGAACCCTTGGCGATGCCCCGAGAGTAACCGGAGAATTGGGTGTGTTGGGAGGTCGGACTCGATCACTATTGCTGGGACCTCGAACGCCATCAAGAGTCTGAGGAACCTCAT
>JANXSX010000141.1 GCA_025356475.1 Isosphaeraceae bacterium | reverse complement strand
AACCACCTGGCGGTACTGCGGGAGGTGGTGGGGCGACATACTCGGGGAAATAGTGGACATGATGCTGCTTGAACGGTTTCGAGTAGAGTTGCTTCGTGGGATTGGCCAGGTCGGCGCAGGACACCGCCACGTGGAGGACGCCGTCAAAGCGCTGAGGATACGTCAAGAATTGTGACTCTGGGGTATACTTGAGCGTTGCCTTGACCTCAATGGTGTTCGCATTGATAAATCGAGCCTTGAGGGTCTTATTCTCCCAGACCGAAATCCGCGCTTCGCGTGGGTCGAAGATGTTCACCCGGACGTTCACAGGGCTAAAGTGCTTACCCAGGATGTAGAAAGTCGACTCCGTCCCACGCCTCGCGTCTGTTAGGCCAACCGCCGTAATCACGGGGGGCTCGGCCGCTAAGGCATGGGCAGACAATACTCCCAAGCCGAGAACACCCAGGATGACGGGAACCAATTTGCGAAACGACACCTGAGCAAAATCCACATTCCATTTCATCGTTTGCCTCTCAATTTGAGTGATGCCAACCGCGTGGTGAATTCAATCCCCTCGCGGCTCAAAGAAGTGATGCCTCATCATGAGGCTCTCCTATCCTAGGCACACCCGAATCGGAACACAATCACCAATCGCCACGGATCTCCTATATTGCTCGTCGCCTCTATTTTATCCATTTGCATTGCCAAATATAGACATTGATCGACCTTGTGAACGCTCAGACGAACGAGGCGAGGTTCAATTCGTTCGACTCTTGTTGGAGAATGCCGGGGGCCGTAACATGAGCCCAGAAGACGTGCGTTCTCAGCGTTCATCGGCCTCGACTGTCTCAAACGGGAAGTAACTCAATGCAAGTACGAACAACCAAAGTTGTGCTCAAATCCGCTTGGATTTGTTTGCTCCTGGCGGGTTCCGTCTTCGCCCAGAAGATCGACCTCCGAACCAAAGACGGGGTCAAAACCGTCAAGGGGGAATGGCGCTATTCGGATGTGAAAATCGTCGAGGTTCCCGGTAAAGGGCCCGACGGCAAGCCCAACACAACTTATAATATCGAGCCCAAGGCATCCGCCGAGTCGTTCGATGATTCAAAGTGGGAGGTGCTCGACCCGACCACCCTCGGCAAAGGGCGCAACACGGGGCAGATCTGCTTCTCCTGGTATCGGATCAAGCTGACGATACCCGAGGGAGCGGCCGGCAAGAAACTCTTCTTCCAGACGACAGTCGATGACTATGGCGAGGTCTGGGTCGATGGCAAACTGCCTCGGAAAGTTGGCCAGAGCGGAGGTGCCATCGTCGCCGGGTTCAACACGCCTAATCGAGTCGAGCTGAAAGACCCCAAGCCCGGCAAAGTCTATCAGATCGCTATCTTTGGCATCAACGGACCGCTTTCGGATGCACCTGGCAACTGGATCTTCTTGGGTGACACCTTCGTCGAAATGGAATAAACCCCGGAGCCACTGGACTCTCGGCCACTTGATGTCCCTGGTGGCGGTTGTGGCCATCTCACTCGGGTTGCTGCGTAGCGAGCTGGGCGAGATCTGGGCACTGATCGCCGCCGGGATCATTGGGTGTGGGCTCGCGCCCTGGTTGGCCTTACGCGGGATGCGCGAGATCGAGCGTGAGCAGCCAACGAAGATCACGAACCATCAAGGTGCCCGACCTAACCCGACGATGCCACGAGTATCGCACCTGGCGCAAGCCTTCCTCTGGATCTGGACTGCCTGGTTCTCAGCCGGAGTTGTTCTCGGGATTCTCGGCGTCGTTGCTGCCAGGGCTCTTCGACCAAGTTGAGCCGGTCGCAAGGATCATTCCTGCTTCGCGATCCATGACGGTCAAGGCGATTGGGGCGATCTTGTCGGCCTGGGCTCGAAGCTTGAGTCAGGTCGGCTGAAGGGCCTGAGCCTCTCGTCCCGATTCAAAGAATGAGGGTCGTGTGGATCACGCCATTCGGGTCGCGTCTTGGCAGGAGAATCGTCGTGATCGGACACTACAATCGGCAGCAGCACGCCTTTAGCCCAGGCATCGCTCGGCTGGAAGACCGAACGCTCAACTCGACCGGCATCAGCGTTCTGTCCGTCGTGCCGAATGTGTTGATTCCACCCAAAGGGCAGACGATCCAGGTCACGGTCCAGGGGAATGTCACCGAGTCCAGCGCCAAAGTGAAGCCGATCGTCCGCTATTTGGTGGTGGACCAGTACCATGTGTACGAGCCACACGGTCGGATCGTCCACCTGATCCCCATCAATCCAAACGCATATCGGTATATTGTCAAGATCCCGCTGCAGGCAAGTCGAAGCACGAAGAATGGACCTAATGCGTACGGGCGACAGTACAGCATTCTCCTAACCTCGCAGGACGCAGATAATAGTGCGGCCGTCTACGCAGGTGCCGTCGTTCCGCTCAACCCGAGTAGACCCCCCAAGCCGATCCATGTCCTTCCGGGGGTCTGACGTCTGCATTAGATGATGAGGGGGGAGGCGCTCGAGCCGCCACCCCCAAGATTGACTGCTTTCAAACACCGTGACGACGTATCGAGTGATGCTTAACGGTGATGGTTTTTGACGCTGTGGCATTGGCAGGCCTGCCAATAATAAAGCTCGGGCGCTGCCACGTATGTCCCACAACTTGAGTTGTCGTGGTGGTGACGCTCTGACTTCCCAAGACGCTAGGGGAGAAGTTCAAGGGAGGCAGATCACCGGTCGGCCTCGGCTGGCCAGCGAGGGAAGTCCCCACCGGCAACCTCGACCGGGAGGTCACGCCCGAGATTGAAAGGTTAAGCGTCTGTCCATTGTCAAACGTGATCGTAATGTTGTAAGTACGATTGGTAGAGAGTTGAGTGGGTTGAATGAAGACGTCGGCACTTGTTGCGCCTGGGACTTGGAGAACGGCTGCTGCCCAGGCCCCTGATGTTGAACGAAGCGACCAGAATCCTCCGCCCACCCCGCGCACTTGTAGGCCCCTGATCCACCGACCAGGCGGTAGGTTCTGAAGGCTAAAGTTCATATCTTGATAGCCATCGCCTCCTAGACTGGGCCGCGAACCTGTGTAATCGTGTCCATCCTGCCCGAGATAGAGAACTTTCGGGATGGCAACTGGATTGTAGATGAACGTCACCGATGCGTCGGCACTCGCATTACCCGCCACATCGACCGAGCGGACCTTGACCTGATTGGCACCAATGATCATCCCAGTTAAGGTGAGATTGGTTGCAGATCCGATGGGCGTATAATTCGTTGCGTTATTGAGTCGATATTCATAAACCAGTTCGCCTCCCCCCGAAGCGAATGAGACCTTGCCGTCGTTGCTGGAGCTGAGGGAAGAGGGCGGACTTGGTGGAACGGTATCAATCGTAATTGTGGTCGAGGGACTAGTCGCCGTGTTGCCGGCGAGGTCGGTCGCCTTTACGGTGTAACTATGCAAACCATCGGTAGCAGAACCAGGGTCGCGAAGGACTCCCGCATCCGTCCTCTGTGCGACTGCGACGCCATCACGAAGGAGAACCGCTGTCGTGAAGTCACTTCCCTGGACAACGAAACCTGGGGCAGTCACGTTGGTGATGCCATCGCTCTGCGACCGTCCACTATCACTTTCCGGCAGAAGAATTGGGGCAGAGGGGGATGGAGCAACGGTGTCGTAAGTTAGTCTCAGCGAGGTCTCCGGACCTCGATTTCCTGTGACGTCATAGAGACGCACCGAAACGATGTTCACACCTTGGACCAATCCCGCTGGTGTGAAGAGTCCCGTCGCCGGGATCGGGCTATACGTTGTTGAACCTGCGAGGCGGTACTCGGCTCCGGTCGCTGAGCCCCGCAGGGCATCGATCTGCATCCGAGAATCGTTAGTGATCCCATCGGTAGCACTGATACCTGTATCATTGACAAGGCTGAGACCGCTAGGGGGCAGAGGAGGTGCGGTGGGTAGCGTGATCGTCTGGCGGGCCTGGAAGACCCCATTGATCATCGCCGAGGTGATCTGCAGCGACCCACCCGGCACCATTCCTGCAGGTTCAAGCACACGATTGCCACGGACCGTCAGGCTCAGACCCGCTGAGTCGCCACCGTCGAGAATCAGGTTGAGGGGATCGGTCGAGAATCCCGCCTTGAGTCGTTTGGTCAAGAAGGCTTGCGACCAGCCGAAGGTGTTATCGCTGACTTCACCCGAGAAGTAGGTGCGGCCACGACTTGTCTTCACCGGCGTACCTTGGCTGACCGACAAGCTTGATCCGATCCAACCATCTTCGAGGGTGTTTCCGGAGATCGTCGCTCCCAAGAATGAGACGTGTGACCATCCCCAGTTATTAGGATGCTCCGAGGGTGAGGCTTCCAGTCGCAGGGGATACGCCCCCCCCATGAAATGGTTGCCGATCACCTTTGTCCCGTAGTGATTCCCTGCCAGAACCAGATCTGACGCCACGATGCTCGACCTGGCATCGACTGTATTGTTCTGAAAGGTCTCCCCCACGAATCCCATCGCGATCGAAATAGCGCCACTCCCCGCTGGGAGTCCACTATCGAGCAAGTAGGCTGTTGGACTCAAGACTTGTGCAATCCGTCGATACTGGCCAGCCCCGGTGCCCGAGAGGATCGCAACGACGTCTCCTGCCTGGGGGGCATCGCCTTGGACTGTACTGATCTGAACGATCCGACCATCCGCAGAGACAGAGGATGGGACACCCTCGAACTTCAGGCTATAGGCCTCAGTCAGGATGATCTCATTTGCATTGACGTCGGGGACGCCGTCGCCATCAATGGGTCCGATACCCGAGATCATGTTGTTCTGAATAACGTCGTTTGAACCGCCATAGGTCATGACCAGAAATCGCCAGGTCTTCCCTGCGTCGAACGCCTGAGAAACGACGTTCCGGCTCAGGTCGAGGTCATGAGTGGCATGGACCGAAAAGATATTATAAGAATATGTGTTGGGCATCGTGCCAAGGAACGTGTTGTCGGTCACGGTCCAAGGTCCGCCGAAGAACTCGACCGGGCCTCCCTTGAGCGTATTGCCGACGACCCTACCCGACCGAGCCCAGACGAGTCTCATCAGACGAATCGCCTCATCCCAGCTCGAGTTGGCCTGGGGACCTTGGAGGTCGAGCCTCGTCAGGTTGATGCCGACCAGGATATTGCCGTTGGGAGGATCGGTATTGTCCGACGTCCCAATGACTGCCGGTCCGTAGCTGATATCACTCCGCCAGCGGATTGGGCCCGAGAATCGAACAGCGAAGTTGTCGAGCGTGGTATTCCCCGCCTTGATCTTGATCGCGGCTGACCATTCGGCGGAGTTGGCCGGTTGCGAAAAGAGCAGGGTGGCACCGGGATCGGCGGTGATGGTCACCGGCGAATTGAGCACCAGAGGCTCGGTGAGGTTGTAGATTCCAGCCGAGAGCCTGATCGCGCCGAACTTGGTTGCCAGCAGGTTGAGATCATCACCGGGCTTGGCAACGACCGAGCTCGAAGCGGGGAGGGGGGCTCGCTTGCTAACGTCGGACAAGCCACCGATGAACTTATTAACAATGGTCGTCCCATCGTCAAGCACCAACCGGACGGTCAGATCCGATCCCAACTCGTTTCGGCTGGGCGGGAAGAGCAGATCCGCCTTGCTCAGATCCGAAGTCGATCGTCGCAGGATCAGTGTTCCGGCCGCCGGATCGACAAAGATCGGCCCATCGGGCTGGGCAACCCAGGTCCAGGAGCCTCCGACCGGATCGCTTAGGGTCGCGGCAGCGATCGTCCGACTCGTGGGAATCCCGCCGATGGTCGCTTTCACCGCACCTCGGCCAGCCGCAGGATCATCGACCTGACCAATCCATTGACCCGTCAACACGTTTGAACTGATCGCCAAGGGAGGCGGGGTTGGCATCGACAACGTCGGAGAAGTTACTCCCGCGACCAGCGACTGCGAATCGGTCTTCCCATTACCGTAATTCAGGACCAGTGTGAGCGACTGGCCCACAAGGTTATGGTCGGCCTGGAATGAGAAATCAGCCGTGGTTGGATCCGCAGAGCGACGGATCAGCTCGGCGGAGTTCCCCGCTTGGGGATTGGTGCCGAACGTCCAGGTAGAGCCATTTTGACTGGTCAAGACCGCGCTGGTGATCTCGGACGTTATCGAAAGATTTCCCAGCCTGATTTGCGTATCAACCTTACCGTCAGGTCCGACGTTTGGCCCGAGGCCGGTCAGGTCGACATTGGTTTGACCGATCCAGCCTGCGGTAAGGGCAGCGTGGGGCATCCGGAGATTGGGGTCAGCGGTCCCCCCTTTCACCCAGAGATAGTCCTTGGTTCCGTCGGCGTAATCCAACTCGACGGAGAACGTCCGATGATTCTCAACCTGATATGGTTCAATAAACAAGTCGGCGGACGTCGATTTAGGGGCTCGTGTCAAGGCTGCAGCCCATGGAGCAGGCCCTGGTGGCGGATTCATCGTCCACTCACCACCGCCCAGACCGCGAACATTAACAGAAGTCACCGCATTATCTGCGGGCAAACCGCTCAGCGCAATTCGGATATCCTGGACATCATCGCCCCCTGGAATCGAACCTGGGCCGACGAGGTCGTGGCCATCCTGTCCGATCCAGGTTCCGGTTACTCCTGAAAGGAGGCACCGGGTTTCCAGGGCAGAGATTGGCGCTGCAAACGCAGCGCGTCGCTTCCGTGAGTTCGACATATCCACCCTCGCTGAGCGTCGCGGGGCGTCCGTGCAAGAAGACCAGTTCGAATTCCGTCCGAACGGCCAGATCCTCAATCCATCAGCCAACACTTCTGGCAACAATCGAGTGATAAGCCCATCCATGTGAGCCTACATCTCAGACCGGCGAAAAGGCCTAGCTGTGATCATCCATAATCAAACAATCATCGACCGGGATACACGAAGATCGCCCGTGAGGAGTCAGTCGAGGTGGTGTCTCATGTAGGCGACACACCGTAATCTAGCACGTCAGTTTGACCGAGGATGAAAAAGTCGCAAGCGAGTGCGCTGATGCGTGTTGATTTTGGTCGTAAGCCATTCCAAGGATGAACGTTGGGACGCGCGCGTCAAAGGAGATTGATCGGTGAGTCTTCGCGAGTATCGGTGATCCTTTAGGGTCGAGGGGATCAATCGCCAACCCGAGCCACGTACCTGCACCCATAAAGATCCCGCCCGTGATGATGGTCGCCAACGAAGTTATCAAAAGGTCCCGAAACAAAAGTACTCCCGCGCCCAGGACAATGTCTTCTACAAGCCTTGATCCCGATATTCCGATTTGTTCACTCAAAAGAATTGCAAAAATCCCAGCGGTTAATTGCAAAACGGGGAAGAGCTGTGAGAGCGCGACCAACGAACATCCGAGGAGGAACGCGTGACGAACATGGGCGCTCCTACCGCAAATCAGGCGGCCACCCACAAACAACACGATCAAGCCTGGGAGGATCCCCCACACTACCCGCCTTTCCTGTGTCATGAGTGCCAAGTACGTGGGAACCGGAAGGTTCACCAGAAAAACAAGGAGGTATCTCCGATCCGACCACCAACGGCTTCGATGGGGCTGTTGTCGAAGCGAACCCGCCAGTTTTTCTTGAGCTTGGTAGGGATTGAAGTCCTCCATGATGCACCTCCCCAAGTTGGGCTGAGCGATTCCAAGGGATGCTGCGGGCTCAGCCGATGGGTTATCCTGGCTTCTAATTACGAACATCAACCAGTTCGAGAACCAGAGTAACTGGGAAATGAGGCGGGATCGATTGGTCGCCCCTTTGAGGCCCGTTGAAGGATCAGAAAGAGAGCGATTCCTAACGATGGAATGACGCAGAAGAGACTCATGCTGACCCAAAACTGCCAGGTCTTAAGGTTGGCACGCTCGATGATGACGAGTGCCGCCCACCCAGCGGTCAAGCAGAAGTCGAGCATCGCTACGTCGAAAACTCGGTCGTTCTTCAAGAGGTCCCAAAAGTGTGGGTCTGACAACCCGATCGTTCGGTGGATTTCCCAGATGAGCCAGCTTCCCAACGGCACGGCAATCGCAAGCAATATCCAGCCAACGATCGGTTCATGGCTCAGTTGTCGGGGAGATTGCGTCTCGGCTTGGGACATGAGGAAGCTCCGTGTGGTGGTGGTGGTGGTAGGAGTGGTTGTACACACTGACTAACTCGTGACGAGTCTATGGGTCCCAACCCGCGTAAGAGCCTGGCATCATCCAACGACAGTAACGACACTCACCTGGGAGTTTTCTCCATGCCCTCAGCTCTTAGTTCTTGGCGAGTCGCCTTTGTGGTCGGGCTGGGACTGATCTCGTCTGGCTCAGCCCAGCAAATCGGGTTCGCCCCTCAGATCGACCCCGCTCAGGTCACCCAAACAGCTCAACGGATGGCGGAAAGGGTCCGGATTCTGGGCGAGGAGGCAGGCGATTCGTTCGCAGGAACGCCTGGCTCGCAATATCTCCGACAGGACGTCGAGGAACTTTCACAATCACTTGACGACTTCGCGGCACGCTCAAACCAGAATACTGACCCCAACCGACTCCGTCAGCAATTCCGGGGAATCAACACCGCCTGGTCGACTGTGCGTGGCCAGCTCTTGAGGCCTTCGGTCGGGCTCGGGCCAGCCCCTGGAGTCGACCGCTCCGTCGCTCGGATCGACGAGTTGGATAACCAGCTTCAGGCGTTGTTAGGGCTCAATGCAACTCCAAGAGACTTTTACGGCCAAGGGCCGCCACTAACCGGCCTGGATGAGACCCGCCGACTGGCTCACGCACTTGCTGACCGGGCTCTTGCCCTCTCCTCAACGGTCCGGGTAGAAATGCTCTCGGGCCCGAATGGGAACCTTCTCGCTCGGGAGGCCGACGATCTCGCTCGCGCTGGGGACGCCTTTCATGACGCACTGGAATCCAACCGAATTCCAGCGCAAGATGTGGCCGGTCAGTTTGGTCAGACTCTCAGCATCGGCGAAGCAATGCGTCGCGACTACGCCGGGGTCGTCCTCACACCCAACGTGAGGAACAACTGGGCGGCCTATCAATCGGTTGAGGCTTTACTTCGCCAGCGATTGAACCTCGGAACGACGGTCGTAGCCAGTCCCATCCCGCCCCAGGTCCTTCCCCCTGTCACAGCTCCTGGACCCGCTGCCAACTTGGTCCCAGTGACCGACCAGTTGCTCGGTCAGCTTGATGACTTCATACGCGTCTTTAGTGCGACCGCCGGTCGAGTCCCAGAGGGTCGCCAGTTCCTTGATGATGCTGGTCGAATGCGAAACGCGACCATCAACTTTCGCAACGAACTCGTCGCCGGTGCTGACCTAGGTCGGCTTGCCTATCAATTTCGGGACGTCGATGATTGCTTCCAGCGACTGGCAAGACGAACCAGCCGGATCGCTCAGGGTCGGACCGGACCCAATATTCAACAAGTCCAGTTAATGGGCCAGAGTTGCAGCTCGATCCATCAGTTTTTAGGGATGCCCGGCTTCCCGGCCCAACTGCCCGGCTTCAACTTTCCCTGAAACCTCGCCCCGGAGTCGTGACGCATGGCGGATGAACGACCAGCTTTGACACTCCTGGAACGGAGAGAGATCGAAGCCAAGATCGTCGGGCCGTTGATCCGAGGTTTCATCGCCGAGATTGGTGAAGAACGTTCCCTTGATGTCGTTCGCCAGGTGATTACTCAACTGGCGAAGGAATCAGGTGCTGGGCTGGCACAAGAGTTCGGGGCAACTTCACTCGAAGCCTTCGCAGGATGCCTGGGTCGGTGGAATGCGGGGGGAGCCCTCGAAATTGAGGTCCTTGAACAGTCGGCTGAGCGTTTGTCGTTCAATGTGACGCGCTGCAAGTATGCGGAAATGTATCGATCCCTCGGGATCTCGGACCTTGGGGCAAGCTTGTCGTGTCAGAGGGATTTCGCACTTGTCGAGGGCTTTAACTCGGCGATTGAACTGACAAGGACCCAAACCTTGATGCAGGGCGCGACCCACTGCGATTTCCGATTTGAGCTCAAGTCTGTGCCCGACGATTGACGAAGAGAACAAGAGATGGAACGACTCAAGGTCCCAGGAAGGGGCACGCGCATGTCTGGCAAGCTCAGCGGTTTGAAGCGGGCCTACTGGGGCACTCTGGCGATCATGGGATTGGCGCTGGCCTTTCCGATCGCTCTGATGATTTTCAACCCGACCTTGATGTTTAAGCGAGGCTGGGAACAGTACGCCGGTACGAGCCTTTACCTCTGGGCACTCGGGACGCTTGCGCTAGAACTCAGAAGGCTATGGTCGGAAGAAAAAGCTTTCGAGGGCACAACGGAGTTGGCCGAATCTCTCACCGCCGGCGACCTCGTGGTCGATCCCGATGAGCCTCGCCTCTTGCCCGCGCGACTTCGGCAGTTGTTCACCTCCAAGGGTCGCCCTGCGGCGGAACTCATGGAGCTGAACCGTGAAGCGTCCGGCCTCGACCAGGAACAGGCGGCAGGCCGATTCACGCTTCCGAAATACATTCTCTATCTGCTGCCGATCATCGGCTTCATCGGCACGGTCGAAGGGATCTCGCACGCATTGATGAATATCAGTCGGGTTCTTCCCATGGTGAAGAACCTCGACGATTTCATGAATAACTTAACCAGCGTGACATCCGCGCTTCAAGTCGCCTTCGATAGTACACTTCTCGCCCTCTTCTTGAGCGCATCACTAATGTTGGTACAGACCTTAATCCATCGTCGTTGTGATGAGCTTCTGGCAAGGGTCGATCGCTGGGTAGTTGAGCACGCATTGCCACGCCTGGGTGCATCGTCCCAAGCCACTTCCGAACTTGCACCAATGCTGTTGAAGATCGACGAAGCGTTACGAGCCCTCGGCGACCGACTTGGCGATGGGCTCGGGCCTCATGTCGAGCGATTCTCGCAGACCGTGGATCGACTCCCGCTCACGATGGCTGGCTTCCAGCGTGGCGCGGAGGCCATGGAGCGTGTCTCAAACGAGCTTGGGTCGGTTACGAGCGCGGGCGAGAGTCTCCGTCGCGGTGTCGCCACCCTCGGTCGAATCGAGTCCACACTCGGATCGGGTGATGCCCCTTCAGATCGGCTTGATGAGATCAAACGCTCGGTCGACAAGGCTTCCGGCTCGATCGAGAGCCTCTCGCAGTCGTTCGCAGGTGCTTACGAGCGATCGAACCGCCAAACCCAGGATCAGCTCGCCCGCACCCTGAACAACCTCAAAGACGCGCTCGAACTGATCCACGTCAGCATCGAACAGGGCAACTCGCTCTACCGAAGTATCGTCAAGAAAATGATGCCGACCTTGAACGTGGTCTCCGAGGATCAGGCAGCCTGATCCATCCGGTAGAGAGATGTTTCGGGATCGGGGCGGCAAGGAGGCCGACGGACCATGCGACGCCAGCGCCGGGGAAGTTCCTCAGGTCATGAGTTTGGTGGGTCGGGCGAAGACTCGTTCGTCGCCGTGGTCGTCACCAAACTGACCGGGGCATTGTTGTTCATCTTGTTGCTGACGATGGTGATTATGGCCTTGATCCCCAAGGGTGTTGATCAGGTGGCGAGTTCGGACGCCGAGGCTGCAAAGAAGGCCCCGATCAAGATCGCGACCCCGTCCGACCTTCCAGAGGCGATCGCGGGTCGCCCTTACCACCTGGCCCTCGCAACTACCGGTGGAACTGGACCTCGCCGGTGGATGCTGGATGGGGAATTGCCAACAGGCTTAACATTTGATTCCGAGACAGGAACCGTCGAAGGAACGCCAACCCAAGGGACTCCCAGACCAATCGCGTTAAACCTCTGGGTCAGTGATACAACGAGTTCCGACAAACAAATGTTAAACTTGCTGGTCTATCAGTCGGACAAGCCACTGACAACCCCGTCGAACTGGAAACCGGGAATCCCCCCACTCCCCTGGCGCTCTTGGGTAGAGCATGGTTATGGCTTCGTTCTTCTTGGCCTGGTCCATCTTGTCGGCCTGAATGCCGTATCGACCTTACAGCAGGACCAGACCCAGGAGAAAGGGCGATTCCTGGTCTATAAGCTGGTGGTTTGGATGGCCACCTTGAGCGCTGTTGCAGGTCTCGCTCTGTGGTTGGCCCGCTCGAAAGTGGGCTGAGTCCTGGATTGCAGTGTAAAGGTTTCTCAATTTAGATCCAGTGGTTGAAAAATCGGAAAACGGGGGGCCGGGTCGGAGGGCGTTGGCGCTAGATAGGGTTATCTGGATTGGAATGTTCGCTGACCTACTTACCCCTGCGCGGCGATCGGTCGTATCGACAACCGAATTGCCGGCCTGGCCGGAGACCTATCAATGACCCGACGACTGATGCTGAGTCTTGCCTTTGGAAGTTGCTTAGTGCTCGCCTCGACAGCGTTAGCCCAAGGTCCTGGTGGACCCGGGGGTGGCGGTCCTGGCGGTGGTGGACGCGGGGGCTTCCCCGGAATGGGTGGACCGGGTGGTCTCGGTGGAATGCAGACCTCGCCGATCATGCTCCTCGCCTCGCCCGAGGTTCAAGAAGAGTTGAAGCTGACCGACGAACAGAAGAAGCAGCTTGAAGAACTCCGGACTGAGTTAATGTCGAGACGCGGTCAACGGGGTCAGGCAAATGCCCAGCCCGCTGATCCCGCTGCTCCTCAGGGCGGTCGACCTGCCACTGCAAAAACTGCCCAACGTGGCCAACCGGCAAATGCCCAAGCCGGTGGCGGACAAAACGGTCAAGGCGACGGGGGTCAAGGCGGACCTGGTGGTCAAGGCGGACAGCCGGGTGGACGACCCGACTTCGCAGCCATCATGGAGCAGATTCAGAAAGCAATGAAAGACGCTGAGACCAAGCTGGCCAAGATCCTCAAGCCCGTTCAGCGGACTCGCCTGACGCAGATCGCTCTCCGGATGGAAGGCCCGTTCGCAATCGCCAACAAGCCCGAGATCGCGACCCGACTTCGGGTCACAGACGAACAACAAGAACAGATCGCCATGGTCATGGCGGATTATCAGGCGGGTCAGCAGGAATTGGGCCAGGCTCGTCGCGACATGTTTACTCAGTTGCGTGACAGTGGTGGGATGCAGCGCGGCACCCCCCTCTCCAAAGAAAACCAGGCGAAGATGGATTCCATGCAGAAGGAAAACGAGACCTTCAAGGGCAAGGCCGAGCTGGCGATCGGCAAAGCTCTGACCAAGAAACAGCGTACCGCCTGGGAAGGCATGCTCGGTGCCCCGTTCGACACGACCAAAATCACCTTTGGTGGCGGGCGCGGTGGACAAGGTGGTCGTGGTGGGCCTGGTGCTACCCCAGCAGCAGCAGCAGCAGCAGCAGCAGCAGCAGCGACCCCTGAAACCACAAAAGCCGCTGCAGAGACGACTCCCGCAAAGAAGAGCTTGCGTGATCGGCGAGCTGGCACTGTGGCCGAACCAACCTCAGATAATCCCTGAGTCTGGTGCTGACTCTCGAATTAACTCTCAAACAACCCCGACGAGTCACCCAATCGGGTGGTTCGTCGGGGTTTGTTTGCGCCTGAACCTCGGCTTGGCCGCTTTCGGGAATCTTCGTAAACTGCTGTAGAATTGACGACTTCTCCGCAAGAGGCAGGGATTCATGGTCAAGCGAGATCGCTGGATGCGGATAGGCGTACTCTTGGTCGGACTGGGCGGTTGGCTCGGAACGAGTGCCAGTGGGGGAGACTGGACTCTACCCGACATTGCCCTTGGAGCGAGAACCGCCCCACTGTTGCTATTGAGTCGACCCGAGGTTCAGGCGGATCTCAGACTCGAGGCAAAACAGATCGAAGCCGCTCGAGGCGCGATCGCCGACCTCCGGAGTCGGGCCGCAACTCTGCGTGGGCCAGACACTCCACCGTTGCTCGAAGCTCGGAAGCTCCTGGAAGACGCCCAGAAACGCTGGCTGGAGAGGTTTCTCAGCCCGAGCCAACGCGAGCGATTGGCTCAACTTGATCTTCAGTGGGAAGGACCGTCGGCACTGATTAGCCGGCCGATCCTCACATCCTCGCTTGGCCTCACCGCCTCACAGATCCAAACACTTCGCCAGTCACTTGCTGACCGAGACGCCAAACAGGCGACCGGCAAGATTCGAGGCGAAGTAGAACACTTGTACGCTGAGCGGACTCTCGCAACCCTCTCAGAACTCCAGCGAGAGCGATGGAAGAGCCTACTCGGGCAACCATTAGCCGTGCGAACGGTCGCTAGCTTGCCCCCATCACCCCACACACGCTGATGATCAGTTCGGTTCGTAGCCTTCAAGAGTCGCCCTGAGCCGCTGAAACTCTGGGTCATCGCGAATCGGGTCGAAGTCGGACTCCTTTTCGATCATCGTACTCACATAAGCCGGCGCGAGAGTGATGCTCTGTGCGAGCGACTCCAGCGCTTTGGCCCGATTACCGGCCAGGCTCCAATAGCACGCCAGGTTGTAATGTAAGAGTGGCTCATCGGGATGCGACTGCCGAACCCGCTCTAAAATTGCAATCGCCTGGGCGAGTCGGTGAGTCCGCTTATAGCACCAGGCAAGTGGGACCGCAATCATCATCTGGTCAGGCCGGAGGGCTGCGGCGACCTCCAGCGATTTCGCCGCCTCGTGGTATCGTTCCAGGCAGCGCAAGGCCTCGCCGTTGAGGAGACTTGCTTCAAACTGCATCGTTGCCCAATCCGTCCGACGCTCAAGGATTTCCAGGGTGCGAAGAGGCATCCCGAGCATCAGATAGCCCTCCGCCTCCTCTAGACTCCGCCGGATCTGATCGTGCACAGTCACACCCTCGTCACGGATCAGATCACCTTATGAATTTCCTCGAAATCCGCTCGACCGAGCGTGAGATCACAGAGGGAACAGATTGAGAAGTGTTCTGGTCCCCCTCAGGACACTAGTGGCCGGCACGGCGATTGGCCCCGAGGTCGCCACCGTTAGGGAGGAAGTTGTTTCGCATCCGCTCCCGGACCTCATTCTCCATGAGCGTGAGATCGTGCTCAGTCTGGACCAACTCTGGGATCGGTAATCCCTGCGCGCTCTTGTAAGCTAGGGCCTGACCACGATAGTCGATCCCTTCCCGATTACGAAGACGTTCCAACCACCGTTCGGGAATGGTCTCCGCCCCGTAAGACGCACCGGCGAGAGCCCCTAGAATTGCACCTGCACTGTCGGCGTCACGACCGAGATTGACGACTTCAACGATGGCTTCTTCGAGACTTTCGGTGGTCATCAGCAAGTAGAGGCAAGCTGGGATTAGCGCGGGGGGAAAGCCCATCGTCGCGTTCCGACAGACTGGGTTCGATCCATGCTGGTTCGCTTCCTCAATAATTGCCGCCAAGGCAGCATTGCGAGGGAGTTCGAGCAACGCCTCGGCCTTGGCGATCGAGGTCGAGACGCTCCTACGATGGAGGTCGGCTGAGACCACGGAGGCAGGATATTCCGCTGCGATCCGATCCTCGGCCTTGGCAACATCGGCTGCAACCCAGAGCAGCAAGCCCGCTCCGCATGGTTCGCCCGCGACTAACCGCTGGACCGCGTAGGCCACGGCCATCGCTCCGGCGAGACTGCGGATATCGCGGTGGGTGATCAAGCTGGCGGCCATGACCGCGTCAAATATAGCGTCAGGTTGATCGTGAAAATAAACACCCAGTGGCGCGATTCGCATCGCCGCACCGATCCCCGCCGAAGCCTGGCCGGTCTGACGTGGCGAGATCCCCTTCTCGAGATCTAGGAGAACCTGCCGGAAGCTCCGCCCTGTCCCCCGGTGGGCTCCCGCATGCGTGTCACGCGGATTTGCCAGGCTCAGGTAAATTGATGCGACTTCTTCGGGCACAATCGAGCCGTTGGCCAGGAGAACATCGGTCAGGACCAAAGCTTGCTGGGTGTCATCGGTGTACAGGCCAGGCATTCGCCAACGATATGGCTTCTTCTTCCAGGCCCTCACTCCATCGACGAAGTCATCGACAACGTGGTATTGGGTGCGAATTTGCTGAGGGCTTAACCCTTCCAGCGGTGCTCCCAATGCGTCGCCGATAGCCAGCCCGAGGAAGCATCCCCGGGAGCGGTTGAGGAGGGTCAGTGTTGGCATCGTGGTAAGGCTCCTTGGATCTCGGGCCGACTGACCCAACCCTAGCGGATGTGGGAGACCCGTCGTAACCCGTTCGTCGGATCGTGACGACAATAGCGAGGGCGAGGGGTCAAGCCAATCCATTTTTCCAATGACTTTCACTTGCGACTCCCCCCTGACACTCCAATAGAAGCCAATTTGCTTAGACTTAAGACCGTATTTTTTTCACTCAAACCAGTCGCTTTTTTCCTGAGGAACCGAAGATCACCACCCTGGGCCAGAATCAAACGATCAGATAGTCACGCGAAAACTGGTACGCATGAACACTGCAAGTCGTCGTGTGTTCACCAACGGATCTGGCCCCTAACTAATCCGCCGACCACAAGCACTCGGAGTGCCACTATTGATGGTCTCGCTAAGTCGGGTTCTCAATTCGGAATTCCGGGCCGTTCAGCCGGTTCGATCGCCGGGCTTGGCTTCGCAGAATGCGTGCAAGAAGTAAGCGAACCGTTGACGCAAGCCGTCTGGAGCGACACGATAGTCGAACGACTCCTTGATCCTTCACTTCGGAGCCCTCTCCATGACTACTTTGAAGTCTCTCGCCTGTCTCGGGGTCCTCGCACTCGTTCCGTTGGCCGCCTTCGCCCAAGACTTTTTTGGCCCGCTCGACGGCTTGAAGCTCGCGAAGCCTGAGGATGGGATCGATACGCCTTCAACCCCCGCACCTGCTGGCGCTCTTCTCCTTTTTGATGGCAAGTCGCTCAACAACTGGACCAGCAAAGACGGTGGTCCCGCCTCGTGGGAGCTTCTCTCCGGAGGCTCGATGCAAGTCAAGAAAGGCGACCTTGTCACCAAGGAGAAATTCGACGGCCATTTCAAGCTTCACGTGGAGTTTCGGGTTCCCTACATGCCAAAGGCGACCGGGCAAGGCCGTGGCAACAGTGGCGTGTACTCTCAGGGTCGCTACGAAGTCCAGATCCTCGACAGTTATGGTCTGATGAGCCTGGATAACGACTGTGGAGGTATCTATAAGGTAGCCACCCCGCTTGTGAACGCCTGCAAGGCCCCGACCGTTTGGCAAGCCTACGATATCGACTTCACCGCCCCTAAGTTTGCGGACGGTAAGAAGGTCGCGCCCGCCAAAATCAACGTGATCCAAAACGGACAGCCGATCCATAAGGACGTGCTCATTCCCATCGACAACACAGTTAGCGGAATGGGCGGGGACCCTAGCACACCTGGTCCAATCATGCTCCAGGACCACGGTAATCCCGTCCAGTATCGCAACATCTGGCTCGTTAAGGTCAAGGACTGAGCAGACCGGCAAGGGAATTCAAAACCTGATCCGGGACCTCTGCTTCCCACCCTGATGTCATCCAGAGATCGATCATGCTAGAGGACACCCCTAGTTCTCAATCCGCCACTCAATGGAGTGGCGAACACATTTGAGGCTTCGTGCACCCCTCGAAGCTTCCTACCGTCGGGCTTGTCGTCTTCGTCTTAACTGCGTAGCCTGAACAAGATCGGCCACCTGGCCACTACCGAAACGGATGACACTGCAGACGAGGCAACCGGGATGCGCGCTGATCGGCTTCAAGGATTGGGGATCGCTTTGAGTCTGTTGTTGAGCATGGCAAGCTCATCTCGGGGAGCCGATGAGCCGGGGCTCGCCGAGTACTTCGGGTTTCTACCTGTCGAGGTCTACAAGCTCGACAATCGGATTAGCAGCTTGCTGGTTAAGGATCTGGATGGCGACAAGGTTGACGACATCCTGGTCGTCAACAACGGCCGGTCGCGAATCGACTTGCTGCTCTCGACTAAGAAAGGCACGCCTGCCGAAGATCCGCCCAAAAAGGTAGAAGTCAACCAACCTGCCTATGACAAGAGAATGCGGCTGGTAAGCATCCCGATCAATAAAGAGGTTGTCTCGCTTGTCTCCGGCGACTTTAACGGCGACGGCAAGACCGACCTGGCCTACTATGGAACTCCCGCCGAGTTGGTCATCCTTATAGGTGATGGCAAAGGGAACTTCACCGAGACGCGGAGAATCGCGACCGGCGAGGCCATCGAGAGTGGCGGAGCACTGACTGTGGGTGACCTGAACCGGGACGGCAAGGACGACCTGGCGCTCCTAGCTGCAAACGACGTGGTGGCCCTTTACCAGGAGGCGGGGGGCAAACTCGGCGAGCCCGTGCGACTCCCACACACCGGGGTCAACGCTCGGTTCATCAAGGCGATCGACCTTGATGGCGATGGTGGCGACGACTTACTCCTCTCCGATGGCGTCACCGATGACCCAATCCGAGTCCGCTTCTCCGCGGAAGGAGGTCGGCTAGGGCCAGAGCAGCGGTTCGCAATCGACCCGTTGCGTGCTTATGCCTTTGCCGATCTCGACGGCAAGAAGGGGGCGGAAATGATGACCATCGACGCCCAGTCAGGTCGCGCACGGGTTTTGAAGCTCGAAGAAGCGGAGGCCGATGACTCGGGCAAGCGAGGTCGATTGATCTTCTACCCGCTCCCCCAAGGCAATAATAAAGGCCGGTCGCTTGATGTCGGCGACCTTGATGGCGATGGTAAAGCCGATGTCGTCGTGACCGACCCCGCCAATGCCCAGTTCCTCATCTATCGCCAGAGCGGGACCAACGGACTCGGTAGTAGCCAAACCTTTCCGGGTCTCGTGGGGGGCAAAACCGTCAAGCTCGCCGATCTCGACGGCGACAAGAAGGCGGAGGTTTATGTTCTCTCTGAGCAGGAGAAACAAATTGGTCGGAGCGTCCTCGAAGGCTCACGGCTGAGCTTTCCGACCCCCCTACCAATCACGGGCGACCCACTCGCGTTGGACCTTGCTGACCTCGACGGTGACAACATCAAGGAGATTGTCTATATCTCACGCACGGGTTCAACTGGAACCGAGGGATACAACCTCCGGGCGTTGAAGCAGGAGAAGTCAGGCACCCTCGTACCGTTCCGCTGGGGTCCCGCCGATGAGGTCCCGGTCAAGGGTCTTTCAGGGGCTCCGCCCGCGTTACGGGTCCTGGACGTGAACCGAGACGGTCAACCAGACTTTTTGATCTTCAACGCATTCGGTTCACCGGTCCTTCTCCTTGGCCGGCAAGGAGAGCCCCCAGCCCCAGGCGCGGGGCTCGGCTCGATGGCGGCGGTGACCCCAGCCGGCTTGACCCTTGCGGACTTGAACGGGCCTGCCATCCTCGTCGCTCAAAACACGTTCGCACGCAACGTGTTCCTTGATGCGAAAGGGAACTGGGAGATCAAAGATCAGTATATCTCTGGTAAGACCTCAGCTCAAATCGTCGGCGTCGCGGCGCTCGACACTAACGGTGACGGAAAGAAAGAGGTTGTCTTACTCGATCGTCAGTCGAAGAGTTTGCTCTTTCTTGAAGCCAAAGACGGGGTCTTCCGTCCTTCAGGCACGATCTCAGTTGGCTCGCTGGACTTCCAAGGGATGCATGTTGCGGACCTGGATGGAGACGGAAGGGAAGATCTGCTCCTCGCCGGTACCGAACGTTTCGGAGTTGTCTTGACCGGTCGAAAAGGTCTGCGACTCAAGACCCTCGCCAGCTATGAGCCGACCCGCGAGAAGGCACGGTTCGGTGATCTCGCCGCAGGTGACTTGAATGGTGATGGTCGCATGGATATCGCCATGATCGACGTCACGGAGCACTTTATCGAGATTGTCGCCTATACCCCACCTTCAACCCTGGAGCGAGCCGTTTCGTTCAAGGTCTTTGAGCAGAAGTCGTTCCGTGACGTCGATAGTCTGACCGAACCTCGCGACATCCATCTGGGCGATGTTAACGGTGACGGCCGGACCGACATCGTTCTGATCGTCCATGATCGCGTGCTGATCTATCGGCAAGATGTCGGCAAGGACAAGAACTGATCCCGGCTCTCGACCGTAGGCGTGAGATAACGCGCAACGACTCTGAAATGATGGATATTTGAGAGTTGTTGCTCGTGTTTGTCCGCCTCTTCCTATTAATCGGCCTCGACCACCAGATCGATTGCGGCGAAATGTTCGTGATCGCTCTGGGTCTGCCTGGTCTCGATCCTGACGAGGTAGACACCCGGCTTATCGACCTTGACCGTGGTTCTCGCCCCGGTTTTGGCCCCGGGCTTGAAGTCCATTTCCGCAGCAGTCTCGATCACGACTTCGCCCGAGAGATCGGGCAAGTCCTTCTGCCCGACCTTGTCTTGGCGGGCGACGTAAAAATGGACCACGACGTTCTCAAGAGTCTTGTGCGGATAGACATTGGTCAAGATCCACTGGATCTTGATGGATTCACCGGCCTTGGCTTTGAAGATCGGGCGGGGGTTCTTGCCCGACGCGGGAGGGGTTTGATCAACGAAGGCCGTTTCTTGCCCCTTGCTCGTCGAGACATCCAGGTTGATCTTGGCGTGCTCCGCCCGAAGATTGAGTGGAAGGACCAACCCAACGAGGGTTACAATCAGGGACAAAAGACGGATCATGATCGGAGCCTCTGATCGGTGGTACTACTTTATGTACACTTCGAGCTGGTAACGAGGACGAGCACGATGTGTCATCGCTCTTGCTTGTCCCTTCTCCTACGAGAGGTGGGACGGCAGCAACTCGATCTCATCGGGATTCGCGGCCCGTTAGACTCATGAGTGTAACCCGATTGCGGAGTCGCTTCCATGCTGAGCCGAGGTCGAAGATCCGAAGTCCCGTTCACTTTGGGCGAGAAACGAGCAGTCGATGCGACGACCTGACGGTGCAATTCGGGTCGGGATCGTCGGGGCAGGGGGCGTTACCCGGACCCGGCATCTCCCCGGATTCGCGGCAATCCCCGGCGTCAAGGTTGCCGGCGTCTGCAACCTAAGGCGTGAGTCGTCCTCTCGCATTGCTCGCGAGTTCGACATTCCCACGATCTACTCCAGTTGGGAACATCTGATTGACGACGATGCCATCGACGCGGTTGTGGTCGGTGCTTGGCCCAACCTGCACTGTCCAGTGACCCTGGCCGCGCTCGATGCCGGCAAGCACGTCTTGACCCAGGCGCGCATGGCCATGAACGCGCGGGAAGCCCAACGCATGTTCGACCGTTCACGCGAATGTCCCGACCTCACCACCATGATCGTACCCAGCCCCTACGGACTCCTGGGGGAAACATTCGTTCGCAAATTGATTGCCGATGGATTCCTGGGCACACTTCGCGAAGTTCATGTGGATGGACTAAATCGCGACCTCGCCGACCCCAGTACTCTACTCAGTTGGAGACAGGCGACCAAGAACTCGGGTTTCAACATGCTTACGCTTGGCATTCTTTATGAAACTGTGCTGCGCTGGGTCGCCCCCGCGACTCGGGTATTGGCCCATGCTTCCAAACTTCTTTCCAAGCGTATCGATCCTGAGACCGGGAAAACGGTGCGAGTCGGAACCCCTGATAGTTTGCAGGCCTTGACGACTCAAGAAGATGGCTCGCGGGGCACCTATCGACTGAGCGGTGTCACATGGCATGGACCCGGAATGAGTGTCGCGCTGTATGGGTCCGAAGGCTCGTTGGTCTATGACCTGACCCGCGAGGAAATCCGGGGAGCGACACGCGCAGAACGCGACATGACTCCGTTGGCGATCCCCGACCAACTTCGCGGAGGTTGGCAGGTCGAGGCGGATTTCATTGCATCGATACGCGGCGAGCGTGCGGTGACGCATACGACTTTCGAGACTGGTGTCAAATATATGCAGTTTACCGAGGCGGTTGCGCGAAGCTCTCGGCATCAGTCGCCGGTTGAACTTCCTCTTAAAGAGTTTTCGAATCCCAGCTTATGAAGCTCTCCTCCGGTAAGCGAACCAAATCGCCATCGACGCGACCGAGCCACACAACGCGTAGAGCCCAATCAGCACCAGCCCCACACCTGCCAGGTGGCTCTCGACCCCGGTGTGCAGAAGGCTCCAGATCGTCACCGTGACCGTCATCACACCTGGAGGGGCGACCAGGTTCGCCGCAGGGAGTTCTCCCAGGGCGAGCACAAAGGAAACCGTGAAGGCCGCGAATGTCGGGCCGATCGTCAACGGCAAAACAACTCGGCGAACGATTCCCCAAGATCCCAGGCCATCAAGTTGAGCGGCTTCAATATACTCATTCGGGATCGATCGAATCGCCGGCCACAGCACAATCAAGGTATACGGTAACGTTCGGAGGATATGAGCAAATACCAGGATCAAGGGTGTGTCGTAAATTATATCAATATAACGATAGGCCAGCACGAGCCCCATTCCTGCCACCGGACCGGGCAGCGCCAGTGTGAGCGCCACCACGAGAGCGGTGAGGACACCCCAACCTCGAGACTCTCGGGCCGACCAGGCCAGCCCCCAGGCAAACACGACCGTCCCCACCGCCCCAACCGCAGCCCAGGTCGCCCCTTGACGGATTGGGCCCCAAGACTCGCGAAAGCCTTGAAAAAGGCTTCCCCAGAGGCCAGCCAAGGACCATCGGGGCCCTTGACCAATCGCGGCCATGCCACCGACCCGACCCGCACGCCAGACTAAGCTCACGAGAGGAACCCCGACCACTGCCCCCACAAAGAAGATAGTCATGATGCTAACCACGACTCGGTATCGCCCGAGTCGCCACGTCCGAGCCGAGGTCGCGATCGAAGCAGATCGAGCTGGCTCGGCACGATTCAACCAGTGGATCATCGCCAGGACCAATCCTCCCAGTACCACCAAAGGAGGCAGGGTCACAGCTAGTGCTGCCTGTGTTCCCCGTCCAACCTGAAATTGAATGTAGGCTTCTTCGGCATAGGTCCGAACTCGCAAGAGGTCTGTGACTGTCATCTCTCCGACCGTTAACACCGCCACGGCAAGAGCTGAGCCCATGATCGCTCCCAGGCTTCGCCGAAGTGTGATTCGCCAGGCGACCATCCAGCCGGGCATGTCGAGGCTCGCCGATTCCTCCAGCTCACGTTCGACCGACACGAGCCCAACCCCCACGAGCAGGACCACCCAAGGAAGTGTCGCCATCGCATGAATGAAAGCCGCACCCGCCCAACCGACCAGGATCGGCACCCCGCCCAGGAGTTGGATTCGACCTGCGCTGCCAAATCCTCCGAGCCAGGCGGTTGCATGCAGCGGCAAAGGTACAAATGCTGATAATGCCAAAAGCCCGATCATCAGCCGCCGTCCCCAGACGTTGGTCCTCACAAGCAACAAGGCCAGAGGGATGCCCAAGGCGAGTACGATCAGTTCGGTCACGAAGACGAGGCGCATCGTCTCAAAAGCAAGCCCCGCCGGACGGACAACTTCACCTCGCTCGAACATCGCGGGGTCGAGCAAGCCCAAGCCCATCGCCTGTCGGTCTTGAATCACAGCGAACAAAGTCGAGACCACCGGCCATCCCAGGATCAGGACGATCGCAATGGTCAGCAGACCTACTCCTACATGATCAAGCAATTTCCGCTTCATCACGCAGTGGCTTTCTGAAAGAATTCGCTCAATGGGATCGCGAAGGAAGTGCCGTCTGTACTTCAAAGAGGGACTGGGTCCGGACAATCGAAAGTTCGTCAGGAAACGTGTGAAACGTATGGACTGATAACCCACGCACATGAGGGTCGATATGGATGCGTGTCATCGGCGAAGCAGAAAGCCGATTCGTAGTCGGGAATTGGTGGACAACGTCCCCTTTCGCATTGTCGAGCCGGAGCTCCTCCGCCAGATGGGCAAAAACCTCACGGTCGAGTCGCTCGACCTCAAAGCACGTCTGGTAATCGACACCACCCCCCGGCTGCAAACGGGTTGAGCGTTCTCGATGGACTGGCGCATCGAACCTTTGTCCATGCTCCGGTAAAAGACTCTCTGCGTTCGCCAGCCACTCCGTGAGCTGGATTGCGCCACTCCGCCAAATGATGGAGTGGCCGCCATCAACGGCACGGATGTCGGCAACCCAATCTTCTCGAGCGACCCGTCGAAACGCACGAGTCGCAAACCAATCGGGGTGAAGAGCCCGGTCAAAGACCCGGAACTTCAATTCGCCGACCCGTGAACATCCGTGGCTGACACCCATCGATCACCTTCTCTCGTCGCGACGAGGGCCTATCTGATCTATTGTAACCACTGGACAGAACCGATCCAATCGCGACTTGACCACTTTGGGCCATGGTCGTAGACTCCCCCCAGAAGGAGCCTGGTGTGCGAGGGTAGCCCGCGCGCATCTTGGTCAAGCTCGCCTTTGTCCCCACGAAAGCCTGCGGAGGCCACGCCTGCCATGGACGGCACGAACCTCGCTCCCCTGCCACTACGTGCCGTCACTGCAATTCGACGGCGTGGGCTGCGGTACGCGTGTCATAAAGCACTCCGCCGCGGATTGGCACGATGGCCTGATTGGAAACGACGCTTAGTTTACGCTGACCCTCGTCAGTATTGGACACACCGGGGCGGTGATGATTATTTCCAGGAACAAGAAGGGCAACCTGCGCGTGGCGAACGTGCCACATGGATTGCCGAGCGGGTCGCATCCTATCGGCCAACGTCAATATTAGAAGTCGGCTGCGGTTATGGAAAACAGCTTCGAGCCATCCGGGCACTCTGGGACGTCCCCATGACGGGCGTGGACTTCAGCCCGAGCCAACTTGCCCAAGGAAGGCAATACCTGGCCGGCCTGGATCGAATTGAGCTAATCTTGGCTCCCGGTGACTCGCTACCCTTCGCGGATCACTCGTTTGACCTCGTGCTGACCTCGGCGGTAATTTTGCACAATCCCAGCGATGTCGCTGAACGGATTCGTCGCGAGGTTTGCCGCGTTTCCAAAAAATTCGCAGCACACAACGAAGACATCGACACCAGTTATAATCGTTACGGCTACGACACTGCCGCATGGTATCGGCAACACGGCCTTCCTCTCGCGGAGGTCAGCGAGATTCCGGTCGGTTCCGATGTCGAACGTACTAACAGTCAGTTCTGCGTGGCGGGGCCATGGCCGGATTGACTACCCTGGGCAAGCCGCGATTTGTGACGAGCCGGGCTGTCCGCGATAGCCTGATCGTTACGGTCGGCGGCCAGATCGAGCGACTCCTTGGAATCGCGGCCGCCCTTGCGTTGCGATGGGGGCTCGATCCTGATCGGCTCGGTGTTTATACCGGCTTACGTCTCTACCTCGATAATACCAATCGCTCCAGCCTGGGCATCAGTCTAGGGGCGATCCAGGAGATCCCGGTCCTCCGCGCATCGGGTCGAATCACCGAAGCTGAGCAAATCACCAACGTCGCCCATACGACAAACACGATCACATGCCTATGTTTCTCGATAGGCTTATTGATTTGGGCGTGGATTCGTTCGGCCTCCCTGAGTCATTCACCACTGGCGACGGAATGGACCTGGGGACTGGTGGCAATCGCAGGGCTGGCGATCCTCAAACGTTATCAGGACTTTCAGATCGTCGTCTTGCGCGCGTACCAGGAATTCGCGCTGACCACTCGGCTGGCAATTCTTGATGGATTACTCTCTGGACTCTTGATGCCAATCGGAGTCTGGTTCGCCGGCCTCTGGGGCCTCCTGGCATCTGTTGGACTGCTACTTCTCTTTAACATTGTTTACCTGTATCAGTCACATCCATTGAGGTTTCGATACGCCTGGGATGGTCCACTCGCCTGGCGATTGATGCTCGTTGGGCTACCGATCCTGGCCAACACGACGGCCTTTGGCCTGCTCCAGACGGTCGACCGCTGGATCATCCTCAGTCGGCTTCCTGCGGGTGAGAGTGCAGCAGGGCTCTACTCGCTGGCGATTCTCGGCACGAGCTGGAGCCTCGACTTGGCCGGGCGGATCGCTACAGTAATGTATACCTACTTTCAAGCGACGCTTGGTCGAACAGGAGATCCTCGCCTCGTCGCTGAGCAAGCGATGCGGGTCACCGAGTCTCAAGCTCCTTGGCTTGGGCTTGCCGGCGCATGGGCCTATGTGCTTGCTCCTGAGATCCTGACGCGATTGATCCCCCGTTATGCCGAAGGAGTGGCTGCTCTTCGCCCTCTTTTGCCCGGAATGATGTTGCTTGGCCTGGCATGGCCAGCTCGCCAGATGTTGATCACAGTTGGGCGACCGTTCCGACTCTGCTTCGTGACCTGCGTTGGTCTCGCGATCGCCACCTTCGCGGGAATCCTGGGTGCAGATCGAGCGGGGATTGTCGGCGTCGCTTGGGGTATGACCTTCGGTTATTCGATTGTCTATCTCTCTACATCGTTCGTGGCGTTTGGCTCCGCATGGCTTCGTCATCTCGCCAAGGTCAGCGTTGGAGTGGGAGTATTCCTAGCGGGTCCGATCGCTGCTCACGCCCCAGGCGCGCATCCCGTCACTCGCACGGCCATTCTGCTGATCCTCTCGGCCCCGTGGATGATCGCACTCGTAAAATCTCGGTCGCTCATGGCACAGGGAGAAGACATAAGATGACTTCAGTGCTCATGGATGTCTCCTTTGTACTCGGGCTGGCAATCTGGTCGGCGGGGCTCGGTTTAGCCATCCTCTCAGCCTTGGATTCTGTACCGGTTTATCGGAGCGATGCCCTATCGCTCGCTCTGCCTCTTGGCCTGGGAACGCTCGCATTGGCGGCACTGGCACTGGGTGAGATCGGTTGGCTAACGATCGGCGGCATCGCAGCGATTTGGCTGATTGGACTCCTCATCGCGACCTTCGCTCTACGACGGCACCCATTCCTCAGTCGCGAAACCGACAGAAGACCTGACCGTCGTCGCACTCATGGGGATAGGTTGGAGCTGAGTTCTGTTTGGCTACGACTTGTCGGATCCAACCCGATCAAGAACCATCAAGCCAGGTCAGGCCTTGACCAAGTAATCACGGCGCTAATCGTGCTCGCCTTGATCGGCACATTTCTCACTGCGCTGACGCCAGTGACTGATGGCGATGCACTTTGTTATCACCTCCAGGTCCCGAAGGTTTTCCTCCAGGCTCATGCGGTGACGTTCGACCCCGACCTCCATGAAACGATCTACCCGCTCTTGACGGAGATGCTTTACGCGGTCGCCCTTGCAGCACGAAGCCCGGTCGCATGCCGGTTAGTACAATGGCTGCTCGGAGTCTCGTTCGCCGGGCTCGTAGTGGCGATGGCCAGACCAAGCCTGGGGGATTCGCGAGCTCGATGGGCGGGTGCGGTCGCGTTGCTCGTCCCGGCGATCACGAACGGGATGGGTGCGCCCCTTAATGACGTCGCACTCGCGGCCTTCTGCAACGCCTCAATCGTGGCTGCCCTATGCTATCGAACCAAGCCCACATTCAAGAGAGTTCTCTTATCCGGCCTTTTCACAGGGCTGGCGATCGGCGTGAAATACCCAGCGCTCGTGCTGGCGACCCTCCTGATTCCTGTACTCTGGATTCGCAAAGAAACATGGATTGCAAATATTAAGCATGTTCTGACATTCGGGAGTGTTGCTATGCTGATAGGATGCGGTTGGTATTTACGTGCTTATGTACATACCGGCAATCCTGTCTATCCCTTCTTTCGCAATGTCTTCGGTGGGGCTGGGCTCGACGAGGTTCTCGACCCAATCAAGCGACCTCTTGCGGTCACTGTCTGGAACCTCTTGACCTCGCTCGGGCCAATGACGTTAGACCCAGACCGATTCGATAGTCTGTCGCATCAGTTCGGGCCGGTGTTCCTGCTCTTTTTGCCGGCGCTTTTGATCGAGAAGACCCCGAAACGAGTGCTCGGGATTGTGGGGATCGGCTATGCGTTCCTACTCATCTGCCTGACCCAACGACAGAGTATGCGATTCGTGCTCACAGCGGTCGGCCCCCTCTCCGTAGGGGTCGGATGGCTCGCTTCAACGTGGTGGGATCGGCGAGGTGTCGCTGCCCGCAGCTTGGTCAGCCTCCTGCTTGTCTCCTTGATCTTCGAGACGGGCCTGGCTCTAGCACGCGCCCGTCACGTCGTTCCGGTTCTGCTTGGCCGGGAGTCGTCACAGGCGTTCCTCGATCGTCGCGAACCAACGTCACGAGTGGGGCGCTGGGTCGGAGATCACCTCCCGGATTCGTCTCGGATGATCGGTCAGGATCATCGTGGTTATTATTTCCCGGTTGCTTACACGATGGAGCTGGCCCACCGTCGACGGACCGGCCTGGCCTCTCGAGGTGAGTCCGCCCAAGAAGTCATTGCGACCCTTCGCGACCGAGGCTTCACCCACCTGCTGCTCTGTCCCCCCGAACCCGAAACGGCGGTGGAGTTCGACCCGACGCTGTCACGACACCTCAGCGCATGGGTTGACGAACATCCGCCGATCTATCATGAGGCCATCACGGATGGCGATGGAATCCTGAGACGTTACGCCATTTATGACCTTGGCGGGGCGGTTATGCGATGACTCACTCCCCGTCGCTTGCTGAGTTACGTCTCAGATCTCAGAAACAACAGCATCGCGTCATCGGCAACTGGCTAGCTCGCCACGTGGCGAGGCCCTCAGCAATTTATGGGACATGGCTGGCCGTTCGGCTCAATTTGACCGCCAATCAGATCACGGGTGCGGCGCTTCTTGCTGCAATTGGTGGTGCGGTCGCCCTCGGAGTGGGAACGCCGTCGAGCTTTGTGCTCGCAGTCACGCTCTGGCACTTGGCCTATTGGCTGGACCATGTGGATGGCCAGGTCGCGCGATGGAGTGGGTCGGCCAGTTTGGATGGAGTCTATCTCGATTATCTGCTCCACCATGTTTGGAGCCTTTCACAAGGATTTGCCTTGGGTTATGGATTGGCCCACCAAACCGGCGAGCTTGCCTGGACCGTCGCGGGATTTGCGATCGCTCTTGGTTGGGGGCTCCTCTCGCTCCACAACGATTGCCGCTATAAGGCGATTTTTCAGCGTCTGAAGAGCGAGAGGCGTTCGTTCCGGATCGATGGTGGCTCAGGCGACCGCCCTGCACCTGCTCCTCCTTGGCCAAAGCGAGGGCTCGGGATGGTGACCTGGCCCGCCGCTAAGTTGTGCGAGCCCCACGTCGTGCTGCTGACTCTGACCATCCTCACGCCATTGGCCATCCTGCTTCCCACGGTCTGGTTTATCACCTGGCAGACGTACGTGATCGTAATGGCGGTCGGTTCTCCCACTTTGGCGCTCGGGAGAATTGTTCAGAGTGTTCGCCAGCAAAAAGTGGAAGGAGAATTCCATCGTTGGTTTCATCCGATCATCTCATCTCCCATGGATTGACAAGTCCTTAACTGTCCGCTAGTTTCATCTTTATTAGCCTATAGGTGGATGCCCGACGCTGCGCATACATCAACAAAGAAAGACCAGAATCGATGCCTGGCTTAGATTATTGGAACCTAGGTTATCTGCCCCAGATGCCAGCAGATCGCAAGGCCCTTGGTATAGGGGTTGTGGGGGCTGGTTTCATCGTGTGCGACTGCCACCTCGTCGCTTATGCCGATGCGGGATTCCGTGTTGTCGGACTAACGTCACGGACCCGAAAGGTTGCCCAAGAGGTCGCTCAGCTTCGAGGGGTCCCCATCGTTCACGAAACGATTGAGGACTTGCTAGACGATCCCGCAGTCGACATCCTCGATATCGCGGTTCCTCCGCTCGAACAGCCTGGGGTGATCGCGAGGGTTCTTGCACATAAACGCCACCCACGAGGGATTCTCGCTCAAAAACCGTTGGCGATGGACCCGACCGAGGCTCGCGGAATCGTCGAGGGCTGTGAGGATGCAGGGATTGCCCTTCAGGTCAACCATAACATGAGGTACGACCACTCGATCCGGGCAATGAAGCACCTGATCGATCGTGGTTCGATCGGCCTACCAGTCCTCGCGACCATTGATATGCGAGCGATCCCACACTGGATGTCGTGGGCAAGGGATGGTCGGTCGCTCTCAACCTATATTATGAGCATCCACCACCTCGATACGTTCCGCTATTGGTTGGGAAACCCGACCCGAGTCTTGGCCAGCACACGTCCTGACCCGCGGACTCGATTCCCTCATGAGGATGGGATCAATCTCGTGATCCTCGAATACGCCAACGGTGCGAGAGCCTCGGCCTGGGATGATGTTTGGGCTGGTCCCGCCAAAGAAGGCGCAGGGGCCGAACTGTCGATTCATTGGCGAGTCGAAGGGACCGAAGGCCTAGGACATGGCAGTATTGGTTGGCCGGGATGGCCCGATCGCGTACCGAGTACGATCAACTACTCGACAATCGATGATCAAGGTGCGTGGCATCGCCCTCGATGGCCCGAGGCATGGTTCCCGGACGCCTTTGCCGGGCCGATGGCTGGCCTGATGATCGCGATCGAACAAAGGACACTTCCCGATATTTCCGGTCGCGATAACCTAGAGACGTTGGCGCTTTGCGAAGCTGTAATCATCGCAGCTCGCGAGCATCGCGTTGTCGATTTCGCCGACATACTGGCCTGAGCGTCCGCGCTTCGTTAGGTTGGGGCATTCACTGCTCGAGAACCGAGTTCGGTTGGCGATGCCCTCAGCCCCTTCAATTCTCGGTTCCCATCGACCAACAGCGGAGAGCCGCCGATGAAGCTTGGACTGATCAACTCCGCCTGGGCCCAGGCCGGGCGTGAGACCACTTACGGAATCGAGATGACCAAAGAGATCGGCTTCGACACGATCGATATCTTTGCCGATCCGCTCGAAATCAGTGAACACGAGAAGAAACTCATTAAACGGGAATGCGATCGACTTGACTTGCCAATCGTCAGCGTCGCATGTGTGGCAGTTGGGCTCATCGATTTCAACCCAAGCGTCCAGCGTTTTCATGTCGAGCGAGTTAAAGCGTATCTGGACATGGCCAGGTTCTTTGAAGGCAGGAATTTGCTTCTGGTACTGGGTGAGTATATCTGGCAACGCGAGGTCATTCCGCCGGTCGAGCAGTGGGCAACCGGTGTCGCGAACGTTCGACATCTCGCGGAATACGCGGATTCGCTTGGCCTGGAGATTGCTCTTGAACTTGAGCCGTTCCCTCTCTCTCTCTTAAATGACGTGGCCAGCATGGTCGGGTTCATTGCCGATGTGGGTCATCCTGCGGTAAAGGCCAACCTGGATATCTCCCATCTGGTCCTCTCGCACCAATCCGCCGAACTGATAGCGCAACTCAGGGGCAAGGTCGCCCACGTTCATATTTCAGACTGCGACGGGAAGGTGCATGGCGACTTACCGCCAGGCCGGGGGGTGGTTGACTTTCCAACGTACCTGGAGGCGATCAAGCGACTCGGCTCGGACGACCTGACGATGTCCATTGAGCTGGAATATTCTCCCGAGCCCAACAAAATTGTTGAGTGGGTTCGTGAAGCCTATATGTCTACCTCCAACCTGATGCGCCAGGCGGGCTTGCGTCCATGACGCATCCAAATCTCTTGGTAATGGCAGAGCCAAGGATATCCCGTTTTTTGACGAAATTGTGAAATAGGATTGTCACGATCCGTCTCCGGTGTTGTATTGTGGACGACGGGTCGTACAGTTTAGATGTTCGGGTCAAGCCCGAGGGTCGTTTCACGTTCGCGCCCGGATCACCATTTCACTCTGGGCCGCAAGGAGAAGACCAATGGACCGAATGGAGCATTTCCACGGCAAATTGTTCGAAGGCGATCGGATGCTACTCGAAGATGTCGATGGTTATCTCGGCGTTCACGATCGCAAGAATGGGCTGAAGACCTATTTCGGTTATTTTGAGGTCCCCACAGAACGGACCCAATTGATCGACGGGCGCAACCCGTACAAACTTGTGTTCGACGACGGACGCTTCGGCAATATCTATGCCGATCTTCATCCCTCGAACCACCCAGGCCAATCCGTCGCTGAGTTCCACATCAGCGGTGGACTTCGCAAGTAAGCCACGGTTGCATTCACTGTCCTCTTGTTTGAGACAGACGCCCAAATCCGGGGGCGTCTGTCTCTTTTCTTGCGCTCGAGGTTCGGGTGACCTAAGCTTGAATCATCGGGCGACGTTGTTTGAGACAAATGAGGAGACCGAGTCGAGGGGTCGAGTCCGTTTGTAGTGAGCTTCGCCAGCAATTCTTGACTCACTTCCGACTCGATCCTTCTGAGGTGAGGTTCCACTGTTCCGTCTCGGACTCGCTTGCTGGTGGGGAGAGCGCCGATGGTTCATGTGCCGCCAGAAGTCATGTAGCTGGTGTCGGTGGTCCTCGTTGAGGCGGCGATCATGGACGGCTTGACGTATCGGGTCCCGAACTGTCTCACCGCCCATTTTGCATTGGGTGGTCTGGCATTCGCTTACTGGACCGCGGGCTTATCGACATTCGTATGGTCGGTTCAGGGGCTCTTCTTGGGACTTGTGCTCCTCTTGCCGATCCATGCAATTGGCGGGATTGGAGCCGGAGATGTAAAACTGCTTGCAGGACTTGGAGCCTGGGTTGGGGCCTCGACGATTTTAGGAGCTTTTGCCACCTCCGCCATCGCCGGAGGTCTGATGGGCTTAGGGATGATCTTGTGGACCGGCCAGGTCCGACGCCACTGCCTCAGCACAGAGTCGATCTTCCGAGAGGTCATTACGATCGGCCAACCAGGTGAACTCTCACGCCTCGCCGAGTTGCGAAAGCCGGAGGCGACCTTGCTGCCGTATGCAATCCCGATTGCGATAGGGTCCATCGGCTATTTTGCCTGGATGGGAATGCTCGGTAAATTCTGAACACGCTATGGGAAGCGCCGGGCGATGTTGACTCTTGCGAGCAATGGTCCTCGCTAAGGGCTAATGCGTATTCACTGACCTAGACGGACCACAAACCCACAAGAATGAGGCTCTAGCGTTCCTCCCGTCGGACTAGTGAACCTGGCCAAGACGGCGAACTTGCCCAAGCTGGCTGAGTTGAGCCGTCTGGGTTCGCCGATCTGGTGTTGGCAAAAACGTCTCAATGAGCGGGGTCGGGTCTTCCCCACGGCAGCGTGACAAGGCACACTATCGGGGATCGCTTTGAGACGACGCAACCGTCCCGGGCCACCCGGCTTATCGCGTTCGCGTAGTCCTTCAAAGGGGTAGCTTCCAGATCTCCCGCCCGGAAGTGGCTTGCCGCACATCTCGTCTCGC
>JANXSX010000229.1 GCA_025356475.1 Isosphaeraceae bacterium | reverse complement strand
TGCTGCTCGACGGCTTTAGCAACAGCCCGGCTAACTTCCGAGAGCAGATGCGAGCCAAACCACAGGTCGCGCGTCCGCCGCGCCGCCGCGATGAACTCCTGCACCGGCCCGACGGCGATCGCAAGGAGGTGAGTCATCGGGGTAGCTCCGTGAAACCTTTGGAAAGGGCGAAAGCGAGAAACGCTTCGAGGGCGGAGCCAGCGGGGCTTCTCCCGTTGATTGGCGATTTGCCGGACGCAAATTTGCTATCCCGGACCGGGACCGCACGCATCCGAGTGAGGCAATCATGTTTCTTGTTGTCTTGCAATTCAACTCTGTCTGGAAGCAGCGTTTGAAGTCGCAGAATGATCGGAACCGAGCTGCCACCGGCGAGTGCCAGTGGCTTCAAAATTATTGGACTTGCCATCCGATCCTTGGTCACGCCGATCGGGAATCCTTTAGGATCGAGACGTGGACCATCAGGTGTGATTTCCGGAAAGAATGGTTGAAGGACGGTTTCTCGTGGTTCACCATGCTTCTCATCTTTGAAATGAAACACGATTGGTAGCCCGAACTCTGCCCTGGGGAATCCGTCGGGGATTTCTTCTCGTGGTTCGTGGCCAACCTTAGCCGAATCGGTGATCCGACGGATTGTGTCTGGCTCAGGAAATCGAGAACGAGAAGGTAGGTCTCCGGGGTCACGTGCGAAATCCTTACCTTGCCGAAAGTACCGCAGTTCTCCGATTACCTGATCCCACGTCGCTATCGGGCTACTTTGCTGCGATCCACAGAGAATGCTGTTTGGAAAGGTTGGCCAGTCACGGTCGGCGGTCACAAGCGAAGCGGTTCCGGCTTTGAACCAATCGGCGATGTCCGCCGCAGACTTTGGTGTCAACAGACGCTTTACGCTCCCTTTTTCATCGATTTCTTTGCCCGATATCGCCCCGCAACCGCGCCGTGTGCGGCAGCCCAACCCGCCGAAATTCGCCCAAGCCCAGACCGCCGGTTCGACTTGCGCCCACAAGTTATTCGGACAGCGAAGAGTCAGTCGGAAGCTCGCATGGTGGATGCACGCCGCTGGCGGCACGGTTACAGCCGCGTTCCTGTTTGGAGGCGGCGTTTCACCTTGAAACGGAAACAGTGCATAAGGCAGCGCAGAGTCTTGCCGGTTGAAGGGTGCTTGCCAGTTGATTCGCCACCTGTCCTTTCCACTCCGCGAGTGTTGATCCCAGTCGATACTCGCACATGGTGACGGGTCGTTCGCCTGTACATTCTCCACCAGCACCTGGACCCGGCTCGCGCGATCCGTAGACCCCCAGACTTCCGATTGAGCCACCCGCAGTTCCGCTAGGGTTTGATACTGCGCGCCGACGGTCGCGCGCCACCAGAACTGAAGTTGCCCACGGATCGCCGTCGCCCGGATCGGGAAGCTCGGGTCGTTCACTCGCGGCTCGACGCCGCCTCCGAACATCGGCGTAATCAACTCAATCTCATAACAGCGACTCGCTTCGGGCGCGACATTCGGCTTGTTCGGGCAACCGGGAATCTCTCGCGGCATGATTGGCCCTTTTGGCTTGAGGTCGCCCTTTACACTTCACACGAACGTTCCGTTCGTCGGTTCCCGGGAGTCTCCCAGGGCAGTCTGGTCGTACGAACGATAGAGCCCTGCCCGTCCGACCACACGGGAGGCGGTGCTGACGTCGCTATTTTGCCACTTTCGCATGACTGCGGCATCGGATGCATCCTAGCCTAGCGACGTGAGTCAGGATTATCCCGGAGGAGTTCAGCCTCGGCAAGGACGTGCCTCCCAGGACGTGGCGGTCGTCAGGGCGGGGCAACGTCAGGTGTCGATCAAGGCGTCGCGCTCCGTAGTCGACGTTGGACGACCGGGCTATGAAGGGATCGCGACTTCGGTGACTGGTTCGATTTCGGCGACGAGTGGTAACATCTGATCCAAGTGGAGCGGGCTGCGCGAGCCATCCCGACCGTCACTTCTCCGCGAGTCGTCATGCGGGTCGGGAAGTCGCCGCCACAAAGGGTGGAAACTGTGTCGAAATCCAAGAAAAGCCGCCAGGACGACTTGACTACCATCGCGTGGCTGGCGAACGCGGTCGGACAAGGAACCAGGTCTGCGAAGTTCTGCGTCGCCGGTATCTTGCCGGTCGCCGATCCCCAGATCCAAGTCGAGGGGCTTGGCATCCTCGAGTTCCCGCTGAAGCCAGCGATGGTGAAGAAACTCATCGCCTGCTGTCGGTCCGCACCTTACGGCAAGGGGACGCAGACCCTGATCGACACGCAGGTCCGAAAGACGTTCGAGCTCGATCCGAAGAACTTCCACCTCGGCGACGCATGGAACTCAGCCGTCGCCGACACCACGCGAGCCGTCGCCGAACAGCTCGGCCTGCCCGTGGATCGATTGGAGGCTCGGCTGTACAAACTGCTGGTGTACGAGAAAGGCGGGTTCTTCCTGCCGCATCGCGATAGCGAAAAGCACGATCGCATGATAGCGAGCCTGATCGTCGTGCTTCCGAATCGATTCGAAGGCGGCAGGCTAGTGGTTCAGCACGGTGAAGTCCATCAGAAGTTGTCTTTTGAGGACGCTGCGGCCGGCAAGATCCCATGTTATGCCGCATTCTACGCCGATTGCGAACACGAGGTCGAGCGCGTCACCAGCGGAGTTCGGCTTTGCCTGGCCTACAACTTGGTACTAGCACCGAATCGCGAGAAATCGTCTGTGACCGCAACCCCCTCCGCCTCGATCGACCTCCTGGCCGAGTCGCTCGAAATCTGGGTCGCGAACCAGCCGGCAACGCCGCTGGTCTTTGCTCTGGAGCATCACTACACGGAACGCGGGTTGTCGCTAGATCTGCTGAAAGGGGCCGATCGGCGGCTCGCAGACCTCGTCGTGTCGGCGGTGGAGCGGGCGGATTGTCTCATGAATCTGGCACAGGTCACGCGCCATTTGTTGCAGTTTGCCGACGATGGCAGCTTCGGCGATGGTTATTCTCGCTACGACCGCGCGCCGCGGCGCAATGCGATCGAGATTGGCGAGACGTACGAGGACGAACTGAGTGGGACCGAGTGGGCCGATGTCGGCGGCGCAAAGCAGCCCTGGGGCATCATCGCGCTCGACCTGTCAGCCATCGTCTCGTCGACGCCGATCGACGACTGGAAGCCGACGTCCGAGGAATTCGAAGGCTACACGGGAAACGCCGGCAACACCCTCGATCGATGGTATCATCGATCGGCGCTGGTCGTCTGGCATCGCGATCATCACTTCGAGGTCATCGCCAGTTGCGGGGCGACCGACAGCATCCCGTTGTTCTACACGATGACCGCCACGCTGGCCAAGACGCCCAAGAAACGGCACGAAGCAGCCCGCGACGACTGTATCCGCTTCGCACGCGCAATCATCGCCCGATGGGAGCGGAAAACCATCGGATTCGGGCATTCCTCAACCCGAGAAAAATCGCCCTCCGACGACTTCCCGACGCAGATTCTGACCTTGCACGACCGGGACACGATCGCCATGTTCCTGACGAAATTGGCCGAGCAGGATCAGGTACTGAGACTGAATACGTTCATCCCGTCCGCGTGCCGCGAGTTCGGCTGGGGGACATTCGCCCGGGAATTGAAACAGTTGCTCACATCGCTGCCTCACAGACATGCGCCGCAGGAAATCCCCGTCCGAGACGTCGAGTGGCTGTCCGCCTTCTGTTGCGATCTGGAGACGAACGCGGACAAGTCGGCGCTCGCTCGCGACTTGTGTACGCTAGCCGTCGAACGCTTCTGTGAACCGCGTCCGGCGTATTCCTCGTTCCACCATCGCTGGGAGGTTTCCGTTTCCGAGACATCGCTGCCGATGCTGCTCGAGGCGCTGATGGTTGACGGCTGTGAAGAAGGTCTGTCACGCGTCCTCCACTTCGTCGAGCGATTGCCCGATGACTTCAGCCTGGACGACTGTCAGGTTCCCGGCCTGAAATCGTTGATCCCGTGGTCGCTGCGGCAGTTCGGTTCGGTCCTGCCGCAACTGGCGGGCTGGCTGGCCTCCGTTCGCCGACGGCTCGAATCGGCGACGACCCAGAAGCCGGAGCCGCCGACCGATTGGGCTCGTCCCTCGGAGGTGGCCTGCAACTGCCAATACTGCGCCCGGCTCAACGCATTTCTGGCCGACCCTGTGAACGAAGTCGGCCGAATTCCAGCCCGAGAAGACCTGCGCAATCATTTGATCGGCATCATTAACCAGCATCAATGTGACATCAAATATGCCTTGGAGCGCAAGGGAAGTCCCTATACCTTGGTGCTCACGAAGACGACCGGCTCATTCGATCGAGCCCTCAAGCGGTTCGAAGCGGACTGCCTACTCTTGAGCGCGTTGCCACCCCCCTCCTGATCTCCGGCGGCGCTGCCGCGCTGCCGCACTGCCCTGACGACCCCAAGACGGACACGGCTGAGCCGGAGGATCGAACCAACGCTAACGAACCGTGACCCCGGTCAAGGTCCGTTGGGACTCGAGAATACGTACCACCTTGGAACGTTTGGAAATGAGCGTGTAAGCGGGACCCACCTGGGGTGGAACAGAAATCGGGGAGCAGGTCACGGTCTGTCTGGTCCCGGAATTGGTCCGATCAGTCTGCGCCGCCCCCTACATACACCTACGAACTTGATGAGTGGGGTCCTTATTAGATCCTCGGATTCTTGATTCGCTCTACGGAGTTGATACCAGCATTCGCGAATACAACCCGACTAAAGTTGTGAGGTAAGCCAAAGGCCACGATGACTAAAGTCGCAAATACGGATGAGAATTTCCGCGAATCGGCTGCTACTTAGATGTTTTCAACGTCCGTTTCGTTCTTACATTTTGATTTGAGAGATTCAAGTGAGCCGCGAACTCGCATAACTAATCACGCAGAAGCTGAATTCAGGCAGCCTTCCATCATTCGGCACTGCCAGCCGTTCCATGAGTGTCCCTACTTCGATGGGCGTTAGCTCCAGATCAGTAGGAAAGAAACCGGCAATCGCGCCCCTTCGCCAGGATTTGAGCGTGGGGTGATCAAGCTTCAAGAGACCGATAGTTCTAAGCGCCGGGTCATCTAGACCGTGAATTCCACCATTCTCATCGTACTGAAAACGTTCCTCGCACCCCGCTTGAAGCGGTGTCACAGGTAGTAGCTCGTTTTCGTGTGCGACAGCGCCAAACATCTCTGACCGAGCGGGCGGTTTTCCTTTAACTTCCAATGCAGCGACTAGATTGTGATAGTCCATGTCTTCGCAGAGTTCGCGCCCGTACACTCCACCACGGGCTTCCAGTTCTGCTTTGCAGATGCTTCGTGGTTTAATGTGTTCGATGTGTGCTTGAAAAGCGAGGTTGGCGTCTTCAAATTGAGCTAATCGGTCATCAATTGGCGTGCCCGTGTAGGCACACAAACCGTATTGCTCCGCGATCAATTCATGGCGCAGTGCAGGCTTTTCGTTGAAATTCCGATAATCGAGATTGAGACCGACAGGTTGCTGAACATCAAGCCATTCGCGAATAGACGCTGGTGGATCTGCTGATTTTACGATATGTCTCATCGGCTGATTACTCGGATACGTTCAATGGTTGAAGCCGCCCTTTGCAGCATTTCACTGTTGCCTATCCGTTTCCGTACTTTGACTACACATGCATGGGCCTCGTCGAGTTTTCGTTCTGTAATCAGGTTGAAGATAGCCTCGATCTCATGTTTGATACTTGGTTCCTCCTTATCTGCGTCCATCAGTACCTCAAGAATCCAGTTAGTGTCCATCCCATACGATTGAGCGGGCACGTCATGGCTCCCATCCGGCAACAGTCGGATGATCTCGTGATGTTCTACGCCGCCTACCACCTGTGGCGAATGTGTTGTGGTGATGAACTGAATCCTCGGAAAGATTCTCTTGAGATCGCTAGCTACCCGCCGTTGCCACGTTGGGTGCAAATGTACATCTAGCTCGTCGATCAGCACGACTCCCGGCGTCTGGGCAAGAACGCGTGGCAACGGTTCATCCTCAGAGCCTAATTCATCACTAGGTAGTAGATGGTTGTTTTGTGCGACCATTCGAATTGCCAGATCGGCAACCAAGGCCAGCATTACTCTCTGGCCAGCACTCAGATTACTGAATGGCTGCGGATTGCCATTAATCGATAGAACGATCTCCTCGCTGTCGCCGTCGAACCAAATCCCATCGGAACCTGGGACACAGCCAAGAACAGCCTTACGAACGACGTCAAATCCCGGCCGGTACCGACCCTTGCGATTTCCCATCGATATATGTTCACTCTGAAACCAATGTGCAAGATCCGCCACCCGGATGCGTTCGTTCAAGCAATCGTAAAACGCTTCCCAGCGATTCACCGGACCGCTCGACTTTGCCTTGAACCTTTTCCGTTCATTGTGGGCCAACCAAGCCCGACCGGCACCGTAGTAACAAATCACAGGCAAAAGGACCTGATCGCCTCGGTCGATGCGTTCGTAGGCCGACCAGATCGACTCCATAACTTTTTTCGAGGCGGTGTTGCTGACGTTGTTTTTCCCAACGGCTAAGGATTGCCCCCAAGAAACTCCGACTTGATCTAGAATATTTCCCTTTATCATCACGGACATGGTGTCGAGAACCCTGAAAGACTGTTCTCGGTCCCCTTGCAGCACGAATTTCAGACGCTTGTCGGTTTTTGTCAGACGTCTATGGTTGTTGGCGAGCAAGGAATCGGGCACTCTCTCAAGCCAAACTCCAATTGCCACTGCCAGAGCATCAAGAATGCTTGTCTTTCCAGAACCGTTCTCGCCAATCAGGACGTGAAATGACCCCGTATCTGTCAGACAATCTGAGGGTCGCGGAAACTCGAAGGACGCCACGTCGAACTTTTTAAAATTTTTCAGGTCGATGCGGTCGATTCTCATGGAACCTTCCTTGTGCCACGTTCCTAAGCCCCAAAAACTCTGGCTTCTAACCTACTGACACTCAGTCCGAACCTGCGGAAATCGCCGATGCTGAACCTCGTGGAGGAGCATCTTAGCGTATCCAGGAGATGGTTAGAATCCGGCAATCACCATCCCGTGTAATTCCGTACTTATCCTATCCCGCCTCGGCTCAGAAAGGGAGTCCAACAAACCTTCGCGGGTTGGTGGGGGCGCGCCAGGACTATGCTTGATATCGAATCGAACCCAATACCATCCCAACATCAGACCAACGCGACCGCAAATTCGGGGCGACAGGATTTGAACTTTTCAGCGCATCTTCCTTCCTCCAAATTCTCGTCTGAGCTGACTCACAGTCCACACGTGTCAATCCGACACACCGAGGACCTTTCGGGCTCTCCCTCTGGCCTTACCGTGCCCACATTAACTCTATTGCTACCGTAGCTTGCACTCGTATGAACAAATGTGACCATTGGCATGTGTACCCGGACCTTGAGCATCTCGGTTCCGAGCACACGCATTGGTGAAAGCGCGACCCGTGTTATTAACCCAGCGGAAGAGCAAAATCCAAGGGGTTTCAGTCCTTGGGCTCGGTGATTTTCACTTCCGCGTTGGTTTTGACATCTTCGAGCACTTGGACCGTTCCGGAGGGCCAGCGAACGGTCAACTTGGTGACGAGATCGTTGGGCCCAACCCCGATCGTAAGGCGGGGATCGTTGCTTGAGAACATGCTGCATCCCCCCTTGCGCTGGCGGTAGAGGATCCGCTTGGGGATTTCAAGCTCAAGCCTGGTGCCGATCGCATCCCGATTCGACTTTGTACCCACCAAGACAACTCTGAGCCAGCGGTTCTCGGTTGGGGTCTCGTTGAAGAGAATGGCGGGTGGTCCGTCTTTGTGGTTGATCACCAAGTCGACGTCGCCGTCGTTATCGAGATCTCCTTGCGCGACCCCCCGGCCTACGTGATTGGTATCGAAATAGGTACCGACCCCACGGGTTGCGAGCTTGAAGCGTTTTCCTTCCAGGTTCCTGTGCAGGAGCGAAGGCTCCGCATACGTCCCCGCGAGCCCGAGCTCTTCTCGGTTATCGTCGACATGACCGTTGGAGACGAAGAGGTCTGGCCAGCCGTCACGATCAAAGTCCGCCAGAACGCATCCCCAACCGACCCAGGGAAGGCTATCGGCCGCAAGACCGTAGAACGAGGTGTTATCCATGAAATTGCCCTTACCGACATTTTCATAGAACGTGTTGTATTCGTTTTGGAAGTTGGTCACAAAGAGGTCGAAGGTCCCGTCTCCATTGACATCTTCACCTTCGACGCCCATTCCTGACTGGCTTTGGCCTTTCTCGTCAAAGGCGGCCCCACACTTCTCGGTGACGTCTTCGAAGGTGCCATCCCCGTTGCCGAAGAAAACGAAGTTCGGGTTCATATCGTTGGCGACGTAGATGTCGACCTTGCCATCACCGTTGAAGTCGGCGGTGACGACCCCGAAGCCGTGCCCGTCACTTCGTCCGATCTTGGCGGCGTCGAGAACGTCGGTAAACGTCCCATCGCCGTTATTCCGGTAGAGGAAGTGCTTGGTTGTCTTGATCAGGCGGGGTGAGCAGTACATACGGATTTTACGCTCGGCGTCACCGCAGAACACATGGTCGTCCGGGTAGTTCCAGATTCCATAATTGGAAACATACAAGTCGAGATCGCCGTCGTTATCGATGTCCAGAAACGCTCCCGACGAAGACCAGCCTGGCCGATCAATACCCGCAGACTTGCTAATGTTGCGGAAAGTTCCGTCGCCGTTATTGAGATAGAGCGCGTTTGGGCCGTAGTTGCAGAGGAATAGGTCTGGATCACCGTCATTATCGATATCACCGACGATCGCACCATGCGTGAAGCCGACGAAGCCGACACCCGCTTTTTCGGTGACATCTTCGAACTTTCCACTACCGAGGTTCCGATACAGTTTGTTCGATCCGTGGGTTGAGGACCCCAGCGGAAGCGTGGTCGCGGTGCAGAAGTAGAGGTCGAAGAGTCCGTCGCCATCATAGTCCAGAACAGCGACACCGGACCCGTTCGCGGTCGGGAAGTACTTTTCTTTGTCCATTCCCGAGAAGTTCACGAACCCGATCCCTGAGTCTTTCGTTTTGTCGGTGAAGCGGAACGGGCTAGGCTCCTGCGGAATCGCCAGGTTGGGGGCGGCCGAGGTAATGCTGGTCATTCGATCACCAACGAGGTTGGGACCAGACTTGGCCTTCGCGGTCGAGGAGCCGGCTTTAGGTACCGACAAGGGTCCGTCGGCGGGGTTAGTCGCGGCGGTTCCAGGGTTGCCGGTATCGGTCGAGGCTGGGCTTCCACAGCCAATGCATGTGAGGCAGATCGCTCCCGTGAGGAGTATCGCAGAGTTGCGCATCATGGTCCGGCGATCCTTAAAAATCGGAAGAATCATCGCGTTTGCGATGTGGGGTGATCCTTTCAGGATAGCGAACTCTGGAGAGAAATCAAAGTGAGAGAGAGGCGTATCGGGCTTGTCAGAGTAGGAGGAAAATTGGGAAAATCCGTTAGCACGAGATTGCCCGGAATCCTGGGAGGGATTGGATCAACATCCAGATCTGACCTCCCGATGGACTGATGGGCGCTCCGGGGCCGCGTCGATCGCTTCACAACATGGGCGGGTAAGGTTGCCGGCCTGACGGACGATGACCTGTATCTCACCCGGCCGAAATCACCGGGAGATGAGGACGAATGAGGCGCATTTTGGATCTTGGTCGGGCCGCAGCGGTCACCCTGACGTTGCTCACCGCGTGGACTTTCGCTGCTCCTGCGGCTCCCAGCCATCAGCCAATCCTGAATGCGATCGAGCATATTCGATCGATCTGGCGGGATGGCAAACTTCCCGCTGATGCGAACATCCAGGCGTGGGAGACTTTTTTTAATGCCCTGCAGAGCGATCTGAAACTTGCAGGAACTGCGACCTCATTTAGCGATCGGACCACAGCCTTTACCCGCCTCAAGCATCATGATGAGGCCCTCGGGGTCATCGCCTGGGCCCCGGTGGGTGAGCTTCGGAACTCGCTGAAAGAATGGCTGAGCCCCCGGCTTGCACTGGTCGAGGCGGAGCGGCAACTTCGCGAGAAGCTTGCGACGATCTCACCCGTGACCGATCCCACGGGAGCGTCGTATCGTGATCGCTGGATTCAGTTTGTGGATACTGACCTCGACGGTGCCCTCCGCGAGTATGAGAAGGCGGCCACAGTCTCGGCGAAGGTTCAAGGTTTGGACCGCCTGCATGCGTCACTCGCTGCGCTAAATAAGGTCAACACGGCCCATCCCTGGGCCCCGACCGTCGCGCTTCACGGGGCACTTACGAAGGTTTACGATCAGCCAAATCTCGATATTTCGGCTGACGTGAACTCACTCGTCCCGTTCCTTGGGAATAACCTGATCACGACCGGTCCTGTGTACCGCAAAGGTTACGTCTCGCAGGTCACCGCCGGCCAACACCTTGGCTTCGGATTGATGGCCAGCGACGATGGGATTGCCTTCTACAATAAGCAGTTGATGACGACTTACACCCCGATCCACGACTTCCAGCGCCAGATCACGTCCGATGAACGTGGCCAACGCGTCGCCAAGATGTATCAATTCGTCGCGGCTTCGTACGACTCCCCTGAGCTGACGATTATCGGGGTGATTCGCCCCTCTGGCCTCAGTCTGATCCCGCAGTACACCCATGCGATTGGGGCGTCGATCAACGCCTACAATCAGCCTGGTGGCGGAGCCGCACGTGCCATCGCCGCTCTGGTCGGGTTTAATAAGGGACGGATCACCAAGGAAGTTTATAACGGCGCGATTGGTAAAATCCGTTCCGGGATCGTCCAGGAGGCAATGGACGAAGGTACTCAGCGGACTGCGGCTGAGGCCGCCAATCGTACCCAACAATTGTCAAAGTTCCTGGTCGGCAACAACACGTTGGCCATCAGCCCCGAACTGGCGATTACCCAGCTCTCGCTCAGGTCCCGGCCTGAAAATGCTCTGGTCCATGGCAAGCTGATCGCCACTCATAATATCTCCCCATTGGGTGCCGATACGCCTCAGCCGGCGAGTCTCTACGCCCCTGATCCTGGTGTCTCTGCTGACCTTCACCTCGGGTCGATCCTTAATGAGTTGGCGCAGTCCGTCTTCCACAATCCGAAAGTGGTTTCGGTCAATAACGTGATGATCGAACTCAAGAAGCCCGACGTAGCTACCCCCACAGCTCCCAAAGTCGGCTTCATTCCCAACGCCAGCTTTGAACAATTCCAAGCCGCTGTTGGCGAATCAAAGAAGTCATTGGACCCCGCCGTCACCGCGATTCGTATTACAAAGCCTGCAAAACCGCCCGAGTTCGCCGCCGATGCCGAGGGAAACCTGGTCGTCCTGATCAACAACCTCCAGGTTGATATTCCCGCCCCCGGCGACAAGGTCTACCGGGTGAAGTCTCCCCAGACTGAGGTGATTCTGAACTTCGCCATCGTTCCTAACCCGGGCACTTCTCAGGTCAAAGCCTCAATGAAGTTGGTTGATCTGAACTTCGGGACCAGGGCGACCGTCTCGCAGATCACGAGCGATGAAGGAGACGGCCGGCCAGTTCCGTTCTCGGGAGTCTTCCTGAATCTGGCCCGAGGGACTCTCAGGAACCGTCTCTTTGAAGTCCCGATCGATGCCAGCCAGCTTCGAGGATTTAGCCTGAAGAAGGTTTATCCGCTCGACCCCTCTGGATGGATTCGGGTCGTCCTTGGTCCAGGAGGTACGGTGGCCACACCCGCTTCCTCAGCCCAGGCGACCCCTGCCCCTGCGGCTGTTTCGACCAGCGAGCCGACTGCTCCCCTCTAAGCTTTCGAGGTCTACCCCCTCGGCAACGGGGTGAGCCCACGGTAACATCGCGTTGCCGCGAGGCTCACCTTGAATTGATTGGCTGAGGAGCGTCATCGAAGTGGACGTCATGTACCCAGACTCAACTCCCCTCGCAATATTCGACCACGACGGGGTTCTTGTCGATACGCTGGAGTTCCATCAAGAGGCTTGGGTTGAGTTGGGACGTCGGTGCAACCTACCGATCACCGCGAAGTTTATTCACGAGACGTTTGGGATGACGAATCCCTCGATTTTTCGCCTACTGCTTGGCGAAGAAGGTTTCGCAAACGCCGACACCCAGGCGTATGCCCAGATCAAGGAAGACTGCTATCGGGACCTTGCACGCGGCAAGATTGCCCTCATGGGTGGAGTTCAGACACTCCTGGATCGGCTGACCGACGCAGGGATTCGACTGGCGATTGGCTCGAGCGGGGTTCTCCCCAACCTGAACATGACAGTCGATTCGTGCGACTTGCAAGGCCGCTTTAGCGCGATCGCATCGCTTGAGGATATCGAGCGGGGTAAACCCGACCCGCAGGTCTTCCTGGTCGCCGCCGCCAAGGCCCGCAGCCGACCCGAACGATCGGTGGTCTTCGAGGATGCATTGGTAGGCATTCAAGCTGCCAAAGCCGCCGGGATGTACGCTGTTGGTGTGACATCCTCTCATCCAGCGGAACTCTTGTGGCAGGCAGGAGCCGACGAGGTCCACGACCGACTGGACGAGTTCGACGTCAAGGCATTTCTGGGCCGGATCAACGTCGAATCGAAGTAGCGACGTCTTCTGGACAAGGAAGTCTGCATCGAACTAGGATAGAGTCGCACAATTGCCTCGACAGGTCCGTGGAACCCTCCCTATGTCCGAGCCCCCGACACCCGCATTGCCCTCGAACAAGTGGCGTGATCTTGGGGCCTGTCTCGTCTGCATGTTCGCCGGCTTTGTCCTGGCGACTTTACCGCACTGGACGAATCTCGCGGCTAAGGGAACCCTCACGTATCTGGCCGACGGTGATGATGTCCTCTATCTGGCGATTGCCCGGATCCCGTACCACGGCGAGAACAAGGTTCGCGACCCGTTCGCGAGACCGACCGATGGCGTTCCGAGCCTCTATAGCTGGATGCAGTTCGTACCCCTCTCGAAAGTTGCGCGCTGGGTTGGGTGGCCCCCTCTCCTGATTCCTCTCCTCTGGAGAATCGTGGGAGGTGTCTTACTTGGCGGTTCGATTTACCTCGTTTTCCGCCGCCTCTTTGCGGGATACCGCCATGCGATTGCACTTGCGATCGGTTGTAGTCTCATTTGTTTGAGTGATGGCGGGTTCATTGGTGGCCGGATCATCGTCCATGATTTTAAGCTGGTGACTGAGCTGATTCGGGGGATCGATCGGGGCAAGCCAGACGGTTTGCCTCAGTATCGAGTTGTCACTCCGATTCTCAATTTGCCCTTCTTGCTAATCGCAGTCGCTACATTGATCCCGGGCGCACCTCGACGAGTACGAAACGCTGTTGTGGGCGCGATCGCTCTGGGGCTATGTGTTCATCTCTATTTTTTCTTCTGGACAGCGTTTGTGGTGGCAATGTGCGGGTACTTGGGAGTCCTGATCGTCAAGGCCTGGCGGGACCGGGTCAGCCCCTCAGCTTGGTTGGAGCCGAAGTTTGCGAGTGCCGTTTTATTGGGTGGGCTCGTTCTTGGTGGCAGCCAGATCTACTCGAACGCAAAGACCTTTGCCGACCCGTCCTATGCGCCGATTTTGGAACGGATGTGTCGGGGCCGTCACTTGAGCCCTGGGCATCCGATTCGGACCGAGTATGTGGTCAACACCTGGGCATGGGGCAAGATCGCGATCGGTGCGGTTGCGATTCTGGGTTTTGGGCTCAATGGCTATGGACTCCTCTGGTGGCTGACCTTTACCGGCTATGCCTTGGCAAACCACGCGATCCTGACTGGCTTGGAATTTGAAAACTATCATTGGAACATCGTCCAGGCAGCAACGGGCGAGATCATGATGCTGGGAATCGCCTGCTCATTGCTGGATCGATATCGCAACCTACTCGGGTCCTGGAGTCAGGTTTTTTGGGTGGTCCCTGTGATCCTCTTCGCCATCGCCCTGATCTGGAGGCCGGCAGAGGCCCTGTCAGCTCGTGAGCCGGTCTCATATACGCAGCTACTCCGTGAGCTTGACGGTCTGAAGCCGTCGCTAGGTCGCCTCACGCCGGTTGACGTTCTCGCAGGACCCATCGAAGCTGATGTGGGTCTTCTCCTTGGTGATGGTGGTCAGCTCTATCAATACCCGCATACGTCCCACTCGTCGGCGATCCCCGACCAGGATGTTCACGAACGATTTGCACTTAACGCCTGGTTGACGAACAGAACTCGCGAAGAACTCGTGGCTGAGTCGAAACAGACTGCTTTCGAGAATGGCTACGATGACCCGACTGCCAACTCGAACAAAGAGACGGTTGCCACCAAGCGACTCGAGATCTTCGACGAGCTTGAGCGAACGGGTGGTTCTAGGCTGCTCAAAAAGTATCAGCCGAACTGGATATTAATGCGATCTGATGGCAACCTGCCACGAGGTCGATGGGTGATGGACGCCTCGACAGGCCCCTGGACCCTCTGGCGTTCGAATGGACCGGATCGTGCCAACACCTCTTACTGATTGTTGAAGGCATGGTCACGATGGCCCACCGCGATGAAAACTCTCCAAACGACGTCCATCAGCCGTCAGCGAACCGCCGACGTACGCTGAGGATCTTTGTTGCTCTTGCCCTCGAATCGTTCTTCTGGACGGCGTTCAAGCTTCCCGAAACACAGTCGTTTGATGCTTATGCCTTTGGTGATAATGGCTCGAATTATACGGCGCAGTACTTGATGCGACAGGGGGCGGTCCCGACCGTCGACTTCGCCTGGATTTATGGACTCTTACCACTCGAGTTTGGTCGGGTCTGGACATTCATTTGTGGCAATTCGCCTGGTGGGTACCACCTCTCTTTGATTTTGGGCCACATCGTGCTTCTAGCTGGGATGGCCCGGTTCCTGGCTGCGATGGAAGTGACCAAGGCGGGAATCGCATTCGTCATCGTAACCATGCCGCACTGGCTAGCCACGAGCTATCCCAACTGGACTCACCTTCTTGAAGCGTGTTTACTCGTGCATGCACTCGCCGCCCAGGCCTGCCGCCGAAACGGGATCGCGCTTGCACTCGTGACAGCGTCTTTATTTGTTAAGCCGAGCATGGCTTACGTCTATGGTGCCTGGCTCGTTCTCTGGATCTTCGTCGAGATCTTCAATGATCGAGAACGAGTCGCCGATCGAATCCTCAAGTCCTTTGCACCCGCCGCCCTGACTGGCCTCATACTCGGCAGCTATTTCTCGGCCCGTTACGGAGTCGGTCCGGTTCTGGAAAGTCTGTGGCCTCGCACAGCCATGAAGATCTATCAGGCGGGCAACTTTGGATTCTTCTTCGGGATCGGTCGGAACTTCTGGATGCCCCAAGGTGTCAGGATCGGCTACTACTTTGGCGGAATCGTGGCAGTCTGGTTGCTGAGTTCCGTTGTCTTGATTGTCTACTCAGCGAAAGTGGTGCTTGGAATCCTTAGATCTCGCAAGCGTCCCAACTATCATGACCTATCGATTCTCACGTGTGCGGTCCTTCACATCACGTTTGTCACACTCTTCTTCGGACCTCAGACATCGTGGTTCTATTATTGTTTTGTATTGATCATGGGTGTTGCTAATTTAGGGAGTCGCGGCAGGCGTTGGGATTGGCTGGTCGTTGGCCTCACTGGCCTTGGACTTCTGAGTCTCTGGTCCACGGTTAACAGCCAGATAGGACTCTGGAAAACGACCAGCCCGAGCAGCTCTACGTTAGGACTCTGGGCGAAGCCGGAGGAGGCGAGGGCCTGGACCCAAGCGCTGGAACGCTGCAAAGGTCTCAAAACCGTGCTCATTTGCGGGGTTGGTGATGCGGATTTGACGACAGACGGGTTCCTACCCCCTGTCTCGTGCTACTTGAGCCCGGGCATGGAGGACACTCCTGACGCGATCGCCAAAGAGATCCAGATGAAACACGCAGAGGCTATCATCGTTCCACTCGTCTGGGGAGCGAATGTGCAACATATTCTGGAATGGCCTCGGCTCAAAAGTGCTTTGACCCCGTTCAAGACCGACTCGCGAGATTCCCACTTCTTGGTCCTCAAGCGCAGTGAGGTCGAGTCCCAATGAAGCGAATCGCGATCCTAGGGGCCGGGGGGATGGGCACAGCCTTGGCGTTCTTGTTCGCCAAGACCGGCCACGAGGTCCGGCTCTATGCCCGGAACTCCGAGGCGGTCGAGGCAATGCGCATTTCTCGTGAGAATGCCCGACACCTGCCTGGAGTGATTTTGCCTGAGGAGATCACAATCCTGGGAGACGCTGGCGAGGCGACCTCTCAGAGCGACTTGATTGTCGTAGCCATCCCTTCCAGCTATCTCCGTAGCACGTTGATCGAGATCTCCTCCCTCATCCCCCAGCAGATCCCGGTCCTGAGTGTTGTGAAAGGAATTGAGAACGGCACCTTTGCACGTCCCAGTCACGTGATCATCGAATGCCTCGGCCAGCGGTCGGTAAGTGTGCTGTCGGGTCCAAGCCATGCCGAGGAACTCGCTCGCGGCTTACCTGCCTCCGTGGTGGTTGCTGGCGAGGATGAGCAACTTGGATTGAAGATTCGTCATGCGCTCAACCACTCGAATTTGCGAGTTTACACCAACTCTGATGCGGTCGGAGTGGAACTCGCCGGGGCGCTTAAAAATATCTTGGGGCTGGCTGCTGGGATTTGCGGCGGGCTCGGATTTGGCGATAATGCTAAGGCAGCCTTGTTGACCCGGGGACTGGTCGAAATCGCCAAGTTTGGAGTTCAACTGGGGGGCAATCCCCAGACGTTCGGGGGCTTGGCTGGGGTTGGTGATGTGATGACCACGTGTTTCAGCCCCTTTGGGCGAAATCGTGCCTTGGGAGAGGCAATCGGTCGAGGGGCTACCCTTGAAGAAGCTCTGCATGGGATGGTCAACGTCGCAGAGGGGGTATCAACGACCCGAAGTGTCTATGGCCTCTCCCGCCGAGAGGGGATCGAGATGCCGATTACTGACGAGGTCTACCAGATTCTCTTCGAGGGAAAGTCGCCGCGTGCTGCGGTCTCCGCGCTCATGGATCGCGCTCCCAAAGACGAATGGCCTATGACATTATGACGACAAGTACACAAGATCAATCGACGTCTGAAATTGCCTTCAAGGAATGGGCGGGGGTCTGTGACGCCCTTGGAACGGGCAAGCAGATCTTAATTCTTCGCAAAGGGGGAATCGCCGAGGTTGAAGGTGGTTTTCAACCCGATCACGAAACGTTCTGGCTTTACCCTACGCACGTCCATGAGTCGGAACAAGGCCTCAAAGCCGTCACGAAACAAAACCCTCCGCACGATTCAACTACCGTTGAGATTAAGTACTTGGCAAGAGTTGCGTGGGTCCAACGAGTGAATGATGCTGAAATAATCTCACAAATCGATACTGAGCATATCTGGACAACCGAGACCGCACTGAAGCGTTTTTATTATCGATCGCCTGGAGTCTGGTTACTGTGTGTTCGTGTCTACGAATTGGCTCAATTTCGGCGGCTCTCCGTTTTACCAGAGTACCTTGGCTGCCACACTTGGGTGAACCTGGCGACCCCCCTTGAGACCGATTCAGTCCGTCCCGTTCTCAGTGATGAGGCATTTGATATCATGTCGAAGCGTTTGCAAGACCGACTTCTCGCCGAGGACTCCCCACGTGCGATGGCGTGAACAACTCCGCGAGTTTCGAGACTTCCCCGGGACCACCATTCTGACCGTGATCTGGGTCGGTGTGTATGTGGCGAGCCTCGTCTACCAGGGGAGTTTTACAGTCGAGTTCAACTCGAATATTCTCATGGGGTTGGGCGGCATCGACACGAAGATCGGGCACGCATTTGGTGATGCCCGAGCGATCGACTTTTATGAACACCAATGGTGGAGAGCCGTCACTTCGTCGGTATTTCACTACAGTTTTCTCCATATCCTTCTCAACCTTTTCGGACTCATTCAACTCGGTCGGCTGGTTGAGTCGTGGTATGGGACCGGTCCATTCCTGCTCGTCTCCGTAGTGATTGGTGGGGTTGGTAATCTGCTTGCTGGGTATGTACGACCGATGATGGGTGGCGACCCCGCTGTCCATTGCGCAGGTGGATCGACACTGGTGATGGGGTTGGTTGGCCTCTGTGCGATGGTGGGGTGGAGGTCCAAGACACGGATCGGTCGGTCCATGCAACGTCAGATGGTGGGTGTGCTCGTCTTAACGGCGATCCTTGGTTTTCTGATTCCTGTGATAGACAATTATGGTCATACGTTTGGATCACTCGTAGGTGGGTTCATCGGCTTGTTCCACCGGCGTCTCGAACAGATCTGGAGCCGGGGGACTCAGTTTGCTCTGGGAGCCATCGCCCTGGGAGTGTTCGGGGTCTGTGGCGTGCTCCAGTATCGATCCACCGTCAAAGAGATCGAGACTTATAAACTCGAAATCGGCAACTCAACCGCCGCTTTTGGAGCCATCGAGCGAGTGCAGTTTTACCTGGCTAAGGAGATGATCGAGCGGGGTCAACTCAACCGTCACTTCAACCGGGGCGAGTTCATTGCTCTTCCAAAGGGACAGCAGAACGAACACCCCGGCCTGCATACACCTTGGAAGATCGCCATCGCTGAGGCTCAACCCGACTTTGAGAAGGCGTGCGTTACCCTCGCATACTCCCCTGACGACCCTGTCACGAACAGGGCGCTCGAGTTATTCCGGATCCTTGAGCGCACGCCTGTGAACCCAGCCATCTACACGGCGTTTCTCGAACCAACCAATGCACTCAAAACGCGAGCACAGACGATGTACGAACTTGCTCTCGCCAGGGGCATGGGACGGTAATCCGCCGATCAAACGGGGCCGCAGGCACTCGGAGTACCGGGAAGCTGACAAGGTTTTCCCAGTCGTGCCTTGATTGCCGACACGAATTCCGCCATTGAAGAGATCGGTTGCCTGAACCCGGTATGATAGCAACCGATGATCTCGATGTCGTGACCATCACTTGATCCGGTTGTCCCGAGCTGGGGGTTCTTTTCAAGCAGACGAGCCGCCTTTGCCCGAGTCAATTCGGTAACGTTATTGCTCACGAGTTCGATGGCGTCGAGCCCAACTCCATGCTCAGCGAAGATCGCGTCGAAGTCTTGGTCCCACCGATAGGGATGGGCGGCGACAACAGCCGCATCGTGCCGTTTTACGACGGTCAAAAGCTTGGCGAGCGAAACCCCAGGCCCAACCTCGTCCAGGTTGGGCAGTCCATACACCAAGAAGTGGCCCTCGCGGGCGGAGATCTCAGCCCCTGCAAGAACCACTAGCCCGTCCGCCTGGGCGTTGAGTTCGGAAAGTTCTTTTGCCTCCCACTGGTAATCGTGTTCTGTGATGACCAAGCCATTGAGTCCGATGGCCTTGGCGTGTTTTACGAGTTTGATTGGGTCAATGATGCTGTCGGGCGAGTGCCGTGACGTGTGTAGGTGGTGATCAATACGGAACATCGTAAGAACAGAACTCCTTAGTGAGAGAGTTGAACAGACTAACGATCGTCTTGTTCAATAATGTGGATCGCGACTCCGTCCTCGATCCGTAAGTAGCTCGATTGATCGTGCCACCCTCCCAGAACCACGAGTCTGGGAGTACGAGATGGATCATCATGAACGAGATGGATATGGCCCAGGACGATCATGTCGGCCCGATCGACCATGGTGTCCGCAAAATGTCGATAAGCCGCCAGGTGCCGAACGTCGCTTCTAAGCCGCTTTTGGTCGTTCACCTGGTCAAGTTTTGATTCAAGTTGATGTGCGACGACTGAAGGTAAGACCCCAAAACCATTAAGGAACGGTTTCGACTCCATCAGCCCTTTCCAGAAAGCACGAGCACCGAGCAGATGACCGTGAACCGCGTGAATCCTCAAGCCACCTTCGACGAGATCCAGCGAATCGAGCACGAATTTAGCGTCGAGCGTTTCGCGATAGTAGAGCTCCAGCCAACGGTCGTGGTTACCCGCCAGAATCGTCAAATGACCACCGGATGCGCGAAATGCTCTGAGAGCCACGAGTCCTGGGCAGTTTGTGGGCGGGTGAGGCATCTGACGAGATGCGGACCAGAAGTCGCAGAGATCGCCCACAATAACGAGGTGATCGTGGGTTTCCAGTCGATGCACGAGTCGCGCGAGTCGAATGCCGCGCTCAGGGCGGTCGAGGCGGAGGTGAACATCACTTGCAAAATAAGTAGCCACGATCGAATTAGAGTCCAGCGGGTTCGGCGATGAGCATCTCAGCTCGTTCCCAAAAGAATCCGGTCCCTTTGGTTGCCACGGATGTCTTGCTCGGTCGTCGACGAATTGAGCGGATGTCGAGGACGGGAGTTACGGTGCGCTGGAGGCTGACATGGACTTTAAGCTTTCGACCACATTCCTTGGCGGTCTGTTCCGCAAGTTGTTTCGCAAGGCTGGACCGGTTGCACTGGTCACTCAAGTGGAGCAGGATCACGTGTTGGGGAGAGACTCGCTGACTCCGGGCCAGAACTGCCCGCAATAATCCCGATCCTTGATCATTCGAGAGGTGGCCTTGATCTCCCAGGTTACGATAAATGAGTGCTGGAGCTCGACCGGAATGTCTCTGCAGCTCGACGTCGTGATTAAACTCCAGGCCAAGCACGTCCACCTCCGCTAGGGAGTCGGCCAACCTCTCAGACCAATGACCCAGATCTGCAACATACCCTAAGTTCACAGGTCGCTTCGACCGTTGCGACTTCAGCTCGATCCTGAAGCCAAAGGTGGGTTCTGCACCGTGGGGGACTCGAAGCGGCTCAACGCGGGCTCCGCTTGGAGTCAGGAAGGGGACCCCATCTTCGAACGACCGGACCAGACCGCGAGCGGCCATCTGTTCGTAGGACTCAAATCGGGCGAGATTCACTCGGTGGGCGTCATGGCAATAGATCGGGATGTCGCGGTCAGCCAGGCATCGGAGTGAGTGCCGATTCACGTGATCGCCATGCGTATGGGTCAAAAGAACACAACCGACTCGTCCCCAATGACTTCCAACGAGTGTCAGCTTGGCCCCTAAATCCTTGGGCATGAGGCCGGCATCGATCAAGATGGCCGGGCCGTCGCCTTGGACGAGGGTTGCATTACCGCGGGATCCGCTTGATAGCACCGCGATTTGCACAGCCATCTTGGTTCGCCATCCTTTCCGGGCATGAAGCAACGAATCCGTCCATAAGAACAATATCGGCAGACTCTCCCGAACACTGTTCTTCGCATGCGCTTAGGAATGATCCGCTGGATCAATCCCTTCACTCATTCTTGGGAAAGGGCGTGATTAGAGCGGTTACGACCATTTGAATCGCATTTTTCGGATCAAGCCGATCGGCGGTGGTGGGCCATTCCGTACACCTAATCTACGGTCTTCGAGCCAATCCCACAAGCACTCGATGAGTGCCAGGAAAAAATCCGGCGATACCGCCACACCGATGAAGGACTGGTGTACGATAGACGACCTTGTCACCCTCGACGATCGGAGTGCTTCCAGTGTCCTTGGTTCACGAGTCCGAGCATCCGCTGGTCCGTCAAAAACTGGCACTATTACGAGACAAGGCCACTCGCCCTTCGGAATTCCGGGGCTTGGTTCGCTCGCTCGCCGGGCTTTTGGCCTACGAGGCGTGCTCGGACCTCACCCTCAAGCCGGTCGAAGTGATGACCCCGCTCGGCCTTTGCAAGGCGTTCACACTTGCCGATCGGGTTGGCATCGTTCCGATTCTGCGAGCTGGTCTGGGAATGTGCGAGGGGATCCTCGACCTCATTCCTGACGCCCAGGTGTGGCATATTGGCCTGTTTCGCGATGAGCAGACCCTCCAGCCCACAGAATATTACAACAAGTTGCCAGTGCCTGCGGCCTTCGACATCGCCTTGGTTGTTGATCCCATGCTCGCGACCGGAGGCTCAGCAATTCGCACTTGCGAGGTTCTTCGACGGGCCGGAGTTACTCGGATCAAATTTCTCGCATTGATCGCAGCACCCGAGGGTATTGCCAAAGTCACGGAGTCGTTTCCTAATATGCACATTCACGTTTGTGTTGTTGACGATTACTTGAATGAGGTCGGATACATCTATCCTGGCTTAGGTGATGCTGGCGACCGCCAGTTCGCAACTGTCAACCACTCGTCTTGAAGGACCGACACGATGCGTGCAGTAGATTTGATCCGAAAGAAGCGAGATGGTGAAGAACTGACAGATCCCGAGATCTCTTGGCTCGTCGAGGGTCTTGCGACCGGCGAGGTGGCTCAATATCAGTGGTCAGCCCTGCTGATGGCAATCTTCTATCGGAGTATGACAGATTCCGAGACGGCCTCGCTCACGGCTGCGATGATGAACTCTGGGATCGTCGTCGATCTCTCGGGCGTCGCGGGGCGCAAGGTCGATAAGCATAGCACTGGGGGCGTGGGAGATAAAACGTCGCTCATTCTTGCTCCGATCGCTGCCGCGTGTGGAGTCCGAGTGCCGATGGTATCAGGCCGTGGTCTCGGGCATACCGGTGGAACCCTTGATAAGTTGGAATCAATTCCAGGATTTAATGTTCACCTGAACCTGGCCGAATATCAAGCGACCCTTGAGGCCTGCGGAATGGTTTTGATCGGCCAGACTGCGGAGATCGCGCCGGCGGATAAAGCCTTATATGCCCTTCGAGACGCGACGGCGACTGTGGAGTCGATTCCGCTGATTACGGCTTCGATCATGTCGAAGAAGTTGGCGGAAGGGATCGATGGTCTCGTTCTCGACGTAAAAACAGGCGACGGCGCTTTCATGCAAAAGTTGGAAGACTCGATTGCGCTCGCGGAATCGATGTGCTCGATCGGTCGTAAGCTCGGCAAGGAAATGGTTGCTCTGATCACTCGGATGGATCAGCCGCTGGGGCGAGCGGTGGGGAATTCACTGGAGATTGCCGAGTGCGTTGAATGTCTAAGAGGCGGTGGAGCTAAGGATCTCGTTGACCTCTCGGTGGAACTCGCAGCCGAGATGGTCCTGATGGCTCGGCTGTCTCCAGACATCGCTTCGGCCCGGGCGTTTTGCCGAGAATCCATCGCCGACGGTTCCGCCTTAGCGACTTTTCGCTGCGTGATCGAAGCTCAGGGGGGTGACCCCCGAGTGGTCGATGATTCTGCGTGGCTTCCTCAGGCATCAAAGGTTATTGATATCGTATCTCCTGCAACTGGTTATGTTCGATCGCTCGGCGCGAGGGCCGTCGGGCAGGCAACGATGCTCTTGGGAGCGGGGCGGGCTAGGGTCGATTCCAAGATTGATCCCGCTGTCGGCGTTCTTCTGCATAAGAAAGTGGGGGATGCCGTCCAGGCGGGGGAGCCGCTCTGCACGGTGCTCGCCAACAAGGTTGGGCTGGATCAAGCGATCGCCATGATTCGAGACGCCTATGCGATTGGTGATGCTCCAGCCACTCCTGACGCTTTGATTGTCCAGCGACTCTGATCCCCGGAAGGCCCCCCTGATGTCGAGTTTGATCAGTCTCCCCATCCTGGCTTTTGCTGCGGACCCGACACCGCTCCCGGAGCGACTGGGACGCGGCACCTTAGGAATCGCAGCGATCCTCGGGCTCGCGTTTATCCTCTCAGAGAATCGGCGTGCGATCTCGCGGCGAGTCGTTTTTTGGGGACTGGCACTCCAATGGGCCTTCGCCTTTTTGGTGCTGCGTGTCGAAGCCGGACGGGAGCTACTGACAAAGGCGGAAGGTGTGGTGGGAGGTGTGCTCGCCTGTGCCATGGAGGGAGCTTCCTTTCTGTTCGGCCCTAAGCTGACAGATCCCGCCGGTCCCGCCGGTTTTGTGTTTGCATTCCGTGTCCTGCCGACTGTGATCTTCGTTGCCGCATTCTTCGCTGTGCTCTACCACCTTGGCCTGATGCAGTGGATTGTCCGTGGGTTCGCAGTCGTCATGGCCAAACTCATGGGTGCGAGCGGGGCCGAGTCGCTCAACGTGGCGGCGTCACTCTTTCTGGGTCAAACCGAAGCACCGCTGACGATCCGACCCTACCTGCCCCGGTTGACAAAATCTGAGCTGATGACCGTGATGACGTCGGGAATGGCTCACGTATCCGGTGGGGTGATGGTGGCGTATGTCGCCTCAGGTGTCGAGCTTCGGCATATCCTCACCGCCGTGATCATGACAGCACCGGGAACAATTCTCCTAGCGAAAATGCTTGTGCCGGAGACCGAGGTTCCCGAGACGTTGGGTAAGGTGAATGCGCACACCGAGTCTGAAGACGCCAACGTGCTTGATGCCGCGTCTCGGGGGACCCGTGAAGGGCTTGGTCTCTCGCTCAATATCGCGGCAATGTTGATCTCGTTTCTGGGGCTGATCGCGCTAGTGAATAAGGGACTCGACTTGATCGGCCTCCAGGCAGGATTTGCCACCGGCGAGATTTCACTCCAAGCGATCTTGGGCACGATTCTCGCACCGGTCGCCTGGCTGCTGGGTGTCCCTTGGGACGACTGCCGCGCGGTGGGAGGGCTACTCGGCACCCGGACCGTGTTGAACGAGATGATCGCCTTTGGACAGCTCGGTGAGATCAAGACCAAGATTGCACAGCGATCGTTTGATATCGCGACCTTCGCCCTCTGCGGGTTCGCCAACTTCAGTTCGATCGGTATTCAACTGGGCGGGATCGGTGCTCTTGCTCCCGAACGACGTGGCGATCTGGCCCGCTTGGGCTTCAAGGCGTTGCTCGCTGGAACACTCGCGAATTTCCTCTCGGCATGTATCGCAGGGATCCTTTTATGACTCCCAACGACCTTTACGATCGCGCCGAGGCTGCCTGCCTGGCGATCGTCAAACGCACCGACGTGATCCCATGTGTTGGGATTGTACTCGGGTCAGGGCTGGGGGGGCTGGCCGATTCGATTGAGAATCCGACCGTTATCTCCCATGCCATGATTCCCCACTTTCCGACCGCCACCGTGGAAGGCCATGCGGGCAACCTGATTCTGGGAACCATCAAGGGTGTACCGATAGTCGCCCTTCAAGGGCGTTTTCATTCTTATGAAGGGCATGACTTTGCAGCGGTCACGTTCCCGATTCGTGTTTTCAAGCTTCTCGGGGCGAGTAGTTTGATCCTGACTGCGGCAACGGGTGGGATCAACACCAGCTTCGAACCAGGTGATTTGATGCTCCTCACCGATCATCTTAACTTGATTGGTGCTAATCCGCTCCGAGGCCCCAACGACCCTCGTTTCGGGCCTCGATTCCCGGATATGTCCGAAGTGTATTCGAAGAAGCTACGGTCCCTCGCCCTTCAAGAATCAGCGCGTCAGGGTATCGAACTGAAACAAGGGGTCTATGCCGCCCTGCCCGGCCCGAGCTATGAAACACCTGCCGAGATTCGCATGCTCCGAACTCTTGGGGCGGACGTCGTGGGCATGTCCACCGTCCCCGAGGCGATCGTTGCCCGCCATCAAGGAATGGATGTGCTTGCATTTGCACTTGTCTCCAATGCCGCCGCCGGAGTGAGTGGTGATCCCATCTCCCACACCGAAGTCCTCCAGGCCGGGCTCGATGCCGGGCCGAGGCTGGGGGGACTTATCGGCGCAGTGGTGAGCCGACTTGGGGTCGGAGCGGGAACCTGACCGGCGGCTCAGCCTGGCAACTCACCGTAGGCCCGATCGAGTAGGTCGATGGTATGGACGCACTCAATGGTTGAATCCGTTTCCTTGATCTTTCGTGCGATCTGAAGAATGCAACCTATGTTGCCTGAGGCGACGATGGAGGCACCCGTCGCTACGATATTCTCCATCTTCCGGCGTCCCAACCGCTCGGACATCTCGGCCTGGGTCAGGTTGTAAGTCCCAGCCGCGCCACAGCAGAGTTCGCTCTCTTCAAGGGGGCTGAGGGTGAGGCCGGGAATCATGCTCAGCAACTCACGGGGCTGAGAGCGAATTTGTTGCCCGTGGCAGAGGTGGCATGCGTCATGATATGCAACTGTCGCGTTAATAGAACGGGTTGGTACAACCGGACCAAGGTTGATCAGAAACTCAGTGATATCTTTGACCTTGGAGATAAAGCGGCTCGCCTGTTCGTGCTCATTCTTTGGTAAAAGGTGATCATACTCTTTAAGCATCGCACCACATCCGGCGACGTTCACGATGATTGCATCGACTTCAGCGCTACCGAAGATCTCCATATTTGTGCGGGCCATTTTCAACGCCGGATCTTCCGACCCGGAATGATAGTGGATGGCTCCACAGCAGACCTGACCGCGAGGGATGACGACCTCGCACCCGTTCTGTTGAAGGACACGGATCGTTGCTGCGGTCGTCTCAGGATACATTGCATCTGCCACACAGCCGGTAAATAAAGCGACACGCGCCCGCTTTACGCCGACCGGTGGAAGGATCTCAGGGAGAGTTCCATGACGGCGGCCAAGAGCTGGCAGCATCGCCTGCATGCGCTGCAAGGTGGTCGGAAGGAGACGAGTCAGTCCGATGCGATCGGCGAAATCAAGGACCCCGAGGCGCTGCAGGAGGCGTGCAGGAGCGAGCGCAAGTTTGACTCGACCTGCGTATGGAAAGAGGTGATGTAAGATCAGACGTTGAAGTAGGCTCGGTCGTTCTGAAGGAGAGGCCGATGTACCAAGTGCCACTTTGAAGGGTTCGATCAAATGTCCATATTGTACGCCTGAAGGGCAGGCCGTTTCACACGCACGACAATCGAGACAAAGTTCGAGATGATGCCGGACCTGACTCGTCACCGAAGTGCGTCCATCAACGACCGCACGCATTAGGTAGATTCGACCACGAGGGCTATCGTTCTCGTCACCTGTCTCGACATACGTAGGGCAACTCGCCGTACAGAGTCCACAGTGGACGCAGTCCTGGAACTGTCGATAATCGATCTTGGTCGCAAGCCACGCGAGGTCGATACCAGCGTCCTCGGGTTGGACTCTCGCCCTAGGTTGGTCGGGCACAACGATCGCCATGGTCGATGAATCTTCATCAGGGTGTAAATCAGATTGCAGCATTAAATCCTACCGACAAATCGGCCTGGGTTCATTACGCCAAGGGGGTCCAGGGCTTGCTTGATCCGTTCGGCGATCGCCCAATCAGGGTGGGGCTCGCTCCAGACTTTCAGGCGGGGTTTCCAGGCCGTTGGGCAAGTTGGAAGGGTCAGGCTGCCACCACAGGCCCGAACGAATTCTCGAATGCGATCGATTCCAACCGCGTCCTGTTCGAGGTCGAAGGAGCCAACAAGGTTGGCCTGAACGACTCCGCTGCCGGCGTGCGATTGGACCAGCCATTGATCGTGGTTAAGTCCGTTGAGAAAGTCGCCGACCATTGAAGGTCGAATATTGGCTCGCATTGACAGTTGATGTGGGGATTGCATTTCTGCGGCGAATACGTCCCAGTACTCGCGCTCATGCTCCGCTTCTCGAACGAAGCTGGTGTCCTTGTTGTCGATGAACGGTCGAAGTTCTGCTAGCAAGATGTCGCGTTCCCAGTCGACAGTCGCCTTGGTCCCTTCTAGCCCTACCGCGAGATCCCATCGCCGTTCCGTTACTGATGCGATTGGCGATTCCATCGACTTGCAAAGGACTTCGATCGCGACGGGCCGGACTTTTGAGGTGTTAAGACAATCGAGCGATTGAGCAAGTTTCAACGACTCGATCCTGACCACAACGACGATTGATGCCTCGGGCTTGGGCCTGACCTTGAGAGTTAGCTCGCTGATAATCCCAAGTGTTCCCATCGAGCCGGTCAAGAGCTTGGGGAAGTCGTAGCCCGCCACGTTCTTGACGACTCGTCCGCCACCATGAATCAACTCCCCCGCCGAATTTACGAAGCTGATTCCGATGACCTGGTCGCGAGGTCGGCCCAGCCCGAATCGCTTGGGGCCTGTCCAGTTCGTGGCATAAACTCCACCAATTGTGGCCCTATCCCACATTGGGGCATCGATACAGAGCCGCTGATTGTGAACGCTCAGGATGCGGTCGATCTCCGCCATCGTCATGCCCGCTTCGACGGTGATTGTCATATCCTCATGCGGATAATCGATCACGCGAGCGAGTCCGCGCGTCGAGATGGCGACGCCCTCTCGTGCGGGGGGATCGCCAAAGTCCAGCGAGGTGCATCCCCCTTGGGGGTAGACGGCATGCCCCTGCCCGACCCGAGCTCGGACGGTGTCTTGAAGCTCGTCGATAGTTGCTGGCCGATCGATCGCAACGGCGAATTTGCCGTCGCCGAGGGGGATCTCGCTATCGCTCATCGACGAGGCTCCGTCCCGTACCGAATATCCTGCCCGGAGAGGACGCGCTCGACGGCCTCTTGGATGTTTCGGATGGCCTGAATGGTCCATTCATCGAACGCCCCGGGCCAGGCATCGGTATGGAGGATCTGACTCTCGAACGCGAGCCGATGGAGCGCAAATGCGAGCCGCCGATCAATGGCTGTGGCCTCCTGGGAATCTTCCTCCAAGATGCGAATGGCCCCGTTCAGCTCGTTGAGTGCCTCGGAGGTCGGCGACTCTCCCCTTCTCAGGCAGGCAAGAAATCCCATACGGTTGGCGTCCGAATGACCGGCGTGTCGGAGTACGACCTCGGCGGCGGGGTCCTCGATTGACATGGCGATCGGCTCGGGTTCGACGGGATTCAACGCAACCTGGGCAACTTGGGCCACCGAGTTGCGGTTGGCCGTTCGCCACTCCGCAAGATATTCGGGGTCGTCGGCAATCGCGTTCCAGCCGTGGAGCGGACCTCGTCTTGCCTCGGTCTCTTCAAGCGAGAGCCGAGTTCGTTCCGCTTCCAGACCTGCGACGAGAAGCCTAGTACAGAAGGCCTGAATGGTGGAAATGCCTGCCGCATTGGCAAGTTTCTGAGCGAGGTCCAACTGATGTCCGGTCAAAAAGAGGCTGATCCGCTGTGGGTCATCATCAGGATCCGCAGGCTTGGTCTGGCCAATCCAGAATGAGCCTGCAGGTCGTCGGAGCCGAAAGGGACGGGGACGTTTGGAGGCCACGTGTCGAGCCCTCGTCTTTCGTGAGATCAGGCAGAGGCTCTGTGACCGGGACGCTTGCGTTCAATACAGCCTGCCCCAGTGGGGAGGACTTTCGAAGGGCTGCAACGTCCTTCCGGATTGAAGGTATCACGAACAGCGGCCATCGCTCTCAGATCGTCCGTTGAGAAGAGCTTGGGCATGAACGCCATCTTCTCGACCCCGATCCCATGCTCACCGCTCACACTGCCGCCGAGCCGGATGCATTCCTCGAGGATCTCGTGACTGGCTTCGAGGACGCGTTTCACCTGCTCGGGATCGAGCTCATTAAACATCAAGATCGGGTGGATGTTGCCGTCACCAGCGTGGAACACGTTCGCAATCGCAAGTCCATGCTTCTTACCGACCTCGTTGATGAAGTTGAGGATGTGAGGCAACTTCGTGCGAGGGACAACCCCGTCTTGGGTACAGAAGCTCGACGAAAGCCTGCCGATCGCGCCAAAAGCGCTCTTGCGACTCTTCCAGATGGCGACATAGTCGGGCTCCTTGCGAGTCCGCCAGGCGATCGAGCGCGCCACGGTCCCCCCATGTTCACCAACAATCCGTGAGATCGCCGCAGCCTCTGCTTCCATGCCGACTTCGAGTCCATCCACTTCAATGATCAA
>JANXSX010000088.1 GCA_025356475.1 Isosphaeraceae bacterium | reverse complement strand
GTCGTCCGGGGAGATCATGTCGGTGCTGATCACCGATTCCTCGTTGTCCCACTCGTCGGGCGGAATGCCCAGCAAACTGAGGGCTTGGATCCGATTGGCAGAGGACAATTTCCCGTCGAACTTATCGGAGCTTACCTTGCTAATGAGGTATGCCCAACGCTCCATCAGGAACAGGCAGCCGTGATAGCTCGTCTTGAGTCGAGCGACGACCTGACCAGGCTTCTTCGTGAGCTTGATCGCCAAGGTCTCGATCCGGGCGCGCTGATCGACATCCCAGACGATCCCGGCCCTGTAGATCAGCCAGTTCCGCTTGGTTGTTGCGCGGTCTTTCGACTGTGCAAGCCGTTCACGCTCGGCTTGGAGACAAAGGTCCACCTGGCGGATTGTCCGCTTGAGGATCTGGGTTGCAGGGATTGCTCCCGCAAGAGTGGCATTTCGTGACATGGTCATCGTCGCAATCCCGCAAAAAGGGTGCTACATCGCACTTCACGGAATCCCTATCGGTATACGGGATATAGGGCTTTAGGGATTCTGGGTGATTTTGAGAAGATATTTTGATCAGGAGGGAAGGGAGTCTAAGGCTTCGTTCGGTGTCCCACAGGACTCCCCGAACTACCCCGTTCAGGCCATAGATTGCCTTTCCAGACAGCAATCTTTACCCAAATTCGCGGACCAACCGCCGAGCGCTTAGGCCATATTCTGTGTATTGTCGGTGTGTTCACGATGGGTTTCGGTATCATGGCATCGGTTGTGACGAATAACGTGGCTGCCCTGGGTGCGCTGGCGAACAGGGTTCTGCCTCTACGCAAGGTCGCTCAGATCGAGGCGGAACGAAGGCACTTGAGGGAGTTGAAGCAGGCCTATGTCCAAGAGAGAGACTCTTCTTGATCGCCCGCTCAAACGCCCACTCGACGATGCGACCAAGCGGGCGATCGAACTCGAATTCGCCCGCCGACGCCATGAGATTCCAATTCCGACCGAGCTGAAGTGGCACACCGATCAGCCGGAGTTCACGATCCGTTCAACCTGGATGTCGTTCATCGTTCAATTCACCAATCATCGACTTCTGGTCGAAGCTGAGCTGTCATTCGCGGCTCGGTTACTAGCCACTGAGGCCAATCGCAAGCAAGCTGTGGAATTCATCGAGTCAATTGCCACCGAGCTGGAACTCTAAGCCAGCTCGACAACGGGATTCACGGTGGACGTCGAACGCAATCTGTAGACGGGCGATCGAATTGGCCGGAGGGATCCCTCCTCGTGCTCGTCCACGACATTCTCGGCATCGGTTTCTATTACGTCTGACGATCGAATACGTCGCAAATCTGGCAAGCTGTGCTGACTCTATGGATTGTCGGACTTCGACTGTCGATAAAGACTCAGAAAAGCTGTTTTTCGGGCGACTCTTCCACTCGGCGGACCATGATGATCCTTGCCCCCGAGCGAACCGACCCCAACTCAGGTAGCAGGACTCGATTGAAGGTTGGCCTCTCTGGTGCGCTCACTGTCGGGCCGCGTTATATGCCCTTACTTCTGCTGATGTTGTGTTGGGCTGTTCCCGGCTGTTCAGGGGCTCATCCCCAGGTCCGAGGTTACCTCGAACGACCTGGGATTATTCGAGCCCAGAGCCTCGGCCTGGATGAGCCGACGGGTCCGACAGCTCCGCCTATTTCGGCACCGAGGCTCACCCAACCGATCACTCCACTAGGTTCGAGCGCAACGCTTGCTCCAGGCGGTCGTGCGGTCGTACCTCCCACTGCGCGACTCGCTGCGGCCGACCCAAACTCGACGGCCCTCACACGCGGCTTGAGCTCGATTTCGCGGAACCGGGCCATTAATCGTGAGGAAGACGAGAACCCTGCGGATTATCCAGGCCTCCACGATGATCCATTGGCCTTTTATGGATACACCAAGGATCAACATGATCGATTTGTTTTCCCTTGGCTGATGAATTTGCTGACCGAAGATCTCTGGCTCCTGGAGAAGGACCCGGCCAAAGCCCGTAAGCGTCGGATCGATCGACGATCTCGTATCGATATCCGCGACCCTGACCCAGACACCGCGAATTTCCCCAACGGTGCGTACACGCTTCCGAAGGGGAGGCTCTACATCGAGACCTCACCTGTCGGGCTTTATGGTCCGAGCAAGCTTGCTTCACGTCAGTACCAGTGGGAAAGCCTGTTCCGATATGGTGTGACTGACAACCTCGAATTCCGGGTCTTCTCCAATGGTCTGACCGTCCTGAAAGGGAAGCATCCAACGACCGGGGTCGCACCTCTGGCGTTCGATTTCAAGTTCAACTTCTGGGAGGAGAATCGAAAGTACTTTATCCCCGCAGTCGGGCTTGAAGTCTTCATCCAGACGACTTTCGGCTCTCCAGCCCTCAATGGAGGAACCCAGCCATCTCTGAACTTACTGCTCGACCAAACCCTCCCCTTTGAGATCAACTTCGAGCACAATTTCAGCATGACTGGCCTCCAAATCCCCTCGGGCACCTCAGTCTACGAGTTCGGATACAGTTGGTCGTTCCAGCGGCAACTTTTCAAAGATTTTGATATCTTCACTCACGGCTTCTATAACTCGTCTTCACTTCCTCGATTCCGCTTCTTGAAAGACTCGCGAACACCTCCCTCAATGTCTCAGTCTCAGGACTTCCGAGGTCACCCCGATCTCGTTGTTGCTGGGATGGGCGCGATCTGGACCCTCAACAATCGCATGGCCATCTTTGGCAGCTACAATTTTGGCCTGAACAAGTTCTCACCCAGCACCATTGCTTTGTTCGGGCTCGCTTTTGCATTCTGACAAGCTCGCAATTCCTCAGATTCTTTGGCGCTTTGCCAGTAAGACGTTTCCAACAAAAGTCCCGAGTGGCAATCAAGGGCGGACAGGAAGAATGCAGACGATCAACTACAACTCACTGCCCTCAATGGCTTTACGGGGCCAAGAGTGTCGATTTTCCCATTACTCTTGTCCTATAAATGTGGACAGGCGTTCGATTTTGTTGGTGACGTCATCCGGCAATCTGGGCTGAATAGGTTACTCTGGGTGAGGAAACTCACGAAGTTCCTCGATCTCTCTTATGCGGAGTGGTGCCCATGTCTGACACGCTCGCATTCTCGCAGAACAACTCAGTTGCCGGTGCGTTCGACCAGGCTTCGATGGCACGTCACAACTGCGCTGCCGATGCACGACTTGCGGCGGATCGCTTCCTGGCCAAGCGAACCTGTTCGTCTGCCGAAGATCACGAATGTGGTCCGGCACACCCGGCGTTGGCGCTTCGACTCCTCCGGAGCACCTTGTCAAGTGTGAGAATTGGAACGCGACTCTCTGGGTCCGTCATGCTGGGCTCTTCGAGCCCAGTCGACGCCGTTTCTGCCAAGAATTTTGACAAAGCTTAACGAGTTCTATAGCACGATTTCATTAATCCTTGCATGAGAATATGCGGTCACAATGGTGTTTCATGGATTCTGGATCGATCCTTGAGCGAAACCTGGAAAGGTTCACGATCGCCTCTTTGGAGCATCACCACCAAAGACTCATGCGATCCGAAGCTCGGTCCTGACAGCTCGCAGGTCCATCTCGTACTCGATTCCGACGATCGGTGGACGGCTGTAGAACCATCGTACGCCGTGCATTGATGCCGACTCGTCCTTCGGCAAGATCTCTCCGGAGAGCACATTCGCAATTGAGTGAATGGTGTAGATATCGATCGCTGTGACCTCACGCCAGTCGAAGCCGAGTTGATGAAGCCGATTCGCCATCAGATCGATCACAAACCTCGCCTTGAGATCGATTCCTTTCGGTGAGGTGTCACCCGCAGCGACGATCCCTTCGGCGGCAAGGATCCCCTCGGGCAATTCGCCGGCACCAGCCACAACGCATGTTCTCGCAAGGACCCGGTCGCACGGTCGTGTATAGGAAAAACCATAGAGAACCGGCTCCACGGGTGGGTGAAACTCTGGGGCCACGTTCGTCCGAGCAACGGGGTTTGCTCCGTTCACAAATAGTCCCCATTCTTCTAAGATGTTCGCATACTCCGAATTGAATTGGGCGAAGCCGGCGAAGCTGAATGGGCGCGGTGAGCGGAGTTCAATCGCACAAAGCGCGACCAGCGGGCGCTGTTCGCGGTCAAGCTGCTCCCGAATCACTTCAAAGCCGAACCGGTAGGGAACCGGACAATGGAGTGTGACATGGGCGATCTCATATCCCAGGCAGGAGGCGACTCCGCACGAGTAGGGAGCGATGCCCGGCAAGAATTGGTAGTTGCCTGTGGGATGGTCGATGAGTGGCACGAGCTTTACATCCTCGACCGAGAGATTCGAGATCGAACGAACTGCATGGATCGTATCAGTGAGCGGCCGGCGTTGAAACACGTATGAGCCCCATTTCCACCACTCCCGGTCAGTCCCGAGCCTTCTGTCGCCCATTCTCCAGATCCTTACTTGACCCTTAACGCCCAGAACTTAGGGGATGAACGCCTAGCAAACCATCGGCAATGGAGTCATAGTTCAAACGACGGTCCTCCAAGACCATCTTTGCGAAGGGATAGCCATGTAGTCGCACTCCAATTTTCCGTGAACGGCAAGCCTCGGTCAATCACCACAGATCCCGACCGACCCCTCTTGGATGTCTTGCGCGAGGAGCTCCAACTCACAGGTACAAAATATGGGTGCCGGAGAGCCCCCCCTGATTGCGATCGCGCCCGCGATCGCCAACGCACTCTATGCCGCAAGTGGGGTGAGAATCCGAACCATGCCGATTCGCTCCCCGGAGCTGAAATCGTCGGTCTAGTCTGATTTGTGAGAGTCTCTCTCTGAAGACCTTAGGATCGGTCAAAGATGCCTTTACCGCAAGTCTCCAGACCGACTAGAATAAGGTATCTTCTCCCCAAATTTGATGATTTCTGGATGCTGAAGGCCTCGATTCCTGCGTCCTTCGCATCCGCGAATCATCGCTTATCCTGCCTCAAAGGAGGGGTTGGATGCGACTCCAACGCCGTGGTTTTACATTGATCGAGTTGCTCGTGGTCATCGCGATCATCGCGGTCTTGATCGCCCTGCTTCTTCCTGCCGTCCAATCGGCTCGGGAAGCGGCACGACGTGCCCAATGTACGAATAATCTCAAACAAGTCGGACTTTCAATCCATAACTATCAGAGCACCTTCTTGTGTCTGCCATTTGGTAAGGGGCCGAGCTACGCAGCGACCCTGCCTGGCACTCCCGTATACGCCCGATGGTCCGCTCAGAGTCAGTTACTGATGTTCCTGGAGCAGAACAATCTCTTCAGTGCAATCAACTTCTCGCTCCCTCCCGAGACGCCTGGTATGGCCGGTGCCGTACCCTTTATGCCGGCATATCAGAATCCGAACCGGGCGAATGCGACCTCATCACGCGTGATCATCGCCGCATATCTTTGCCCTTCTGACCCAGCCCCGTCACTCGACTGGCCAGGAGGCTGTAACTATCTCGGCAATTTGCAAAACTGGGCCTGTGACCTCAGTGAATCCCAGGCAAGCGATGTCGCACCGCAGGAAACGATGCGGGGCATCTTCTATTACTTGAGCCGGGTCACGCCGGCCGACGTGACCGACGGGATGAGTAACACTGTGTATTTTAGTGAGAAGATTCGCGGCACGGGCGTGGCCAACCCCAGAAGCGATGAGCTGATCATCACCCCTCAAACCAGCCTCGACGCGACCTTTAATGCGTGCAACGCCTTGAATCCCGCCACCGCCCTGCCACTCACCAGCCGTCAAGGGCTAAGTTGGGTCATGGGCGAGATGTGCTGCACTGCCTATAACCACGTCGCGACACCCAACAAGCGTTCCTGTGCCGGCCCGGGATTCACTGGGTCGATGGCCAATATGGCAATGATGATCCCACCATCGAGCTATCACCCAGGTGGTGTGAACACGCTTATGGGAGATGGTGGTGTCAAATTCATCAAGGACACGGTGAACCTCCAAACCTGGAGGGCTCTCGGCACTCGTAATGGTGGCGAAGTCATTTCCGCCGATTCCTATTGATCAAGCCTCTCAGGATCATTTCGGATGTTGCGATCATTCGCTGTTCCTGTTCTCCTCGTTCTGATTTGCGGATGTGCCGGTAACTCCCACACTCCGCAAGGCGAAGACGCACGACTCGCTCTGAAAGCGACGCTTGATGCCTGGAAGGATGGCAAGCGACCCGGGGTCGTGACCGAGTCCGCTCCCAGAATCCAAGCGACTGACTTCCAATGGTCAGCCAACCAACCGCTCGAGTCTTACGAGATCAAAGGCGAGGAGTCGACTTCCTTTGCCAGAATTTTCACCGTTTCACTCAAGCTCGGCAAACCCACGCGCCAGGTCGAGGCGATCTACCACGTTCTCGGACATGATGATATCATGATTTATCGTGATGAAGATTTTGCTCGCGCGATGAACATGGATAATAGTCCGAAATCCAAACCTGAGAAAAAGCGTTGACCAAGGGGCGACTCGGGCCAGCGCGTCCCCGATTGCTACCGATCTCGCAGGCGGAGAGCTTATGATTCTCTCGAATTCACGCCTCGTTCGGGTTACGGTATTGACCGTAATGGTTGCCGTTACTTTCGGCTGTCGCCAGGAGACTTCGAGCTTCGAGCGATTCGTTCCTGAAACGATACTGGCCCAGACTTCCTTGGTTTCTGCGCTCGACGCGTGGGTGGCCAAGAAGCCTGCGACCGAGCCACTCGGTCAAAATCCAAAGATCCAGTTCACGGATCGCCGCCGAGCGACTCTCGAGCTCGATCGGTATGAGATCCTTGGTGAAGTCTCCGCCGATGGTGCCCGGGCCTTCGCGGCGCGTCTCTTTTTTGCCGGTTCTGAGGGATCGGTGATTTCTCGATATCTCGTGGTCGGGATTGATCCACTCTGGGTCTTCCGCCAAGAAGATTTCGAGACCATCATGCACTGGATGAACGACATGAAGGAGCCTGGCGATGAGAAACGTTAATTTCAGACTTATCCATGAGTGAGAACTCAACCGACCGACGACGAAGCGGTCGCTTCAGGATGGCGGTGCGCGCGATTCAGGTTCGTGCTCGCTTCTTGGTCGTCTTTGCGATCGCCGCTCTAATCGCTGGGCAATGGGAGACCGTCTTAAACTACGGAGAGCATTGGTCTCGACGAATCTTTCCGATATCACCTCACGTCCGGTCTGTCTCACAAGACACAGAATACTTCTGTCCCATGGACCCAGGGGTCATCTCCGCTTGGCCGAGCAAGTGTGGCATCTGCAACATGGCCCTCGTGCGAAGAAAGGTCGGCGATATCTCCCCACTTCCAAGTGGGGTCCTGGCACGCATGCAATTCTCACCATATCGCATCTCACTCGCAGGAATCCGTACTGTCCCTGCCACTTATCAACCTCTCACCCGTGAACGAATTTTACCCGCCCGATTGGTTCACCAGAACCCTGATGGCTCGGTCGAGCTGGAACTTGCCGAGACGGATCGGATCGAGTTGTCTGCCGATCGCTCACTCGATCTTCTCATTGATGTCGACAGAAGTCATCGTATTCTCACCGGAAAGATCCGTGACAATCACTCGGCGGTCGAACCAGCCTCAAATCGAATCCTCGTCGAACTTGGAGAGCAAGCAGAGGGCTTATGGGTCGGGATGCCGATCAGGCTCCGGATTCGTCAAAGGATCGACGAATTAGAGCCATTTCGATTACTTCCGACAAATCCACCATCGTTGAAGAAAGACGACCGAAGGTCGGTGTTCACCTGCCCGTCGCACCCAGAGACTCTGACCGGAATCGCAGGGAGATGCCCCATTGATGGGGAGGATACCCTTGAACCTCAGACTCTTCGTGACAACCAACGTCTAAGCTGGTGGTGCCCTCTTCATCCAAAGGTCGTTGCCACCGGGTCGGTCCAGACATGTTCAGATTGTGGTGGGAAGGCCATGGTCCTACACATCATCACCTATCGACCCGATGGCGAAGTCTTGAGTATCCCCGAATCGGCAGTCATTGATACCGGAACGCGAACGGTTGTGTATGTCGAGCGGATGCCCGGAATGTTTGACGGAGTTGAAATCGAACTTGGCCCACGGTGTGGTGATCAGTACCCAGTGATCTCGGGAATCGAACCCGGAGACAGAGTTGCAGCGGCAGGTGCCTTTCTCATTGATGCCGAGACGCGACTGAACCCAAGCCTTGCGACAGCCTACTTCGGCTCGAAACGTCCAGCACCGAAAGTCGAAATCGCAAACGCCACTACTGATCCGTTTGCGTCCCTCTCAATCGCCGACCGCGACCGCGCGAGGAGCCAGAAAATTTGTCCTGTGACGTTGAAACCCCTCGGATCGATGGGATCACCGATCTGCGTGTCGGTTGCAGGAAATCCTGTGATGATTTGTTGCGAAGGATGTGAAGCGATGCTCAGAAACAATCCTGAGAAATACCTTTCCAAGACGCCCTGAATCTCAACAGCCGATTCGGGCAAGCTCAAGAATATCATCTTATCATGATCGATCGAATTATCGCCTTCTCAATTCACAATAGGCGCGTGGTCGTCTTAGCAGCGGTCCTTCTCACGATTTGGGGTCTATACGCGGTCTACCAGACGCCGATCGACGCAGTGCCTGACCTCTCAGAAAATCAGGTCATCGTCTTCAATGAGTGGATGGGACACAGTCCTCGCGAGATTGAAGATCAAATCACGTACCCCTTGTCGGTCGATCTTCAGGGCATCCGTGGCGTGCGCGTGATCCGTTCATCGAGTGATTTTCATTTTTCGATGATTCATGTGATTTTCGACGACTCCGTCTCGTTTTCTTTAGCACGAACCCGGGTGATCGAAAAGCTTTCTCGATCACGCGAGCTCTTGCCGACGGGTGTCGTATCCCACACTCCTCCAGACGCGATCGCCACAGGGCAAATCTTCTGGTACACGGTCGAAGGAGGGGGCCTCGACCCAGGACGACTGCGCTCGATCCAAGATTGGTATGTTCGCCCTCAACTCGCTGCCGTTCCAGGAGTTGCTGAGGTCGCCAGCGTGGGGGGCCATCCCGTTGAGTACCAGGTTCACGTCGATCCTGAACAACTCGTCCGCCATCGACTGAGCCTTGTCGACGTTGTTAACGCGGTTCGTGATTCCAATTCGACCGTGGGAGGTCCCGTAATCCTCAAGGGGAACGCGGAGTACATCGTCCGGAGCCTGGGTTGGCTCGGTACGCGGATGCAAGATGGCCAGGATGAATTCGACCAGACGCGTGCAATTCGGGACCTAGAACTCGCCGTGATTTCGACCCGACCTGACGGGTCAATCCTTCAGATTCGAGATGTCGGAACCGTTTCACTCGGACCAGGACCACGACGTGGTGTGCTTGAAAAGGACGGATCGGAAGTCGCGGGGGGTGTCGTCCTGATGCGCTATGGTGAAAATCCGCTCGCGGTCACTCAGAATATCAAATCCAAGCTTAGAGAGATCGCAGCCGGCTTGCCCCAGGGTGTCAAAGTCATCCCATTCTACGATCGGACTCCTCTGATCCGAGGCGCGATCGACACGGTGACTCGCACGATCGCCGAAGCAACCTTTACGGCGACATTCTGTGTATTGCTCGTTTTGTTACATGTTCGTGCCTCATTGATCATTGCTCTCACATTACCGCTTGCCGCCCTCGGGGCCTTCGCGCTGATCTGGTTATTGCGTGTAAGTGGCCTCGCCGATGTGCAGAGCAACATCATGTCGCTGGCCGGAATCGCGATCTCCATTGGGGTCCTCGTCGACTCATCGGTTGTCATGGTCGAGAGCGCGATGCACGCCCTCCACGAACGGTTCGGCGACAATCGTGTGGAGGGCGACGTTCGATCGATCGTACTTCCAGCCTGTCAGAAAGTCGGACGCCCAATCTTCTTCTCGATACTCATCATGCTCTTATCATTCCTTCCTGTCTTTGTATTAGGAGGGATGGAAGGCAAGATGTTTCAGCCTCTAGCGGTGACGAAATCGTTCGCCCTTGCTACCGTTGCGATTGTCGCAATCACACTTGTTCCGGCTCTCTGTACGATTTTTCTCCGAGGGAGAATTCGAAGTGAAGAGGCGAGTTGGGTCGTTCGAAGCGTCATCCAGGTCTACCGACCCGTATTATCGTCGCTTCTCGATCGACCTTCTCCTCTCGTCTGGGTGTTGGCCGTCACCGTTCTCGTTGGACTCGCACCGATCGGCAATTCCTTCCTCTTCCGAGTGACGTTATTCGTTGGGGTCGCAAGTATTGGACTTGCCCAACAGAGTTGGCGAGGTCGCATCCTGGGCTGGACGGGGTTTCTCCTGATTGCCATCGTGGCCAAGCAGACGATAACCCCGCTAGGACGTGAGTTCATGACAGCACTCGATGAAGGCATGATTATGGACATGCCGATTAGTGTGCCTCGAACCTCCGTGATGGAAGCAACCGATGACCTCAAGGCCCGAGACATGGTCCTGTGTCGGTTCCCCGAGGTTGAGATGGTCGTCGGCAAAGCGGGACGAGCTGAGTCCCCAACCGACCCTGCGCCAATGGACATGATCGAAACGATGGTCAACTTTCGACCGCGCGAACTATGGCCCAAGCGGAAGATCCTCATCGGCGACGCACTCAAACAGACCGAAAAAGTGCTCGATGTTCTGATCCAGGAACAAATGATCGAGATCCCGACCGACCGTCAGAATCTGGTCGCGAGCACGACGAACTCATCACTTTCAGTCTGTGACTTGATGCTCAGAGAATACGCCTACCAACGCAACCGTGAGTTTGAGCGTGAGTTGGGAGGGGCATTCATCGATCCCGATGATCCCGGATACGGTCAGTGGATGATCCATTGGCACACTCATGTGAAACAATTGAATGATGAACTTGTGGTGCGTGCCGCGGAGACCTACACGCGCATTGTCCTCGAAGATTTGTTGAGACAATCCAGCGTCATCAATCCCAAGATTCGATCTGTCCTCAATGAGGTCCAACAGCTTCGTGAACGATATCCTGTCATGAAACACTCGTCGTCTTATCAGCACCACGGATCAAGCGAGCTGCCACTCTCGATCGAGCCCTTGCCGAGCCTCGATTCCGTTCAGACAAGGTTGAGTCGATCGTTTGCTGGTGGCCTCCTCCTTTGGCGAAAGGACCGCGCTGAATTGTCCGGATTCGGTGCCGAGCTTGACCAAGCTGTGCAGATGCCAGGATGGACGAATGTGTGGACGATGCCGATCCAAAACCGCGTGGATATGCTCGCCACCGGGGTGAACACGATGGTGGGAGTCCGTGTATTAGGGCGTCGGCTGGAAGATGTGGTGCAAGTCTCCGAGGCGGTGGCTGCGGCGCTCAAGGACGTTCCAGGAGCAGCAGACGTCATTGCCGATCCCATTCGCGGCAAAGGATATATCGAGATTCAAATCGATCGAGAACGGGCGGCTCTTGCCGGAATCAAGATGGCGGTATTGAATGACTCAATCGAGACCGCACTCGGGGGCAAGGTCGCGACGATGAGCGTTGAGGGTCGAGAGCGCCATCCGGTGCGAGTCCGGCTCGCTCGAGATTATCGTGGAGATGAGGATGCAGTCCGGCAAATTCGCGTTCCATCATCCATCATCGAGAGTGATGGGCGACCCCGGCTGATCCCTCTCGGCGAGGTGGCAGAGGTCGGGGTGGCAGAGGGCCCAGCAACGATCAAAAGTGAAGGTGGACTGTTACGCAACTATGTTCGACTGACCGTACGTGGACTTGACGCCGCTGATTTCGTGGCCTCCGCACGCGCGCGGATTGCCGAGCAAATCAAGCTCCCGGAAGGGGTCTTTCTGGAATGGACCGGAGAGTTCGAACACGAAGCGCGTGCGACCAAGCAACTCTTACTTATTGTACCCATGACACTCTTCTTAATTTTCCTGATCCTGTATTGGACGTATCACGACATCGCCGACGCCGCATTGATGATGCTCGCGATCCCCGGGGCAATTGCCGGCGCGGTTTTCTTTCAGTGGCTTTTAGGTTACAAGTTTTCGGTCACCGTCTGGATCGGCTACATCGCATGCTTTGGGATGGCTACGTCTACAGGCATCATCATGCTCGTATATCTCCGTGATGCCGTTGCCCGTGCTGGAGGTCTGGATGGGATGACCATTCCCCAGTTGCGAGAGGTGGTTCTTCGAGGGGCAGTTCATCGACTCCGGCCAAAGCTCCTAACCGAAGGGACGATGATTCTCGGACTGGCACCCATGCTCTGGGCGACCGGGATCGGTTCGGAAGTCCTCAAGCCGATGGCAGCTCCTGTTCTCGGAGGCGTTCTGATCGCGGATGAAGTGATCGACTTGCTAATCCCAGTGGTTTTTTACCACATCCGGCGCAGGCGATTGCTCAAGCGGGAGTTATGTCCAACCTTGCAAATCTCGGATACCTAGCCGGTCATTTCGAGTCCATAATGGAATAATGCATTGCTTGCATCGATACATAGGCTTACCACTCCTCAAATAGTACGCGTTCGGCATTGGTAACACGCGGTGAGCAATCCCCGCGTTTCCTTTGACTTGGACGGTGCCTTGAAGCCATCCCCGCCCGCTCCGTCACTTCACTCCTTGCGTTACCAGCGACGGCTTCTGAGGGTTTTGCTACAATTCAGATATGGAGGCACACATGACGATCACGACCGAGATGAAACAGGCGCTTGAGACGGCAGGACATGAGCCAGTCCGCCTTGAAGATCCAGACACGAAGATTCCATATCTGATCATCAGAGAAGACGTGTACCTCAAAATGTCGCAATCTCTTGCTATGGATCATTCGAATAAGTCTCTTTATGAAGTTGGTGAGTTCCACCCGAGCGAACTGTCCGAGGGTATGCGTCTGGCACAAGATGCCTTCTTCCGCGATCTACCGTCGATGCTTGGAGACCGCACCCTTAAAGGCAAATGGGTACTCTATCATCGAGACAAGCGAATCGCCGCCGCTAGTAAGGAGCGTGATCTGCTCAAGGAGGTCAACCGTCTCCACATCCCCGGCGACGAATACGGCACGTTCATCGTATGCGAGCAGTCGCGGGAGCCGGAAGAAGTCGATTTTCCGTCGTCATGGCAATGAAGATCGTCCAGCCTCTTCCCGAACGGTCGTCTGAGGTTTGGACGCCGAGTGGCCCAGTGATAGTGAGGCCGTATCAGATCATCTTGTCGATCAGTATCGCGGTGAACGAGACGCTCGACGCTCCTGAGACCATGCCCCGTTTCCCCGTAATTCTCGACACTGGGATGAATCACAACTTAGCAATCCGTCAGAGCCAGTTGGTATCATGGGCACAAGCGCGATTGCCCTACATGAAAGACATCCGTGTCGCGGGGAGCCTAGTCCCGATCTATCGGGCGGGTGTGTGGATTCATCCAAACAGCGGAAAACCGTTCAAGTTGGAGCTCGAAGACGGCATCGCTGTCTATCCCAACGACGTGACCAACCCGGCACGGTTGCCCATTCTTGGCTTGCGAGCTATCGCGAGAAATGACCTGAAACTGATTGTCGAGAGTGAACGAAAACAGGTGACCTTAAAGACAAAGTGGTGGTTCTGATTCATTCAAGAGTGATCGCGCTGCTTCTTGCCGAGAACTTTGATGAGTGGTTCATCAGCGTCGTCTCTGGCCCCAACAATAACGATCAAACTTTTGCAGTAGTCGGCATCTTTACAATCATTGATAACAGTGTGGTTTTCTTCGCGGCACTGCTGGCATTCATTGGGTTCATGTTCGAGTCGTCTTCATGGGGCAAGAGTTAGATCTGCTTCGACCCGAACTGGATGAAAAAACAGTTCCGCTCGCTCCATCAAAACGTCTTGGGTGGTTTTTGGCAATGAAAAAACCCTCCAAAAGGAGTGGGAGGGTCGGGCATCTCTGCCACGAACTTCTTCCACTACTATCGGAGGGATTTTCTAGATTCGACGTAAGTCGCCATCTAAGAAGTATGGGCGATATAGGACTCGAACCTATGACCCCCAGCGTGTCGAGCTGGTGCTCTAGCCAACTGAGCTAATCGCCCTGCAGTTGGTGAAGAAAGAGAATATCATAAACGGATAATTCAGTCAACCCTGTGACGAAAGTCAAACCTCGAGAATCTCCACCGACTTCTTTTCGGAGAGTTCGTTCACCTTGGCTTCAAATCGCTTAGTGAGATTTTGGACCTCTTCCTTGCAAGTCTCCAGATCATCTTCGGTCAGGATCTTATCGGTTTGTTCCTGGTCCGCTTGCTTGTTGCCATCGCGGCGGATGTTGCGGATCGCAATTCGGGCCTCTTCGGCGAGATCCTTGACACGACCGACAAGCTTCTTGCGTTGTTCGACAGAGAGCGAGGGGACATTGAGCCGCACGACTTTGTTGTCGGAGTTGGGGGTCAACCCGAGGTCGCTGGTCTGGATCGCCTTGATGATGTCGCCAATGACGGTCGGATCAAAGGGGCGAATCAGAATCTGCTGAGGTTCGGGTGTGCTCAGATTGGCGAGTTGTTTGAGTGGGGTCGCTGAGCCGTAGTAGTCCACGCGGACGGACTCGACGAGGCCAGTGCTGGCTCGACCGGTACGGACCCCTTTTAGCTGGTCGTGGAGGAGCGCGATGCTCTTCTCCATTCGTTCCTCGGATTCGAGAACAATTTCTTCAATGCTCATACGTCCCTCCTCTGGCAGCACCAAACTTTAGCAGCAACGATGTGTTCTCGACGGCTTCAAACCCGGGGTGAGGTCGGGCGAGCGCTCTTCCCAATCCAGGTGCCGATCGACTCTCCTGAAACAACCCGCTCGATGTTCCCTTCCTTCTTGAAGTTGAACACCAGGATCGGTAGATCGTTCTCCAGACACATACCGATCGCCGTCATATCCATGATCTTCAATCCGTCTCGAAACACCTGATCAAACGTTAGCGCATCATACTTGACAGCGTGTGGATTTTTTTCCGGGTCTGCGGAGTAGACTCCATCAACCCGGGTCGCCTTCATCAACACTTCGACGCCAAGTTCCTTCCCTCGCAGGGCCGCAGCCGTATCGGTCGTCACGAAAGGACTACCTGTGCCGGTTGCAAGTATGATCACTCGACCCCGGGCAAGGTGGGCTAGCGCGCGGCGGCGAATGAAGGGTTCGGCCACTTCGTCCATCTTGATCGTGGTCATCAGCCGGGTCTCACAGCCGAGCCCTTCAAGAGCGTCCTGGAGCGCCAATCCGTTGATGACGGTTGCTGTCATACCCATATAATGTGCTGTGGCTTCCTTGATCGTGTCGTTGCCTCGAAGGCTTGCTCCACGCAGGATATTACCACCACCGACCACGATCGCGAGTTCGACGCCGCGGGTAGCGACGCGAGCGGTTTGGCGGGCGATTCGACTGACTTCATCGACGCTGATCCCCCCTTCACCGGGGCGACAGAAACTTTCTCCCGAAAGTTTCAACAAGATCCGCCGAAAAACTGGGGGCCCATAACTTGGTGCGGACTCCATCGGCGCGGGCTCCGGGCAATCGAAGTGAAGAGGCACTCGCCCGGGATGAGCGAGTGCCCCAATGCAATTAGGCGTCTTCCGAGCCGGTCGACTCAACATTTTCACCAACGACGTACCGCGCGAACTTCTCAACAATAAAAGTTCCGCCAGCCGTCTTCGAAGCCTCGGCGACAATGTCGCGTATGGTCTTAGCCGGATCCTTGACAAACGGCTGATCGAGCAGCGTGACTTCGCCGTACCAGGAATTTAGCTTCCCTGTGGCGATCTTCTCGCGGATCTGTTCCGGCTTATCGGCGGCCTGGGCCAGAAAGATCTTCTTCTGTTCCTCAACCAAGCTTGCAGGAACCTCATCGCGACGAACGCAGACCGGGGCGGGGACGGCGGCGACGATGTGCATCGTCAAGTCTTTGACAAGTTGCTTGAGTGCATCGGACTCTGCGGCAGCTTCGGTCGATGACGAAACAGCGATCACCGCGCCTTGCTTGCCGTCGTGATGGATGTAGCTATCCACACGACCTGGTCCGCTTAAGGCCAGGTGGGCAGATCGCGCCAAGACGACGTTCTCACCGGTCCGAGCGTTCAATGCCACCAAGGCGTCGGCGACGGTGCCGATATCGCTAAAGGTAACACCCTTCAGGTCACCATCGTGAGTCAGAGCCAGGTTGGCAAGTGCCTTGGCTACGCCACGGAAGTCCTCGTTGCGAGCGACGAAATCGGTCTCACAATTCAGATCGATGAACCCGCCCGAGCGAAAATCTGGGGCAAGTGCGACCTCGACCCGGCCCGCCTTGGCAGCGCGACCGGCTCGCTTGTCGGCGTTCTTGAGCCCACGTTCCTTGGCCAGGATCTCAGCCTTCTTCAGGTCGCCATCGGCTTCCTTCAGAAGTGCCTTGCATTCCATCAGGCCCAGGCCGGTGCGTTTGCGGAACTCGTTGACAGCCCCAGCCGTGATCTCGGCCATCGGCTTACTCCCTCTAAAGCATGTTCGGGGGAATCGGTCGGGCCATCCCGATCGATTCCAACTCACGATTTGAAATGCGAAACAGTAAAGTGAAGACCGGCCAAGCCGGTCTCGGGTTCATTTTTGGGTGCGCCTGGCTCGAAGGCATTGTTGCAACGAGCCAGGAACGGTCTTTCGAATGGAATTCCGACCCAAGGGCGACCTTACTCGGCTGCGGGCGGAGTCGCCGATTCCGCAGGAGCCGCAACCGCTTCGGCTGGTGCAACTGGGGTGACCTCGACCGATGATGGCTCGCTCGGGGTAGCAGATTCGACCGCTGGAGCCGAGGCTTCTGCGGGAGCCGCACTCACGGGAGCGGCTGCCGTCGCTCGGACGCTCGATCGAGCAACTCCGCCACGACCACCCGCTTGATTGCCTCCTGGACCGCGACGATCACCACCGCCACCGCCACCGCGACGATCGCCGCGACCACCCTGCTGCTCACGACCCTCATTCTCACGGGGAGGGGGCTCGAGAGGGGCCATCGCCTTGCCTTCGATGATTGCATCGGCCAAGCGACGGATGACCAACTCGATCGACCGCATGCTGTCATCGTTGCCAGGGATTGGCAAGTCGACAGTGTCGGGGTCGCAGTCGGTATCGAGCAATGAAACGATCTTGATCCCGAGCTTGCGTGCTTCGGCCACGGCGATGTGTTCGCGGTGGGGGTCAACGACCATCAGAGCTTCGGGCAGGCGGGTCATGTGCCGGATGCCCGACAAGTTCCGCTCGATCTTCTTCCGCTCGCGGGTCAGCGTCGCGATCATTTTTTTGGAGTACGTGAGCACTTGCTCGCCGTCGAGGGTCTGTTCGAGCTCCTCAAGACGTTCGAGCCGGCTACGAATCGTCCGAAAGTTGGTGAGCGTTCCACCCAACCAGCGTTCGGTCACGTAGGGCATACCGCAGCGGTTGCACTCTTCAACAATCGTCTCGGCGGCCTGGCGCTTGGTGCCGACGAACAGGATCAGTCCGTGGCCCGAGGCGACGCGATGAAAGTACTTGGTGGCGCGGAGGAGTCCGCGAACCGTTTCTTTCAAGTCAATGATATGAATCAAGTTGCGCTTGCCGTAAATGTACGGCTTCATCTTCGGATTCCACCGGCTTGCACGGTGTCCGAAGTGTACGCCTGCATCGATCAAGTCTTTGACGGCAAGTGCCATAATGTTGACTCCCATTTCTAAAACAGAGTTCTGGGTCGATTTCCGCAGGATGAGGGTATCCAGCGCGACCGTGCTTGGTAGAGGAATCGCCGAATCACGAACCGGCATTCTAAGGGCTAGGGGCTCCCTCGTCAAACCCCGTTGAGGATGTTCGCCGGTCAGACCCGCTCCAAGTCGAGAATTTGTGGTGCACGTAGCGCTCGACACGTCTGATTGTAACCACCGTACCCAAGCTGAGTTGCGACTGGTTGCTCCCGACGGCGTAATCAGGCAGGCTGACCAGCCAGTAGGACGCGAACCGGCCCTCCGACTGCGGAACGCGGTCGGAGGGCCGGGGTTTCTTGGGTTTCAGAGGGTTCGGACACCCGCAGCTCAGTAGGAGTCGGAGCTGATTACTTCACCTTGGGAACGGGAGCCGAGGGCCCAGAGGGTGGGGTAAGCGATACTCGACTTGAGGAACCGGACTGAGCCGTCGGCCATCACGACGTTGGCCCCGCCGCTATGGAAGCTGGACAGGCCGATGAACCCGCCCGCGTCCCAGTCAGAATTGGTGCTCCAGAACTCGCAGTAGGGGTATGGCGAATTCGGGGGGACGACCACATTGCCGAGCGTGTAGCCATACAAGCCAATCTGCCAAGAGCGGCCGTTCCAGCTCCGCTGGCCATTGGTGCCGAATGAGCCCGATTTACTGTTCCATGATTGGGCACATTGGTTGAGTGCGACTTGAACTCCGGGTGAGCCAAGCGGCATGTTACCGTATGGGGAAATCAGGTCACGGCTGGTCGCCTGCCAGTCCCCGTAGTTCGAGTTGCCGACGACGTCCTGGATGGAGTTCTGGAAGTCGTTAAAGTCGCCAATCCGCCACTCGCCTGCGGCGATGGTGTTTGATGTGCCGTCCTGGACGTCACGTACTCCGTAGCCGGCGCCACCAACGTTAAAGAGGCCGTTAGGGACGCAAGGCGAACCGCTGAAGGTCGCTCCGGCATCGCCCCGCCACATCACGCTCGAGCCTGTGCTGAAGAAGTAGCTGTTGCCGGGAAGGAAGTATGTGGTCCCATTGACGGTCGATCCGTTCGGGAATTGGGCGTTGGCCGGTGGGGGCGGCGACGAGGGGCAGAGGAACGCGTTGATCTTCGTGGCGATGATCGACAGGTTCATCGCCTGACCGCCGTTACTATTGTTCTGGGTCTCGCACCAGAAGTTCAACGAATTGAACACCTGTTGTTGCTCAAGATAAGGCATGAGCATCGACTGGGCACTCCACGCTCCCCACAGGTTGTTGTTGCACGAGGCCACGAGCCCACCAGGCGGGAACGTGTTGGCCGCCGAGTGGTAGTTGTGCAGAGCAAGGCCGAGTTGCTTCATGTTATTGATACACTGGGCGCGACGGGCTGCCTCGCGAGCCGCCTGCACTGCGGGCAACAAAAGCGCGATCAGCACAGCAATGATGGCGATGACCACCAGGAGCTCGATCAGAGTGAAGCCACGGGCGGGGCGACGCAAGACGGATGATGCATGATTCATCAACAGACTCCAGTGACAGCCGGGGAGAGCCCGTCTCCTCGCACACGCGGGAAGACAATCAATAAACCGGAGGGTGAGCGGCGAAGCTCAGGGCGACGACTCGGAGCCGACGCGGTCCATGCCTTTTTGGGGCTTCTTCTGGCCGCCCGGGTTCAGCTTCTGGAAGTCACCTGACGGCGGAGGCGCGACAGATTGATTCGGCTCGCCCCCACACCCTTGGAACGGGCCAATGATTAAAGCTGCCAGGGGGAGGGCCCAAAGGGCTCGAAGAGAAGACGTGGGGCGTGGCATAAATTCACTCGGCTCCAGAGGATGGCGTCAGACCCACGATCCTGACAACACAATCCACAAAAGACGGAACAGGAAACGCCCGTGTTCCGAGATCGCGATAGTACCAACAGGTATCCAACCAAAGTTTAGCGATAGTCTCCATAATTTAGGCAAGAAAAAACCCTCGGATCCCCAGATTGCACGAATCGATTTAGGTATTTGTCCCGGTGCGCGGGTCGCTGTAGAGGAAGAACTGTAGGGGGGTTTCACATTCGTCCGAATGTGTTACCTCGCCCTGAAGCGGCACGGAACGGCCCTGCCCGATGGCGATGATGGAGATTGACAGAATTTTTCAGTTGCGATAGCGTCCCGCTCACTGAGCATGGGCCCACCAGGCCAGCCAACGAGTCGCGGGAGTAGCACTGGTGCGAGATTTCGCCTTCTACAACGCCGGTTGCGCCGAGCCCCAAGGTTTGAGGAAGGCAATCGTCCCGTTCCGCAGGTTGTTACGACGTCTCTTGCGGCCAATTCTCTACCGCCAAGCCGAACTCATGGCCGAGCTGCGTGATGAGGTGGCTGATCTGAGGCTGAAACTCGCCTCCCAGATCGCCCAGAATCGCCAGGCCCTCGAAGATCAAGCAATCCGCCAGGACCTGCTCGACCGCCAGGTCGAAACAGCGATCGCCATGGGCTGGGATCTCCAGGCGATGCTTCAGCGGATTGGGGCTCTCGAGGTCCAGGTGAAAGCCCAGACCCAAGCCTCCCCAAGTAGTGGTTCCTCCTCTAGTGGAACCTCCTCAATTCCTCTCGCCACCTGGGTTGCCCATTCTGGTCATGAACGAGGTCTGCGGCCCCATAAGCCTCTTTGGATGGCAGGCCTCCCAAAGATGCGCCGGATGCGAGTTCTGGCTTTGATCTCCTCTTCGAACCAGATTTACTCGGGGATCGGGCGGAACATCCGCGAGTTAGGTAAGCGGCTTGGTGCCCACGTCGAGTTTGAATTCGCCACCGATGACGCCTACCCCAAAAACAGGGACCTGTTAGTAAAGTTTGCCCAGGAGATGGGTTCAAAGGTCCACGTTGGCCGGGGCTACACCGACCTTCATTACATCGATTCTGTGAACGACTCACTCCCCGAACTCTTGGCCGAGCAGCGATGGGATGCGATTGAATTGATCGGCTGGGCGAACGCCTCGACCAATCGAATGGGGCTTGAGGGTGCAGGCAACGCCCTGATTTTCTATACGCCGCACTATCAGCCGACGTGGACCGTTCCAATGACCCCTGAACGGGCCCGCAGTTGTGAGTCCGTTCACCAAAAGATGATGCACGAGGCCGATGCCGTCTTCTGCGTGTCAGGCTGGGAGCGGGCGACATTACAGGCGAGTTCCCCGCATCGCAACCACTGCAAGTTCCCCACACAGGGATGCGATTTCACGACGTTCGAGCCCGGTCTGCCAAGCCGGAGTCCTCAACTCCTGTTCGTTGGCGACTTGCGTGAGACCCGGAAGCGGTTTGATCGTGTGATTGCCACGTTCGCTCGACTCCTGGAACATCGCCCCCAACTGAAGTTGGTCGTGGTCGGCAACGGGTCGGATCTCCTCAGTGAGACCATCCCCGCGCATGTTCGCTTGGCCTGCGAACTGCGCGGATATGTCACGGAGGCCGAACTCAAAGAGGCCTACGCCCAATCGCGCGGACTCTTTCTACTCTCGGACTACGAAGCCTTTGGTCTTCCGGTGATTGAGGCCATGGCCTGTGGCACTCCGGTCTTCTTGACGTGGCAAGAGGCGACGTGGAGCCTCTTCGGCAAGTTCAAAGGGGCCAACTTTTGTCCCGCTGACGATCTCGAAGCAACTTCCGCGATCATCAACGCAAACCTCGACCGTGGTGATGCGGCGATTGTTGAGGTACTCGCTGAACGAGAAGCCCTGCGAGGGGCGTTCGACTGGGGTCCTCTCGCCCAACATAAGTGGCAAACGATGGCGGCCTGCTGGTATCAAAAAGCACGCGCAGCTTCATCCGTATGAGGGTCGCCCCGACCGACTCACGAATTTACAGACTTTCAGAATTGTGGACCGTGAAGGCCGTGTCATCGACCACATCGGTTGGTTTGGGTGTTGCAGCCTCTTCGGGTGGAATCTCAACGACAGGTCGTTGGGCCAATTGTTCACGAACTGAATTGAGCCACTCGTCGCTTGGGCTGGCATAAGGTCGGAACTTCTCGATCCGGCCTTGTTCTTCTTCATGAAGGAAGGCCCGGTTCGGCCCGAGCTTACTGGCGACCGCCGAGTCGATTAAGCTTGTACTATCGGCACCGCTCATCTGAAAGAGGATACGGCTCTCGAACTCGCGAAGGTTTGTTCGCTCCATGGTCCGGTTCAGGTTGCTGAGCGTGTCGCACCAGAGCAAGGTGTGAATTCCGACCGCTGGCCCCTCACGCAAGATGGTCGCCAGGTTGGTCGCTGGGCTGGCGGCTTTCTCTTCGCCGTATCCACGATATCCGAAATCATCATCGGACTTGCGCAGCTCTCGAAAGCGTGTCAAGTCTTGGATGAGCAGGAATGTCGTTGGACCTGTTGCCACGAGTCCGGCAGATTCGGAATCTCGGCGGCGCTGGACGTCGGCGGCGATCGTAGCGATGGCTTCCGAGGCCTGCCGACCACCGACCAACTGGAGCCGGTGCGGAATGACGGTCGCGACCCGTTCGATCGTCCCCGCGAGTGGCGAATCGGCGGGGGTGCCGTCAAGTACGATAAACTTCGCTTGATCCGGGGCGTGTTGGGCGGCAAGCCCTACGATTGCCAGGCTCAAGATGGCGTTGGCCGCTTCTTCACGCTGTCCAAGGATCAGCAGATTTGCACCTCCCTGACGCCGGAAGACCGCCGCTGTGGGGTCTTTGATGGCGATCGCCTCGCCAAGCCAGGCGGAATACGAGCGTGGTGCCTCACTGGGCCAGGTTGTGGCATCAAGGGCAGCGGAGAGCCGAATATTCTTCGTGATCTCGGCGGGGGTGTTTCCTTCAAAAACGATCATGGGCCGGGGACGGCCATCACGCTGGGCTGAGAGTGCATATAAACGCTTGAGATAGTCTTCACGACGCTCATCAGAGAGCCAGACGACCTGGAACGGGTGATTCCCTTCGACTAGTCCATTGGCATCGTTATAGATCGCCTCGCCTGGTCGCGAGAGCAGTCGGGCAGCCGAATTTTCTTCGCTCAAAATCAGGTGGGCGTCGGATTCGCTGCACTGAAGTGCAATTCGAATGCCCATCTGCCCAAGTGTGGTTCTCGCAAGTGAGTACGCCCCCCCGAGTGTCTGGGAACCAAGGTGGACGTGAATGCCAAACGCGCGGCCTTGGCGAACCAGTCGATCGAGAAGTAGGGTGACCTCCTGCGAGAGCTTGTCGTCCTCAATGAAAAACTCCTGGAACTCATCCACAACCAGGAGGATCCGCGGGACAATCGCCTCGGGATGGCTATCACGATATGACCCGACATCCTGTGCCCCCGCATCGCGGAACAGGTCACCACGACGCTTCAACTCTTCATCGAGTCGCTGCAACACACTCAACCCAAACTCACGCTCGCTCTCGATCGCCACGACTCGGGCATGGGGCAGCGCATGGGTGGCATAGGTCTTGAACTCAACCCCCTTCTTGAAGTCAATTAAATAGAGTTCGACCTCATCAGGACCATAATGGAGCGCGGCATTCGTGATCAACGCGTGCAATAATGTCGATTTACCAGAACCCGTCCGACCTGCAATCAGTACGTGTTGAGATGTTCCTTTGCCGAGCTTCAAGTGTTGCAAGCGAGTGGCACCGGCACGCCCCAAGGGAATATCGATTCCACGACGGCTATCGTTGGTCCACCACTTTTCGAACGCGGGAGCAATGTACTCGAAGGGAACCTCAACCCGTTTGGCGTCCTTTGCCTTTTGACCGGCGATCTGAATTAGCTTGGTGGCAATCTCCGGAGGTGGTGGAGCGTCAAGGATGTGCGGCTCTTGCTCGAACGGGCTTCCGAGGGGGCGGAACCGGCCATCGGACCAGGCAAGAACCGTGGCGTGCTGCTCCAGTTCCTTGAGATTAATCCCTTGCGGCAATGGCAAACGCATATCGACCGCGACCAAGGTTTGTACCCCGCAGCGTACACCTCCGCTGGCGATCGAGATCAGTCTCTTGATCGCTTGTTCGCTGAAATTCGACGGGAAATTGGCAACGACAAGCACACGATAAGGCTCCGCCACTTCGCCCGCCTGGGCATTGTAGTCCGCGATCGTCTCGTACTCATCGCGCAAGTACTTCTGGATCACATTTTCCATATGTTCGGTAAGGTCGGTCAGCCGCTGTTCGATGTGACGTCCTTCGGTCCAGATCCGGCTATTCACAAGCTGTTCGTCGAAGTCGGCGAGGTGCATGAACGCAGCGAAGTTCTTACCGAGGCCAACTGGGTCAAGAATGGTGAACCGGACCTTGCCCGCAGGGAGCGCGGTCAGGTAGTGCAGCATCACCGCGCGGATCGATTCGAGTGCCTTATCGCGACCCTCATCGTACGCTTTGTAGAGGAGCGAGCCGCGCTGGGGAAAGCTGACCAGGGCAGGAAGTGTAAGGCTGGCCGGCGTCATCGCCTTGAGGCGTTCGTCGCGAGGCACCCCGTCGGCGATCCGCGCAACGTCGACTCGGAACTCCCCGAGTCGCAGGACGTCAGGACTCTCGGTCGGCGGAACCCACGCTTCGGGGCTCTGGGCATTCCAGTCGAAGAAGAGCGAATCGTTCGCCGCACGGATCGCATTGAGTTCTTTGGCGACCTGATCGATTCCGGCCTGCCACTGTTCCTGGAGAGCCTTGTCCTCGCGGAGATGTCGCTCGTTCAAGTCGGTCTGGGCACGAGAATACTCCTCGGCGAGTTGAGCTTGGTCCTGGTCGTGAACTCGCTCAAGTTCCGCAAGTCGAGCGGGGTAAGTGATTTCTGCCTGGTGGATTGTCGATTGACGACGCTCATCAATGGCGTCCAACTGCGGCTTATAGGTTTGGTCGGCCTGCTGAAGTTCTTCATCACGACGGCGCTGGATCTCAGCGGCTGTGCTCGCGTAGAGATCATCGGCCCGTTTGGCGGCCTCATCGCGACGATCAGAGGCAGCCAGCTTGGCGTCTCGATGCGTCAGAGCGATCCAATCCCTCGCCTGATCGCGGAGCACTGCCCCTTCGGTCGAGGTCCTAGCAAGCGGCTCGACCAGCGGTCTGGCTTGCTTTTGAGCCAGGGTGACCAATGGCCATCTCAGCCCAAACATGAGGAAGAGCCCAACGCCGAGACCAATCCCCGCGCCCAGGAGTGAACCCATCGCCGCAGAGCCGGCCCCAGCACTAAGACCTCCCACAAGAACAATCAGTGCGAAATAATTCGACCATTGCAAGACCTTGAGGAGCCCCAGTTTGCTGGCCTTCTCGAGCAGTTTTTCGGTTGCCTCAACCCTCGCCTTGAAACCTGCGAGCGGAGTATCATCGCCCAGGTCGCGTTCGTCGACCGGCGCATCCGCCCGCTGCCGCTTCAACCAGGCGAGTGCAAGGGGTGCAACTTCATCGAAGACCCCGGCTTCGGCGCTGAACTCAGACTGATGGTCTTCCAGTTGCTTCTTGGCCGCATCCCCTGCGGACTCGAAGATTGCGAGCGCTTCCCACTTCGATTCTTCCCGAGTCGTCTTCGCCGTCTCGGAAGCCGCCTGCGCTAGCCGAGCGGCCCTCTTGCGTGCTTTTTCGAAGGAGTCGCGTGTGGAAGCCAGCTCGTTATCGGCGACCGCGTTCGCTTGTCGAACGACCTGACGGTACTCGGCCTCGGTCGCCGTTCGATCAAGTTCCGCCCTTCGCGCTGTCCCGGACGTTGCGTCTTGATACTCGCGTTGGGCAGTCTGTGTGCGAGTCGTATGGCCTGTCGATACCTGGTTTTCCGTCTCGGCCCGTTTGGCCGAGAGCTCGGTCAGGGTCCGCACGAGTGCGACTTCACGGGCGATCAACGAAGGCTGCGGCATAAGTCGATGGACCTGCGTCAGAGTTACTTGATAAGTTCATCGCCTGATGAGAAACGCCATCTGCCGAACCGGGCCCCGCAAAGTGGGCGGCCCTCAAAAGATGGAGTCTCGTTCGGACCCACACTCGCGACGCATCTTGAGCATCACATCATCGAGTTCGTGCATTGCTCGGAGTGTCGACGCAACCTGAAGTTCGAGAGGAGCAATATAATCCTTCTCGAAGTCCTGGCGGACTCGATCGTTCCAGCCGTCGCCTGCGGTCTCCCACTGCACTTTCAACGCTTGGATCGCATGGTGTAGCCGACCAGAGCCCGCACTCATTACGACGACTCCTTGGGGGATTCCACCGGGGCGGAAGCTGGGGCCGATGGAGGTGCCATCGCGACATACGCATCAAGGGCATCGGTCATCTTCTGGAGCAGGATAAGCGCCTTCTGCAGGTCGCCCGCGAGCGTGTCGCCCATCGGTCGCCCGTGCCCCTGGTACTCGGCGACTGCATGTTGCCAGTTGGGGATCCACCTCTTCACCAGGTCAGATTTCATCTCGGCTTCACGAAGCCGACGGGTCGCCTTTTGAAGGGCCTCTTTTTCCTCGGTGTCATAAGCGGTTGCAGCCGACATCTTCATCATTTGCTTGCGATGCAAAGCGACACGTGCGCTGCTCACTTCTTCATTCCGGCGCTTGATCTCGCCACGCCAGTACTGAAACATATCCTGGGTTAGCCAGTTGGTCGAGCGGCGGATCTCCATATCCGTAGCGTCGAGTCCGTGCCTGGCATCCTCAATAAATGTTGCCAGGTTATCGCGGAACGTCCGGATCGCTTCGATCGAGTGGACGCGGGCCAGCTCGCTCATCGGTCAACCTCTCGATGTTAGCGCTGCTGGAGGTACTCTTCGACCCGGTCGGCCTTACGGAGTAGGAACGGGATGTGCTGGTTAGTCACATCAACGAACTTGGCGATTGCCTGGACGGTTCGGTCGAACTCCTCAGCGAACTTCTCGTGTTCTTTATCTCGCCAGGTCTGACCGAGACCATTGAACTGCCCCCGCAGAGCGGACATCTGGACGTTCATTTCCTGGCTGAACCGCTTCAGATTTTGAGCGAACCGCCTCAGCTCAGCGGGATCGGCGATGGCTTGCGACATGGGAGTGCCCTAAGGTGAGCCGGATCGACAGGTACTCTAAGCCTAGTCATGAGTCCGAACGAAGTAAAGGAGCCGCCGAGCGGAACGACAGACGATTGAATGACTGGGCCATCCCTCTGACCTTTTTGCTCAGGTCGCCGGCGAAAATCGAAGCTCAATCGCTCAGTTCAAGCTTGGAGATGCACGCGGACCATGCTCTCGGGCATTCGGACTCAAGCCTACAAAAGGGAGGTTCGTTGCGACCGTCCCGCAAGAAGAACCAGACGACGAGTCCATAATCCAGGTGGTCTTGGACCACGTCCACAAGCTCCTCAATGGAATCCATAGTCTCCCGCTTATCCAAGGGGAGTTCCAGGTATTGCCTCACCGCTCGATTGAGGTTGCGAGTCGTTCTCGCACGCCCCTCAGAGACAGCCTCAATGTTGAGTGGGAGAGTTTTTTTATGCGTTGTATGTTCACCTTTTGGGCTGGGACAATCGCTCTCTGAATCATATCGAGCGACGATAAGGCCGGTCCGCGATTCGTAATAAAGAAAATCCCAGGGATCTTCTGATGTTGGGTCGATCAGAAGTGGCTCGCTGTCCGACCCGAGTCGGAATTGGCTTCCCTTATGATTCTGACAACCCTGACACAACAGCAGAAGATTCTTCCAGACGAAAGCCTTCTCTCGGTATTTGGCCTTGGGCCAGAAATGCTCAATGGTCGTACCTCGCGAATCTTCGCAATACATGCAACGGCATCTTTTCCCGGTCATTTCCATCAAAGTGAGAAAGACCCCCTGAATTCTTTTGGTTTTCCTGGCGTTCTCCCACGTCGTCTTGAGATCACTTCCTGAATTGACCTCGGCCTGTTTCTTCTGGAGGTAACTTTGGGAGGCTGCGGGGAGATCAACGCGATTCAGTTTTCTCATGATATTCAGTCTAGTTCACCATTTGCCCCAACGAACATTTCCAATTGAGTCATTTTTAATGTTTCGTCCTCGGATAGGCTGCAACCTTGTTGTTTCGACTTCAGCCGAGCGAACTCAACCCTCGCATTGACGGCTTTGTCGGAACGAGTATTGGCGACCCGGAACGCAGGCCCACGGAGAATCTCGTCGGGCTTACCTCGAATGATGTTCTGATAATCAGAACCTGTGATCTGCTCAGGCTCCTGGGAGCTGCCGGGCGGAGGTAAGTAGAAGATCCCGTCGGAGTCGGCAGCTTGACAGATCATCGGTGAATGAGTTGTTACGATAAACTGAAGTTTGGGGAATCGACTCCTCAGCCAGAACCCGATCTTCCTCTGCCATTCTGGATGAAGATGCGCATCGATCTCATCGATTAGTACAACCCCTGAGTGCGGAACTTCGAATTTGCCGTTGGACTCTTTTACGAACTCCTCACCATGAATGTCGATCAGGTGGCGTAACAGATCGATGAGCATGGCGAGAGCCGCACGATAACCTTCGCTCATGTCTGTCAAAGGCAATACGATACCGTTTCGCTGTCGAATCCATAGACCTGCTGAGTCGACACGTTCAACCTTCAAGCCGTTCTGTAAGAAGTCGTCGTTCAAAAGACTCACTACGTTATTGAGGATGTGGGACTCACGCGTGTGGCCTTCGAGCGACTTGTGGTGGAGTTCCTTGAGCCAGATCTCGCATTCACTCAGAGCCGCATCCTCTTTGAACATCGTCGCGAACCGTGCCACTCTGCCCATAGACGACATCACACGTTGCGCTTCTGGGGAATCTCCGGAAAGCCGCCGAAACGGGCCGTAACCGGCACAAAACCATCCTGAAGGATTGACAGCCCAAGGGCCATAAGTTGGTCCTTTTTCATTTCCCTTATAGAGATTTCCAATGCCAAGCTTGATCTCAGGCCCTTCTTCAAGTGACAGACTCAGCTCAGACCAGAACGGCCCTGTGAAAGGTCTCCCAGCGCGGAATTGATCCTTCTCCCCCGCGACGATCTCGACAGCGACGACAGAGTGAGACTCTCCATGTCGAATCCAGCCAGCAAGGGAAGGCTGGAGTGAACGAATCGCGTCTGGGCCAATCAGCGCCATCGCAATTGACTTCAACAGAGCGGTTTTCCCTGCTGCGTTGTCTCCCGTGACGACCCACCACCCCTGATACGTTCGATCACTGCGTTCGAACTTCAGATCGAGTCGCGGGAAGCCACGAATATTCTCCAGGACCACCCTTTTAACGTACATTATCGCCCACCCATGGCCTTTTGCCCTTGTATCTTCGTATTCTATCAATGAGGTTGGTCGAAGTGTCAATCGGGATCGGTGGATCAACCTTCGTTCGTTCGGGATGGCGGGAAAAGGCGGATTCGTTCGTCTCCTCCCCTGTCTCAAGTCGTCATCAAACCTAACAACCCGGCTTCCATCGAGTTCTTCCCATTGGAGTTCACTATGTCCAAGCGATCGTTTGCATTCAGTCTCGTCGCGATCTTGGCAGGATTCACCAGGTCGTCATTTGCAGCGGATGGCCTCACTCTAGGTGCCCCCGCTCCCAAGCTCGAAGTGAAAGAGTTCATCAAAGGTGAGCCGGTCACGGAGTTCGCAAAGGGCAAAATCTATGTGGTCGAGTTCTGGGCCACGTGGTGCGGCCCCTGTCGGACCAGCATCCCCCACGTGAGCGAACTTCAGAAGAAATACAAAGACGTCACATTCATTGGAGTGAGTGTCTGGGAGGAAGATCAGAAACTCGTCAAGCCGTTCGTCAAGGAGATGGGGGACAAGATGGACTATCGCGTCGCGATGGACCTTGTTCCCGAGAAGGGGGACGCCAACGACGGCAAAATGGCCAATAACTGGATGATGGCTGCGGGTGAGAATGGCATCCCTTCCTCATTCATCATCAACGGTGAGGGCAAGGTCGCCTGGATCGGTCACCCAATGGAGATGGACAAGCCGCTCGAAGAAATCATCGCGGGCAAGTTCGACGTGGCAGCCAATGCCAAGCTCCGCGCGGAGGCGAAGGACACCCAAGAGAAGATGATGAAGGTCCAAGGCAAGCTGATGGCCGCCCAGAAAGAGGGTGATCCCAAAGCGATGCTCAAGGTTCTCGACGAAATCTTCGATGAAACCCCAGCCTTGGAGAGTCAGCTCGGCGGCCTCAAGTTCATGATCCTCTTGCAGACTGGCGAGTCCAAGGCCGCCGCCGCGTATGGTGCCAAAGTCTACGAGGACAGTAAGGACGACGCCAACGCTTTGAATAACATCGCATGGTCGATCGTTGATCCCGATCGCAAGGTCAAGACCACTCCTGACCTGCTGAAGCTGGCGGTGAAAGCGGCCTCGCGTGGCGACGAACTCAATGAACAAAAAGACGCAGCGGTCGCGGATACATTGGCCAAAGCACTCTTCGACTCCGGTGAGACTGCCAAAGCCTACGAGGTCCAGCAACGAGCCTGCAAGCTTGCAGAGGGGACACCGCTCCTGGATGGCGGCATGAAAGAACGGCTCGAACAGTACAAGAAGGCGATCGAGACTGCGAAGGATAAGTGATAATGCGACTTACCCAGATTATGGTTCGACAATTCGATGCGTCGTATCGCTCTTGAGATTCGACTTCTCAGTGATCGTCCCAGAAGGCCAGCGGATGATCACGAGGTCGACTTGCGAGGTCGCTTCGATACCGACCAGAACCCGGGGGTCGTGGGCAGACTCCATGCTGCCCCCCCCTTTACGCTGTCGGTGGATGACTCGCCCGCCTGCATGGACCTCAATTTGAGCCCCGATCGCGTCGCGGTTCGACTTGGTGCCGACCAGGTCGAACCTCACCCAATGATGGGCCGATGGTGTCGCATTCATGAGGATCGCCGGTCGTCCACCTTTGTGGTTCACGACAATGTCGAGCTTGCCATCGTCGTCAAGGTCGCCGAAAGCAGCCCCACGCCCGACATGATCGGCGTCGAAGTAGGGGCCAACATCGCGGGTCGCTAGCGCGAACCGTTTGCCCGCGAGATTCCGGTAGAGAAGCGGCGGCTGGGCGTAATCAACTTGCTCTCCGAGTTCACGGCGATTGTCGTCGACGTGCCCGTTTGTGACGAAGATGTCGGGCCAGCCATCATTATCAAAATCGGCCAGGGCACAGCCCCAACCGATCCACGGCATATGATCGACAAGCCCCAGAGTCGGTGTCTCGTCGATGAACCGAGCCTCTCCTAGGTTGCGATAGAGGGTGTTGTACTCGTTTTCGAAGTTGGTAACAAAGAGGTCGGAACGACCATCGCCGTCAAAATCTTCGGCATCGACACCCATACCGGCTTGTGGAAGTCCGTGACCATCGAAGGCCGCGCCCGAGGCCTCGCTGACGTCGGAAAAGGTACCGTCCCCTTGGTTTAGGTAGAGGAAGTTGGGGTCGGTATCGTTCGCTACATACAAGTCAATCTTACCATCACCGTTCAAGTCGGCTGCGACGACTCCAAAACCATGCCCATCGGTCCGCGTCAGCCCGACCTGATCCGCCACTTCGGTGAAAGTCAGATCGCCGTTATTGCGATAAAAGTAGTGCCTGAGCGTTCGTACTGACGATGGCCCGCAGTAGAGGCGGACGGGTTTCTCACCAGGGGCAAGCACGAATGAGTCGTTGAAGCAAAACTTATCGTCGTCTGGGAAGACCCATTGGCCATAATTGCTCACGTAAAGGTCCAGGTCGCCGTCGTTATCATAGTCAAGAAATGCGCCCGAGGATGACCAGCCCGATCGATCGACCCCCGCCGATAGGCTGATGTCTGAGAATGTGCCATCCCGGTTATTGTGGAACAGACGATTCGACCCGAAGTTGCAGAGGAAGACATCGGGGGCACCGTCGTTGTCGATATCTCCGACCACAATTCCGTGACAGAACCCCACGAACCCTAACCCTGAACCATCGGTTACGTCCGCGAACTTGCCTGCACCGAGGTTGCGATAGAGCCGGTTCCCCAAACCTGGTTTCGATCCCACGGGGAAAAACGTCTGGGTTGCGAAGTACAGGTCGAGTTTACCGTCTCCGTCATAGTCGAAGATCGCCGCCCCCGACCCGTTGGCGGTAGGGAAGTATTTCTCAGGGGTCATTCCCGAAACATGAATGAAGCCGATATCCGACCTATCGATCATGTCGACAAATCGAAATGGGCTTGGTCGCTGTGGGACGAGAGGATTGGCTTTATGGCCCGCGAGATCGCCCGTTTGACCGTCATTCACAAATGTGCTGACGATCATGGCTTCAGTAGGTTGCTTGCTCTGGCATCCGAGGAGGAACGAAGCGAGGAGAGCGACGGCAACCTGCGGAATCCTCATCGCCCGTGTCCATGATGAGACTCGGCGGGGAGGGCGGCCATGGCCTCGCGAGCCTCTTTCTGTTGGGGATCGATCTGAAGGGCGGCTTGATAGCACTGGTGAGCGAGTTCGACCTGGCCCGCTTCATTGGCGAGCCGTCCCAAAGCAACCCGGAGCGTCGCATCATCAGGTGTATTGGTGATCTGCTTCATCAGATCGGTCATCTTCAGACCCCGCTGCTGCGCGGCTTGATGCTTACTCATCGTGGCTCGTGAGCGATCGTCCAGACCGGCGAGCGACTCAGCCTGTCCCAGAAGCTGCAAGGCTCGGAGATCGTTGGGCTGTTGGGTAATGGCTCGTTCAAGATCCTTGACCGCAGCTTGGGCGTTCCCAGCCTGGACAGAGGTCTTGGCACGAACGATCAGCGCATCAAAGTTATTGGGATCGATTGCGAGGGTTGATTCCGCAAGACTCAAACCTCGATCTGCTTCGCCAAGGTCACGCGCCTGTCGTGCAGCGAGCCCCATCAGCTTGGCGTCATTGGGATTCGACTTGAGGGCGGGTTCAAGCCATCGCGTCGCCTCGTCAGCACGGCCAGCCTGGAGCAACTCGTTGATCAGTGCGACGACGATTTCCGGTTGGTCGGGCTTCCGTTCGAGCGAGGCTGCAAAGGCGTCGGCGGAGAGGCCAAACTCCCCCAGATCGTGCCGGACCCGGCCCATCAACTCCCAGACTCCAGCGTCCTGGGGTTCCAACTCGGTCACGAGCTTCAAGTAGTTTAGACCCCGGACCGCGTCGCCGGTGCCCAGACTCAAGGACGCAGCCAACCGTGCGGCGTCTGCCTGCTTCGGTTGGAGTTTGAGAGCACGCTCCAAAGCGGATCGAGCGGTGCGGACCTCGCCAAGTTGGGCGAATGCCGCGCCGGCAATTGCCATGGCTTCGCCTGCTCCAGGCTTTTCGTCGCGTACTTCCATGACTGCCGAGAGGGCTAGATCAGGACGATTCTTCGCAAGAAACTGACGTCCTCGCTCGACTGCCCCCCAATGCCCCTGTCCTAACGTGAGGCTCGCAACCGAAATCGGCTTCGATTCCGATTGAGCCGGCTTGGTCGTAGTCGGCTCTAACTCACGAATGACGAAAATCGCCACCGAGACGCCTAGAACTGCGACCAGAATCCCGATGACGATCTTCCAAGGTCGAGGAAACGGCATCGATCAGGGCCCATGTGTCAGATCTGCGGATTTGAAACGTGTGAGTGACTGTGTGCGCGAACGAGAACCGAAGAATCGGCCAGCGAGCCTTGATTCCAGTCGTCGGCCAGCCCTCGAATCTTCGGATCTCGTCGCGGATTAGGGGAGGAAGTGGCGAGATGGCCTCTCGCCACTCGACCGATTCTTAGAAGGCGTCGGAAGAAATGACTTCGCCTTGATCTCGTGAGCCAAGCGCCCAGATGATGGTCATGTTTGTCGTGGACTTGAGGAATCTTACCGATCCATCAGCCAGGGCCACATTACCACCGCCGGGATGATAGCTCGACAAACCATACATACCAGCGCAGTCCCAATCGCCCGCCCAACTACAGGTCCGGCAATTCGGGATGCGGGGGTTGGGTGCCAGCAAGGTGTTGCCCAAGCTGTAACCGAACATCCCCTGATACCAGCCCGAACCCAGATAACTCATGTTCCCCTGCCAATCCGTCGCAGTCGATCTGGGGGCGAATCCAGCACACTGGTTGATCCAGGTGGCGAACACGGCGGCTCCGGTTGGCATCTTCATCTGGGCGGTCGTACCGGGCCAAGAGACGGGATTGACGACGTCCTGGGGAATGGTGAGCTTCGCAGAATCGAAGTCGCCGGTCCGCCACTCGCCGAAGGCGATTGTGTTCGAGGTGCCGTCGGTGATGTCACGGATTCCGATCGGTGGGGCACTGCCCGACCACTCATAACCCGAGATCGTGCCGGCCCCTGCAACCATGAATAGCCCGTTGGGCCCACCCGAATCCCATGACGCAAACTGCAAAGCGGGGCCAACCGAGGCGAAGTAGTTGTTGCCCGTGTGTGGCTTCCCACTATCCTGACTACCCACCGGCAGCTTGGAAGATGGGCAGAGGAAGCCGCCGATCCGCGTGCTGATCGCGGTCACTTGCAGCCAAGCACCTGCTGCATTGTCTTTGTTGACGATAGAGAAGTTGCAGGAATTGTAGACGGCGCTCTGCTCCATATAAGGAAGAAGCAACGTCTGAGGACTCCAGGTCCCCCAGGTCAGACGCAAATCGCTTGGGTTGCTCTGGTTGCGTGCAGCATACGAATGAGGAATAGCATCATGGGTCGAGAGGTAATTGTGCAGCGACAACCCAAGCTGCCTCATATTGTTGGTGCATTGAGCACGCCGGGCGGCCTCGCGCGCGGCCTGAACAGCCGGTAAGAGCAAGGCAATCAAAACCGCGATGATCGCGATCACGACCAGAAGCTCGATCAAGGTAAAACCCCGACCTCGCTTTTTCGTAGGAAGCTGGGAGAGGCACGACATAAAATGAATTCCTGTGAAAGGTTGAGCGTCCGAAATACGTATGAAACTCTCCAGAAAAGGGACCGGTCGATGTCTGGATCGTTCGCCCGGTCTTGAGAGATTTGATCCGCGAGCAAGAGACCCACTCATAGGAAGTAGGCCTCACGAAGCGCAATCTAGATCACTTCGGGGTCGTTCCAGAGGGATCGTAGTTCATCCCACCAGAGCCGCCCACGCGCGGGCGTTGAGCCTTCGGCATGTCTTCAATCTTTTCGATCTTGGTGACGCTCGAAGGGGGTGGAGGAGCAGACTCAAGCTCAACCTTCGTCGAGTCGCAGCCTATTGCGAACCACGCCAACGGAAGAGCGAGTGCCGGCAAAACGAGACGCTTGGACAAAATCCGCACGAGAACTCCTTTCTGAGAGGCCCTAGGTGTGCGACACCATAGACCCAGACAAGACTTAGAAGAAACCGGACTTGTGAACGAGCACCCGACAGACGCGAAATGAAGTCAGGATTTCCGGTCGCGCCGCGAAATCCTCAACCTTGTCGACGAAAGACTGGCGATCTCATGACATCATTGATAGTAATAAGTCGGAACTCCCCTCACAAACCCTTTTTCTCAGATTCTGAATGATTCGAACGGACCCTCGCACTCGCGCGTGCATGAGTGTTCGTCTCTGAATTCCTTCGTGGAGACCTACTCATGGAACCGTCGAAACAGGCCGAAACGGAACTTCCCAGCAACCCCAACACTCGAATGGCCAACAGAGCAGCACCTGCCCTACCCATTCTGATTCTCGCCGCGCTTGTCGCGGGAGTGCTCGGCGGCGGCCTCGGGTGGGCATGGGGGGAGTGGTGGTATGAGCATCACCAGCCCTCTGTCGAGGCGGCAACCCGTGCCTACGACTTTCGCCAACTGAATCTGGAACAGGCCGCAGCCGACGCAAAGAACAGCGCAATTGCCTTCAGCGGATTTGGGGTCGCCTTCGGCCTGTTCTCGGGTCTAGCAGGTGGTCTCGCTGCCCGTTCGACCGGTCGCGCGATCCTCGCTGGAATCATTGGCTTGGTCATCGCTGGTTCGGTTGGGGGCGGTGTCGCATACGGGATGAGCTCGGTCTACCGCAAGTACGAAGATCCGTCCGGGTCAGACCTCCTCTTTCCCCTCCTGATCCATGGGGTGACGTGGAGCGCGATCGCGGCAGTGGCCGGGATGGCGTTCGGCTTTGGGGTCGGTGGTCGGGGAGGTGTGATGAAAGGACTACTCGGAGGGCTCTCTGGCGCACTCGTTGCTGCGGTCCTCTTTGAACTGACCGCATCGATCCTATTTCCCACCCACCGAACCACTCAACCCATCTCCGTCTCCCAGGAATCGCGATTGCTCGCTCGCATGCTCGTGAGTCTCGTCGCCTCGTTCATGGTGGCCATAACCCTCCGGGAGCGACGCTCGAAAGCAACCATTTGAACGAGAAAAGCGTCGGGGGCCTGCCATCCTCCAAAAAAGTCTCCAACATTGGTCGAATCTCGGGTAAACTCCACTCACGAGAATCGATCGATGGAGGAGGCGTCATGCAGCGAATTCCTTACCGGTATCTTGGGATAGCCCTACTCCTGGCAACAATTGCCCGGGCTGAAGACCCCGCGAAGCTTTCGCCGGTGGATGCCGACTTCTTCGAGACCAAAGTCAGACCCGTCTTGGTCGAACGATGCTTCGGCTGCCATGGTGCGGATAAGCAAAAGGGCGGTTTGCGGCTCGACTCCCCCAAAGCGATGAGAACCGGCGGGGATTCCGGACCAGCGGTCGTCGCGGGCAAACTCGACGAGAGTCTTCTGATCGATGCGATCCGCTACGGCGGAGATATCCAGATGCCCCCCAAGGGCAAGATGCCCGAAATTGAGATCGCGACCCTCACCGATTGGGTCAAACGAGGCGCTCCCTGGCCCGAGTCAAAAGCCGTCGAAGCCTCCGCCTCCACCCCCTCTAGCTCGATCCGTGACGAGGATCACGCTTTCTGGGCGTTTCAGCCCGTCAAGAATGTGTCTCCACCCGCAATTCTTCAAACCACATGGCCCAACGACGACCTCGATCGGTTCATTCTGGCGAAACTTGAGGACCAAGGGCTCACTCCTGCAGCTCCCGCAGACAAGCGAACCTTGATCCGTCGTGCCTCCTTCGACCTGATCGGCTTGCCACCGACTCCCGCTGAGGTGGAAGCCTTCCTGAACGATCAAGCACCCGAAGCGTTTGCGCGAGTGATCGACCGCCTGCTTGCGAGTCCTCATTATGGCGAGCGCTGGGGGCGGCACTGGCTCGATGTCGCCCGTTATGGCGAAGACCAGGCACACACCTTCGAAGCGAAGGTCTATCCCAATGGCTACCGCTACCGTGACTGGCTGATCGATGCCTTGAACCAGGACATGCCTTATGATCAATTTGTCATTGCGCAAATTGCTGCCGATTTGACGGGAGATCCGAAGAACAAGGAACGGTTGGCCGCTCTCGGGTTCTTCACGCTCGGGCCGGTCTATTACGGTGACCCCAAGAAATTTGACCAACTCGATGACCGCATCGATACGTTGAGCCGAGGGTTTCTCGGTCTGACTGTTGCTTGTGCCCGATGCCATGACCACAAGTTCGACCCGATCCCGACCTCCGACTATTACTCACTCGCTGGTGTCTTCGCCAGTAGCGAATATCAGGAAGAACCGGTTTGCCCAGCCGATCAGGTCGAGGCATACAACAAGGCCCAGGCGGAAATTAAGACAAAGACCGCCGAGATCGACACGTTGCTTAAAGCCGAGTCGAAGAAAGTCGTCGAGGGCCAGGTCGATCAGTTGAACGCTTACCTCGTGGCGGCATGGTCCTCGCACACTCAGCCCGCCAAGAATCTGGATGAGGTGGCGAAGGCCAGGTCGCTCGACGTCGGGGTCCTCCGTCGCTGGGTGAAAGCCTTCAACGACCTCATGAAGAAACCTGCCGATTCCGCCCAACTTTCCGCCTGGCTCAATCGCTTTGAGACCGAGAATCCACAAGCGGTTGCCGATGAATTCCAGAACTGGGTCAAGGCCCTGCTGATTCGCAAAGCCATTCCAGACGGAGCGAAGCTGGAGGCGATGGAAACCGCCCTGATCGACGAATTGTTCGGAGCGAAGGGGCTGCTGGCGATCCCCAAGCTAATGGCCGAAGCGACCTTGCCCGCTCTCGTGAAGTCGAAGCTTACTGAGCTTCGAAAAGAGGTCGAGGTGAAGAAGAAGTCTGCGCCTGTCATGTATCCCGTTGTTCATGCTCTCAAGGATTCGGAAAAGCCCACCGATCTCAAAGTCCTGATTCGCGGCAACCCCGAGACGCCCGGCCCGGTCGTCTCGCGACACGCACTGTCGATCTTGGGAGGAGCAGCCCCGTTTACGCAGGGGAGCGGCCGCCTCGAACTGGCCAAGTCGATCGCGAGTAAGGAGAACCCGCTCACAGCCCGAGTGATGGTCAACCGCGTCTGGCAGTGGCACTTCGGGAGGGGTTTGGTGGCAACCCCCAGCAATTTCGGCCATCTCGGCGAACGACCCAGTCACCCGGAACTGCTTGACCACCTGGTGACACGCTTCATCGACGGAGGCTGGTCGCTCAAGAGGCTGCACCGGATTCTTATCCTCTCAGCGACCTATCAGCAAAGCAATGAGACGACACCCCAAGCGGAACAGCTCGATCCTGAGAACCGACTACTCTCTCGGATGAGTCGGCGTCGCCTCGAAGTCGAGGCTTGGCGCGATGCGATGCTCGCGGTATCGGGTCGGCTCGACCCATCGCTTGGTGGTCCGTCACAAAAGCTTGAAGCGTCCGAGAATCGGCGGCGAACCGTTTATGCCAAGATCAGTCGCCACGACCTCTCCCCCCTGCTCCGCAGCTTTGACTTTCCTGACCCCAATATCACGAGCGCAGAGCGGTCGCGGACGACGGTCCCGCTCCAGGGATTGACCGTCCTCAATAGCGATTTTCTGATCGAAAATGCCAAAGGCTTGGTCGCACTCTTGGAAAAGGAAGAGGGCGACGAACCCCGAATTCGTCGGTCTTATGAACTCCTCTTCGGGCGGCCCGCCACCTCGCAAGAGGTTGCGATCGGTCTGGCGTATCTGCACACTGCGGACCAAGCTGACGCCCCTGCCACCGGCCTTTCGCGGTGGCATCGCTACGCACAGGCCTTGCTTAGCACAAACGAATTCGCCTTTGTCGATTGATACGGGAGCTTTCGATGAATTTTCCAGACGGCACGCCCATCTCTCGTCGCGCAGCCTTGGGCAAGATCGGCGGCGGATTTGGATCGATCGGTCTCGCCAGTGTTTTCGCGGAATCAGGCCTCCTGAGCGGCTCTGCCTCAGCGGGCGAGAGCGTCGTGCCGGCCAACCCCCTGGCACCTCGCCCCCCCCACTTTACCGCCAAGGCAAAACGGGTCATCTTCCTGTTCATGAATGGTGGCCCTTCACATGTTGACACTTTTGACCCTAAACCGGTCCTAACCAAGCAATCTGGCGAGGAAACCCCGGACTCGTTCATCGATAGTCGGCGCAAGCGCAACGGCAAGCTGATGGGCACTCCGTTCAGCTTCGCCAAGTACGGCCAGTCAGGAATCGACGTTAGCGAACTCTTCCCGCATGTTGCCACTTGCGCCGATGACCTTTGCGTGATCCGTTCAATGTGGACGGACAACCCCAATCATGAGCCATCATTGCTGATGATGAACTCTGGAAACATGCAGCCGATCCGACCGAGCTTGGGCTCATGGTTGACATTTGGGCTCGGGTCCGAGAACCAGAACTTGCCCGGCTTCGTGGTCCTCTGTCCCAACAAGCCCGTTGTCGGGCCGCAACTTTGGAGTAATAGCTTCTTACCGGGTGTCTATCAAGGTACCCATATCAACAACAAAACAATCGACCCGGAAACGATCATCCGTGACATCCGCAATCGCCACCTCACGCCTAAAGCCCAGCGTGAGCAGCTTGATCTGCTCCAATCGCTCAACCAGGCACACCTCGAACAGAGAGGTCGCGACGAGCCCCTCGAATCACGAATCGCTTCGCTCGAAATGGCCTACCGGATGCAGTTCGAAGCCCGTGAAGCGTTCGACATCACCAACGAATCGAAGGCGACCCGCGAGCTGTACGGCGAAGGCGAGTTCGCCGGTGCCTGCCTGATCGCGCGTCGGCTCGCGGAACGGGGCGTTCGAATCACCCAAATCTACTACGGCGCGGGCCAGCCTTGGGACGATCATGCCGACATTACCAAACATCGCGACCACGCCCAGAAGAGCGATCGACCCGTCGCCGCGCTCCTGAAAGACTTGAAATCGCGAGGCATGCTCGAAGATACCTTGGTCGTCTGGGGAGGCGAATTCGGCCGGACCCCAACCTCCGAAGGGGCCAAGGGCCGCGATCACCACGCCATGGGGTTCACCATGTGGATGGCCGGCGGCGGAATCAAGGGCGGCATGGTCCATGGGGCCACCGACGAACTTGGCTTCCGCGCGATCGAAAACCGTATGCATGTCCATGATTTGCACGCCACGATTCTCCACCTGATGGGCCTCGATCACGAAAAGCTCACATTCCGCTACAGTGGTCGTGACTTTCGTCTCACCGATGTTCATGGCCAAGTTGCCAATGAAATCCTGATTTGATAGTACCCTTGGATGTGCATCTATGACCGACCTCGTCTCCAATGTTACCCGGCGCGGACTGCTCCAGTTCGGTGCCAAGGGCTACCTTGGGTTGAACCTGGGCGGCCTCTGGACCGCGCAGGCTGCCGCTCTCGGTGCATTCAGTGAGGCGAAGCCGATCAAGGCGTGCATCCTGATCTTCTACTATGGTGGCCCTAGCCACATCGACACGGTCGATCTCAAACCCAATGCGCCTGCCGAAGTCCGAGGCGAATTCCAGCCGATCTCAACTTCGGTGCCTGGTCTTTCGATTTGCGAACACTTGCCAAAACTCTCTCAGTGGATGCACAAGGGCGCAGTGATCCGAAGTGTCCACCACTCAGCGACCTTGCACGATTCCGCATCAATCCACGCCCTGACAGGCAGACCGCTCGACGGCGCGGATCGCGAGTTGTTCGCCCCTCTTCCACAGTTCTACCCCAGCTTCGGCAGCGCGGTGGCCTACATGAATCGGCACCACCCCGTCGATGTTCCGTTCGCCTCGTTGCCCTACGCATTCCATAACGTGGTCCCCACCCCTTGCCAGGGCGGAGGGATTCTGGGCTCAGCGTACGACCCACTGCGGATCGATGTCGATCCCGTGAAGCGGGTTTACCCCGCAGAATCGCTCACCCTTGCGGATGGTCTCGATCGAACGCGGATCCACAAACGACGGGGCTTACTCCAATCGGCGGAGGAGTCGATCCATTCGAGCAAATCGCAGCCCAACCTCTATGACCGGGCCTACCAGCTCCTCGATTCCGAGCCGATTCGTCGCGCGCTCGATATCTCGAAGGAGCCGACCTCGGTGCGCGAGCGCTACGGCTTCGGGTCTGACCCCGCCGCCAAGGGCGAGGTGAACGGCGGCGGCGGAGAGATGGGGGTCGCCCGCCAAATGCGTGGCCAGAATCTCTTACTCGCTCGCCGATTGGTCGAAGCAGGAGTTCCATTCGTGAATGTCTACGACTTCAAGCAACAAGGTCAGAATTGGGACGCTCACAATAACTGTGCAAGTCAACATAAGAACTACCTTCTTCCCCAGGCCGATCAGTCGCTCTCCGCTTTGATTGAAGATCTCGACCAACGTCGCCTCCTGGATTCTACACTCGTGATGGTCACCGGTGAGTTCGGTCGCACTCCTCGAATCAACGTCACAGCCGGTCGCGACCATTGGCCAAATTGTTACTCGGTGATGCTCTTCGGTGGAGGCGTTCACGGAGGAGCGACTTACGGCTCGAGCGATAAGATTGGGGCCTTCCCAGCGACTGACCCTGTCACACCCGGCGACCTTGCCGCCACAATCTATTGGCGGTTCGGCCTCGACCCCGCGACCGAGATCTTCGACCAGACCAACCGCCCCCATCGACTCGCACTCGGTGAACCGCTTCGAAAACTCTTCGCCTGATCGGGAAGCAGGATGAAGGGACTTGCCCCATCTAGACACCATAGGGAAGATTTTCTGTTTGCCGAATCCGTATCGTCAATTTTGTGGTAGACTCCCCTGTGCGAGGGACGAGCCTTCCGCCTATGTTGTCGGGCAGGTTCCACCTCCACCGGGAGGAGACGACGATGACGACCTTACGACAGATTGAAGCCAATCGGCGAAATGCCGAACATAGTACGGGCCCGAAAACCGACGAAGGTAAGGCCGAATGCCGTCAGCACGCAATGAAGCACGGGCTCGCCGCGCAAGTCCTTGTGCCGACTGAATATACAGAGAAATTTCAAGAGCGACTCGACGGCTGGATCGAGGTTCTTGCCCCTGAAGATGTGGTTCAGGGATACCACGTCAACCAGGCGGTACTCGCCTCAATGCGGGTCGAGCGGTGTCAGGGTCTTGAGCTCGAGCGGATGATCGAATTGTCGAAAGTCGCCCAGCGTCCTCAGTGGGATCAGGATCGGGAGGTCGAAGCGTCCGACCTTGGTGCAACCCTGAAACGCAACCCCGCTCGTGTTTGCTTGAGCTTGGAACGGACCCCGGCTGGTCGAGCCTGGATGATCAAGCAATGGAAGAACCTCATGTTTGGGGTTACTTATATTGCACGGTCGCACTGGTCAGAGACTGAGACGAACACCGCCATGGATCTGATGGGAATTCCCAGGACACTGCGTCAGGCAATGGTTGTGCTCCAGTCCCGTTTTCGGGACTGCACCCAGATTCAAGCGTTGATTCTTGGCGAAATCGAGAGGCTGGAGTCGCTCCAGGTCGACGCAACGGAGGAAAACGCAACCCTCCGCGAGCAACATCGTCGAGGTGTCGGGGTTGACCAAGACACAACCCTGATGCTGCAAAGGCGCTATGAAGCCGCCGCCCATCGCCAGTTGGCTCAGTCGATGAAGATCATCGAAAAGGCTAAGGCGGCGGCCAAGTCCGAAGAACTCGCAAAATCAGCACCGCCCGCAAAACCGGCTCGGGTCGAAGTTGCAGCGCCTGTTGCCGAAATCAAGCTGGTCCCCATTCCGACCCCGGAACTTCCTGCACAACCAGCCGAGGCGGCGCAACCTGCACCAGCCTCCGAACCGGTCGTGACGGGGAATCGCCTCTATCGACGTCAGCGCGGGGCGAAGGCTCGCCACGCAGAGTATCTCGCCCGCCGGGTGGCCTGAACTCGGGCGCCGAACAGACCCATTGGCAATTCGGATCGATTGTAACGGCAAATCTTCGGAAAGGCGTCGCGAGACCGACGCCTTTCCGGGGAGGCTGGAACCCGTGCAGGGTTACTTACACGTCACAGAGTGCGACCGCCTGCTTGAGCCCCACAAGGGGGTCGCGAGTCGGGATGAATTCCTGACCCACGTAGCCGGTGTAGCCGATTTCGATGAGCGCTTCCATGATCGGCGGGTAGTTGATCTCTTGCGTGTTGTCGAGTTCGCCGCGTCCTGGGTTGCCCGCAGTATGGACGTGACCAATGTAGTCTTTGTGTTGCCGAATCCGACGGATCACATCTCCATCCATGATCTGCACATGATAGATATCAAAAAGCAGTTTCAAGTTGGGGGAACCAACCCGCTTGATGATATCAATACAGTACTCGGTGTGATTCCCCTGGTAGCCAGGATGCCCCTTCATCGGGTGATCGCTCGCCCGAGTATTGAGCATCTCCAGGCAAAGCGTAACACCCTTCTTCTCGGCGTAACCGACGATCTTTTTGTAGCCTTCAACGCAGTTGTTGGCTCCAACATCGTTGGGGATCCCCTCGCTCATGCCGGTAAACGTGATGACTCGCTTGAACCCATACTCTGCGCACGCGTCGATCGAGTCGGTCGTTGCCTTGAGGATCTGGGCCTGATACTTGGGGTTATTGAACCCTTTCAGGAACGGTGGGTCTGGAGTGATATCGATTGTACCGATCGCACAGTCCAGGCCGGCCTTCTTGAGGAGCGGAAAGTACTTGGAGTCGAGGAGTTCGATACTCCCGCAGCCCAGTGACTTGGTGACCTCGATCATCTTGGGGACGTCCCAGTAGGGCTCAAAGCACCACTGGACGATCGACTGCTTGATCCGCCCCTTGGTGGTTGCAGCCTTGGCGGGCGAAGCTTCATCCGCGTGAACATTCTGGCTCAAGGCTAAGCCACCCAAAATCGCGGCCCCCTTGAGGATCTCGCGGCGGTTCGACTGCCGGTCATTGTCTGGTTCTTGGCTCATCGACGTGTCCTCGATCGGCTGGAGAGAGGGATCGCATCCCGACAGAGGGACATCGTCACACGCCTACCAGCCGAATTGAAGAGGGCAGACTCAAGTTGCGTTTCATTCTTAACTTGGACAAGACAACGGAGCTCAGGATGACAGGCAGATCGAGCTAATCAATCACTTGAGTCACCGCCAGGCTGTTTCCGAACGTCTTGAAGTCTTTGAAGGTCCAGACGACTTTCTTATCGCGAGTGACTTCAAAGAGTTGGGGGTTCTCAGGACCGGCGTGGCAGTTACCGACGAGGATGTTGCCATTGGGTTGAAGTTGCAGGGTCGTGATCCAGGCGAGCCGAATACCCGGAAGTTCATCGTGACCGATGCTCCAGACAATCTTGCCCTCAGGATTCACTTCAATGACGCGATTGCCGTTCCCGCAGGCGATCAGGGTATTACCGGTGTCGAGTCGCAACGCGCCATAAACATCCTTGCCGTGCCCTTCGGGACCGTGGCCCGGCGAACTCGGACGGTCGCCCAGATCAAGAGCATAACTCCAGACGACCTTCCCCTTCGGGTCGTACTCGCGGACGGTCCCGTCTCCCTCGTGGCAGACCAGGTAATGGCCGTTGGCGAGCTTGCGGACCAGGCGGGTGTCGCGATGGGGGTGGGGATTGTCAATCTGGAGAGCGATCTCCTTAACGATTTTGCCGTCCTTGTCGACCTCGATCAGACGACGATTGCCACTCTCAGCGATCAGGGTGAGTCCGTCAGGGAGGCGTTGAAATGAGTGAACTTCGATCTTGCCAGTGTAGCCCTTGGCCGGTTTGGAGTCGTACTGCCAGACGACCTTCTTCTCGGGCGTCATCTCAACAATTGAAGTATCGCTGATCGGCATCAAGATATTGCCGTTGGGGAGCAAGGCAAGGTCGTGGGCCTGAACCTTCGCGGGAACCTCCCACTCGACCTTTCCATGCCGACCCACGATCGCAACCCGACCATTATCGGCACCCAGAACGCGATGTGAGGGCTTCTCCTGCGCGTTCGCAACACCGGCGGCCAGCAGACCAATGACAACAGGGAGAGGTGCAAGGCGCATGAAATCAATCTCGTGAAGGTGTGAAGATCAAGCAATAATTTGACGAATTGGCTCAGCCCCTTCGACTCCAACAAGCTTCTGGTCGAGGCCATTGTAGAAGTAGTTCAAATGCTCGGGATCGAGGCCAAGCTGCTGCAAGACCGTGGCATGCAGGTTCTTGACGTGGAACCGGTCCTCGATCGCAGTACCGCCGAGTTCGTCGGTCGCACCTACACTTGTGCCTCCTTTAATGCCACCGCCGGCCATCCACATGGTGAACCCGTAGGCGTTGTGATCTCGACCGGTCCCCTTGGCGTATTCAGCAGTGGGCTGACGGCCAAACTCACCCCCCCAGATGACCAGCGTTTCATCGAGCAATCCACGTCTCTTGAGATCTTTCAGCAAGCCTGCGATCGGCTTATCCGTCCGTCCTGCGTGGTAACCGTGATTGGTCTCAAGGTCGCCGTGGGCGTCCCAATTACTATCGTTATGGGCACCGCCAGCGTAGAGCTGGATGAACCTGACGCCGCGTTCGACAAGGCGGCGGGCCAGCAGGCAACGCCGGCCGAAGTCACGTGTCTTATCCTCGTCGAGACCATAGAGCGACTGGGTTTCCTTGCTCTCGCGAGTGAGATCGACCGCCTCGGGGGCGTGGCTCTGCATGGAGTAGGCCATCTCGTACGAGGCGATCCGGGCAGCGAGGTTGGAATTATCGCGACGACTCGCGAGATGGTCGGTGTTATAGGCATTCAAGGAGTCAAGCAAGTGTCGTTGCGTCTCGCCGCTCATTCCTTCCGGGCGTTTGAGGTCGAGTACGGGGACCCCCGCCGATCGGAGAATGGTCCCTTGGTAAGACGCTGGCATATAGCCACTCGACCAGTTCTTGGCTCCACTGATTGGGCCGCCGGTGGGGTCGAGCATCACAACAAACCCAGGCAGATTCTCGTTCTCGCTGCCGAGCCCGTAGTTGACCCAGGAACCCAGGCAAGGGCTCCCCGAGAGGATCTTACCCGTGTTCATTTGAAGCATTGCCGATCCATGGATCGGCGAATCTGCGGTCATGGAATGCATGAAGGCGATATCGTCAACGCACGTTCCCAAGTTGGGGAAGAGGTCGCTCACCATCTTGCCGCATTCGCCGTAGGGCTTGAACTTCCACTTGGGACCAACCACACGCCCTTCGTTCTTCTTCCCGCCCCGTCCAAAGGTTTTCACCGGGATCGTCTGACCGTCGAGTTCGTAAAGCTTGGGCTTATAGTCGAAGGTATCAACTTGGCTAGGACCGCCATACATGAACAAGAAAATGACACTCTTCGCCTTGGGTGCAAACATCGGCGGCTTGGATGCGAGGGGATTGCCCAACCGATTGACCTCAGCTCCGCTCGCCCGACCGGTGAAGACACCGTCGCGTGAAAGCATATCGATCAGTCCCAGCGAGGTGAAGCCCGCCCCCGCCTCCCAGAGAAATTCGCGGCGGGTCCGTCCGCAGAATTCGCCGGGGGTTCTGTTCGCGTCGGTCATCGGATTCGCCTCGGAGCTTGGGATACGACTGGAATCGGCAGTGTCGGACCAGGAGACGACTCAGGGCCAACGCCCGTTCAATCCAGGAACAGGAACTCGTTCAAGTTCAGAGCGAGCAACGCATAGATGCGTCGCGCCTCATCACGGCTCAACCCGTCTTGTGTCTCTAACGATTGAATCAAGCGGACACCCCGCTGAATTTCGGGTTCCGCAGGTTGGCGACCGGTCGTCAGCCTCAAGGCCAGCCGGACCTGGCCGTTCAGGTCGTCACCCGCTTCACGCTTGAGCCGATCGGCAAGTGTCGCGGCTTGCTTGTGCAAGAATGTACCGTTGATCATGCCTAGTGCCTGAGTCGGCTGAGTCGTACTGAACCGGACCGGTGAGGATCGGTCGGTCTCAGCTTGGTCAAAGCCTTCGAGGATCGGCATGATCAGCGATCGCTTGGCATGGACATAGATGCTTCGTCGGGCTTGATTTTCCGCAGAGGATTTACCCCAGCCACGACCTGGGATCGACTGACCGGCCATTACCTCGGCAGGAATCTCTGGGAAGACGCCGGGGCCGGACATCGTCAGGTTCAACTGGCCACTGACGGCCAAGATCGAGTCCCGAATCTCTTCGGCAGTCAGACGACGCATGTCCATCCGCCAAAGGCTGTCGTTCATCGGATCTTTGGCTGAGGCCTCCGGGTTCGCATTCGACGACATCTGATAGGTCTGAGAGGTCATGATCAAACGATGTAGCGGCTTCAAGTGCCAGCCCTGGGCGATCAGCTCGGTCGCCAGCCAGTCCAGCAGTTCGGGGTGGGTTGGCTTGTCCCCTTGGACCCCATAGTTGTTGGGAGATCGAACGATCCCGCGCCCGAAGTGGTGCTGGAAGAGCCGATTGGCGATCACTCGAGCGGTGAGCGGGTTGGTCGGCGATGTGATCCAATCCGCCAGGGCCCGACGGCGACCGGTGGTCTTCGCATCGGCGGGAGGTTCGGGGATGATCGCTTTCTCGTCACCGAGTACGGCAAGGAAGCCAGGCTCGACCTTATCACCAGGGACATGTGCGTTGCCACGAAGCATGAGATGGGTATCAGGGGCGACCCGGCCCTGCTCGGTGATGCAGAGGATCGATTCCGACGCTGCCTCTTGCTCTCTAAGGACCTGGGCTTTCTTCACCAAACTCCGGTAGCGTTCAAACCGTTCGACGCCTAGGACCTTGGCACCGTCGGTTCGAATCACCGAGGCGAGATCGGCCAGCGCCTTGGATTTCGTCTTGGTTGGCTCAATCGCCGACAGGAACTTTGCTGGAAAACTCGGCCCCGACCAAGTCACGGCCAGGCCAAGCCCGCTGGCCTTCTGGAAGTAGTCGAGCCGGATGGGGACCCGCCCTCGCTGGAGTGTGACCTTAGCCGACTTGGGGTCGCCGAGCCCATGAATCCCATCATCGGTTGCAATGATGTTACCGCCGAGTGTGAGCCTGCTTCCATCATCAGAGTCGAGCGTGAAGGTGTATTGACCCTCTTCCGGAACGACCAGGGTCCCCTCGAAGACGAAGCCAAACGAGATATCACGTGTCCTCGGCTTGAGGTCGAACAGGCCTTGAGGAAGTTCGCCCGAATCCTCGGGCTTGAGGGCGTCGAACTCGGGCAAGGTGGTCCAGGTGTCGCGATAGAAGCGGTATCGAAGCTCTTCGATATCACCCTTGGGAAGTTTCTCACCCGCCTGATAACCCTTGCGGAACTCGTCTTCGATCTCGGCGATCGCCTCGCGAACCTCGTTCTTCTGGAGCTCAAGCTCACGGACTCGTTCCTGATAGGCAAGCTCCCGACCCGGCTCGACATACGGAACCTCGTCGGTCGGGCCGCCGTTGCGGAACGAGTTGGTATTGTTGAAGAAGGAGACGAGCTTGTAATAATCCTTCTGGGGGATCGGGTCGATCTTGTGGTCGTGGCAGCGGGCGCAGTCGATCGTTAGGCCAAGGAAGACCTGGCCGGTGGTCGCGACGAGGTCGTCGAGCCCATCGAACCGAGCCTGGTCACGATCAGTCGGCTCATCGTCCCAGATCCCCAGCCGATAGTAGCCTGTGGCGATCACCGAGTCGTTCGTCTTATCGGGGAGTTCATCACCGGCAAGCTGCTCACGGATGAACCGATCATAAGGCTTATCATCGTTGAATGCGCGAATGACATAGTCGCGATAGCGCCAGGCACTTGGCTTGGGATTATCACGTTCGTAGCTGTTGGTCTCTGCATAGCGAACCAGGTCGAGCCAGTGCCGGGCCCACTTCTCCCCGTAGCGCGGCGAGGCGAGCAGGCGATCGATCAAGGCCTCATAGGCTTTGGGGGAGGTGTCGGCCACGAAGGCATCAACCTCCTGGGGAGTGGGGGGAAGGCCCGTCAGGTCATATGTGGCGCGACGGATCAGCGCAACTTTTGAGGCAGGCGGGTTTGCGGTCAGCCCTTTGGCATCGAGCTTGGCGAGCACGAACGCATCGACCGGATTGGTGGCCCATGCGGGGTTGTTCACGTGAGGAAGTTGGCCGCGCTGGATCGGTTGGAAGGCCCAGTGGGCTCGATCATTGTCGGTGATCACCATCGGCCCGCGACGGATGGTACTTGCGGGTGCGCTGGCGGTCTCAACCGGCCAGTGTGCCCCTTGCTGGACCCATTGGGTAAGGACTTCCACTTGCTCGGCCGGCAGCCTCTTCGAGGGGGGCATCTTGGGCCCATCCTCCTCGTAACGAAGGGCCTGGATGAGCAGACTCTCGTCGGGCTTACCCGCCACGACGATCGGTCCGCTATCGCCTCCCGTCTCGACCGCTTCACGCGAGTCGAGCCGCAAACCGGCCTTCTGCTTATCGGGCCCGTGGCACTTGATGCACTGCTCGACCAGCACAGGCCGAACCTTGGACTCGAAGAATCGCGTCTGTTCCGGGGTGGGAGCCTTCTCCTCTGCCAGGACGTGCGACAACGAGAGGATTACAAGCAGGAGAGCCGGGAGGAGAGATCGCGGCATGAGGTCACCGTGCGTGATCGAGGGGGATGGTGGGACCATCAATTCGGCAGGCGGGGGTTCTTCCATCCTCTAATCTTAACAGGATCACCCCCAATTTGAACACGCAAGTCCGGCGGCGGGGCCTCACTACTCATAGGAATCCTCGAGAACGACTTCGCCACCATTGGGGGTGGCCAGAGCCTTGAGGACTGTGGGAGAGATCGAGTTCTTGAGGAATTTGACCGACCCGTCCGCCATCATGAACTGGGCTCCTCCTGGGAAGGGACTACCGAACCCATCGGGCGATTGGTTGATCCCAAGTCCGAGATCTCGCCACTGGACCGGGTGCCCCCACGGCTTGAATTGGCCTGCGACCTCTCCTCCTATGATGGTTGAACTCGTGCCGTCGGTGAAGTCGCGTGCTGTCAGCCTCCGATCACCGCCAAGAACTCGTGCGTTGGATGCGTAGTGAATCCGCGCGTACTCTCCGGGATTTGCGGTGGAACCGAGTCGCGGATTCATATAAGGATAAACGTGGGTTTGAAAGGCAGCCGCGTTGGTAGGGTCATTCCAGGGGAGACTCAGGTCAATCTTATTCGATAGCTTGGTTAATTCCATGTAAGGAAGGAGGAGTGTCGGCCACCCATGCAAGGGTTGGCCCGAGTCAGTCACAATCGTTCCTGGGGGAAAACTGCTGTGTTCCGTCTCGTAATTCCACACAGAAAAGCCAATTTGCTTCAGGTTATTGATCGACTGCATCCGTTGTAACACGATCCTGTCACCCCCCATGAGGAGGGGTTCCTTCGATGTCAGGAGCCAACCGACCTGGTGGGTCACGCCGGCCACCGACATCCCCGACACGAATAGGGCGATCACCCCGAGGATCATGGCCCCAGTCCACTTCCGCTTCCAAACCTGTCCCGGATTGACCTCACGCGCCATCCAACGCATAAACCCATGGAGACCGAACGCCAGCAAGACCAAGCAGGTCGCTCCCATCCCCACCCCGCTCCAACCGATTTGGACCTCTGGCAAAACCCGCTTGAGGTAGAACACCCAGCCTACTAGCAGGTAGAAGAGCATCTGTAACAGAAACAATAGCCCCGGGCTGGTAAGCACTACAAACAAGATGATCGAGATGATGATCCATATGAAGCCTCGGATGCTCATCGGGAATCCTCCCGCTTGAGGCTTCGAGTCAGCTCGGCTGGATCCATGGAGACAATTCGACCGTCGGTCAAGAGCACGAGTTGCCCATTGCCGAAGATGTTGGGTTCAAAGGCCAGCGGCCTGGCCGCGACATCCTCTGAAAGCCCTCCCTCATAGCGATAATGCATGTCCGAGGGGTCGGGGATTCGCCACGAATCGTCGGGGATCTCGGGAACCAAAGCATTGGGCGGGAACTTACCGTCGTGGCTCTTGGCATAGTGCCAGAGGAGAACCCGCAACCGGTCGAGGGCCTCATGCCTCGTAGCCTTATCGGCATGCTTTGGAGCGAGTTTGTAGGTGTAACCTTCCTTCTCCCAGGCACCCGGCGTCATCAGTTCGCGAGCGCCTGAGATCATGGTCAGAATCAGTAGGAACAGCAGTCCCCAGAGACCGACCACTCCCATCGCCCGCTTCATGGAAAGCTGCGGCAGGCGCGGGAAATCACTCCGGAGCCCGTTCCAGATCGCCCGAATGACCCAGGAACAGGCCAAGTAACAGACCAGAAAGAAGGAGATTGCCTCGAGCCGGAAGCTAGCCAACTCGGTTATCGTGATCGATGGCATTTCTGCCTCCGCAACACGCTGGGAGAGGGTCGCGAAGGCTGCGACCGGTATGACGATACGAATGATCCAGGTGGGTCTTTTCATACCATTCGATTAAACATCACCATCTTGCAAGTCGCAAGGGAGGTCCGCACTTGCTTGTCAGGAGAACGCCCCTGCGAAGTCGGCGAACCGTCGCGCAGGCTTGCCGGTGACCTGCTCGCTCGATCACCTTGGTGGTTTCCGCAGTCTTTCCTGCCGCGAAGACCTCGTAAAGTTCGGTCAGGACCGGAACAACGTGGAACGGTCCGGCCCCCTCGTTAATGACTAGGAAGGGACCGGACCGGTATTGAATTCATGCCGAAGGGTTTCTAGGCCGCTTCGATCATGTCCCCATTTCCCAGCTTACGAGGTACTTGGCCTGTTCGGCGGTCAGCGTATCGATGTGGATCCCCATGGTCTGGAGCTTGAGGGTCGAGACCCACTGGTCGATTGCCTTGGGAACGTTGTAGACCTTGTTTTCGAGCGAACCCTTCTGGGTGAGGGCCCACTCGGTCGCCAGCGCCTGGGCGGCGAACGACATATCCATGACACTGGCCGGGTGCCCGTGGGCAGCAGCCAGGTTGATCAGGCGGCCTTCGCCGAGCACATACAGGCGATTGCCATTGGAAAGCACGTATTCATCGACAAACTCGCGGACCCCTTTGTTGGTCGAAGCCGCCTGAGCAGCAAGCTGATCAAGAGCGAGTTCGACGTTGAAGTGGCCTGAGTTGCAGATCATGGCACCATCTTTCATGGCCGCGAAGTGCTCGCCACGAATGACATGGATGTTGCCAGTGACAGTGATGAACAGGTCGCCGGTCGGGGCGGCGGTCGCCATGTCCATGACCTCGAAGCCGTCCATCGCTGCTTCAAGAGCGCGAATCGGATCGACTTCGGTCACGATCACATGAGCACCCATGCCCTTGGCCCGCATCGCCACGCCCTTACCGCACCAGCCGTAGCCGGCAACGACGACGCGACTGCCCGCGATCAGCATGTCGGTGGCGCGAATGACGCCGTCAAGGGTGCTCTGGCCAGTACCATAACGGTTGTCGAAGAAGTGCTTGGTCATCGCGTCATTGACCGCGATCACCGGCAGCTTCAGGACGCCATCCTTCTCCATCGCCCGAAGGCGAATCACGCCCGTGGTCGTCTCTTCCATGCTGGCGACAACATCGCCAACCAACGACTGACGCTCGGCCGAGCTCAACTTGCTCGCCCAGCCCCGGACCTCGGCATGAACGTCATCGAGCCGGTTGAGTGCGATGAAGACCATGGCGCTGACGAGGTCGGCACCGTCGTCCATCGTCACGTGCGGCTTGTGCTGAAGTGCGGCGGCAATATGGCGGTAGTAGCTGTGCTCGTCTTCGCCTTTGATCGCGTAGACGGGGATATTGAAGTCCTTGACCAAGCTCGCCGCGACATCGTCCTGTGTCGAGAGTGGGTTGGAAGCCACGAGCACGAGGTCGGCACCGCCAGCCTGTAAGGCTCGGGCCAGGTTGGCCGTCTCCGCCGTGACGTGCAAACAGGCCGACATCCGTAGTCCGGCCAAGGGCTTCTCGGCCTCGAACCGCTGACGGATCGCCCGAAGAACGGGCATATCGCGCTCAGCCCAAACGATCCGCTGATAACCAACCGTGGCCAACGCCAGGTCTTTCACATCGCCAACAACCGTGGTCGCCAAGAGAAAAGCTCCGAAAGAGGAATCAACCAGACAAGGGAACTCACAGGAGTCCCCAACCAAAAACATACGATGGGCAAGGGCTCAACCCTTACGACACCATCTTCAACAGCCTCAACGTCTTCTGCCGCTCCCAGTCCATCCATTCGGGAGCGGGCCGGACCTCGCGAGCAATCAGATGAGCGATCGTCTGACCGTAGGCTCGCGCAGCGGATGGCTCATCACTGCCGAGTACCGAGGCCAAGGCCTCGAACTTCGACCAATCTTCAGACGACATCGCCACCCGCAACGCCCGACTCAGCCAGGCATCCGGCAAGACCGGATGCATCGACCGAAGCCCGCTCTGCTGACCCGGCTGCCGACGTCGACCCAGACTGTCCGCGTCCATATCCCATCTCCAACGCCTAGGTCGAGAAGGACGAACGACTCGACAAACGAATTGTAGACACGTGCGTACGCGTGTGTCAACTGGAGAATTTCCCGCGAACAGCGCGAACAAACGCAGTGACCTTGGCCGGGTCTTTGCGACCGGGGACGGACTCGACTCCACCCGCGACATCGACCACGACGGGGTGCAGGTGGCCAAGCCGTTCGGCGACATTTTCGGGACTCAAACCCCCCGCGAGAATCAAAGGGAGTTGGTCAAACCCCTTTAGCGCAGAGAGTACAGCTTCCTCGACAACCTGGCCTGTTCCACCTGGTTGGCCGGGCACGAAGGCGTCAATTAGGGCAAAGTCGGGCAGACGACCCAGGTTCGCGCACCTTGAGAGATAGGCCTTCATCGCTTCGACGGCTGCCAGATCGCCTAGTCGAAAGGCCCGGATCACCCGGAAGTTTCGACCGAGTTCGACCACCGCATTAGGAGGCTCGGATCCGTGAAGCTGGACGGTCGAAAGGCCCAAGTCATGGGCGAGATCGGCCACTTCGATGGTTGGCCGGTCTACGAACAAGCCAACGGCAACCCGACGGGATGGCAAGCTCGCGAGGATCGAGCATGCGATCCCGGGTGTGATGAAGCGCGACGAAGGTGGGTAAAAGTTTAGGCCGAGCCAGTCAACGCCGGCTTGAAGACAGGCAAGTGCTTCGTCGGCACGAGTCAGACCACAGACCTTGATGAGAATGGCTTGAGCCCCTCAAAATGAACCGCAGGCGTGCTCGCTATCTGCGAGCTACGCCTGACGGGATTCGGATTGGACCCCCAGCTTTGCCAGGCTATCCTTGAACTTGTTCTCGGAGTTCACTCCGACCAGGCGGTCGACGAGCTTCCCACCCTGGAAGACCAGGACGGTCGGGATGGCGGAGATACCGAGTTCGCCCGGAACGTTGGTGTTTTCGTCGGTGTTAAGCTTGCCGACCTTGACCTTGCCCAGGTATTCGGTCGCGAGTTTGTCGATGGTGGGGGCAAGCATCCGACAGGGTCCGCACCAGGGAGCCCAGAAGTCCACAATGACGGGAACTTCGGAAGCGATAACTTCCGACTGCCAATTGCTGTCGGTAAACTCCATCACGTTCCCGGCCATGATATCGCCTCGCAAGGCCGCCGAGGGGCAGCCACAGACAGTTGAAACGAACCAATCGCCGCATCTGGGGCGGCTGTTACAAGAGGACATTATAAGGTGGCCCCTACACGAGTCAACCAGCCCAACCAGGCGACTACTCCATTCAACGATGCCAATTCGCCTCAATCGCCCTGGCGGGACGTGATCGATCCTCGGAAAGCCGGTTGGCTCAACTTGCTTCTTGGTTTTGTACCGATCGCGATCCTCCTCTCCTGGTTTCAAGCTCCAGCCCCGGTGCGATTTCTGGCGTCGGGCCTGGCAATTATTCCGCTCGCGGGCCTGATGGGGCATGCCACTGAACAGATTGCACATCGGCTGGGAGCTGGGATCGGTGGTCTGTTGAACGCCACCTTCGGCAACGCCGCCGAGCTGATCTTGGCCCTCTTCGCCCTGTCTCGCGGTCTCGACGAGGTCGTCAAAGCCTCGATCACCGGCAGTATCATCGGCAACCTCCTCCTGGTGCTGGGGGCGAGCCTGCTGGCGGGGGGTTTGAAATTCCGAGTCCAACGGTTCAACCGAACTGCGGCCGGTGTCGGTTCCACCTTGATGGTCGTCGCGGCCATGGGGCTGCTTGTCCCTGCGATTTTCCACTGGCTGGTCGGTCCAGGAGCGGTCGGGATCGAGCATCGGCTGAGCGTCTCGGTCTCCGTCGTGCTGGTGTTGGCTTATCTCTTGAGCTTGGTTTTCAGCCTTGGGACCCACAAAGATCTCTTCAGCGGGGTCGGAGAGACGGAGGCGAGCCACACCTTCGTCGAGACCAATGTTAGCCTCAAGCAGTCCACAGCCACTCTGATCACAGCCACGCTCTTTGTCGCCTGGATGAGTGAAATCCTGGTGGGAGCGGTCGAGGCCACGGGCGAAGTCCTGGGACTCTCGGGCGTCTTCATGGGCGTGATCTTGGTAGCAATCGTTGGCAACGCCGCCGAGCATTCCTCAGCGATCCTGATGGCGATGAAAAACCAGATGGATCTCGCAGTTGGGATCGCGGTCGGCTCGGCGCTGCAGATTGCTCTGTTTGTGGCCCCTGTACTGGTCTTTGCCAGCTACTTGCGATCCGAACCCATGGATTTGTTATTCTCGACGATGGAGATCGCTGCGGTCATCCTCTCGGTCTTGATCGCCCGGATGGTCGCGGAAGACGGCGAGTCGAACTGGCTTGAAGGGGCGATGCTGTTGCTGATCTATGCGATCCTTGCCCTGGCCTTTTTCTTCCTTCCGCAGAGCAAGAGTGAGTCAAGTCACAAGCCCTCGGCTGAAGTCACGCTGCGGACTTCGAGAGAATTGGACGAGGTCGGATTCAACTGCCATTCAGGCAGTCGGAGTTCGTACATCGCCACGATCGGCAGACCGGAACGAGCCGTGAAGGGAATCGCGGCTGTCTCGTAAAAGCTGATCTTACATGATGTTAGGATTCTCGTAGACCCTAGGCACGTTCCTTGCATGAAGGAGCCCGCCATGAACCCCACGTCTTGTCATTACCAAGGGCGTGGGGGATTCCGTTCTCGTGGTCCACGTGGTTGCCGGGAGACCTGTCCGATGAAGTTGAAGTTGAAGCCGTTGGGTGATCGAGTGGTCGTCGAGCGTGAAGAGGCCAAGAAAACGACCGCAGGCGGGATCGTCCTGCCGGATACGGCCAAGGATAAGCCGCAGAAGGGCACAGTCATGGCCGTTGGTGATGGCCGAGTAACCAAGGACGGCAAGCGCCGCGAGTTGCAGGTCAAGGTCGGCGACAGCGTCCTCTTCACCTCCTATGCCGGCGACGAGTTCAAAGTCGACGGCGAAAAGGTTCTCCTCATGCGTGAGGACGACATCCTCGCCGTCGTCGAAGCCTGAGCTGAGCGAGTTTCCAGCTCGATCGCCCTTACCCAAAACACCCGGAACAGGCCAACGTAACGGTCGCTGGTAACTCCGGTTTTGTATTCAACTCTGAATTCTGTCTTCGGGAGATTTTCGACACATGGCCGCGAAGATGATCGCGTTCGATCAGGACGCTCGGCAAGCAATGCAGCGTGGTGTGGCTAAACTGGCTCGCGCCGTGAAAGTGACCCTCGGCCCACGTGGCCGCAATGTCATCATTCAGAAGTCGTTCGGCTCGCCCACGGTCACCAAGGACGGCGTCACCGTCGCCAAGGAGATCGAGCTCGAAGATCGTTATGAGGACATGGGTGCGAAGATGGTCAAGGAGGTCGCTTCCAAGACCTCTGACGTCGCCGGCGACGGCACGACCACCGCAACCGTCATGGCCGAAGCCATTTACAACGAAGGCCTCAAGGCCGTTGTCGCCGGTGTCAACCCGATGCTGATGAAGCGCGGGATGGACAAAGCCGTCACCGACATCGTCGCCGAACTGCACAAGCTCTCGACCAAGATCAGCGACAAGAAGGAGACCGAACAGGTCGCCACCGTCGCCTCGAACTTCGATAGCGAGATCGGCAAGATGATCGCCGAAGCGACCGAGAAGGTCGGCAAAGACGGCGTGATCACGGTCGAGGAAGGCAAAGCCCTCAAGACCGAGGTCGAGTGGGTTGAAGGCATGCAGTTCGACCGTGGCTACCTGAGCCCCTACTTCGTCACCAACCCGGCGACGATGGAAGCGGTTCTGGAAGACGCCTACATCCTGATCTACGAGAAGAAGATCTCGTCAGTGAAGGATCTGGTTCCGGTCCTCGAGAAGGTCGCCCAGACGGGTCGCCCGCTCCTGATCATCGCCGAGGACATCGAAGGCGAAGCCCTCGCGACCTTGGTCATCAATAAGCTCCGTGGCAGCTTCCGATGCGCCGCAGTGAAGGCACCCGGTTACGGCGATCGTCGCAAGGCGATGCTCGAAGACATTGCGATCCTCACGGGTGGCAAGGCCGTGTTCGAGGCCCTCGGCATCGAGCTGGAGAACGTGACCTTGGCCGATCTCGGCCAGGCCAAGAAGATCCAGATCGACAAAGACAATAGCACGATCATCGAGGGTTCAGGCACCTCGGGCGACATCAAAGGCCGGATCGACGCGATCCGCCGCGAGATCGGCGACACCAAGAGCGACTACGACCGCGAGAAGCTCGAAGAGCGTCTTGCGAAGCTCGCTGGAGGTGTGGCCAAGATCAACGTCGGTGCCGCGACCGAGAGCGAGATGAAGGAGAAGAAGGCCCGCGTCGAGGACGCCCTTCATGCCACGCGTGCCGCGCTGGAAGAAGGAATTCTTCCCGGTGGTGGCGTCGCCCTCCTCCGTGCTTCGAAGACGGTCAAGGCCACCGGCCTGACTCGCGACGAAGAGACCGGCTACCAGATCATCGTCCGAGCCTGTGCTGCCCCGATCGCTCAGATCGCGGACAACGCCGGCCAGGATGGGGGCGTGGTCGTGAGCAAGGTTTCTGAAGGTACGGGCAACTTCGGTTATGACGCCTTGAATGATGTCTATTGCGACATGGTCAAGGCCGGCATCATCGACCCCACCAAGGTCACCCGCTCAGCGCTTCAGAACGCCGCCAGCGTCAGCACCCTCCTGCTGACCAGCGACGCCCTGATCGCCGACATGCCCGAAGATAAGAAGGGCCAAGGCGGCGGCAGCGGCCACGGTGGCTACGACGACATGTATTGAGAGCGGGCTGACCGCTAAGCTCGATTGATCTATCCACATCAGGGCAGAAGCTCATATGAGTTTCTGCCCTGATGTCGTTGATAGGGTCGGTCCGCAGCCTCAATCCTCAAGCAAAGTCATCTCGCCGGTATCGAGGGTCGACGACGAGGTGAGCGGGAGCTCAATCGTGAAGGTCGAGCCCTCGCCGATCCGCGAGGTCACGACGATCTTGCCGCCATGCTCGCGGACGATCTTTTGCGAGACCGGTAGGCCCAGGCCGGTCCCTCGGGTCCCCTTGGTCGAAGCAAATAGGCCGAAGATCCCCGCCAGATCGTCCTCGGCGATGCCCACCCCATTGTCAGAGATCAGCACCCGAGCGACATTGTCGCTGGCGTCCCACGAGGTTGAGACCATGACCTTCGCCCCTTGGATCTCCTCGGCGGCGTCGATCGCATTGGTCACAATGTTCAAAATTGCCCTGTGCAAACCATCGGGATCGAACAGGACTGGGGGCAAACCCGTCGCGGGGGTCCATGTCAATGCGACACCCAGTTCCGTGGCCCGCGACTGCATCAGCTCGATGACCTCTTCAGTCGTCGCATTCAGATCCGACCACTCCAAGGCTGGCTCGCGGTCTTTGCTAAAGCTCAACATATCCATGACAAGGTGGTAGATCTTATTTTGATTCTTTTCAACAATCCCCCAACCTCGTCTCACGATGACGTCGTCCTTCTCGTTCAAGCCCATGTCAATGAGGTAGGAACCACCACGAATCCCTTGCAAGATATTCTTGATATGATGTGAGAGGGTAGCGATCGTCTGTCCCACTGCCGCGAGCCGCTCCGACTGAAGCTTGGCTTCATAGAGACGGGTATTCTCGATCGCCAAACCAGCCTGATGACCAATCGCAGCCATAAGCATTAAATGATCGTTCGTAAACTTGCCTCGAACGTAGGCTCCCGCATCAAGGTCGGGGGCCGAACGGATATCCGCATAAAGAACGCCGAGCGGGGCCTGGCGACCACGTAGCGGGACGCAGATCGCCTCGCGGATGTTCCGGGCGGCGATCGAACCCCCCGACGCAAACCGCTTATCGGCAGGTGCGTCGGACGTGATCACCCCTTCACCTTTTTGAAGTACGTGATCGACAATCGATCGCGGAATCGGCAGGCTTTCGTTGAGGTCGGGCGGGTCGCCGTCTCGCCACTTGACCGCCTTCGCGACGAGTTCATTGGTCTCTTCAGTGACCAGCAAGATCGCCCCTCGATCGGCTCCAATCGACTCGAAGACCAGATCGAGAATCTCGGGGAGAAGGGTCTCGACATCGGTCGTCAGCCGGATCGCCTGGCTCGCCTGGTACATCGCCGTGAAGCTGGAAAGCTTTGATCGCAGCCAGTCCCCTGCACTTCCCGGCGCATGCAGGATCCGCGAGCTTTCATCGGCTGGGATGCTCTTGAGGATGGCCGAGCGGTCCGTCTCGCTCAGCTCGACGCGAGCGGATTGGTCGCGGTGAGGGAGATCGGACTTGATCTCATACACCAGAATCGATTGGCCAATCTGCACCTGGTCGCCGAGTTTTAGGACAACCTGGTCGACGAGCTCACCGTTGACATAAGTCCCGTTGGCGCTACCAAGGTCGGCGAGCGCGTAGAGCCCATCGTCTTGCGGGCGGATCTCGGCATGGCGCCGGGAGACCTCATGGTCGTGGAGTCGAATCGGGTTCGAATTGTCTCGCCCGAGGGCCATTGGCCTGCGATTCAAGCCGAACCGCTTGCCTTGGTCGGCCCCTTGGATCACGAGCAAGGAGGCCTCGGTTGCCATTCTCGACCCCGGTCACGTATCAGGTCTCCTCGAACACAATGCCGAGACTAATCGTCAGCCGCAGAGACGTCAACCGACCGGCGCGGTCGCCTCGACCGCCGGGAGCGTCGTAACGTGCGGTGCCCTGACCTTCTTCGCTTTGGGCTGATGCTTCCAACGACGGTGGAGCCAGAGGTATTGATCGGGGTCGCGGCGGATGATTCGTTCCAAGGCCGAGGTGTATCGTTGGGTCAGCAGGAGGGCGTCATCCGGTGTTCCCGACCACTCGCTGGGTAGGATGAGATCCTCAATCGCTACCTCATAGCGGAACCCTGGGCCGACCCTCCGAGCCCCACCGACCATCACAGGAGCCTGATGTTCAATCGCCAGGAGCGCGATGGCCTTATGAGTTGACGCAGGCCGACCGAAGAAATCGACGAACATTCCACGCTCACCGGCATCCTGGTCGGCCAGAAACGAGAGCAATCCCCCCGACCTCAGAACGGAAAGCATATCGTCATATCCCCCTTTCTTGGCGATCATCTTCTGGCCGGTCCGCTCCCGGAACTTCTTCAAAAACGCCTCAAGGTACGGATTATCGAGCGGCCGAGCTACCGAATTGGGTGGGAACCCAAACACACCGAACAGATAGCCGGCCATCTCCCAGTTGCCAAAGTGGCCGGTCAACATGATGATGGGGCCCCCCTTGAGCAACTGGTTGACGACGACGTCCTGGCCCACCAGCGTGATCTTCTCTCGCCAGTTCTCGCGATGAAGCTTCCTGGGGATATGAAGCATCTCCATCAGCATCATGCAGAAGTGCCGGTAGACGCCTCGGACGATATCGTCGCGCTGGGCTTCCGTATAATGATCGCCGAACGCAGCTTTGAGATTCTCCATCCCAACCTTGCGGTGTCGCTTATTCACCTTATAAAGAAGCAACGCCAGGTTTCGGGCAAACGCATAAGACTGGTCGATACTCATCGCCTGGGCGATGCCGACGACGATTCGAACTGCGAGGTAGGCAAGGTAATCGAGGGCAGCGTTTCGGCGTTTCATGGATGGGTCACTCCGTTGACCAACAGACTGAGTGTTCCGAATCTTACCCGATTCCCCCCGATTGACCAAGATCGGCTCAAACTCACGAGAACCAAGCAGGCTATACCACCGGTGTTCACTTCGTGTTGGGACTATTGCCCGTCCTCGAGAGGGAGAGCCACCGCCATTCCCGTCTTCGCGGAGTGATAGATCGCCCGAATGATCTCAACCGACTTACGCCCTTCGCGACCATCGACCAGGGCTTTGCCTCCCGAATCAATCGCGTGGAGGAAGTCGGAGAGTTGGTCGCGGTGTCCGGCGTGGTTGATCCCGCGCGGGTCGCTCGCACCGGAGGAGCCTCCCTTCGACGCCGCGATGGTAGCTTGGATCGCGTCGTCAGCGGCGAGATCGGTCGCGAATTGCCAGAGGGTGATATCGTCCTGTTCAACCCGTGCCGATCCGTGCTCGCCATGGATCTCGGTCCGCTTGAGGAGCCCCGGAAAGGCCGAGGTGGCTGCCTCGATCACTCCGAGAGCCCCGTTCTTGAAACGGATGGCGGCGACGGCTGTATCCTCAACCTCGATTCGTTCATGGACCAGAGTCGCGGTCATCGCCTGGACGCTGGCAACGTCTCCCATCAACCATTGCAGAAGGTCGACGTTATGGATCGCTTGATTCATCAAGGCACCGCCACCGTCGAGAGCCCATGTCCCTCGCCATCCGCCCGAGTCATAATACTCCTGTGTCCGCCACCACTTCACATGCGTATCGCCCAAGCTGAGCCGGCCAAACCGTCCCGAATCGATCGCGTGCTTGAGGCTCAAGTTCGCCGCTGAGAATCGCGAAGGGAAGATCGTGCAGAGTCGAACTCCGGCCTGATCGCAGGCATCAATGATCGCATCACAACGGGCCAGTGTGATCTCCAGCGGCTTCTCGACAACAACGTGCTTTCCTGCTCGGGCCGCCTTAACGGCGGGTTCAAGATGAGCACCACTTGGAGTGCAAACACAGACGACATCAACACCCGGATGGGCGAGCATCGCATCAAGATCGTCGTAGACTTTGCAATCGCCCCCCGCGAGCTGAGCAATCTTGGCACCGTTGACCTCTGAACGACTGAAGGCGGCCACAACCCTGGCCCCCTCAATTTCGTGAATCGCCTTGGTGTGAAATTCAGCGATCATGCCACAGCCGATGATGCCAAAACCATGTGTGGACATGATGGACTCGCGAAGAGAGAAGTGGGAGCGACCGGGTACTCTTCAAAGATCGACCAAGGCGAGACACTCATCACCGTCGTAACGATCACGATCTCCCAGCGGATGAGAACCCTCAGCTCGGTTTAACCCAGGCGAACGCGAACGATCTTGCGCTTGCCGACCCGGACGAGCAACCCATCCGTGACCACAATGGACACCTTGGGATTGATGAGAATCGACCGATCCTCGCCATGATTGAAGCCACCCCCTTCAATCACACGACGGGCGTTCGACGTGCTGGACTCAAGTCCGAGGGCCACGATCAGGCGAGGGATCAGGATCTGGCCATTCTCGTCGAGTTGATCCCTGGAGAGGATGACCTCGGGAATAACGTCGGGGTCTTCGCCCGAAGATCGTTTACGAAACGCCTGCGCCGCAGCCTCGGCAGCGTCCAAGCCGGAGTATTGCCGCACAATCTCTCTGCCGAGCACTTCCTTGGCATCGCGCGGGTTCACCCCGGGCGCAAGTAACCGATCGACCTCCGCGAGTGGGATGTCCGTGAGCAAGGTAAAGAACTGGCGCATCGGCTCGTCGGGGAGGCTCATGATCTTGCCGAACTGCGATTCCGGGGGTTCGGCCACCCCAATGTAGTTGCCCAGGCTCTTGCCCATCCGTCGCGTACCGTCGGTGCCGACCAGGATGGGCATCGTCATGGGAATTTGAGGGGCTTGTCCCTGCTCGACCTGAAGGTTCCGGGCCACCATCAGGCTGAAGAGTTGCTCCGTGCCACCGAGTTCGACATCGGCCTTGATCTCGACCGAATCCCACCCTTGCATCAAGGGATAAAGGCATTCGTGCAGGTACACGGGCTTCTCAGCGGCGATCCGCTTGGCGAAGTCGTCTCGGGCTGAGATCTGGCCCAGAGTCATCCGCCGGGTGAGGTCGAGAACGTCGAGAAACGACCACTTCCCGAACCAATCACCGTTTTTGTGGACCTCAGCACGGTCGAGATCGATAATCCGGCCCACCTGAGTCAAGTAATCCTTGGCGTTGATCTCGACTTGAGCCTCGGTCAACTTAGCCCGGGTCTCATCTCGACCCGAGGGGTCACCGACAAGGGCGGTATAGTTGCCAATGATGATGACCGCCGTATGCCCGAGCTCCTGAAACTGCCTGAGCTTACGGAGCGGGACCGTATGTCCCAGATGGACATCGATCCCGGTCGGGTCGATCCCGTATTTCACCCGTAACGGGATACCGGTTGAGACCGATTTTCCCAGCTTCTTGAGGAATTCCCCCTCGGGGACAATCGCCTCGACCCCTCGGCGGAGGATTTCCAACTGCTCGGCAACGCTCCGCATCCGACCTCCGACCGCGATCGCTCTGAACGAATTTGAGAGACCTTCACGAGATCAAGATTCTAGGGCAGAACGAGGGTCATGAGCAAGGCTAGCCGAGCGACACTTCACGAATCCTGGGGGACCGACCCAAAGAAAAAGCCCGACGATTGCTCGCCGGGTTTCATAGTACCGAAGGTGGGACTCGAACCCACACGGGTATTACCCCACCGGATTTTGAGTCCGGCGCGTCTGCCAAGACTTGGCATCTCGCTCACGTTGGCAATACGTTGCAGATACTTGTTGTTACTGGGGTTACGTCCGAGACCATCTGAACTCACATTGGACTCAAATTGGAGTGGAAAGGCCAACGCTGTTACCAAAGTGTTACCAGTCCATTGACTAGTCATGACAAACTCGCGAAAGAGGTGGGATTCAAACCCACGGAAGAGGAGACCGGTTCGCCGGTTTTCAAGACCGACGCACAAAATTCGCAAGCCCTTATTAGCAAAGCACTTGCGGAATCTAATTTTGTGCATGGTGCCCTGATTCTCGGGCAATCCATCGATGATCCCAACTTGTCAATGATTGTCAAAGCTTTGCCTATGTTGACGCGAGATCTCCAAGCAGGCATCGCGGCAATAGTAAGATCGATGGTCGATCTGACCTGATTATGCCACGGGTTCGTGCAAATGGCCGTCGTCGCGCCTCAGGTCAAAGCTCGCTCGGGATGGTTGCGTTGACTGTGGAGGCCTCCTTCGCAGCTTTATCAGCAAGAGTGTTCCGTGCCTTAGTTGCATCTCGTTCAGGAGTACTCCGAAGGTTTCCTAACGGGGTCGCCTTGATGGCTGCGGCAATGGGTTTCGTCACAACTGTGCTCAGAGAATGCACACCCTTGGAAGTTGAGGTCGCAGCTTTGCGCAGGGACTCGCCGAACTTGCGCTTCGGCTCTGCATTTGTTGTTGCAAGTTTGAGTTCGCGATCGACGCGACGCTCGACCGAAGACTTTTCACTACTGTGTCGAAAGGCAACCTTCGGTGATCCGTGTTTTGGGAACAACAGCGTCACGCTTTGATTACCATAATCATACTGAATTGACTCACTTGTATAATTGACCCGAGGCGCCCCCGGCGGCAATGTCGTTTCAACGTAGAGGCGTTCCCCTGTGCGAGGATGGTCGACGACAAGGACGACGGGCCCGCCTGGAATCAACCGAAACTGAAAGGATCGATCACCAGTGTAGTAGTATCGATGAACCAGGACGAGTTTGGGAATCTCGATTGTCATTCGACCATCTGGTCCGAGCCTCGTCTCAACAGCGGGATTTCCGACCGGATCGGCAGCGGGATCGAGGACTTCGATTTCAAGCGCCGGAGGTACCGGGACCGCCTTATGGTGATCGCCACCAAGTGCTAGGGTGACCATCGCCATCAAGAATGAGCCCGTAGCCAGAGTCTTCGTGAACGTAGATCGGAGCATGGCGTCCCTTCCCTCCTTGGTCGGGTTCACGTTAGATCAAAAAGTCTGCCCTGACAGGCCGGTTTGTAGCTGGTAAGAAAACTCGATTTCAACCCGCTCGGCTCGGTCAAAGCTTCGGGTGGCCAGTTCGGCTGGTATGATTCCGTTGAACTGCAGCTTCCGTGACATCCCCCGCTCAACCCAGAACGGTTCCAGATCTACGGAGAATACGACCGGATCATCATTACGAACTAGCGAATCCCGAACGGATCCGGGTTGGGAGGCAAGAAAGCGAACCTTCAGGACGAACAGATCCCGCAGAATATGGCTAGTCTGCTTTATCGACGGGCGAATCGGGTTGGGGACAGGAACGTTGATGAGCATAGGTCCAGATTTTATCAGTGCTGGACGGCTCTGGTCAGCCCGGAAGCTGATCACCCAATGTCCGTGTGAATCGATTGTCGCGGCCATTTCCGAAAGGACGCACTGATCACTCGACAAAAGGGATGGCTGGAAGAACTGAAAGATCTTGCCCTGGACCGGAGGATACAGGCTGGCAGCCGAAACAAATCCACCGGCCAGAACTGGGTCTTGGACCACCGTCGACTGCGTCCTTACCGCCGTCGGAGAATTGGGTGCTGTGGCAACTATGGTTGCGCTTGCGATAACGGCTTGAGGAATGCTGGGGTTAAGTGGCGTCGAGGTTTGACTTCGTGCCACCACAGGAATCGAGAATTGCCGGAATTGATAGTCCCGTGCAGCGATCCCGCACGCAATCCGAGGTTTGACCTTGTAATGATCCGACCCCGCGCCAACGACCACCATCGTGGCAGACAGTATGACAAATCCGATCCGATTCCCATCCATGGACTCCGCCCCTTTCGCACCGTATCCCAACCCCATGGCGTCTCACCGCGTCCGCGACGGGTCTGGAGACACGTTTCTTTGATCGGGTCGCTGTCGATCGCGACTGGATGCCGAAATCTGTAGACCTTTGCGATCAGGAACAATCGTGTCGATCGTCCTGATCGTGTGGGGGTGATGTCGGATCGCGACTCTCAATCCCTACCCTGGAGTTGGGAAAACATAGAGAGATTGGGTCCTACTTGGGCTCAGCCTCTTTCTTCGGTTTGCGAAGGAAGAATCCACGGGGTTCCGGTTTGGGTGCCGGGTTCGTTGTCTTTCCTGAATTCGGAAGAGGGGGCAGCGGTGCCTTGGTCTGAACAACCGAACGGTCGATTGACATGGGTCGCGTTGCGGTTAGAGCTGGCGCTGGGGTGGTCACCGCCGGTCGTGTCGCGACCTTCGCAGGTGTTACAGGAGCGGCCCGGGCCACTTGTGCCTTTGGGCGTACGCGAGTCGCACCCCTCCCGTCGTTCCTTTCAGGAAGACTCTCCTCGGAATGAACCGGGACCTCTATCCGGCGGTACTCCGATTCAACCGGTATTCCAGTGTTGGGTACCATTCCTCTTACTGCGGGGATTCCGAAGTCGCCCCCCATACTGCTCGATGATTCCGGAATCGCGTTTGAGGGAGGAAACACGGCTTCGGGACTGTATCCCTCTTTGAGTTTACTGTCTTTCAAGTTCAACCCTGGCCCGCGATATCCGTTGGGATGGACATCAGGAATCGTGTCCTGAGCTCGATAGAGATCGGGACGACGCTCGGAGGGTGCGACTCTCATGAAGTTATCGACTGTCGATGATGTTTCGTCATAGACACGGTTGGACAAGTCGCGAGCTCTGCCTCTCACGATGAAGTCGGCATTCTTGAGTTCCAGCGTGTCGAGATCGGCGACGGCTGGAGCCCAGCGGAGGCCCATCAGATCAAACAGCGTAGGGAAGATCGTACTCTGGGCCAGAATCACGTTTTGCTGAAGCGAAGACTCGGCACTCGGGAGGGGGCGGAAGAGAATGCCCAAGGCGGGAACGTCTTCAAGCAAAGGAACTCCTCGACTTGTCCGAGACGCCTTGAGCGCGACCTGGTAATCCGTGACCTCGCGGAGCTCGTAATTGCTGAGTTGGACTGGACCGTTGTAGAAGTGACGCTTGACCCTGCCGAGATGCTTCTCATCCGCACGGACCGGCTCACGCACATTGGTCGTGTACATGTAATTGAAGTCGAATGTCACGGCCTGACCGTCGGGCTGAATCACAGGTCGGATCTCGTAGCCTGTCCCGGTCTCAAACTTGTAAATCGCCGGGTCGGGGATGAGGGCTTCGAGAGCCGAGCCGAACTCACGACGACCGGGGCCGGCTTGTCGAAGAACCTGTTCGTCGTTACTCCGCGACAGCTCGGGCAGTACACTCCGGACCGAACTGGCTCCTCCTCCCTGCGTCCCTTGTGCTAGGGAACTCGTAGGCTGACCGCTGGTCAGTTTCGTGAGCGACAGGAAGGTGGGGTCGTTCAAGAGTGCACCATACTCATCCATGAGTGCCTTTGCTGAGTTCATGCCCTCAGTAATCAGAATCTTTCGCTTGGGGAGATCAAACTCCATGGTGGCCGTAGGGGAGACCTTGGCGAACATCCGATTATTGGTAAGGACGCTGGTTTTCTCGATCTGTGCGAGTTGAACATCCCAGAGCCGGCTTGCAGCTCGAACCTGCCGAAAGGCGGGATCGTAGAACTGTGTATTAAAGTCGTCGTCAAGAGCTGTTGCTAGTGCCTTGAGATACCCATCGACAACTGCGGTGTGGGCACGAGTCCCTTCAAGCAGTTCGATGTACTTGTCTTCCTTCTCGCTGATGAGTGAATCGAGCAACTTCTTTGAGTCCAGGGGACGGCGGGACTCTGCAAGATTTTGTCTGGCGAATGTGAGGTTGAGATCGGCTTGGAGCAATGTTTCGAGTGATGTGCTGATGTTGCCAAAGACCACATCGGATTTGATCAGCAGGTCACCCTTGAGACTAACGCTCGCTCGTTGTCTCAATACTTCCAGACGGCGACTGAGATCACGTGCGGGGACATTGAGCCGATCAAGATCATTGACGAGCCGGTTGAATTCGTTCGCGAAAACCTGGGCTTCGCGATTGATCGAATCAAGCAATCCTCCATAGGGAACAGCGACTTTAATTAGATACCGAAAGTCCCACCAATCCAAAGGTCCATTGTCGTCATCAGTTTTCAGAACATGTGGTCGGTCGAAATTTCGAAGCCGTAGCCTGGCCAAATAAGGCTCTGCGCTGTTTATTGCACGCGAGCCCGTTTCCGACATGGCGAAATTATCGAAGAATTGACGCACGGCTGACAACTCCGCGATCCATGTCCGAAATTGGTCAGTCGCCAGCTTAAGATCATCTTTTTGGGCTTGTGGATCCTTCGCTGTGGATTCCAGATAATACATGGTGAGAGTATCTTCCTTGGAGGTTCTGAAGATGAAATTCACCCTTCGATTATTTAACAACAGAGTAAATGTAAGAGGTTCGGGTTCCTTTCCATCGTTTCGCACCTTCTCATCCCACCGATCTGATGCTCTTTGAATACTCGCTAGTATCCCAACGCGAGGTAGATCCTTCTGGATATCGGGATAAATAGACAGAAAGCTATCAGTGAGTAGAGAAGAAATTCTCTCAATGCGAGGTTGGCTCTTAACAGTTTCTAACTGGACACGACGTATCTCACTCCCTAGAACGTCGATCGACTGCAAAATAATTGTCCGCTGTCTTTGCAATTCCGCACGCCGGTTTGCGAACGCTTGGGTCGCAAGGTCTTCCCTCTCCTTGTCCTTTTTTAGCTCTTCGAGCCGATTGCCGATCCGGTCCTCGATGAGACCACGTTCCTTGATCCGTTCGTTGAGCTGCATCTCGGTCACGAGGCGGCTCTTGAAGATCTGAGCGAGGCGAATGAACTCGCGCTGGATGGGGGTCAGGGTATCGTTCCCTTCGACCTCGTTATTAAAGAAGCCAGTGAGAGACTGGAATCGTGCGTTTCCGGCAAGGAGCACAAACTGGTCTTTGTGATGAAGATGCTGGAGATGCTTGTGCTTCTGGTCTCGAACTCCTCCTGCCTCAAAGTAATTGAGTTCGGCAGCCGGAAGCTCACCAGCCATACTTGCGTGAAATTCGTCGAGAATCTCGCGACGTGTCTCGTTCTTTGCAAGAGACATGAGCATCAGTGCGGCTGCTAGACTTGTGGTATCCATCGAATGGAGTGAGATCACCTTGTTGCCGCTTCGGAGAAACTCACTATCGATCGCCTGGAGTTCGCGGAGAAAGTCTGCACCAAAAAACGCGTCTACATACTTGGCTTCTCGGGCGGCCTGGGTCGTTCCGTCTGGACAAAGCGCGGCCGCTTCGACAGCACGGCGAGAGGCAACTTTCACCACAGCGTTGCGGAGCATTTGACCCGATTGCATCGTGACAAATCGAGCGTGATCGATCGAGTCCTTGATCTTCGACTTGACCTTCTCCATCCGATCGCCGTGCTCGCCATTGATCTGGACCGTGTGAATCGCGATTCGCACCTGGCCGGCTGGTGAATCGATCTCGTTGATCATCTTTCGGACGATGTTGATCCCCTTGATCGGTCCACGAAGTTGGATGACACCTTCGCCGATCACGGCCACGGAGACTTGCTCGACGGGGTCAATCGAGTTGGGCACACCGGGCGCGAAGGTGTCGGGATCTTCGTGAGCGCCCCCGACTTCAAGACGGAACTGCGACTCCCGCGCACGGTCTTCCTGGAATCCTTGCCCCGCGAGCTTGTCGCTGGCATTCGCTTCGACGGTTCGTTTCTCGAGCAAGTCCTGTTGGGTTCGATTGACCGCATCCTGCGCTGAGGACAAGTCCTTCGGTGCGGAGCCGGTCGTCGTGGTAGCCTGCTGCAGTTGCGCGTTTAGATTGTTGGCTGTGGCTTGGAGATTTGGGATGTCGGCGGAGTTAGCCGGAAGTCCCGTGGTTGGATCGGGAGCTTTCGCCGCAGCCAGGGCATCATTTGCATCTTTGAGTTGTGTCTGTAGCGGATTGATCGAAGTCTGGGCAGCCGTCAAATTCTGCTTCACGTTCGCAGCGTTCTGAGTGGCCTGATCAAATGCTTTCTGAGCAGCTCGAGTGTCCTGAGCAGCGCGGACCGCAGTCAGCTCCTGAAGGCGGCGAGTATCGGTGAAGACATCCGCTTGTCGTCGTGTCTCATTGGCCAGTCGTCGTCTGGTATCCACGGCAACTCGGTTGTACGAATCGACGTGACGGTTGACGATCTGCGCTACTCGGTGAGCATCACGGTAGAAATAAAGCCGGACGATGCGCGTTTGAACATTGTCCTCAGGGTTAAACCCATTGGTTGGCTCCCGAGGAGGGTTGAACTCCGGGTAAGGGATGAAAGGAGCTGACCTCCCGGGCGGGATGACCGCAGATTCCAATCCCGCGATCCCCGAGTTCCCGACGGTGCGAACGAATTCCCGTGAGAAGACGTTCTTGTCGACACCTTGGATTGCAGCTAGTTTATTGCCAAAAATATCGACGAGATTATTATCAGCAAGCGTGACACGATAATTGCTCACCGGCAGGTTGTCGAATTTAAGCGTGACTGAGTTTGTCGCGTCATCGTAAGTCGCGGCGAACTTGGGCGCAGTATTGGGATCGACCGTAAACGTATTCCCAGTGGAGGGAGTCACAGTGTAGTTAGTCACGGTCTCCGCGGGGGCCTTTTGGAGTTTGTTCCCCGTGAAGTGAATCGTCAGGGTCTGTGGACCCGCAGAGATCCCGAAATCCGACGGGAGAATGTCTGAGACCACTGGTCCCTTGCCACTGACCCGGAGGTTCACGGGGTCGGAGGGGGCGCTAGGCGATGTCCCGCTCAAGAACCGGGCTATCAGCGTGTACGAATCGTCGATGAGATTGGAGAGGGTTGCGATTAGGTCCGTGCTACCGGGTATTGCAGTGACTGAAGTGGGAATGATTCCTTGATCATTGAGGGTGAACACCAGATTTGTGCCGCTTGCGACACCCCCTACCCTAACAGTGACGTTATTGCTCTTTGTGGCATACGTGGGCGGGGTCGTCGCCGGGACCAACACGTTCGCTTCGGTGATATTCTTAATGGTCGGCTTATCCGTGGGAAGGAAAGCGATCGGCCTGGCGGTGAGCGTTAACGGCAACGAGTAGTTCTGACCTTCGTTATCATCGGCAACGACGAAGACATTCAGGTCTTTCGAGGTGTCCGCGAATCCGAGCTCGGCGTCCCACTGGGCACTGCCCGTGGAAGATAGAATCGCAGTGCTGGCTGGCTTCAAAGCCCGATTGAAATTCCCGCCTGAGTCCGTTTCAAAGACCTCGAACCGTACAGCGCGTGTCTTTGGCGCGTTGAGGCCGACCAGACGGATGTAGTTGTCGAAGACCGGGATCGGCTTGCTGATGTCAGCGATAGTCGAGGGAGGAATCCCTTGGGTGTTGGAAACGTTCAAAACCTTGGGCTGGGCCGGATTGTTGCTCTTACTAGCGATTAACTGAACCTCGCTCAACGCTCCGTTTGATTCAAGAGACCACTGATCGAGAGCTTGCAAGACCCGTTGAGCGGAATCGGGATTCGGCTTGATTGCGATGTTCAAGACTGTCGCTGCTGCTGAAGTATCGACTCCCGTTCCGAATAGCGTCCCGTTGTTGTCCACCACAACGACAGGCCGAGAACCAGCGTTCGTCACATGTACGGATGTCAAGACCGCATTGGGATTAAGCCGAATGGGACTCGTCACAGAATTTGATCGGAGGTTCGTCGTATAAGTCGTGTTGTTAAGCGTTTCAACAATTTCGCTGAGTGTAAGCAGATGTTTAGTGTTCGGATCGTTGTTCGGAACGTTGTTCAGAACGACCAACATCTTGCCGGGCTGGCCACGGAGGCTTACCTCATAGCCTCCTCTTGACGTAAAGTTAATCGTGAAGACTTTAGAGTCTGTGGCCGAAGTCACAGCGGTGGGAACGGGAAGCAGAAACCCGTCGGAGTTCCGCTTGATCTGCACCAGGGTAGGATCATTCGTCGTGACAGGTGCAGACGTCATGGTCAGCGTTACCGACACAGGACCGTCGGCAATCGTCTCGAGCTTTTGTGCATCTGAATTACTAGGGATATTGAGAGGGTTGGAGAACGCCAGACTGAAGTTCGGTGCTTGAGAGATTGCCGACAGCCCAACGATGCTTGGCGGAACGCCACCAGTACGGATAACGCCTGAGTCAATTTTTGCCTCGGGCTCAGACTGCGTGGAATTGGGTGGAAGCGCTACGGATTTCTCGGGAAGTGAGTTGGTCGAATGGCCACAACCCGTGGCTAGGCAGCAAATTAAGAACGGCATGAATGCTTGGGAAGTCGCCCAGCCTCTCGAAGTCGGCTCTTGCATCGTCGTCCCCCCGGCTCCGCCGGATTCTGAGATTCGCCATTTTCGATTGATCGCCACTCCACTCACATCGACGTCCTAGACATGCGACCTTAACAGATATTGCCGATTATTCCGATTCTGGCGGCAAGTCTAGATTTGAGTCACCGAACGAATGAAATACATAAGGGCAGCCCTGGTTAAGACCAGGGCTGCCCCGTGACGAACTTGCAGCTTGAGAGTCGGTCAGTTCGAGTATCGTGGGCTACTCTGGGAACTCGGGTAAGAACCGAAGCGAGCAACCCCCGATCGCTCAATTGATATGAAAAAAGGCCGAGGTTCCTCTTTCGGGAGGATCTTGTCGGCGACTATTAATACAGGGTTCCAACCGTGAGTGAGGTAATCTCTGATATCTTTGCAGGCGTTCTTGGTGGTTCGAGGATCGCGTCGCGTTGGGACCGGATTGTAGATACCCAAATTCTCAGGGTTATAGATGGTTAAGTCAGGTCTAACGAGGGCAGATGAGTACCCAATGTGGCGAACCTGCCAAGTCGCGGCCTTCAAATTCCCGAGGTTGTCAGTGTATGGTTCGATCGGAACAGCCGGAAGGCTGACTGTCCGCGTTTCTCCGCTCCCATATCTGAGCTTGAACTGGAGCCGGATTGTCACAGGAGAGGCAGGTGTTGAAGTCACGAACCGGACTTCGTAATAGCCATTCGGTGACGCGACGAAACGCATTCCCTCGTGAATGACGGCTCCTTCGCTATCGAATTCCTCACCGCACGTACCGAACCTCGTCAAAGGGAAGTGGGCAGCGTTTGCGAAATCGAAGGGAAACGTATCTAGTCGAAGGTCTTCCAGATAAGTCGACTCGGCAACGTCCCCCGAGATCGGTTCGTCCTCTGGTCGAAGGTCGCCTCGCACCACGAGTCGACTGACCGTCGGCACGTTAGTGAAAGCGGGCTCTGGCAACCCACGATTGCGATTGGTGTGAGCCTCCTTACGTAGAAGCTCGCTTTCGTTCCTCGTTGCAGTGTCTGCGAGGATTGTTCGCGGCGAATAATCATCTGGGCTCGCAGTTGGAGGAGTATTGTCAGTGCCATTCGTGACCGTGACTACACTCGAGAGATCCTCAATATAAACTTCGCCGAAAGCGGCTCGGGCGCCAAACCCGGCACCAAGGAGCACAGGAAACCCTGTGAGAGGAGCGTTTGCCGGACGGTCCATTTTCCCTCCTAGAGCTCCTTTCTCTCCGTGAAGGTCTATGTCTGGCCAGAACGTCCCCTTGATCGAGTTGGCGTCGACGCGAAGTCGCAGCCAATACCATGTTCGCGGAGCACTAGGCCCAGTAGGCCCAGGTGAAACGAACCATTCTGCTGGTTTTTTACTGTACGTGAGACTGTCGCCGACTTCTTCCTCTCCTTGAGGAAGCCCCTTCTCACGCAGAAACTGCACGACGTTGCCAGTCTCATCCTGCCGAAGAACGAGGTTAAAACCACGTCCATCGCCCTCCAGTGCAAAGAGGCCGACACCCAATTTCATATCAGTACTGGTCTGGGAGCCGGATTCGACCGCGATTCGAGCGGTGATTTGCATGGCGGTTGGCGTCATGGTTTTATTCTTAAGAAGTAGCCTCAATGATGGGACAGATTTATCGGTCTCACCAAAAGAAGGCCAGGTGAGAACCCCGTTATCAAGGAACCACGAAAGGCCGGGATCAGCATTCTTAGCTGGAGGAGGCAACGACTGCCAGTCCGGATCGAGTCGTCCATTGTCGAAGTCCTCCGCTCTGTACATTGTGCTTAGACTCGCTGGAAGCTTGACCTGCGCTGGCTGGCTGTAACTTGAGGCAATCCCTTGAACAATTATCCTAACTTTATATTGAATCTTGGTCCCTGCGGGCAGACCTGTTCGGTCCACATACACGAGCGTATTCTGGATGGCGGAGGTTCGTGTGATCAGCTTGGGCTGTGTGTTCTGTTCGTCAAGTAGAAGCCGTTCGATCTCGTAAACTGGGCCAAGTTTCGAATCTGGCATGGGGGCTGTGGCAACCCACGTTAGCCGGACCCAGGAAGATTCGCCAATAATCGCGGCCCGTAGTCCTGTTGGTGGCTTTGGTGGATCTGACGGCTCTGCGAGAGAATTCGTCGCCAGCGTCAGTAAGACGCCGATTATCGAGAAAAAATGTCTGATACTCATCGACATACTCCACAGGGCCAGTGTCATAAGAAGTGGCGGACCCGACCCTGGACCGCCAACCTCAAAGAAACGCATTATGCACGAGAACGAGAGATCAGCGGGTCACTCTAGGTTTTGAAGACCTGGGGAACTTGTGCGAGTTGGCCACAGTGAATGCGATGACATTCGGCGCACGCAGGGCGTTGCCAACTCGATCGGTGATCGACCAGGCTGCAATTCGAAGGTTATAGTGGCCGAGACCGAGGCGGGACGACAAGGAAATCACTGTCCGCACCAGCGTCGGATCGTTTGTCGCGACATTTTGGGCCGTGACTGACGACGGGTAGATGACGAGCCCCATGTTCACTCTCCGACTCGGCCCCGTGATCGCGAAGTTGGCGGGGTTGCTCAAGCCCGAGCCGGGCAAGGACATTCCGACTCCGACATCGCGGGTAACAATCACGAGTTGGTTGAGCAGTCGATCATATCCGACGCTTACAACTTGTGGCCCAATCGTGTCAACGATCAGTTGACCCCCAGGACCGATCAAAGCAGACTGTTCTGGAAAGCCTGCCGGACTGTTGGCGGTGGCGGTGATGGTATAGAGACCATCCGCCAGGGGCCCAGTCTGGAGGTTCCAATTCCCGATTGGATCGGCCACGGTCTGGCCCAAAATCAACGTTCCCAGGACTCCGGGCCCAATCGCCGTGAGCCTGACAAACGCATAGGGAGTTGCGGTTCCTTGAATTAGCGGCCGGTTGTTCGAGATCGCACCTGCGTTAAGGCCGAAGATCGAACCACTCACCTGTGGAATGACGGTCGCGGTTGCTGTGGCCGTATTGGACTGCGAGTCCGTGACTCGGGTGACAACAGTCGAAACCGTGTAAGTTCCGTTCTGCCCCGGTGCCGCCCCGGTTGCCACGTAGGTGTGATCATGAGTGACCTCAAAAACGCCGTTCGTTGGCCCGCTGATTTCACCGATCGAAGTTTGGCCATCGCCCCACGAGATAAACGCCCGGTAAGAAGCCGAAGTAAGGGCGGACGTCCCGGGATCGGTAAAGGTTGCAACCAGAACCTTGCTCGCCAGTAGCCCCGCGACGGCTGTGAACGTGCCTGGAGCTCCGGCGATTGTCGGTGCGGGAAGGCTCACCACGGCCGTTGCGGAGACTGTCACAGCTTTGCTGTCGGTCAGCCTTGTGATCGTGGTGATGACCGTGAATTGCCCGTTTGTCCCGGTCGTTGCATAGGTGTGTGTGCCAGCAACCTGGAAGACACCGCTGGTCGGCCCTGTAATCGTACCGATCGAAGTCTGGTTGTCTCCCCAATTGATGACAGCGTTGAAGGAACCCGCCGCCAGAGCCGGGGTCGACGCATCGCTAAAGCTGGCAGCGAACACGTTTGGTGCATTGACACCGACCTGAGCCGCGAAGATGGTGGGTGTGGCGACCAATGCCGGTGCCAACGGAGCAACAACGTTTGAAACGTTTGTTCCACTCACGACCCCCGATCCTAAGACCTTCACATTAACGCCAAGAGTGTAATTGTTGGCTGTGGTGTAGACGTGGGAACCGACTATCGCGTAGGAGTTTGCGCCAAGTGCGGTGAGAGGAACGTCGTTCGTAGTGTTGTCGCCCCAAGTGATCGTGGCGCTTAAGTTGGCGAGGCTCACTCCTTGAACATCAGAAATGGGGAGAGTTGCGATCGTGGCGCTATACGCGTACCCCGCAGTTGCCGATACCGTTGGAATCGTTAGAGCGAGCAACTCGCGGCATTCGAGTCGGTCGAAACTGAGCAGAGTTCGCTGCTTTTGCTTCTGTGCGCCACGTGCAGACGAACTCGATCTGGGCTTTGGGATGATCATCGGACTGTCTATTCCTATTCTGAGGATTATGCGGACGTAATTTGTTCCTGATGGCCACGAAACGAACGTCGCAGTTTCCTCAGTCCATGACCGCAAATGGAACTTGCACCGAATTGAAACCTAGCAACTATACCACATGTGCGCGTTTCGCGTTTGTGACGAATTAAATTGAGCAAGAGTCGATGAAGTCGCTCACTCCCATTTCCGATATCTCCATCTAGACGCGGAGGTCTCTCGCGACGGCTGGGTGCCGACAGAGGACCTGCGTGATAGGATTGAGCGGCACGAAGCTGTTGCGTCTTACAGGAGATTGGGTCATGGATGACAAGCGGAGATTTCGCCCAGAGAGCTTAAGCGTTCTGGAATCACGAGCATTGCTCGCTTCGCTAGGCACCCCTTCAACCGTGTTTGTCGGCGGACACAATCGCGGCGCTGCGATCTTGCCGGCGAGGCAGACAGTCGTCGACCAGATCAACACTACTTTCGATCGTTTTACAACCGATTATCTGCAAGCGCAGTCGGCGTACTTTGCTTCCGGGACTTCCGCGAATCGGAACAGCATGGTCGCGTTCACTAAGCAAAGAGTTAGCCTCTTGACTCAAGAACTCATTCACGTGATGACCCGCTTGCCAGGAAGCCTATCCCAACTTCAAGCAGGACACTTCGGACCGAGCACGGTGACGCTCCAGGCGTTCTTGTCTCGACGAATCAACGGCAGCACGTCGTCCAGCCTGCAATCAATTCTCACAAGTAACAATAGTGACGCGATCCCCAAGGCCATTCCTCTTAATAACGCTTCGGCCACTCTCTACACATTGACAGCCACAAACGCCATCGAAGCTGCCCGGGCTTCGACATTGAACGGGGCCCAGTTTCTGTACAGTGGCAATTTCAAGAAACACTAGCTCGTTATTAGAGCTGAAGTGCAAATTCGGTTTCCATGTGAACCCTCGCGTAACTCGTTATGCGGTAGACACAGTTCAACGCAAAGCATGTTTTGACCTGTGTTCTCCGCGATACTTTCTGGGGTTTCCTTCGAAGATTGCAAAACCGCATACGGACAAACGTTGATGGGCCTTCCATTTGGGGTGGACCAGAAATCGGGGAGCAGGTCAGCGGCTGGCTATGGCTCGTTGTCGATCCAGAAATCGGGCGTCAACGGCTCGGATGATTGACGCGCAATCCATCGGCCTCAGCCTCTTCCTTCGAGACCTTACCAATGGGGAACGAATACTGTTTGCAGTGATAGCGAAAAAGCAGGCGGTAGCTGCCATCTCGCAGTTGGAGTGCGGCCATCTGTGCCCTTTTTCAGAGGGCAACGTCACGAGGAGCCCGTTACCAAAATGTTACCAACGTCATGGTAACGGGCCCGACGATTCGCCGTAAGTCCTTAGTACCGAAGGTGGGACTCGAACCCACACGGGTATTACCCCACCGGATTTTGAGTCCGGCGCGTCTGCCATTCCGCCACTTCGGCATTGAACCTACTCAATATCTCACACCCATTTCGAGTCGTCAAGAGACTGGGGAGAAGTGTCACCGTGCGGGACGGACCCCACTCCTGAACCCTAAAAGACCTCCCTCCAAGAAATGGGGAGGTCTCTGGAGGAAGAGAACAGAGTGGAAATCGCGGGAGTCCCTTATGTCAGGGGGTGCGATTTCGCTCTCGGGGATCGATTTTGCGCTTGAGGTCGTCTCGGAGACGTTCGACGACGGAGTCGGCCTTGGCTTCGAGCAAAATCTGCTGAATCGTGGTCTTAATTCCTTTCGGTCCCCACTGGCATCCCTGCTTAAGATAGATCTTTGCGGCTTGACCAAGGACGTAGGAGGTCAATGCAGCCGTCGTGCCCTGGGTGAGCCCGATCGCGGCATAACCGAGGGCGGTCAGTGGTAACGCGAGCCAACCCGTCGCGAGGGTGACTCCTGCAAGTGAGGCCTTGACCCACCCGGCGATCTGGCGGGTCGCAAGCTCGACCACGCCAAGGGTTCCGAGCGCTCGGAGCATGTCCTTGACCAATCCCGTCGCCGTCTTTCGCGTCAACGGGACTCCATATGCTTTGGATAAGGCGACAATCATGCCGATGTCGACCGCGAGCCCCCCCGCAATGTCGGCAAACGGGATCGGATTGAGACCAACGGCCGTTCCCTTGGCGATCGAAAATTTGTAGATCAATGCATTGGCGTCGTCGTCACGAATCATCAATTTGTGTTCAACTATCGATTCATGAATATCCTTAGCTTGCAGGAGTGCGTTCAACGCGACGAGAGCCTTGCCTTCCAGCTCCAGAACCTCAAGAATGCGGGTCTTGAGCGGTTCGATGATCGGTTCGGGTTGCTCCCAAGCTGTTGTCGTGGTCCCATCAAGATGTCGAACCTTGACCCTGATGGGGTCGGGCCGAGCGGCAGTCATGACAACATCACAAGGACGGACCAGGTCGCGCACGCGTTCGTTGGTGATCTTGTCGTAGATCGCCTGCCGATCGGCGTCGGGATAACGATCGATCTGGTTGAAGACGAGAAGGATCGGCTTTTGGGCTTCACGGAGCTCGGCGAGGGCTTCGAATTCCCTGCGCTGCATGTCGCCGGAGACAATGAAGAGGATCACATCCGCTCGATGTGCGACATCGCGAGCAAGCCGCTCACGGACTTCGCCTTCTACCTCATCGATTCCAGGAGTATCGATAAGTACGAGACGTGCGTTGCCATAGGAATCGGCGGATGGAGCGACTCCTTCCCAGACCTCAGCTTCTTTCTTGAAGGTCGTCCCGTGGATTGGGCCGGTCCGGAACACGTCTCGACCGAGCAGGGCGTTCAGGACGGAGGACTTGCCTCGGCTGACCATGCCGAATGCGGCAATCTCTACGGTGTGATCGTCGAGCTTGCGAGCGATCTCGCGAAGTTCGCCGAGCTCTCCTTGGAGGGCTCGCTCTTCCTGAGGGGTCAACTTCAAGTCGGCGAGAGTTGTTTCGAGAGACTCGCGTGCTCGCGTGTAGAGATCGTCACCGGCAGCGGGCGACTCGTCGAGACGTTCGAGGACTTCGTCGAGCGTGGGCTCGGGCGTCGTTGGGGTGTCAGTCTGATGATCGGGGGTCATGGTCGACATCCTGATTCTCGATTCAATAACCCAGCGACTGTCGGATGGTTTGTTCGATCCACTGAGCTTCGGCGAAGAGTTGCAGAACGAACTCGGGAGACTCCCCGTTGCCGTTCGCCTTCCACGGAGCGACGAGTTGAATCCCGAGGGGTAGACCTCGGGAATCCAAGCCTGCGGGAATTGTAATCACGGGGTGTCCGAGCATTGTCCAAGGCGAGTTCATCCAGGGGTCCCCGGTTGTGGCGAGGTCCGGAGCAGCCCCAATCGCGGCAGGCATGACAAGGAATTCAACGGGATTCACGCTTCCGAGGCCCTTGAGGTTGAACGCCAACTCCATCATCGCCCTTTGATTCACCGCACGTAAGTACTTTACACCAGTGGCTGCGAGACCCTCTTCCCAGATCGCGCGAATCTTGGGAGGAAGTTGCTCGCGATCGAGCTTCAGGACCGGTTCATGAGCCTCGGCTGCTTCGACCGCCATAATGATGCGATGAATGGGATGGATCTCGTCAAAACCGACTGGCAGATGACAATCGACGACAGCAGTTCCACGATTGAGTATTGCGGTATATGCGGACTCAATCGCAGACTTCATTGAGGCATCCGCACGATCGAAAATCACTCCGACAGGACGTCCCACACGCACGGGTTGTCGAGCGGGAATTGACCAGGTCGTTGGATCTTGGGAATGAGATGAATTGATTTCTTTGCCGAGGTCGTCCGCCTTGGCCAGAAGCTGTGAGTAGGTGACTCGCAGATCCTCGACGGAGCGAACAAAGAGACCTGGAGTGTCGAGGGAACGGGCGAACGGTACGATCCCGCCGGTCGGTAAGCTTTGCCGCCTGGGTTTGAATGCGACGACACCGCAGAACGAAGCTGGCCGAATCACGGAACCGCCGGTCTGAGTACCAAGGGCACCCAGACACATGCCAGAGGCAACGGCCGCTGCCGATCCACTTGAGGAGCCACCAGGAGTATGATTGACGTTCCAGGGATTTCGGGTGATCGATGGGTCAATCCAAGCGAAGGCCGTGGTCACGGTCTTGCCGAGGATAATCGCTCCCGACGAGCGCAAGGCTGCAACGAGTGGTGCATCCTGCGAGGCGATCCGGTCCGACCAAGCCGCAAAGCCAGCGCCAGTGGGCCAACCCGCTACGTCAATAATATCCTTGATCCCGAAGGGGATACCGTGCAGCGGCCCACGATCCTCACCATTCGCGAGTTCGCGATCGAGCACTCGCGCGTGCTTCAACGCTTGCTGGCGATCAACGCTCACCCAGGCCTTGACCTCGTGTTCGCGTTCATCGATCTTCGCAAGGCATCGTTGCACAACATCGACACATGAGAGACTTCTTGCGCGAAGATCTCGCGCGGTCCCCACGATGGTCTCTTCTTCGGTAGGGTAGAGCCGCATCGTTGCTTTACCCCGCGTTCTGCTTGGTTTCGTCGAAGAGTTTGTGCTTGAGCCGATCGACCGTCTGATGAGCGAATTCTTTGAGGAAGTCTGCCCGACTGTGTAGGTGAAATTGTCGGTTTAGGGCCGCTTCGAGACCACCGTCGCCCCAAGTCTGGCCTCGCTGGAAATACTCAATGAACGTGAGACCCGAGATATGGGTGAGATACGCCATTGTGGCACCCTGGATCCCGCCTCCCGCGGCATAGCCAACGATTGATGACTTGAATATCCCTGCAATCAGCGAACTCGCTGCTTCCACGATGCCAAGCTTCAGGAGCGTTTGAACCATCTGGCCGGCGATCGTCTTGAGGTGCGAGGAGGAGACCTCAACACTATAGACTCCTGCAAGTTCATTGATCATCTGGAACTGAACCGCACCGGTCGCCATGAGGTCAAGGGCCGGGATCGGGTTCAAGAAGACGGTACTGGCCGTGACCCACTGAAACTTCTCGACCACCTTCTTGGCACGGGCATCACGCTCACGACTAATTTGGTCCCTCGCGGCCTTGCTCACAAGGTGAGCCCGGAGCAAAAGGTTGCCGGCACGAAGCGCATCGCCTTCACTCGCCAAAATGGCGGCAAGGCGAACATGGAGGGCATCAAGGTCGACCGTCTCAGGTTCGTATATGGTTGTTACCTGACCGTTCTCGCCCATGACTCTGACAGGTAAAGGGCGGGGCGAGGCGGCCACGGCGACGATATCCTCGGGTTTTACCAAGCCTCGTAATCGTTCCCGAAGCTTGGTGAGGATCGCCTGCCTGTCGGACTCGATGAGTCGGTCAATCTTGTTCAGGATCACTATCGATCGTTTACCTTGCTTGATCAGCGCGATCATCGGCTCTTGTTCAGAGCGGATTAAGTCGTGATCGAGAATGAACAAGAGCAGGTCCGCTCGCGCGGCCAGGTTGCGGGCTTCACGCTCCCGCTCGACACCACCGCTTCCGATATCGGAGAGCCCCGGCGTATCGGTGAGGATCACGCTTCCATCGACATCATCAAGCCCATACGCGTGGTTTTCACCGTGGGCGGTCGTGCCGATGGTCGCCTCGGTCTTGCCGACTTCTCGACCCAGCAGGGCGTTGATGAGCGATGTCTTACCAGCCGACCCGGTCCCGAAAATGACGACGTGGAACCGCCGGTGTTGCGCATCAGTCCGAATGGTGGCAATCTCGTTACGAAGCGATTGTTGGGTCGCTTCATCGCTGATTTTCTCGACATTGAGCTCTGCACGCGTCGCTTGGGCTTCGGCGGCTTCGATGATGTCGGACGGAGCCTTGACGGGAGGTTTCGGAGGCCTGCTAAACCGAACAAACTGCCAGATCCCGATCGATGTCAGACCAATGGCGGCACAGGAAGTGACGACCACGAAACCAGTCGCCAGCGCCGGCGAGGTGACGGCGAGTCGATCATGAAGATCACGTTGAGAAGCGACCAGCCATGCGGCCGAACCAAGCCCTACCGTGATCAGGCCGAGTACGATAAGAGTCGAAGTTGAACGCATCGAAGGGCTTCTTCCCAACCGAAGGATGGACGAACGAAGCGACGCCCACGAGCTCCGCCTAGTACGGATTCGTCGGGAGCGCCGCTCCATTGTCGCATTTCGAGCGTTCTAATGCACTTCTTGGTCGCGATTAACGCCGGCGCGTACTCGGGTTCCCGAACAAGCTGGTCAGTAAACCTGGCCGTTTGGCGACCGTTGCCTTCGAAGAGCTGTTCGCCAAGCCATCGTCGGTGTCGAGATTATCGCCCAGGGCAGGCGGCATCGCGATCGAGCCTGGAAGCGGATCGATCGAAGCGCCGGTCGCCAGTGGAGGAGTGGGATCAGGCAGACTCGGCACGTTGAGCATTGGTGTGTTCGACGCCAGAGTTGGTTGCCGGCGACGAGCGGTCCGCGTCGATGCGCCCGGCGAGGGCTGATTGGGCGGGTCGAGTGGGCCACCGGCAGGTCCACCGTCCAAGCCGGGACGTCCGGTCCCTCGCGGCGAATTCCCTGCTGGGCCTCGAGGCGTGGTCGGATTCGTGTCCAGGTCGAATGGGGAACGTCCACCACCACCAGGAATTGGCGGGAGTGTCGGAGTGTTCCGCTCCTGCATTCGCGAGCCTGGCTGATCGATTGGCATTTCGGGAAGATCACCATTATCGGCGGGCAGGTCTCCCGACCCATCGGAAGTGGGGTTGGGTCGGTCACGCTTGCGATCAGCAAACGATGCCGCCGAATTGGGAGCTTCCGGGTTCGGGCAACCCCAACCCGAGGGGAATTTCCGCCAGCAGGTGGGGTGATATCCGAAGTATTCCGTGCGATACATCTTGATCGCCGGCGATTCTTCAGGACATGGGGTCCTGGTGTGGTTGCGAAGCGAGTAGTTCGGTAAAAGTTGTCCCCAGGAGAGTGTGGGGAATGCCCCCAACATCGCCATGAAGGTCAGTACGGCCAATCTCGGTCGCCGTTTCTGAGTCATCGTCTTCATCCTTGTTCCCTCGCGTCGCGAGTAGCGAACGTGCAGGTCAGACAGTTCGTCAGGGCCGGCATGGTCTCCGACACAACTCCCGGCGACCTAACCCTCATAACATCATGTTCGATGATCGACCGCGTGAGCCAGGCGATCCAGTGAAACTCGGCAATTCGGTGAAAGTCGGGGTTGTGGACAGTTTGAGCAAGATGGGTGTTAAGGATTTTGTCGAATGCCCGAGTCGAGTGGGATCGATCGGCTGGGATTCGCTGGATTGAACTGGGTTGTCCGGACGATCCAACTACAGAGGCTGAACTTCTCTCTTGGAAGTCGCAGCGGATTGAGGTGGCGAAGGAGCGACACCGATGGCTCGAACGATGTTGGGTCTGGTCGGATTCTTGTTGATGGCTTCGAGCCCGAGCTATGGCCAGGTTGGCGGAACGTATAGTGGGTCTCCGATGGCTCCAGGGATCGGCCTCAGTCCGATGGCCAACCCCTATCTCAACCCGTATGCCAACCCATACATCAATCCCTATGCCAACCCCTATATCATGCCGATTCCTCCTGGGGCCGGGATGGGTGGGCTCTACGCTGCCTCGGTGGCTTCCAACCTCACAGGGATCGGGTCGGGACAGTTGAGCGGGGCCAGAGGGCGGGTTTCACCTGCGGTTCGTCCGGCCAAACGTGATGTCCCCTCGGGTTACTCAGCGCCTGGCGCGAGTGCGTCGCACTACTTTCAGGGGGTCTACGGACCCACTCAAGGGGCAGATCGCTACTACGGTCGTCACAATCGGCACTTTTCTTCCAACCGCCAGACACCGTAGGTTCGGAAAGATCTGCTTCAGTGCTCCCGTGAATTTGCCGAATAACTAAGCATGTGGGGTTCCTCAACCTTCACTTCGGTTCAGATGGATATTGGTATCAAGCGGAAACGGTGGGCGGCGATCACTCTTGGAGTGCTCGGTTCATCCAGGGAAGGTTCCCTCGGGTCGAGGTTTTGGGGATACGGTAAGTCCGTCCCGCCTCGGTCGGTCCCGGCGTGCCGGGCAGGAGTGTCGCATGGATCGCACGCGGGTCAAACATCTTCGCTTCGTCGGGTCACTCGCCATGTGGGCGGTGTTGTTGATAAGTGGCTGTCAGACGGTGCGTACCCCCGAGGATAAGATTGCAAAGAGCAATATTCCTCGCGAGTTTAACAAGGTGTCGATGCCGGAATATGTCGTAGAACCCCCCGACCTTATCGTTGTGGAAGTTCTAGAGGCGTTGCCAGGTCGCCCGATCCAAGGCGAGCGTCTCGTTCGACCGGACGGGAAGATCACGCTAGGCTTCTATGGTGAGGTCTTCGTGGCGGGTCTCCCATTGCCCGAGGTCAAAGAGAAGATCATTCTCCACCTACGCAAGTACCTCAACGATGAGGTTCTTGGACTCGTTGGTTTCGACGAGGAGACGGGTGATCCCAAGGATATTGAACCGGTTGAGTCCGATCGCGTGTTCGTCGATATCGCTGCCTATAATAGTAAGGCCTATTACGTGTCAGGTGATGTCGGTTCACCAGGACGATTGCCGATCACCGGCAACGAGACGGTTCTCGACGCGATCATCTACGCAGGTGGGCTGATTCCCACGGCTGCCAACCAAAACATTCGCTTGGTTCGACCCGCTCCTCCAGGAGCGTGTTGCGAGCAACTCTTGCCGGTCAATCTGGCGGCGATTATCAACGGCGGCGACTCAACCACCAACTATCAACTGATGCCCGGCGACCGTGTTGTGGTCTACCGAGACCCGATCGTCAGGACCACGATTTTCCTCGATCGATTGGCCGCTCCATTCCAGACTGTGAACAACAACATCCTCAACTTCGCGATCACAAAGCGTCAGGTTGAATTCTTGAAGGTGCCCGTTGCCTCGCAGTTCGGTGGCGGAGGCGCTGCTACTACCGGGAATCGAGGTCGGGTCACGACCATCTTGCCTGGGGCTCGATAATCGCTGGAGCCTCAAACTGGCCCATCAACAGAACTCCCGGATTCTTCCCATCGGAAGAATCCGGGAGTTCCCGTTTCGAACAGATCTTGTTGGCTCAGAACTTGACAGTCCCACGCGCCAGTTCGTCTTCCCAGCTATCGAGCAACGGCCAATCAATGGCACACGTGCCGAAGTCGGCCATGTGGGTGTAGCCCTCAAGCCGCGTGATCGTGGCGTCGAGCAAGGCGTCATCTTTCTTGAAGATCGGACCATGGGAAGGGAGCAAGTAGGTCGCGTCACACGCCCGGATTCGCTTGAGGCTCGCAATGAATTCGACCAGGTTCGAGCCATGGTGGGCATCAATGACGCCGACACAACCATCCTTGAAAATATTGTCGCCCGAGAACAACAGCTCACCCATTCGGAACGAAAGTTGGCCTGCGGTGTGGCCGGGGGTACTCCACACTTCAAGAATCTTGTCGCCGATCGTCAGCTTATCCCCCTCGTCAATGGTCTGATCGACCTTACACTTGGGCATGGGGATATGAATGTTCTGGGCATCGATCCGTGCATAGGTCAGGATTTCGTCTCCATCTTGGAGCGGCGCGACACTCTTGGGATGGGCGAGAACTTTGCACTTGAGGACTTCCCGCGCCCGGGCCAAACCCTGTGAGTGGTCCGCATCCGCGTGAGTTGCCAAGATATACTTGCAGGCTGACAAACTAAAATTCATCTGCCGGATCATCTCGAGGACTTGGCCAAGCTCATCGAGAAAACCAACATCAATGAGCGCATATTCAGAGCCGCCATCAATCAGGTAGATGTTGATGCCGATGTGGCGGCGGGCCTGGACATTCATCTCGATGATGCCAGGGAAAATGTAGTGACGTTCGACCATGTCCGAGGCCAACTCCGTGGCATGTAATCAGTAGGCGGATGTTTCAGCGAAGTCCACGCATTTTACGACCGACTACGCTCCGGAACAACTCCCGTGACGAGAAGTGGTCTCCGTGGCTATGCTGAACCTTTGTTGATAAACTCCGCCCCTTCCGAATCTAAGATCACCGCACTTATGGCCAAAACGCGACGAGCCAAGCCGGCTGCCCCCTCGGATCCCTGGGGAGATGCGGTTTCCCACATCCGCTCAGTCAGTAAGACTTGGTCCGACCGGGTTGAGCGGGTCGGCCCCTGCAAGCTTAAGGTGCGCGAAGACCGATTTGGAACCCTCGTCAGGGCAATCATCGGTCAGCAGATTTCGGCGAAGGCCGCCACCTCGATCGATGCCAGGGTCCGGGCGCTGAGTGGCGAACCCCACAACCCGGAGTCGATCCTCCAGCTTGGGGAGGACGCACTCCGGTCCTGCGGACTCTCTGGTGTCAAGGCTCGCTATGTTTTGAATCTCGCTGAGGCTGTGCAATCCAGCCGTGCGCCGCTTCACGTTTACGACACCTGGGAAGATCAAGCCATTGTTGACAATTTAACTGAGATCAAGGGAATCGGTCCCTGGACGGCGGAGATGTTCCTGATCTTCGCACTTGGTCGACCCGATGTGCTCTCGGTGGGTGACCTGGGGATTCGGGCCGCGCTCCGGGTCCATCATGAACTCCCGGACCTTCCCAAGCCGCTGGAGTGCAGGGTTCTCATGGAGCCTCTGCGCCCCTATCGATCCGTAGCAATGTGGTATCTCTGGGAAGAGATCGATAATCCCCGCCGAGACTGACCGAGGACCCGCCCACCATGTTTGATGTGCTTTTGAAGGGCGGCAAAGTCATTGATGGCTCGGGAGGTCCGCCGTTCCCTGCCGATGTGGCGCTGCTCGACTCGATGATCGCCGATCTAGGCCGTCTCGACGGTGCCACAGCCGAGACCATTATCGACGTCACAGGGCTGTTCATCACGCCCGGCTTTGTCGATGCCCATGTCCATGGCGACCTGATGCTTCTGGCCGATCCAGTCCACCTTCCTGCTCTCAAGCAAGGGGTGACAACCTACATTATCGGCCAGGATGGGAGTAGTTTCGCCCCTGCCTCGCCTCCGACGATGGACTTCATGCGGCGGTACACGGCGGGATTCAATGGAAATCCCGATGGCCTCAGTTACGCCTGGAATTCCGTCGACTCGTATCTGAGCCAGTTCGATCGCAAAGTCGCGGTCAACGTTGCTTACCTGATCCCCAACGGAAACGTGCGGATCGAGGTCATGGGGCTCGATCCCAGACCGGCGAGCGACGCGGAACTCCAGGCAATGCAACGACTTGTACGCGAAGGCATGGATCAAGGAGCGGTTGGTCTCTCCACCGGTCTTGATTACATTCCGAGTTGCTACGCCGACGCCCGTGAAATCGCAGCGCTCTGCGAGGTCATCGAACCTCGGAACGGAATCTACGTCACCCACATGCGGGGCTATGGGCCCAGCGCCCCTGCGGGGATGGACGAAGTCTTCGAGATCTGCCGACGATCCGGCGTCTCAGGGCACGTCTCTCACTACAACGGCAGCGCCGAGATCATGCTGCCGCTGATCGACCGGGGACTCGCCATGGGCCACGACCTCACCTTCGATACCTACCCATACACCCAGGGGAGTACGATCCTTGGTATGGTTGCCCTACCCTCCTGGGTGCAAGAAGGAGGGATCGATGCAACCCTGACCCGCCTTGGCAACCCACAAGTGCGGGCTCGTCTGGATAGCGAATGGTTCTCTCGGTCGACCCCCTATCCACTCGATCGAATCTCGCTCGCATTTGTGGCAAGTGAAGACTGGAAATGGGCGGAGGGTCAACTTCTGGTTGATGCGGCGGGGAAGGCGGGCCTCACCCCCGGTCGGTTCGTGGTCGAGATCCTGATTGCCTCGGGGATGGCGGTCGGGATTGTGGGATTCCGGCCTGGTGACCGGACCGATGCCGATGTCCGGGCCATCCTTCGCCACCCAGCGCACATGGCAGGTTCGGATGGAATCTTCCGAGGCGGTTTTCCCCACCCGCGCGGTTGGGGTGCGTTCGCGCGTTATCTGGGGCACCATACTCGGGAACTCGGCGATTACTCATGGGCCGAGGCTGTCACCCATCTGGCGACACACGCCGCCAGACGCTATCGACTGACCGACCGGGGGCTTGTCCGACCGGGATTCACCGCCGATCTCGCGATCTTTGACCCGACCGAAGTCATTGACACCTCTACCTATGCGTCAGGCCGAAGCCTCGCCCACGGAGTGAAACACGTCTTTGTCAACGGAATCGCCGCGCTACTCAACGGTGAGCCCACAGGAGCAACCCCGGGACGAGCACTCCGGAGGGGATCTTAGCCCAAACTTCCTAGATTCGCCAAATTGACAGGACAAAATCGGGCAAACTCCAGATCTTATTAAGGTACGGGTCGGAGGTTTCGGCGCGGTCGCCGATACGTTTCGACCTGGAACGGACCTTGGGAGTTGCCGCCATGACTCGCACCCAGAACCGTCCACCCCTCGACCGAGCCTATCTGCACCTGATTCGGAGCGACCTCGCACCGGTCGGCGCATTGGAGAGCTTGCTCGCGGATCGGGTCGCCCTCGTCGCCTGCCGGTTGAAAGTCGCTTCTGATCGCGAGCGCTATTCGAGACCTGCACGAGCAATTGCCCGTTCCCGAACAGCGCGGCAGATCGAGGACGAGTTTCGCCAGGCCCTCAATCGCTTTACGGCGTTCAAAGCCGACCGTCTCGCCAAGTCAAAGCCGCCGGCAGGCCACAATGACGATCCAACAACGGATTTTCGCGTAAAACTTCAGCCTACCCTCGGAGATGGAACTCCCTTGATCAAGGGAACGCTGATCAGTGCGGGAAGAGTGGTTAGCCACATCGTTGACGGCTGGAGTTGGCCAGAAATCTTATCGGTCTATCCAGAGCTTACCGAATCCGACATTCGCGATTGCCTGGCGTACACCGTTGAAGACGACGAGCATCGTTACTTCGCCTGATCTGGAAACAGGGCGGAATTCGTTGTGTTGGGGAGGGAACCACGACGGAGGGTCGCCACTCGGACCTTTACAGAGCTAGACGAATTTCGCTGACCTGGCGCACGCCCTCAACCGGAGGGCGGACCAGATTCAGACCCTCTTGATTGCCGAGCGCCGCTTGCTCCAAGATGGACCATACGCGTTGAGCTCACCGCTGGCCCGAATGGGCTTCGCCGCCGAGCCGACACCAACCGACCCCAATCGTGAAGGCCCGGCGATGGACGATCCCGTAGTAGTGGTCAAGCCCTTGCCAGAGTTTCTCTTCCCCGATCGTGACGCGAACTTTTCAAAGATCGTCCAGCATCTCTCCAAGCCCGAGAGTGGCCCGGCTGCCGATAATCTGATGACGAACGAGGACTCGTTCACTCGTGTTTCTGCAGAGATCGAGCACCGTGCCCCGAAGAATTCCCTCTACCTGGGTGTCGGCCCTGATCAGAATTTTAGCTTGATCGCCCACGCCCAACCGACTTTGGCGCTCATCATTGATTATCGTCGCCGAAATCAACTTCTCCATCTCTTACATAAAGCACTCTTTGCGCTATCAAACGATCGTCGCGACTATCTTTCCCGGCTCACTGCTCGATCAATTGAGGGGAAAACGTCCGATCTGGCACTACAGTTTGCGGCGGTTCCGATGGATCGGGGCAAGTTGGACACTTCGATCGCCGAAGTCGCGACCTACCTTCGCTCGTTCCAGTTTCTGACGGTCGAGGATTTGGAAACGATCGCTACGATCCAGGCAAGACTCGCCGGTCCTGGGGTCAACTACCGATTCCTTGCCCTTCGGATGTACCCGACGCTCTCGAAATTGATGTCGATGCCGGGTCATCTGCTCTCCGTGGAGGCGATCTATCAACGAGTGCGTGATCTCCAACGCGCGGATCGAATCATCCCGATCGTCGGTGATTGGGGGGGACCGGGTGGATTTCCCAGGCTTGGGGCTTGGCTGCGAGATCATTCCCTCAAGGTTGGGACCATTTATATCTCCGATGTCGAGTACTTCCTGATTCGTGCTGGTCGGTTGGCAGCCTATGCGGAGAGTCTGCACCAGCTCCCATCACATCCCGACGCGATCATCGTTCGCACAAGTACTCGCGAAATCGACCACCCGGAACGACTGGCAGGCGATAGCTCAACCACGATCGTTCGTCCTCTCGCTCGTTTCCTTGCCCAGTCAAGATTGGGCAGGATTCAGAGGGTGGATGACCTATTTCGTCCGCAAGGGGGCTGACACGACGCGACTGGCGGAGTCCAATACAATGGAGATCTCCCACTCCTCATAGGATGAACTGACGATGCGCGGGACCGAAGCTCCGACGTTGTTTTTCGATATTGGCGGTGTGATGCTGACCAACGGTTGGGATACCGCCGCGAGGAAGCAGACCGCCGAGACCTTCGGGCTCGACTACCCTGAGTTTCAGACCCGCCATGAGATGCTCAAGACCTCATTTGAAACCGGTCGGCTCGACCTTGATGGCTATATCAAGAAGACGATTTTCTACAAGCCAAGAGCATTCTCCGTCGCCGACATCCGTCAGGTGATGCTGAACTCCTCGCAACTACTCGGAGAGACCCTCGAATTCGTTCGCGCCCTGGCCAAGACTGGGAAGTACAGCTTGTACACCCTAAACAACGAGAGTCGCGAGTTACACGAGCACCGGGTCCGCGAGTTCGGTCTTCGTGACATCTTTCGGGGCTTCCTTACGTCGTGTTACCTAGGCCAAGTGAAGCCCGACGAAAGCGTTTATATCAACGCGTTGGGGATCGCCGGATGTCGCGATCACAGTTGCGCCCTCTTTATCGACGACCGGTCACTCAACGTCGAGCCTGCGTTGGCTCTAGGGCTCAATGCGGTTCAATTTACAGGGCTTGACCAGCTTCGCGCTTATCTCAAAGATCAAGGGATCGAAGCGTGATGGCCTCTGGCCCGGGGTCGGTCACTCCCACACCGGGTTCAGAATCGGGGACAGGGTCAAGGCATACTCCCATGGTGCCTATCCGACCTGATTCGCCCCGCTTGTCTTGAAATCGGGAGCAGACATTCGGCGTGTCCACCTGGTGCCCAGAACCAATTCCAAGGCGAGACGGGAAGGGAACGCCGCTGCTTCAAGATGCGGTCGGTCTTGCGGCCTATGAGGGCTCGGATAGAATGGGGCGAGTCTGAGCCGTTGGGGTACGGTCAATGATGGGGGATCGGCGTGCGCATTGGCTATTTCGAGTGCTTCAGTGGAATCTCTGGCGACATGACCCTCGGAGCGTTGGTCGATGCCGGGGTCGAGGCCAAGGCATTACAATCGGTCGTTGCCAGCCTGGGACTTCCTTGTGAGCTGACCTTCGAAACCGTTCGGCGTTGTGGGTTTCGGGCAAATTATGCCAAGGTCGTGGCCGCTCCAGAGCACATCCATCGCCACCTCCATCATATCGAAGCGATCATCGACAAGAGCAACATTACCCCACGTCAGAACGAGTTGGCTAAGCGCATCTTTCTGAAGTTGGGAGAGGCTGAGGCCTTGTCGCACGGGATCGAACTCAAGAAGGTCCACTTTCACGAGGTTGGTGCGGTCGACTCGATCGTGGATATTGTCTGTTCGGCAGTAGGAATCGACCTCCTGGGGTTCGACAGGATTGAGGCGAGTCCAGTCCCCACGGGACGTGGCTGGGTTAAGGCCGCGCACGGCAAAATGCCTTTGCCCGCTCCTGCGACCGCGACTCTCCTCAAGGGGATCCCGCTGGCGGAGTCCGAGATCGAGATGGAGCTGACGACCCCAACAGGGGCCGCAATTCTGGCGACTGTGGCGGAAAGTTTTGGGCCTCTCCCAGCAATGATTGTGGATACGATCGGCCTTGGTGCCGGTTCCAAGGACCTTCCTGGTCAAGCGAACACGTTGCGTCTGTTCATCGGCAACTCGGTCGTCCCTGCGGGTGGTGATCGAGTCTGGGTTCTTGAGACCAATCTTGATGATCTGCCCGGAGAAGTCGTGGGCTATGCCACCACCCAGCTCATGGCTGCCGGGGCACTCGATGCGTTTGTGACCCCGATCCAAATGAAGAAGAACCGGCCAGGCGTGATGATCACGGTCCTTTGCGATGAAGCCAAGATCCCCGCGATGGTCGATATCCTGTTCCGTGAGACGAGTACTCTTGGGATTCGCCGCTACCCTGTCAGCCGCCACAAGCTGAATCGGAAGGCGGCGACGGTGGAGACTCCCTATGGCGAGATCAAGGGGAAACTCGGTTGGCTTGACGGTCGCCCACCGACCTTCAGCCCTGAGTACGATGATTGCGTACGGGTCGCCAGCGAGAGCGGCATCGCACTCCGCGAGGTCTATGCCGCAGCGCACCATGGCTACTCGCAAACTGTACCGGTTCCGGTTCCGGTTCCGATACCTGCCACGATCGCGGAACCCAAACATGAGCACGATCACGGAGATCATGGTCATACCCATGCTCACGATCACCCACATCATCATTGATGCGAAATCGATGGATCGATCTTGAGGTCAGGGAGGGACAGGCATGGCGGCGGTGTTACAGTGGTCGATCATCGTTGTGCTGAGTGTGGTGGCCTTAGTGGAGGCTCTTGCACTCACAGTGCTTTCGCGCCGCGTCCGGGACCTCACGCACTCGCGAAGAGAACTGTCTCGGCTCCACTCGCGAGTCGAAGCGATCGAGAGTCCGGCCATATTGCGGATTGATCCCCCCAGCCCTTCGATTCCTAGTGGTCCAATGAGGACGAATCGACGCCAAGAAGCTCCTCTGAACCAGAGCCCAACTTTGATTGCGGTTCCAAACTTGGTCCGGATGCCCGATCATTCCGAGTCGCATCGTGAAGGGCTGGGCCGTCGTTATCGAGAACTCTGGGCGCGTGCTGAGGCTGGCGAATCGGCAGCCCGGATCGCTCAAGACCTGGGATATCCGATCGGCCACATCGAGTTGATCCTCAATCTCCGCAAATCAGCAACCGACATGAAGGTGCCGTCATGAGCGGCCCAAATACCGAGCATTGCCTTCGGCGAGCTCGAGAGCGAGTCATCAATGTCATGCTCGCGGCCGCGGTCGGCATCGCGGTGAGTGGGGTCATTCTCAGGTTTCGAGACGACCCCGCGTTCGCATTCTCAAGGGGTCGGACGCGGCAACTGGCACAACTCTTACTTTTTGTGCTGGCCATGACGAGCGTTTGGCTTCGGGTCCGTATCCCGATCCGTGGCGAGGAATCCTCATCATCGAAGGCCAATCGGTTCGTCGCGATTCGTACCGCGTCGGCGATCTCGGCAGCGTTAGCAGTCCCACTCGGCCTGGCCTATAGTTGGGCTGTCGAGCCGGACCTCGCGGCAGTCGCCCCGTTTTGGGCGGTTGCGATCGGTTTCTCTCTGTTCGCGATTCCTCGATCCCACCAGGTCGAGTCCCTCGGCCTTGATGGTCCCGACACATGACCTCCACCCAACGACTTATCCTTCAACTCTATGGCTTTACCGTTGCCGTGTGGGCAATCCGTCGCATTGCACTAATCGTTATCCTCCCACGTATCGACCGACTCACTTTGCGATCGCGTCGCTTCAGTGCCGACGACCCACCCTTGGTCACCGCGATCATTCCGGCCAAGGATGAAGAAGATGCTCTGAATGAATGTCTGACCTCCGTTCGTGCGCAATCGTATCCGAATCTTGCGATTCTTGTGGTGGACGACCGTAGCAAAGACGGCACCGCCGCCATTGCCACTCGTCATGCCCAGGAAGACCCCCGAGTCCAGATCCTTACGGTGACGAACCTCCCCGCAGGTTGGACAGGCAAGACGCACGCCCTCCACCTCGCTGCCAAACAAGCCGAGGGGACATGGCTCTGGTTCGTGGACTCTGATACTCAACACGAGCCCGACAGTCTGGCAATCGCGCTTGGATACGCCCAGGACAAAAAAGCTTCGCTCATGAGCCTGCTACCCAGAATGCGAGCGGAGAGCTTTTGGGAGCGGATCGTCCAACCTCTCGCGTCGGTCGTGTTGATGCAGTCCTACCCACCCCCTCTCATCAACAACGACAAGTTCAAGATCGCGTTCGCGAACGGCCAATATGTGCTCATCCGCCGCGATGCTTATGACGCTGCCGGCGGCCATGCTGCCGTCCGCGACAAATTTGTCGAGGATATCCACTTGGCCCGCCGAGTGAAATCACTTGGATATATCACAAGAACTGCGATTGGTCCTGAAATTAGCTCGACACGAATGTATACGTCACTCGATGCAATCATTCGCGGTTGGAGCCGGATACTGTACGATGCACTCGATCGCAAGTGGTGGAGGCTGGTCGCCAAGATCCTCGACCCGATCGTCTTCACCAAGCCTGGATGCCTCTTCTTGCCGATCGGCCTCTGGCTTGTGATCACTCGGCCCGATGAGGCGTTTGGGTGGTGGCTTCTCGGCCTTACGATCTTGCAACAAATCCTCAGCGTCGAAGTCCTTCGCCTGATGTACGGCCTCTGTTCGCCTCCGGGCCTTCGAGAAGCGTTGTGGTATCCGCTCGCCAGTTTGGTGATGGATGTGGTCCTGCTCAAATCGCTGGCCATGTGCTTGACGGGTAAGGTCGTCTGGCGAGGGACCTCGTATGGGGCGACACCGGTTGTTGACCCCCTGGCCGAGTCGATACAATAACATCGTCAAAGCGTGTCCGCCTCGAATTCCTCACATTCGACGATGACCCGCCTCTAAGATTGAGACCAGGACTTCAAGACTGCGACGGATGGAGCGACTCGATCATGGCCAAGCTCAGACTCCTCAAGACCGGCCACGGTGATCTCTGCCTGGCGGAGTGGGATAAAACCCAGCCCGAAACAATTGCCGAGGCCGAACGTGCGTTTGGCGAGAACTACACTGCTGGTCGCCTTGCCTTCAGGCTTGATGGGCCTGGGCAGACGCAAGCCATCCGAGTCTTCGATGCCTCCGCCCCCGAAATCTTGATTGTCCCCGCAATCCAAGGTGGTTGACGTGATCCGGGGCCGATGCCGATGATCCGCACAGGTTACCTTCGATGGGAGATCGAGGTCGACGACCAACGGAGCGACGTCGACCATCAGGCACGCGACGTCACCTTCCTCGCCCGACCGAGCTATCGTGTGATTCTGGTTAAGAATCACGGCCATCAGCAAGCCGCCGAGAAATTCCTCGACGGAGAGGAGACGTACGACACCGTGCTCCGAAGCCTTCGGAAAGAAGGCGCGGAAACTCCGGTGACGATCCCGAATGTCGGTCCCAAGCTGTTCCGGTATAGCGAGTCGGACCGAACCCAGACCCCTCGATTCTGGATGGCGAAGCTCCAGCGCGAGGTGAATGCCTTCGCCCATGAAGTCGTTCGAGCCGCCTCGAGTTTCCCGCAGTTGGTCATCTCCAGCGCCGCCTTGCGGGCGGGCTACGCCCGGCTGGTCGAGTGGGAGACATTCCGGGTGATCGAAGGCCGAAGTACCCCCAGCCCTACCCAGGAAATTGAGCCCATGCGGCTCGATGCGGCTGCCTACCAGTCCGGCGTTCCCGAACTCGTCGCGGCCGAACTCGTTCGCGATGTCGTTGAGCCTAAGGAATTCGACGAGTTCTGTCGGCTCGATCGCGTTACGGTCAAGAACGGCGACAAGTTCTACCGGATTCCTCGCCGACCCCATGGCTTGATCGAAGTTTGGGAGTGCCCCAGTGGCCGTCCTCACGCCCGTCTCTGTGTGGTCTTCCAAGACCCAGGAATGCCACCATCGGATGAAGTGGTGATGAAGTATCTGTTAGCCAAGCATCAACCGGAGTTGCTCTGGCAGGTCGGCATCAAGTTTACTCCACCTACAGGTCGGTTCGATGCCGAGCCACCCAAAAGATGGCGGTCTGATTGAATTTCGCAATTGCACGAAAAATTATGTTCTCATCTCGTCAAAAACAGATCTTGCCACGAACGTCGCAGATATCATACGCATTGGCTTGATCGGCATAGATTTTTTTGAGTGGTAACGTCGCTGCGCTCCGGAGCATGAAGCGACCGTGGCGGTCATTAATTGCGCGTTTGACTGCGGCGATGGTCGCGGCCCGGTCGGCTCCGGGGGGGTCGAACAGGTCAAGTGGCGTATCCACGCGGCGGGTCAGATTCTCGGCGATCAGATGCATTCGGGTCGCCTGCACCCGGGGCACCCAGGCACGTCGCAACAGTAATCGAGCAAAGTCGAGCAACACATCAAAACGATCGCTTGGCACTGAGAGGTTTCCTTGGCCCATGCCCGTTTGACCATTTTTGTACATCACATAAATTGTCAGTCGCCCTGGACAGACTTCGTGATAGTGCAACTCCTCGATCAAGCGTTCGAGGTTCCTCACCAGCCACGCGTAAAGAATGAGTGGGTTCGACGTCGCCTCGCCGAAACTTCCTCCTCGCGAGAGTGCTTTATGGATTGGCCGGCTTGCGTGAATCGGCTGGACAGGATCGCCATTGAGTTCCCACCAGAGCGACTCCCCCGAGGCTGTGAGCAACGACCGGACCAGGCGGCGATCAGCACGGGCCAGGTCGAGACACGACTGAATCCCCCAGGGCAGCAACCTGGCCGCGCGTCGGCCGGCGATCCCGGTAATCTCGGTCACAGGACGCCCTGAAAGCAACTCGACCTCGGCCTCACGATCCAGCACTGCGAGCGCACCAAACGGCTTGGCCGCGTCCGAGATTAACTTGGCCAGTGTGCGGGTCCGAGCAATACCGACCGTCACGGGAATTCGCACCCGTTCCCAGATCTGGTCGCGAATCGCCAGAGCCGTCTCCGCCAAGGTCATCCCGCGCATCGGCTGGGCCTCAAAGAAGAACTCGTCGATCGAGTAATACTCCACGGTCGGCGAGATCTCGCGAACGATCTCCAGCATCATCCGACTCAGAACTTCATACCAGCGAAAGTCACGCTTGATATAGATGCCGTCGGGACACTTGTCGAGAGCCTCCCAGATCGGCATCCCTGTACCAACCCCGGCTGCCTTCATCTCGTAACTCTTGGCTATGACGCACGCCCCCTGGTTGCCAAGCACCCCCACAGGCTTCCCCACCAGAAACGAGTCGCGCACCCGCTCCGCCGAGACGTAAAAACAGTCCGCATCAAGATGACCAATTGCCTTTACTTTTGTCCACATGGACGAAAGTTTAGTATGTCGCTTAAGCCAGGTCAAGCCAGGTTGCGGAAAGCCAGTTAAGGGCTGCTCGATTCCCTTGCTTGGGATCGCTGATGTGCGATGACAAGGATATTGGGACACCGCCGCCACCTCGGAGGCAGGTTCCGAGCGCACTGGTGGCCAGACGTAGGCTGATGGGAGGCTTGTATCGCAAGGGTCGGGGTGAGAGACTGGTAAACAAGTCGAGAAGAACTGCGCCTGGCCATGCACTGATCAAAATTCGACGTGAAATGATGTGCTTAGGACAATCTCGATCGGTGAGAGGAAACTCCCGTGTTCGATCCATCAAGGCGTGAGGCCCTTCGCAGACTGGGGGGCGGATTTGGCCTCCTCGGCCTTGCGGGAGTGCTCGCCGACGAGGCACGCAGCCAAGAATCGTCAGATCCGCTGGCTCCTCGGCCACCCATGTTCGAGCCCAAGGCGAAACGGGTCATTTTCCTGTTCATGTCGGGTGGACCATCGCATGTCGATACCTTCGATCCCAAGCCACGGCTAATCCGAGACAACGGCAAGCCCCTGCCCTTCACCATGCCGCACCTGGAGCGGACCCGAACAGGTAACCTGCTCCAATCCCCATTCAAGTTCGGCAAGTACGGCCAGGCGGGGCTCGATATCAGCGAACTGTTCCCAAAGCTTGCCAAACGAGCGGATGATCTCTGCGTAATTCGCTCAATGGTGGCCGACAACATCAATCACAATGGGGCGTGCTTGCAGATGAATACGGGAGAACAAACGTTCTCTCGGCCGAGCTTAGGAAGCTGGCTGACTTACGGACTCGGAAGTGAGAACCGCGACCTCCCAGGGTTCGTGGTGATCAGCCCGAGCCAACCGGCGCAAGGTGCCCCGCTCTGGGCATCGAGCTTTCTGCCGGCAGCCCACCAGGGAACCTTGATCTCCGACCTGAATCGACCGATTGCGAATCTCGACAATCCCATCTTTCGCAAGGATCAACAGCGCGACCAACTGGACGGACTCTCAAAACTCAACGAATTGCATCGACGAGGCAAGGAGGACGATAGCCGCCTGTCAGCGCGGATCGCCTCATTCGAACTTGCCTACCGGATGCAGATGCGAGCACCTGAAGCATTTCATATCGAGTCGGAGTCCCGAGCGACGAAGTCACTCTATGGTCTCGATGATCCGGCCACCGAGATCTTCGGAACACAGTGCCTGATGGCCCGTCGGCTGGCTGAGCGTGGAGTCCGATGTATTCAGGTCTACCATACCCAGACCTCCAAGCGCAAGAGTTGCCAACTTTGGGATCAACATGGTGGGCTCAAGACTGAGCTTCCCAACAACTGTGCAGCGACCGATGGGCCGATCGCGGGACTTCTGACTGACCTGAAATCGCGCGGCCTGCTCGATGATACCTTGGTCGTCTGGGGTGGCGAATTCGGTCGAACTCCGACCGCCGAAGGGACCGATGGGCGTGAGCACCACCCGTTCGGATTTACCATGTGGATGGCAGGTGGCGGGGTCAAGGGAGGTATGGCCTACGGGGAGACTGACGAGTTCGGCTGGCACTCCATCCGCGACAAGGTACATGTCCACGACTTACACGCGACAATCCTTCACCTGATGGGTATCGACCATACAAAACTGACCTATCGCCAGAGTGGCCGTGACTATCGTCTGACCGACGTCTCGGGCGAAGTGGTTCGTTCGATCCTGGTCTAACCCCTCAAGTTCCGGAGCCGAGCAGCGGATGAATAGTGACCACGTGGATGCCCGAACGATTCGAGCGCTTGACCTCTGGTTGGGGCCGGTCTCGCTTGAAGTATTGCCGGGTGGCATCACCAATCATAACTATCTTGTGAAAGATAATTCAGGCACGTATGTCGCAAGGGTGTGTGTTGATCGCACGCTTCTTGGGATTGATCGACGTAATGAAATGATCTGCCAGCGAGCGGGGGCAGAACTTGAAGTCGCCCCACGCGTCGTTCACCATGCCAACGGAGTCATGATCAGCGACCGCCTCCGTGCCCGCACCTTGAACGCCGACCAAGTGCGGGAGGCGGGGTTTTTGCTTAGAATGGCCCAAGTCTTGAAACAGCTCCACGGCGGCTGGACGGACCTGACGGGCGAGATGCTCTACTTTTCGCCATTTCAAACGGTCCGCACCTATGCAAGAACCGCCCGCGAACTTGGGGCCAAACTACCAAGCGACATTGACGCGATGGTGGCTGATTCCAGTCGGCTCTCGATGCGGATCGCTCCCTTTACGCCGACGCTCTGCCACAACGACCTGCTCGCAGCCAATATCCTGGCGAGCGACGAACGCATTTGGCTGGTCGACTGGGAGTATGCCGGGATTGGCCACCCCCTCTTCGATCTCGCCTGCCTCTCGGGAAATTGCGGTTTCTCGACCGAAGCAGAGCTAACCTTGCTCGAAGCCTATCGAGGCCAAATTGACGCGGTGGACCGGTCGGAATTAGCGATTCTGAAGGCCGTTTCTCTGCTTCGAGAGGCGCTTTGGTCCGTAATTCAAACCGTGGCCTCAGATATCGAATTCGATTATGAAGGCTATGCATCAAAGAATTTCAATGCCTATCAAATAGCAAGAGCTGACATATAGCTTTTCTTGTTTCAAATGCAATTCGCAACATCGATTTTGCATGATGTGGCAGAAGGAATGGCAGGAATCGCCACGCCGAACCATGCGTATGGATTTCAAGAATTGTGAAAATTGCTTTGTGAAGATGCCCCGATTTTTAGTTGCAACCTTGGACGTAGCGAAGAGAAATTGGTAGGCTTTCCTTCATCGGTTTTTCGCCGACTGTTCATCGTCCGCTCGTGATTCGACCACGGACGCCCCGCCATCCTTGATCAACATCACCGGTTTTTGCTTTCGAGCACGGCCTTTCGAAGGGTTTCGCGTTCATGACGACGACGCAGAGTGCGGCCAACGACACCGCCAAGTACGATAATAACGGTCAGTACAGCCGCAACGGGATTCTTCGTTACGAGAAGATTTTCGGGCCTGGCTACATCTCAACTGGTGGCCAAGAGACGACCGACGCACTGGTCGCTCGGCTGGGCGATCACCTCAAGCCTGGTGCCCGAGTCATCGACGTTGGCAGTGGCATCGGTGGGGCTGCGTTCGACCTGGCCAAACGCTTCGGCGTCAAGGTCGTTGGGGTTGATCTCGCTCCAGAGATGATCGCGATCGCCCACGAGCGCGCTCAAGAAGCCAATGTCGGCGACTCGGTTGAGTTCCAGATCGCCGACATCATGACGACCGATTTCGACCAGCCCTTCGACATCGTGTGGTCACGCGATGCACTGATGCACATCCATGACAAGCCCGCACTTTTCAAGCGGCTGTACAACCTGCTCAAGCCCGGCGGACGGCTGGTCGTCACCGATTATGCACGCGGGACCGGGGCCGGCTCACCCGACTTCCAGGCATATATCAAGAAGACGGGTTATCACGTCATCGATCCGGCGAGCTATGGCAAGCTGCTCGAAGACGCCGGGTTCGTCGATGTGGTTGCCGAAGACGCGACCGAACAGTTCATCGCGATCATGCATCGCGAAGCCGAGCAGCTCAAGGCAACTCGTGCCGAATTCGTTCAGATGTTTTCGGAACAGGATGCAAGCTACTTGATCGAACGCTGGGCCATGAAGGATGTCTTCTGCAAGGCAGGCGATCAGAAGTGGGGCATCTACAAGGCCGATAAGCGATGATTCGACTCAAGGTACGGAAGGCGAAGGTCTCGCGAATCAAACGCGAACGTCGCCCCCGTGCCCCTCGGCCTGTCCATACAGAGGCTCAGGACATTGCGGATCTCGCGGCTTTTGGTTACCAGCCCGAGCTTGGTCGCTCGCTCGGGCGGTTCTCTTCCTTCGCAGCGGGTTTCTCTTATCTCTCAATCCTGACTGGCACCACCCAGACGTTCTTCCTTGGGTATGGTCTGGGTGGTCCGGCGTTTTTCTGGACCTGGCCGCTCGTCTTTCTCGGTCAATTCACCGTGGCCCTCTGCTTCGCGGAACTGGCGACCCATTACCCGCTGGCAGGCGGTGTTTATCAGTGGTCAAAACACACGACCGGCGGCCGACTCGGGTGGCTTGCTGGTTGGATTTTCCTGGGTTGTCTGATCGTCAGTTTGGTGGCGGTCACGCTTGCGCTGCAATCAACTTTGCCGCAATTGATCCCCGCGCTCCAGGTTGTCGGTGATTCGAACACTCCTGCGGATGCGGCGAAGAACGCGGTCTTGCTTGGCCTCGGACTTGTCGGATTCTCGACAGTGATCAATGCTCTTGGCGTCAAGCTTATGGCTCGTCTCAACAACTTTGGGGTGTTCACGGAACTGCTGGGTGCAACGATCCTGATCGGACTCCTCTTCTTTCTGGCGAAACGTGGACCCGAGGTCGTGCTGATCGGTTCGAAGTCCGTTCATCCGTTCGGAGCTTTTCTCGCCGCGTCCTTATCTGCCTCTTATGTCATGTATGGATTTGACACTGCGGGGACTCTCGCGGAAGAGACTCGCAACCCGCGACGGACCGCTCCCAGGGCGATTCTCTGGGCGTTAGGCTCCGCAGCAACGTTTGGAATCTTGCTGGTCCTGGCAGGGCTAATGGCTGCAAACAACCTCGACGGGATCGAACTGACCTCGCCCTCGGGTGGCTTGACATCGATCGTCATGGATCGATTGGGTGGGACCGTCGGCCGACTCTTTCTTGCGGTCATTGCCCTGGCCATCACAGTGTGTGCCCTCGCCGTTCATACGGGGGCAGTTCGATTGATTTTTGCGATGGCACGCGACAATGTCTTGCCCGGCTCTCGGTTTTTGTCGGTCGTCAATGGTCCGCTCCAGATCCCTGCGCGTGCTGCTGGAGTCGTCGGACTGATCGCAGCCGCTCTGCTCCTCATGAACCTCGGTCAGCCGAAAATTATCGAACTCGCTGCATCGGTATCGATCGTCTGGGCGAACTTGGCTTATCTGATGGTTACTGTTCCACTCCTTCTGCAACGATTCAAGGGTTGGCCAGCGGAAAATGAGGCCGGGTCGGAATTTCGGCTGGGACGGTGGGGGCTGCCTCTGAACCTGATTGCCGTGGTGTGGGGGATCGGCCTCGTCGTGAACGTCGCATGGCCTCGGGCGGAGATCTATGGCGATGGTTGGGCGGTACGATATGCTCCCATGGTCTCGACGTTCATTTTGATTGTCTCCGGGCTAGTGGTCCATGCCTTCCGTCCCCAAATTGTATTGCGCAGAGGTGTCGAATCATGACCGCAGTGATACAATCGAATACTAGTGATTTAGACCGTTCCGAATGGTTCACTGTCCGGTGGTTCCTGGCCTGGGGGGTTCATCTTTACACCGCGATGGGCCTTGTCCTCTCGGCGGGGATCGCGATCCTTATCGTCCAGGGTGACGCCGGTTCCTTTCGAGCCGCCTTCGCACTGATGGCATTGGCGACTTTTGTGGATGCGACCGATGGCACGCTCGCCCGCAAGGTGAATGTCAAACGGGTTTTACCCGGCTTTGACGGTCGTCGTCTTGATGACATTACCGACTTTTTGACCTACACATTCTTGCCATTATTCCTGATTTGGCGGGCGGGCCTGCTCCCAGTTGGGCACGAGGCTTGGTTGTTAGTTCCACTACTTGCAAGTGCGTACGGATTTTGTCAGGTGAATGTGAAGACGGTCGACGGCTATTTTCTCGGCTTTCCGTCGCTTTGGAACATCGTGGCGTTCTATCTCTATGCTCTGCCAGTCACGGGCGGCTGGTGTGTGGTCTGGTTGGTTGTTCTGGGGCTCTTGACCTTCGTGCCCAGCCGTTATCTCTACCCGTCGCAACCGGGGCTCTTGAACCGTGTTAGCAACGTACTCGGGGGCGTCTGGGCCATCTTGATCTCCTGCGTACTCTGGCAGATGCCAGTCGTGGGCCACACACCGCTAGAGCGAGCGGCTTCGGGTTCGACATTTACCCTTATGTTGATCTCGCTCGCGTACCCAGTCTACTATTTCGGAGCTTCCTGGCTCATTACGATTCGACACGTTCTCAAGCGTGACACATAATTAATATCACTTTCGACCGGAAGTGTAGTGGGCAGAGATCTCGTTGGCGTCGAGCACCCGTGTATAGACGGCGACCTCGTCGATCTTGCCCTCAAAATTGGCGAGCCCTTGACGTGTCCCACCGATGAAGATGTCGCGTTGGACCTCTCTGCCTAGAGTCGGCATGGGTGCCTCGATCTCGGGCTCAGGTTTGGCGTTGAGGTAGAGGAGAACGGACTTCTCCTTACGAACCAGCGCCACGTGGTTCCAAGTCTTCAAGGGAATGTCGGAGCGTCCTCGGACCGTCGGACGTGAGACATGGCCTCCCAAGAACTCAAGTCGGATCGAGTTGTCGTCAGGTACAAGACGAAGTTCTTCCTTGGGGTCGGCGTCGCGACCCAGGGAGAAAAGATCCCCGACGACCGTCCGGACCTCGGCAGGAAGCGCATTCCAGAACCAGAACTCGATGGTGTAGGAGTCCGCGATCGGTATAGGATCGGCCTTGATCCGCCCTCCCGCAAGATGAACACAACGATTGATCACTCCTTCACCACTAAATTTTGCCGAGTCCGGACCGGGAAGTCCGAGTGCAAACCCAGGTTGGATAAAGGCAGAGCGTTTATTTGGTGATGAGTCACTTGCCGTTTGACCGCTCAGTTCACCGAGTCGCCAGTACGCTAAAGGTTGGGTGGCTAGCACACTCTCGGCATAGGCTCCATGATGCTCAGTGAGCGTTTTGGACGATCTGCGAGCGGCTCGTTCGAGCTGGCGAAGCGCGGCCGTGGCAATCTTCGGTTCCGCCTGAACTTCCAGGCCCGCTGTGCGTGCTAACCAGGTGGTGTAACCGCCAAGTGTGTGCTGCTCAGGAGGTGGAATGTACCCTTCCGAGCCATTTGCGAGCGCGATCACACAGGTCGTCGGAAGGGGGCTTTGTGCCTTGATCCTTAACCCTGTGAGTGCATAGACCTCGTTCGGAATGGCGACCAGGCCGAGTTCGCCAATCCGAATTGCCTGGATTTTCAAGGAACGGACCGGGTCTTGTTCTGAGAAGAGAATCGCTTCCCGAGCGTAGACTTCCTTCTGATTTTTGGCCTCCTCCTTCCCGACGTTTCCGGCATTGAGGCGAGCCCAAGCAAGTCGAGTCGCGTCCGAGGTCCGGCGTTTGAGAAGGATATCGCTCTCCATCACTGCGATCGGAGGCTCCGTCGTGTAATTCCCGATCGACTGATAGGCTTCGAACGCAACATCGGCAACACTGTCTGCATAAGCATCAAGCCCTGGATCCGTCTTGGTCTTACCATAGTCCATCCACATCTGATCGCCACTTGTTCCCTGCGACATCATTGCAACGAATTCGTCTCCCCCGCCGATCAATTTGGTCAGTTTTTGAGAAAACCGACCGTAATAGTCCGCAGACACGGGAGAGGCACCGTAATAGTGCATGGAATAGTTGGACAGGGTCGCGATCGGAGTCTTGCCGTCTTTCGTCTGCACCGAGATCACCGTCAGCGCGGGATCGACCGGTCCTGCAGGCGCGAGCACGTCGGGGTTCAGATAACCGGGATGCATGTTGGCCCGAACCGTCTTTTCGCCGAACGGGTCGAGATCGATCTTGTCGGGTCGGCGGATCCAGACCCGGCAATGGGTATGGGCGAAGTCGTCAACTGTCGCCCAGCCGATCCGAGCGGGGACCATCTGCTTCGAGGCACGAAGCGCTGATTCCGCAACCTTCGCCGCGAGACTTTTCACATAATCGAAGTCGGGCGGAGTTCCTAAAGCCCCCATCGCGGAAGGGGCGGAATGCGTGTGAGTCGCTGCGATACAGATACTCGCAAGCGGAATTCCAGTGGCTCGGTTGATCTGGATCTTGGCGTCGTCGATCAGGTCACGTGGCAGCATGCAGCTATCAACAATCACAATTGCGACCCGATTGAATCCGTCGCTGAGGACCAATGCGCGGGCGAAGAGTGGATCGTTCACATGGTCGGCTCGGGCGGCAATGAAGCCCCCATTAACAACGACCGGAAACTTTGTCGGTGAGATATCGACTGCGACCGCACCCGCTCTTAGACCAAGCGCCGCTCCCTCGGCCACGGAATGGCTCCCGAGGAATGCAAAAGCCGTTAATCCGGGAAGGAGAAGCCCTAAGACGATCTTACAGCGCTCGCTTCGCCAAGAATTCCGCAAATATCTTGCGATCTTGCTACCAAGGCAACGTCGACGTTGGTGCATCGCGCATCCTTCCTGTCCCTTTGGTTCTCAAAGCGCACGACAAACCCGCCGGCAGCAGGCCCAGCGGGTGATGACAAAACCTATGAGCCGATCGGCGTCAGCCGCGATCCGATCCGCCTCGACCTTCCGACGACCGGGTCCGGGTGGCGTTGGCATAGACTGAGCTCAGCACACCCAGTAAGGCCGAGCGACGACCGGCGCGAGATGTCTGGCCACCTCGGTTGATCCTCGCGACAGTGCCGGCCCACTCGAAACCGGAATGAAGAGGGGCGGGCTTCTTCGAATTCGACACGCTCATCTTGTCCGAAACTCCTGGAGGCTGATTCAGGCGTTGGTTCAAGTCAACCAACCGGCCTGACCCCTCAAATCCGTGATTCGCTGTGGAACCCTCGACCACCCGAAGCGATGCCAGACATACTGTCTTGCACCGATTGAGTGCCCCGTAGTGACACACCACCACGGCTTGGAACGATTCCCGCTCCGACCGATTTCTGCCGAAAAAGCCATATTCTTGGGTTGGGTCGCGATTTAAGGTAACTGCGAACAACCCTCGACGACGAAGAGGCCATTGGTCATAACAGATTCAACCGCCCAAAACAGACGAACCCGCGACATCGTCACGACCTCTCTATTGATCGGCAGATCGAACGCAGGACGTGATGTCACGACCCGTTGGCCTCGCTCTGAATCAACTCGCGAACTGGTCGCGAGCAGAACCTCTCGGTCGAACTGCTCGCGATCTATCCCCTAAATGGAGTATCAAATCGCTGCATAACGACGGAAAGGTCAATAGGTTGAATCTAACCGGAGAACTCAGGTCCGTCTAGGAAAATCGCTAACGATTTTTCAGATCCGTTGACACTGCGAAACGTCGGCCACCAAGGTAGAAATTTCAGGTTGGGCTTTAAGACACAACTTGTTTGAGGTGAGCTAGTTAGGAATCATCGGCAATCCGCGCAACATCGTATAGATCATCGCGAGTGTGCTGATCAAATTGAACACCGCATGGGCGACCACGACAGCGGCAAGACTCCCTGTACGTTGAAATAGCACACCAAAAGCCATTGAGAGCACAAAAAGCGGGACGGGCGCGGGCCACTGCGAGGCATGCATTCCTGCAAAGGCGAGCGAGACCGAGATATTCGCCGCAAGCGAACCTCGTGTCGGGACGAAGCACCGAGCGGTGGTCGGAGTCGCGGGTACTGAGTATGAAGAACCAATCTCATCAACAGTGGGAAGTTTTTTACAGATCTCACCAACGGACGAGGCTTCGATAGGACCACTCGGGGTGAGGTAGTGGAGCAAAACACCTCGGAACAGGAGTTCCTCTAAGGCAGGAGCGAGGAGAACCGCCGAGATAAAGGCCAGAAATGCTGCCACCGGACCGAAGCTCTCTTCGAGCATCTCGCTCAAAGGGTGCGCGGTCGGCTTCCAGATTAGGCTCGCCCCAAAATGGCAACCATACGCAACCGGGGCCGCTAGCAAGGTCGTCAACAGACCCTGGAAAAACCGCGTTCGGAGGCTGCCGCCATTAAGGATCATCCCGGATAATCGCTGGCGATCTTGCCTAAGCAAACCTAGGGGGATCATTCCAAGGCAGGCGAAGTTCACCGCTGTGACCAGGCCGATTAAGGAGGTTGGAGCAAGCTCAGCACCACCAACAGGCCGAACAAGTTCGTGAAAACCGATCTCCACGAGTAGACGGATCACGAAATAGAGCCCGACGATCCGAGCAACCGTCTCCAGAGACCACCGGGCTGGTCGCGGTTCGACCTCCGGCAAGATGCCACGACCCTGGATCAGACTCCAAGCCATCAACGCCCAGCTCAGAAATATCCCGGATCCGAGCGAGAGCAGGACCAATTCGATCAGCCTGGCCAGGGAACTCGCAAACGACATGATGAAAGCGGACTCGGATTTGAGAGTGCGAGCGATATTTTCAGAGATCGGATTATAGCACGACCGAGCTGGCTGGGCTCGTCACCAAAAGTCAGCCCAGGAGGATTGGAATGTCCGACCCTTTTCCCACCCGGAGAAGGGAGAGCTACGACTTTGCAACTCTCTTGATATCGACGGATGTTTGGAGTTTGCCGCGCGTCGATCGAAAACCAGGGCGATTGGCCTGCCTGTAGAATCGCCAACAAGGTTGGCCTCCACCTCACTATCAACCGAATTGTCAAAGAGCCTGCGGCCAAAATCTATAAGAGCGGCGAGAGCCGAGCGACAACACGGCCTGGTTGGCTTTTGATCCTTGACGCCAGGGCTTCGACCTTATCGCGATGGTCGGCATCCCAGACCAAGTCCGCTCTGCGCATGAGCCATGCTCTCTTGGTATCGGCCCGGTCTTGCAAGGTTGCAAGCCGTTCACGTTCCAATTTGATGGCGTGATCGACCTCGCGGATCGTGCGCCTGGGGATCTGTGAGGCGGGAATCGCTCCCGCAAGTGTGGCAGTCGTTGACAGTGACATCGTCGTAATCCCGCAAAGAGGGTGCAACGTCGCACGTAACGAGATTGCCATCGGCATGCGGGACTGAAGACTTTGGGGATTCTGGACGGTTTTGAGAAGACATTTTGGTCAGGAGGTTTTGGAGTCTGGGACTCTGGTCATGGGAACTTGTTCGCAAGCGGAGAACCAAGTCTGTCCCTTCTCCCCTCGAGCGAAGGGAGGGATGAGGACTTTGCAACTCTTCAGTCGTCCGCTTTACCCGCTTGGCTGGGCCCTGCGAATTATGTGCAGTGATTGCGACAATGACCGGGACAGTCCTGAATCGATGGAAGCCTAAAATCGCCTGCTCACGGCAAGCGAATAATATACTCTGTGGATCATCTTCAGAGAAATTACTGCAAGCGACAATTGCGACGCAATAATTATTGAGCATCCGTTTCTTGAAGTTGACTTTCCGCAAATGCATGCTATCATTGCAAGGTACTTTAGCGGAGATCGATAATGACGATTGCAGCATGCTACTTATCAACCGAAGGCGTTATTCTTGGTGCCGATAGCACCTCAACTTCAACATTTATACTAGGAAATGACACTTCGATACATCATCTTGAATATGCCCAAAAAATCTTCGAGATTGGCGAGCGCGGAACTCTTGGGCTTGCTTGCTGGGGATTGGGGGCAATTGGAGAGAAGAGCTACAGGACGCTTTCTGCGGAACTTGGCGATGCCATGACTAGTAAGGATTCATACACGGTATCCCAGGCAGCCGAATGGTGGAGAGATAAGTTCTGGGATTTGTACGAACTAACCTTCGCGGCCCAAATCGTAAGAGCGAAAGAATTGAAGTCTAGAGGCGAGATTATTGAAACCAAAAAACTTGCAGGATCACTCACGCCAGCAGAAACCGCAGAATTCCAAGCTATGAGCATTGAAATTCAGGGATTACACTCCCTTGGCGGAGGATTTTGTATCGGTGGCCGAGATTCGACAGACCGTCAGCCTCGCGCCTACCAAATCACCTATAATCCATTTCAGGACAGATCGGTGTCGATCACTCATCTATCAATGGGTTGGTGCTTCTGGGGATGCCCTGATATCGTACAACGTATCATCTTCGGAATTGAAACCACGGTAAGAAATCAGATTTTAGCGTCTGGGAAATGGGCCGGCACGGCGGATGAATTGGATGTAATTTTGACGACAATTGATCTTGAACCTTACACGCTTCTTCCTTTGCGTGAGGCCGTTGACTGGGTCCATGCTATGATCTATAGTACCCTTAAGGCTTACAAATTCTCGTCACGCCCATCAGTTTGCGGTGGCCCGATTGATATCGCCCTGATATCATCAGATCGTCCGTTTCGATGGATTCGGCACAAATCCTTAGGTGCAGCGATTATTCGCAGCGACCACGAGTCACTCGAGGGTTCAAATGGACATTTTCGGTCTTAATCGCGAGAACTCCGCGAGATCTTCACAAGTATCGATCCCTGACTGGATAATCCGAATGCAGAAGGATTATCAAGAGACTCGTGCATACCGAGCCACTGATCTCGGTCGATTGCTTGGAGATCAGACGGTAGCCGTGCAAGGCACGACGCTTAATCGGACTTTCTAGAAACAGTGCAGCATTTTCAGCGACATAACTTTGTGACAAGAGCCACCCTGGAGGTGGCTCTTGATGTTTACTGCGATATGTTCACCCCCTTAACGACTAGGCTTTCTGCCAGAACGTTGGATTGAGATTCGTTTCTCTATGGACTGTACGAGCCAACAGATTTTGTGGCATAGGATATTGTATCAGGTCTCGTTCACCAATGTTTTATCGGTCTTGGACTGGAGATGGTCGCCGAACTTCGCTTTGATCATGGATGAACATCGTTTTTACGTTCGACCGCTAGTGGCCATGGGTCAAGAACTCGTCGTGTTTCAAGTTGTAAATCGCCGGAATACACATATGAACATCTATTTATAACATTGACTAATTTGCCGATCCAACCTCGACGACAAGGTCGGCTGACGAAGGTCCCTGCACCACGCTGACCCTCTCAGCGGTCTGAGAGATTGGAGACATTGAGGAATGGTTTATACCGGTTGCCAGGGATTTGACGGCAACAACACTGGGAATTTGGAGCTCGACTCGTAGATTCTCGGGACTTCTCTCGGACACCTATCGCTACTATATTAGACATTGCTTGTACCAACCCCTCGGCGATGACCCTCTGGCTGATCCACCCATAGATCGAGGGAACCTCCCTTGCTTCGATCGGCTTA
>JANXSX010000084.1 GCA_025356475.1 Isosphaeraceae bacterium | reverse complement strand
GTTGCGTGGTAAGACCGCGAATCGCGACGCGATGGGCGCAAGGGTCAACGTGACGGTCGACGGCAAACTCCAACATCGGCAACTCTTCACGACCAAAGGTTACCTCTCCTCGGTCGAGCACCCACTCACCTTCGGGCTCGGATCGGCTTCAAAGGCCGATAAGATTTCGATTGCGTGGCCGGGCGGTAAATCGACACTCCTGGAAGACGTCAAAGCTGGGAAGACATACGTGATTGACGAAGTCGATGGATTGGTGAAATAACCTCAGTAAATCATTGTTCACAGAAGTCACTAAAGCGTTCATCGAGTCGATGACGCCAAATCAGCATAGAATCTCTTGATTAGCTCAACGGAGTGAGCTCAATGATGATGAGCCAACCCCAAGAGAAAGAGCGAGTGACCACTCCATGATAGGGGTCACTCGCTCGTGTGTATCAAGCTAGCCGAGAAATGAGGGTAGCCCTTCGGTTCTTGCGAACCCATCGAGCATCCGTCTCAGTAGGAGTCGGAGGAGATCACCTCGCCGCCGGCCATCGTCGCGAGTGCCCACCAGGTGTTGCGGTTGACGGTGCTCTTAATCGCTCGAACCGAGCCATCCATCATGAGTAGATTCACCATACCAGGGTGTCGACTTCCCGCAGTCAAGGCGTCGTCATCACTGTCCGAATTATCGCCACCGAACGAGCAGTTGTAGGTGTTCGGGGTCATCACGTGATTATACCGAGTTTGCCCGGAACGTCCCCACCACCAGGCGGCTCCCACGGGCCAGTCGCCGCCCGTTGCTGCCAAGACATTGGTTGAAGTCACTCCGCCAGTTGCTGTACAGCGGTTGAAATCGGTCTGCGGATTTGCGGTACCGCCAGCAGCCCCTGAGGCGTTGGTAGCAGAGTTTGCGAATGAAGACGATGGCTTCAAATTATCGAAACCACCGGCATAGGCCCCTTGGCCCGTCACAAGTTCGGAGAATGCGGCCGTGTTCGACGTTCCATCCACAATGCTCGCAATTCGAACGACCGGGCAATACGACGGAAACGGTCCACTGAAAGCGTTAATAGTTCCCGGACCGCCCGGACTAGTGGTGCCGGTCAGGAAGGAATACGCATCAGCCCCAGCATTACTCTGATAACTGGTACCGCCGGGTGTCGCGATTCCACGCGCGGAGAAGTCAATTCGACTCACGTCCGAAGGGCAGATAAATGTATTCAGCTTGGAGATCTGGATCGTTTTATTAAAAACGTCGATGCTATTCCAGAGCCCAGGCCCGCCCCCACCACGCGAGAAGTTAACGGCATTGTAGAGGGTCGATTGTTCGAGATAAGGAAGCATCAGACAAAGCGAAGAAGGCGCGCTATTGCCCCCCACGTGAGGACACTCTCCCCAGGGCAGACTACCGACGGAACTCTCGTAGTTCATAATTCCGAGGCCGATCTGCTTCAGATTGTTCACGCATTGGGCGCGGCGGGCCGCCTCTCGCGCCGCCTGCACCGCTGGCAAGAGAAGTGCAATAAGTACAGCAATGATGGCAATCACGACCAACAGCTCGATGAGGGTGAAACCGCGGCGAATTCGAGGCATAAGTGACCTCTCTCAAGTAAACTTGAGTAAACAAAGGAGAGCTGGGCGATAGAAAGTCTATGAAAAGCCAGAAAATCAGATGTAGTCTGACGGGATCCGTATCCTAATGAATTCGTAACCTCTTCGTGCAAGAACAAGACTCGCTGATTTCTCATCTGAGACAGTTTCTCCTTGAATCAACACGGTTTTTTCTTTAGGGTAGGTGACGGAATGTCGAAGTGCGTAACGCTCTGATTTCAACTTGAACCGTTTCTCTCTTCAATTGAAAAAAAACCGAGTGCTTTTGGCGGGCGAGATTGGGTGGAATCGGACGCGATTGAAGTCGGAGCGATCGTTGGTAAGCCGTTTTACTTTCAGGAATCGCACTTGCTTCCTAGTCGGGAATTCTTCCGAGACCTTCCCCGCGTAACTATGCAATGATTTCATCCTATCGGGAGTTCGAAATGAGTGGAACGAGACGAACCAAGTTGTCTACCGCGTTCTTCATAGTCGTCATCTGTCTGAGCCAACCCTCACGCTCAGTGGCATACCAAACTGTGCAGGGAGATATCCTCCGAGGCGAGGCTGCACTTGTTCGTGGTCTTGGCTGGTTTGAGCTTTATAACGCCAATGCGCGCTCGATCAACGTAGATACCGACCGAAAGATCTATGAGAATAATCGAAAGATGCTCAATGATATCAAGGAAGATCGTGAAGAGGTCCTTAAACGACAGAAACAACGAGTCAACAACTCCCAACGCACGGCGTTGAAGACGATGGAGGAAACCGCCAGGCGTTTGCGGACCGAGCCGAAGCCGGCGGAACTTTCTAACGGTACCGCACTCAACGCATTGCTTGGCGATCTAATGAATCCGGCAATCACGACATCCGATTGGAGGATAGCGAAAGTCGATCTGCCCCCTGACCTGACGATCCGTTCGCTAACATTCAAGTTCACCCCTAAGCCCGGCACTCGTGAGGGTTACGAGTTGACCAAGGGGCTGATCGCCTTGAGCAGGCTCGACCAGGAAGGGAAGTGGCCGAAGTTTCTCCAAATTGATGGTATCGAGAGGGAACGCAAGCTCTACGATGCTGCCTACCGCAACGTTCGTGATAAATGCGTGCTCGAGAAGCTGGGCCCTGAGGATGCTCTCGCCCTCAAGAATGCACTCGCTAACCTGAAGACTCGGGCAGGGAGGGCAGTGCCCGAGGAACTCGGCTTTCGCGATCAGGCCCGTCTCTATCTTGAGGAAATTGAAAAATCAATGATTATGTTTCACGCATCAACATTCAAGTACGCTGAAGAGATTATTCGCGACACCCACGCTCACAAGGCCACCGCCGTGGGCGAACTCGTTTTCTTCATGGAAAAGTATCAGTTGAAATTCCACCACGCGGGCTCGAACCCCGGCGAAAATGAACTCTACAAGCGGCTATATGTCTCGTTCCAGTCTCAGAAGCAAAAACTGGGGATCACAGAACCTGACCGTTAATCTCCTCGGGGGCATCACCGGTGTTGGAGTTGGGTAGCGATTGACGAATAAATGGGAGCGGCGTCCCTGGAGATCCCGGGTCGTCGTTGAATGGATTGACGGCCCATCTGGTAGGCGCGAAGCCACTCCTCATTCCCGATTTGCTCCTTGAGTTGATCAATTCGGTCGAAATCCTCCGAGACGAAATCGGCAATGATTGGGTTAAAGCCGTTCCAACCCCCCTCGTGCTTTTGGTCCCAGGACAATATCCCCATCGGGCTCGTGGAGTTGGGTATAGGAATTGACTGTCAAGAGTCGCGTTCCATCAACTAGTTCATAAGCCTCGACAAAATCAACGGGGAATTCCAGAATCGCAACTGCGTCGAGTTCATCAGTGTAGGCGGCGATCAGGAGGGGGTCGTGCGAGACCACAACCGCCGCCCGCGTATCGCCGTTCTGGAGATGTCCCTTAATGTACCGCAATTGATCCCAAGCTAGCCCGACCTTGACTCGGAGTCTGTGACACAATCCAGCAAAACCATAAAGATCCGGGCGTAGGAGGCGGAGTTTCCGGGCGGAGATCGTGATCACCGCTGGGTTTGATGCGTAAGATTCCGACTTCGGAGTCACTAAACTTCCGAATGCATCGAACGCATTCGCGCAGTTGGGGCATGTCCACCCTCCCCAGAGTGCCTGTCGGAAACTGCCGGGTAGG
>JANXSX010000082.1 GCA_025356475.1 Isosphaeraceae bacterium | reverse complement strand
CGGAGCTGAGGCGACGGGGCCAAAGTATTTGTCTGGGTTCGCGGTCAGTGTTTTCACACAACCACCGCAACAAAGCATCAGTGACTTGTCGCCACGTGTTGCAACGAGTGGGATGCCCATCGAACCGAGCGGTTCTTTGGTCACTGCACACGTTTTTTGTGCATCAATCTTTGCCTGGTCGGCCTGAGTTGCTTTTGTGATGACAATTTCACCCGACGCAGCAAAGGTAAGAGGGAGTGTGAGCGTTGCGACCGGCTCGGCGGGGCTACTCAGGCCGCTAATCTGAAAAGTGACTTTCGTCTCTTTAGGGGTCGCCTTGGACAAATCGATGGCAAGGCCAAGACTTTGAACGGGCTGCCCGGGTGTGGTCGGCACCGGCCTGAGCGCGTAAGCATCGGTAGGTTTAATGCCCGGGACCAGGAACGACACCTTGGCGGTTAATTTATCGACCGCAATCGGCTTGTGCTCCTCAGTGAATGGGTAAAGCGTGAGCCCCGTCTTGGTGAAGACGACCTCAAAATGATGCTTCGTCGTCGCCGAGACAACACCGCCATGTTCGGGATGATCATGCCCCTCGTGTGCAGAGACTGCGGCACTGAGACCGAAAGTGAGACTGCCGAGAACGATCGCGAGAAACTTCATATTCCATAGACGCATCAGAACTCTCCTCTTCGGGATTGGGATTCACGGCGTCACACGCCGCAAAGTTTAAGCGACTCTGTAGGCTCTGAACTGTCGGTCGGAGTAAATCACTTGATTGGCGGAGGGGAATGCCAGGTTGGCAACGATATCCTCATTTCTTGATCTTGGGGACGGGAGCTTGTTGCTCCTGAGCGGGTGAGAGAACTGCCGCGAGGATTCCCCCGGCTTCCGGTTTCGCTTCCCAGACGACAACAATAGGATCTCGTCCATTTGGGCTGCTGGTGACCATCGGGCTGCCTGCTTCATTCGCCAGAACAAAGGGCTTTGACTCGGTAGGAATTTGTATCATGAGTGGTCCCGATCGCTGACCCAGCCAGGCAGCGAAGGGGCCTGCTGAACCGTACGCAACCCATCCCTGGAATCCAGGACCTAATTTACGTTCTGGCTGGCCTGGTCTTGCCTCGAAGATCGCCCCCTCCCTCATCCAGATCGTCTCCACCTTGTTCGCGGGACCAACGGCGATGGCCCCTCCATCCATTGGGCAGGCTTTCAACGACCAGGATTCCTGCCCGAGCTTCTCGGCAGCGTTAAATGTTTTCCCTCCATCCTTGGAACTCAAGGCGTAGAGATCTCTTGCGCTGTTAAGACTGTTTCGCCACATCACATGAAGTGTCCCATCCGGAGCGATGCAGACAGATGGATGGCAGCATTCACAGATGCTTCCATCCGGGGAGCGATAAATGAGTCGATCGGCTTCCCAAGTGAGTCCACCGTCAACCGAGCGAGCACCATAGAGTTCCGTTTTCTTGCTCCGCAGGTCGAGCCACACAGAGTAAATTGAGCCGTCAGGGCCCCCGGCCATGCCATGCAATCCCTCTCTCGCCGAACCATCGACGGAGTTTACACGTGTCGGCCCCGTCCATGTCTTGGCCTGATCCGTCGATCGCCAGGCCAGGAGATCACCATCTCGACCATTCCCGGTTGCTCCGACGATAGCGCTCACAACGAGCGTCCCACCGGCAACGGCAATCCTCGGTCCTCGTCTCATGCCGAGCGCGAGCTTTCCAGCGGATCCGACAGTGGTCGCTTGAAAGGTCTTGCCCTCATCAGTCGAGGTCGCGCAGCGGATCGTGTCTTTGACTCCGAAAGTGACGAAAATTCGACCTTCCTCGTCAACCACGGCCTGCGGTTGCTTGGCCCCTTGATCTTCCTGGCCGATCACGGTGACCGTCACGACGGGAAATGGCGCTCCCGAGACCTCAGTCGAGGCTGCTGAGCTTAGATTGATCAACCCCAGAACCGTTACTAGCATTGATTTCATTGGTCGCAAACTCCTCATGTCACTGTCAAGGAAGGGGCTCTCGTCACACGACGAGAGCCCCAAGCTCGACTCTCATCGGTAAGACAAGGCAATGCTGGAGTAGGGGCAAGTCCCTGGGGTACTTCGTGCGAGGTTGGGGTGGTTCATGACGGTACGGCCTCTGTTGCAATGTCCAAAATCCGTTGATCATCAAGAGGCCCGAGACCGTGGAGCTTTCTCCACTGCCACTTCTTCGCGGCGAAGTAAAGCACTGGTAAGAAAACATCAATGACTTCGTCAGCGATCAATAATCCGCCCAGTACAGGGGCCGCCATGGGTCGGACAATCTCCGAACCAACGCCAGTCGCCCAGAGCATCGGCGCGATCGAGATAATCGTGGTGCCTTCGGTTAGAAGCTTAGGGCGTAGCCGGTGGATGGCTCCATTAAGAATCGCCTCTCGCAGTTCAGCGACCGAGCGAATTGCGCTCAGGCCTCCGCGTTCGTCAACAGCTTCACGCAAGTAAACGAGCATGACGATTCCGGTCTCCGTCGCCATGCCAAAACATGCAATGTAGCCAACCCAAACCGCGACACTGAAGTTGAAGCCGAAGGCCCACTGAAAGATCGCTCCTCCGGCGAGTGCTCCAAGTACACTGGTCATCATAAGCATCGCATCGACCCAACTCTTGTAGGTTAGATAGAGGATCAGCACGATGATCGCAGCCACAGCGGGAAAGACGATTTGCAAGGTCTTTCGCGTCTTCAGTTCGTTCTCGAACTGCCCGGACCACTCGATGTACATCCCCTCGGGAAGCTTGACCTTCTCCGAGACAACCCTTCTCGCCTCATCTACGAAACCGACTTCATCCCGACCCGTTACTGTTAATTGCACATAAGAACGTAACAGTCCATTTTCACTCTTGATCATTGACGGGCCTTCAACGACCCGGATCGTGGTGACCTCCGCCAGCGGCACTTGAAGAGGCGTTGTCGTTGCGCCTCCCGAATTTACTGCAGGGGCTGAACCCATGCCCATTCCTCCGGGCGAGTCCCCGCTTGCCCCCCCACCAGCGCCACGTGCGGCCACGAGTAAGCGCCCGAGCGACTTTTCGTCGGTTCGGAAATCACGAGCATAACGCACACGTACAGGGAATCGGCGGCGTCCTTCGACAGTCACGGTCAATGGCTTGCCGCCAAGCGCGACATCCACCACATCTTGAATGTCACCGACCTGGATTCCGTACCGAGCCGCTTTGGCGCGGTCGATGTCGATCTCGATATAACCCTTGCCGACAATTTGGTCCGGCACCACTCCGCTCGCCCCTCGAACTCCTCGCAAGACCGCCGCGATTTCCTGGCTGACCTGCTGAATTGTATCCAAGTTGTCGCCGAAGACCTTCACCGCAACTGGGGTCCGCACGCCCGTGGCGAGCATTTCGATTCGATTGATGATCGGCTGGGTGAAGATGTTCCCCCACCCAGGGACCTGCAGAGTTGAGGCCATCTCGTCCACGAGATCCTGTTTCCCCTTCTGCCAAAGGAAGAGCCGATCGCCAAATGGCTTTTCTAACTTGGCACGGTAGGTTTTCAGTTCCTCGGCGGTCGGTTCGCGCAACACAAACTTCCGGTCCTTGGCCTTATGTGCAAGTTCGTCGAGTGCAGCGAAGGTTGCGTCTCCCACGGCACGATCGAAGAGTTCCCAATTCAAGGTCTTCATCTTGGCTCGAAACTCGTCATCGTGGGTGGCTGCAACGTGCTCGGTCATCCTGTCGTAAAAGGTGCTCGGAACCGCACCAAGCAAGCCACCAACCAGAGCCTCGGTCCGTTCCCAGGTCGTCGGCTGAGGCGATAGCAAGTCCGGCTTTTGGTGAAGAACTCCGAGGTCAACCAACCGCCGAGCGGTCTCTTTGAGCAGGCCGGCGACATCATCGTGAGCAGGGTCAAGAGCGAGCCGGGATCCATAAATCGCCGCCAGTGTCCTCTCAAGCTCAGTTCGCTCCACTGCCGTTGCTGACCGAAAGACTGCGGACGGATCGACTCGTTTGAGCAACTCATTGATGGCTTCACGAACGAGGATCAGCCCAAGCTCTGGGCGATGTTCCTTGAGTCGGAGGAGCGCCAGATCACGCAACGTCGCGTCCACTCGAGACACAACCTCCATTGCAGAATCGTTGATGAGGGCTTCGCGATCTTCCTTGCTGATCGGCTGAAGCACACCCTGTGACTCCAACATCGCGAAAGCCGCCATAGTCTGGCTTACTGCATCTTCGAATTTCAGCTTTCGTTTGGGCCAAAACTCGCGATCACGCAAGTTGATGACGGTCTCGACCATGTCGAGCGGAGAGGGATCGGTCGGGGTTTCGGCCCTTCCCGCTTTGCCGACAACCATCGTAACTTCGGGAAAGCCCCGTAGGATGGCGTCACGAGCTTTCAGATCGGCTGCTGCCTGCGTCACTGACATTCGAGGTACACTCGTCGGCATGTCGAGGATCGAGCCCTCATCCAGCGGAGGCACAAATTCCGACCCGAGTCTTGTGGATGCAAGATATCCACATCCTAAGATGCAAGCGAATAGCCAGCAGACGAGTGTGGGGCGATCCATCAACCAGGAAAGCATTGGCTTGAAGATGGCGATCATCGTTCGAACCAACCAACTCTCATCCTCCGACTTGATTCGCCCTCGAAGGAAAATCGGAATCAGAGCTGGAACCAAAGTAATCGCCAGGACCGCGACACCAATCAGTGCGAACGTCTTGGTATACGCGAGTGGATGAAAAAGCTTTCCGGATCTGCCTGTCAGAGCGAATACCGGCAGGAATGAAAGAATCGTGATCAATACCGAGAAGAAAATGGGCCGCCCTACAGTCCGGCAGGCAGGGATGATAATATGAAGAACATCGCCAGTGATCCGTTGTTGACCGAAGTGCTTGGTCAAATGATGCGCGGCATTCTCAGTCATGACGACGGCTTGATCTTCAAGAATCCCAACGCTGATCGCAATCCCTGCGAGACTCATGATATTCGACGGGATACCGAACAACTTCATCATCAGAAAGCTAAAAAGAATCGCCAGTGGCAGTGTGATTGATACAATAAACGCGCCTCCGAGGTGACCCATGATCAAGAGAATGGCTACTGTGGAAATGGTCAATTCCTCTTTGACCGTATCAATTATTGTGGCCATCGCCTTCTTGATCAGTGGCGTCCTGTCATAGAACGGAACGATCCGCACTCCCGCAGGAAGCCCTGTCGAGAGTGTGGAGATCTTCTCCTTGACCTTGCGGGTCACTTCGAGAGGGTTCTCCCCATAGCGCATCACAACGACGCCACCAACGACCTCTTTGCCATCCTTCTCCAGGACACTCCGCTTGAACGACGGTCCAAGCTGAACCGTGGCCACCGTTTTCAGATAAATTGGAACTCCCTGTCGCTCCGCAATCACAGTTTGTCTCAGGTCCTCAACACCCTTAATCCATCCCACCGAGCGGATCAGATACTCCGCATTGCCTTTATGGATGACTCGACCTCCTACCGAGGAATTCGAGCGAGCGACGGCCAGATCCACCTCGCCAAGGCTGATGCCGTACGCCCGGAGCTTGTTGGGATCGAGATCGATTTGATATTCGCGAGGGGCACCCCCCACACTCGCAACCTCGGCCACTCCAGGGACCGAGTTGAGCTGGTAGCGAACGTACCAATCCTGGATGGCCCGGAGTTCTCCCAGATCCATTCCCTCATCGGATTCGAGCGTGTACCAGAAGATTTGGCCGACAGCCGTCGCATCAGGCGCGAGATATGGAATTACGCCAGGAGGTAAAAACGTCGAGGCGATCGATAAGCGTTCGAGTACACGTTGGCGGGCGAAATAATAGTCGGTCGATTCGTCAAAGATCACACTGATCATCGAGAAATTGAACTCGCTAGACGACCGGACAACCTTGACTCCCGATAATCCTTGGAGATTGACCGAAAGTGGATAAGTGACCTGATCTTCGATCTCCTGGGGGCTTCGGCCCATCCAGTCGGTAAAGACAATCACCTGGTTTTCGGACTGGTCAGGAATCGCGTCAACCGGCATTGTCATGGCGGCACGTGTGCCCGCGATACCCACTGCAAGTGCGGCGATTATGACGAGGAAGCGATTACGAATCGACCACTCGATGATGTTCTCAATCATCCCCAACCTCCTTCCTTGGTCGCTTAGTGAACGTGTGTAGACGTCTTCGACACAGCGGCGGGTACGACTGCGACGGGAGGCTGTTCACCTGATGGAGGAATTGCGACCGGTCCGGGGGACGCATTCAATCGTGTCTCGGCATCGATCAGAAATGAACCGGCAGTCGCAACTCGGTCACCGAGAAAAAGTCCCGAGAGGACGGGGTAGACGTCACCTGAGAGTGCCCCAAGAACCACAACCCGTCCTTCATAAACACCTGGCTCGACCTCGACATAAACGATCTGCCGGGTTCCCGTATCAATGACAGCCGATTCCGGCACCGCCAGTACTCCGTCTTTTGGCGGTCCCGCGAGTCTTGTGAGGAATTTTGCCGGATTTGCCTTGAGTTGGGTCTCGCAGTTGTCGCAACACATCCAAATCTTCTTGCCTTCGATCTCAATTGCTACCGGATCTCCCATCGAGCCGAGCTTGAGATTGGTGACCAGGCAGAGCTTTTGCTCATCAACCGTCAGGCTCACCCTGCGCGTCAGATCCTTGGGAGCGGGCATATGAGCGAGCAGGTCACGAAACGCCGGTGTCTCAGCTACGGGTGTGGCGAAAGTTACGGTCGCGAACATTCCCGGCATGAGTCGGCCATCGGCATTGTCGAGGTCATAGCGAACATTGACGGTCCGCGTCTGAGGATTCAGGACCGGGTCGCGGAACGCCACGACTCCACGAAAGATCTGGCCAGGATAGGTTTCAACCTTGGCTTCGACAGACTGGCCAACACGAACCAGGTCGATCTGGTCTTCATAGATTTGGGCTTGGACCCAGACATGAGTAAGGTCAGCGATTTCGAACATCGCCTCCCCTTCCATAATGTATTGACCTTCGACCACATTTTTCTTCACAACGACACCGTCAATAGGTGAAAGGATCGGCATCTTGGTTGATGCGACACCTTTGACCAGAATTTCATCAATTTGAACGTCTGAGAGTCCCCAAAGTACGAGCTTTTGTCGCGAGGCATTCAATAACTCGTCGGGGCGACCAAGAACGGTTCGGCCAAGTTCGCTCCGAGAAGCCACAACAGGTTGGTTCGCCCTCTGTTGAGCCAGGAGCAGTTCCCGTGTCGCCTGATAAAGTTCCGGGCCATAGACTTCAGCGAGGGGTTGGCCTGCCTTCACCGTTATGCCAGTAAAGTTGACAAACAGAGATTCAACACGCACTCGATCACGAATCTTTGACGAGATCCGTTTGAGACGTCGCTCGTCGATCACCACCGATCCGACCGTGGTGATCGTTTCGGCAAGCGGCTCGTAACTGATCTCCACCGTCTTGACCCCAGCCTGCTCGATCCGTGAGCTCGCCAAACGGACCCTTGCAGTCACACCGATAGGAAGTGTTTCCTTCTCGCCGATTTTCCGCTTCGAGAGGGGCATCCCACAGATCGGGCAACTCCCCGGCGTCGGCTGGATTACGGTCGGATGCATCGGACAATAAAACTCAGTATCCGACGCGGCAGAATGGATCACACCTGGAGGGCGAGTCCATTTCTCATAGTGGTTCTTAATCGTGTCCCAATAGCCAAAAATCAGGCCAGTGGCCGCCATTAGGGCGATAAAGCGGAGCCGTAGCTCGACGACCTTGACCACCATCCGGATTTTTTGCCACCTTGAGAGGGGCACTACCGAAGGCGCAGACGAAGAATCAAGGCCTGGAAGGCCATTCGTTGTCGAAGACATGGATCGTGCTCCCAGCGACGTACTCGGAACAATAGTTGTTCGGAGAACGTCACCTGAACCGCTCGGTCGAGAAACGTGACGACTGAGGCGGGGCGTAGGGGCGTTGCAACGCTCGGCTGCGGGAAGCCAATACGCGCGGACGCCTAAGGTTGCAAGGCGATTGCCTTGACCCAAGACGCGAGAGCCAGATTAGATCAGGAGACGAGAGTTGCACAGATAGAGCGGCGCAGAGGCCCAAGTGATGAGCCAAGAGGTACGACGACGGGTCAGGGCACCCGCGTGACGAGGCTCACAAAAACTCAGCAGGGAAGGTTCGGCGAGTCGCTCAGATCGCTCATCGCCATTCGTTTTCGAAGAGCGCTCGGGAGCTGGAGAGCCAGAATCTTTCGGCTGGGAAAAGCAGGAACACAATGAGTCCGCCAGGGAAACTGAACCAACGCTCGCATTTAAAAAAGTTTCGGAGACAATTTCCAGGTCGACCGAATTAGCGGACGGGCAGCAATTGCAACTTTGCTGAACCATCCCTATGCAGCATGGCGGAAGAGCTGGATTCGAACTCGGCTTTGAACAGGCTAACGCCTTACCTCCACCCAACGCGAGTCCCGTGGTCACCGCGAAGGTGACCAGCGAGACCCGATAGATGGCTGAAGTCCGAACCATGAGATACCTTTGATGGGAAAAGACCTAATTGGATTATAACTCGATTCGGTCATCGAGCAAGCCCATCACCTTCAATTTACGCACTGTCCCAATGAAATGTTCATCAATTCCCAGAAAGAATCAGTGCTGGCATTTTCCCTGTAGTCGTTGCAACCGGAACGCCGAACTCACTCGAGGGCTCATCGTGCGCTTGAATCTGGACGACGTCAGCACTTTTCGCTGATCGCCTGTCCACAAAAGGATCCTCCGTCATGAAGTTACGATGGCCCAAGTTCTTCATCATTGCATGCGTGACATCACTGTGTGGTTGCGCTGGTCTAGCAGCTCGGAACGAGCTAGTCGTCTCGAGCACCCCGATCGATCGAACTTCCGTCTCTTCGAGAAAAGGCCCAAGCCCTGCCCTCTCAGATTCCAACCTGAAGCGCACTGGCTTTGAGCATCAGATACGGCGATCGACTCCGTTGGCCGTCGTTACCGACCCGCTCTCAATCCCGACCCCATCCGAGCTTACAGGTCCTCAGCCTGTCGAGATCTTCCTCAGACGAGCTTTGATCGAGAACCGCACCGTCCGAGCTGCTCGATCGAATGTTGAGGCGATGAGGGCTCGGATACCACAGGTGACTTCCTTAGAAGATCCCGTGGTCTCTAACACAATCTTTCCATTCCCATCAAACGGCCCTCAGTATTCGCTGATGGGATACATGCCCTACGAAATGATGATCGCGCAACAGTTTCCTTGGTTGGGCACCCTACGCTTACGAGGGGCTGCTGCTGCGGCCGACGTAGATGTGGCAATCGCCGAGTTGGCGGCTGCTGAGTTGGACGTCGTCGCGACGATCAAGAGGGGCTACTACGACTTATTCTTCAATGGCCGCGCCGAGACGATCCTGAGTGAGAACCGAGCGCTCGTCCTTGATTTTATCGACCTCGCTCGAAAACGTTACGAAACCGGTTCGACAAGTCAGCAGGATGTGCTTCGCGCTGAGGTCCTCTTGGCCGACCTTGATCGTGAGTTAGTCACGACTCGGCAATCGCTTGCGACGGCTCGTGCCGATCTTGCGCAACAACTTCATATCAGTCCCGAAGCCGAACTCCAGGCTCTCGAAGCGCTTCCACCGAGTGCTGTGCCCACCGCCATCGACGAGCTCTATCGTCTCGCTGCATTCGCTAAACCGGAACTTCAAGGGAGGCTCGCCGCCGTTGCACGCGACGAACGAGCAGTCGATCTCGCGAGAAAACGCTATTATCCAAATATCACGCTCGGTGTGAACTATGGCCTAATGACCAAGCGGAATGCCGCTTCCCCTGCTGCCGATGGCCGGGATAACGCTGGCCTGTTCGTCGGTTTCAACATGCCAATCTACCACAAAAAACTCGATGCCGGTGTCCAAGAAGCGCAGGCCCGTACTCGTGCGGATTCTCAACTCTTTGAGTCGGAGCGAGATAAAACATACCGCGAAATCAAAGATTTGATGATTCAAGCAAAAGCCCAGCGCGAGATTCTTGAACTACTTCGTGCTCGCATATTGCCAAGGAGCCGGCAAGCCCTAGAAATCGCCGCGAACGATTATCGGACCGGCAACGTCGACTACCTCACGCTGATCAGCGCATGGCGTGAAGTACTCCAGGTCGAGCTTCAAATCGCTCAGGTCGAGTCGGAACTCGGGAAAGCCCTCGCATCCCTGGAACGCGCCGTTGGTATCGAACTGACCGCCCAAGCCGAAACGCCTTTGCCGCCTCCCGAAGCGGAAATCAGGCCAAGCGGTCGAGATGCTTCTCGTGCTAACATTCTTTCAAATAGACCTGGTCCGTTCGCACCTCGCCTACTTCTCACAGAGCCAGCGACGTCTCCGGGAACAGTTCCCGAAAGGGATTTGCCCCGTGCATCGCCTTAAGCCTCTGCGACTTCTAAGGCATCGACATTGAGCCGCTACTTGCCGGACCGCTGGGTACTCGAAACGGCATTGATAAACCTGGCGGCATGACACTCATGCTTGTAGACGGACGTGTCATTCCTGAAGAACTCATTGATCGTGTCCTGGACAGACTTCCCATTCCCATCCCTGACGTTGAGCCCAACTCCGGGAATCCACTCGGCATCGAGCCCCCTCTCGTCATTCCTCCACCCCGCGACGTCCCTGCCGACATCACCGAGGATCGACCGCCAATCGGAGTTGATGGGTTCCGCCAGAGCGTGGTTCGCTGGTTAGGGCTAGAAGCAGGCAAGTAGCCGCCTCTCATGCTGCCACCATATGGCAGATATCCCCCTGCCCCGCTGTTTGTGTAATACGAACCGATCGTTGATGCACCGTAACCCCCGAGCGATCCGGAGGACGAAGACATCTGAGCATGGACGGGGCAAGGGCAAGACAGGAACAATCCGATGGCGGAGACTCCGATGATCGAAATCGAAATTAGCGGAGCTTGCATAAGAATATCCTTCCTAGCCGTCGAGGATTCGACAGAACGAGTTGAAAGCAAAACCAAACGATGGTAAGTGTACCGAACCGTGAATCGCCCTGGCTCGAAGTCGCTTCTCTACACATAAAAATAGCCACTTGCGACGAATCGCAAGTGGCTATTTATGGAGGCGGCGGGAATTGCACCCGCGTCCCGAGACGCTCTAATGAAGGCATCTACGTGCGTAGCCGTTCATTTAATTGTCGGTTCTCAGCCCCCGATCGGCAGGGTGCTTTCAAACTTAGCCGGTCATGAGTTTCAACTGTGTCGCAACTGGCGGTTAGACATAGTCAATCCCGAATTGGCGATCCCGGACGGCTCTCTCGGGAGAAGAGACGCCGCGAGACCGTCTGGCTACCTAATTAGGCAGCGAGACGGAGAGCTGGAGTGCTCTTGGCAACTAAAATTTGGTCCGCTTTTTACGAGGCCTGCTGACCAACCTCGGCACGCCACCAGCCACCTCGGCCATCCGGTCGAACCTGGTTCGCCCCCGATTGCCAGGCCGATCATTACTGATCGGTAATCAATAGTATAAAGGCTAAGATCCCAGAATCAAGTTGGCCTGCAAGTTTGCAAGGTTCTCAAGCTCATCGTTGACGGAGGGCTCGATCGATCTCACGTTTGGCGTCTTGTTTCTTCATTGACTCACGCTTGTCGTGGAGTTTCTTCCCCTTGGCGAGGCAGATCTCGACCTTGGCCATTCCGTCCTTGAAGTAAATTTGGAGCGGGACGATCGTAATTCCACGGTCGGAGGTCTTGGCATCGAGCTTGTCGATCTGGGTTCGGTGGAGGAGTAACTTGCGCGGCCTCTTGGGTTTATGATTCATACGGTTGGCTTGGAGATACTCAGGGATATCACAGCCGTAGAGCCAGACTTCGTCGTGGTCCAGACCTGCGTAGGCTTCTTCGAGGGACGCCTTGCCGATCCGGAGACTTTTCACTTCGGTTCCCGTCAAAACGATCCCTGCCTCAACGGACTCGAGCAGCTCGAACTCGAATCGAGCCCGCCTATTCCGGGCAACGACCTTGATGCCGGAGCCCTCGTCTTTCCCCTTAGCTTTGGATTTCCCCGTATTCTTGGACATGGACGGATGGCCTCCCAGGCGGATCAGACTCGGCGGATTCTAGACCCGGGTATCGCAACTGGTCAATGTATTGAGGATGAACGACAGGCCGACAGGATCTCAGCCAATACCTGTTCACGGTCAGGAGAAGAAATGATCAGGACAGGGTCCCGACACGGAATCGTCTCACGATAGTCATAATATGCCCGACGCAACCGTCGCCAGCTATTAGTCAGGGACTGGATGCCCAGATCTTGCAATTCAACCTGTTCGGGGTGCGGTTGAACATTGGCTGAGTCTTGATTCCAGGTTAGTTCAGGAGGGTCCCAAAATGCGACAAGCGTCGGTTGGAGCAGGTTCGACCTGCCTGTAAGGAATCGGTCGCGGAATGGCAACAACCGGCAAGTGTTGGAGGCAAATTGAAGCTGAGCAGAAATATAGAACTGATCAATCCAGAAGTCGCTCACAACCCAGGTGTCCGACTTGGGCCATCGCTCAAGGCTTAACGACTGCGATGCTTCGGCGAATTGGTCATGCAGCTCTGTTGTAGAAGAGGAGGTGGGGCCAGCCTGCGTGAGACTATCTCCTCCTGAGCGTTCGCCAGCCAGGAGTGATGCATGCAGCGAGGACGCCAAGTCTGCAACAAGTTGATCTCGCCGGGGTCCAATAGGCGCTACTAAGGCAAGGTATTTAGGTCGGCGGCTCAGATTATCGCGGAGATCTCGAATTGTTCGTCGCGTCCACGGATCGACCATCGTGCCGGCAATCTCTGCGGCGGGCTCGAGCACGAAGGATCGGTGAGCCATGCGAGGATGGGGGACCACCAACCCCTCGGATTGGATGATCGCGTCAGAATAAAGGATAAGGTCGAGGTCGAGCGTCCGCTCGCCCCAATGGACGATTCGTGTGCGTCCTGCGTCGTTCTCGATCTTTTGAAGTTCACCGAAGAGTTCGATGGAAGTAAGGCTCGTGGCTAGCAAAGCACAAGCGTTGAGGAATGGCCCCTGCCCTGTCGGTCCACCGATGGGTTCGGTCTCATGGTATCGGGAAACCTTTTCGAGGCGGGTCAGGGCAAGGCGACCGAGCCGATCGACGGCGTAGTCAATTGTGGCTCGGCGTTCTCCCAAGTTGCTCCCAATCGCGATGAGAGCTGGCTTTGGCTTTTGATGGCTGGGCATCGCTCACCTTATCGAGACCGTCGAACTGAGCGATGCCCCCCTGCTCCTTCAAAGGCTAAGCTTGCCGATTCGCGCCACCGCTTCGAGCAGTCGCGGAGTCTCAACGGTGAGAGCGGCTCGGATGTAACCCTCCGCGCTCTTGCCGAACCCAATACCGGGCGTTGTCACCACATTCGCTTCGTCCAAGAGCTTGGCGCATAGGTCACTGGATGTGTAACCCTTGGGACAAGAAATCCACATATAGAACGTTGCCGGAGGTGTGGAGACATCCCAACCGATCCCCTTCATCGCCGTCACAAACGCGTCGCGGCGCTCGCGATAGAGAGCCCGGATCGGTGGCGTGATCGTGTCGTATTCGTCAAGAGCCGTTTTGCCGGCGAACTGGATCGCCGTGAAAATCCCTGAGTCCGTGTTGGCTTTGACTTGCCCAAGTGCGCTGATGAGAGGGGCTCCGCCGACTGCGAAACCGACACGCCAACCGGTCATATTGAAGGTCTTGGAGAGCGAGTGGAACTCGACAACCACGTCCTTCGCACCTGGTATTTCCAAGATACTGGGGGCCGGGCGGTCGTAGGCCATCTCGTTGTAGGCCGCGTCTTGGGCGATCACCAGATTGTGTTGCTTGGCCAGGGCGACAACCTTCTCATAAAATGCCAGATCGGCAATCGCCCCGGTTGGATTGTTGGGGTAGTTGAGGAAGAGCAGTCGGGCTCGGTGGTAGACATCGGCAGGAATGGCGTCGAGATCAGGCAGAAACCCGTTCTCACGTAGTAGGGGCATCGTGTAGACATCGGCACCCGCGAACATGGTGCTTGATCGATAGACAGGGTAACAGGGGTCCGGGACAAGAGCGATGTCGCCAGGATTGAGGACTGCGAACGGGAAGTGCGCGATACCTTCCTTTGAACCGATCAGCGGGAGGATCTCATTCGCCGGATCGAGGTCAACAGAGTAACGCTTCTTCATGAAAGTGGCGATCGATTGGCGGAGCTCGGGAGCGCCTTGATCGAGAGCATACTGATGGTAAGCGGGGACTTCGACGCTTCGTTGAAGGCTGCGGATGATCGGTTCCGGGGTGGGACGATCGGGGTCGCCGACCCCCAAATTGATGATATCTCGACCTGCGGCGATCGCTGCTTTCTTCTTTTTATCGATCTCCGCAAAGAGATAAGGAGGGAGCTTCTGAAGACGATCGGACTTGATAAATGGGGTGGTCGCCATCTGAGAATCCTGACTCGCTCGGAGATTGTGATCGATATCGATGAGGGAGGGGTGAAGTTCACAGAACTGTTTGAACTGTGTTTGAGGCTTGGCTATCACCACGCGACAGTTTACGCGGATTCCAGGAATTCGTCGGGGATAATGTCGTTAGCGTAGATGTTCTGAACATCGTCGTTCTCGTCCAGAATATCACGGAGTCGAATCATCCGCTTGGCGTTGTCGGCGTCGAGTTCGACCGTATTGGCTGGGATGTATCGGTTCTCAGCGGCGTCGACTGCGACCTTTTGGGCTTCTAGAGCTTTCCGAACCGAGTCGAAGACTTTGGGGTCGCAGGTGATCTCGAAGTAGTCCTCAACCTGCTGCATGTCATCAGCGCCGGCTTCGAGAGCGATCTCCATCAGCGTGTCTTCGGCGATCGTCTTGGCCTCGACGAGGAAGATCCCCTTGTAGCTGAAGAGGTAGCTAACGCAACCCGAGGCACCGAGGTTCCCGCCGCAGACTTCAAAGGCTTTTCGGAGGTCGCCTGCGGTCCGGTTACGATTGTCAGTGAGGACATCGCACATGACGGCGACCCCACCAGGTCCGTATCCTTCGTACATGATGTCTTCGTAATTCTCAGCGGCGAGTTCGCCCGTCCCCTTCTTGATCGACCGCTCGATGTTGTCCTTGGGGCAGGAATAGGACCGAGCCTTATCGATCGCGTAACGAAGTCTCAGGTTCGAGTCGGGGTCGGCACCCCCCATGCGTGCGGCCACATAGATGGCTCGGCAGAGCTTGGTAAAGAGCCTCGCTCGCTTACCGTCGACGGTCCCTTTACGATGGGCGATGTTTGCCGAGTGAGAATGCCCTGCCATGTTGCAGACCTTTCCTGACGGTGCATTGCAATCGATCGGTCAGATCGAAGGAGCAGAAGAGAAGGGTTTACGGGTTCTTGCCGGTGGAGGCCTTCGGGCTGACCCCTAGCTTTTCGAGCGAATCCAGCTTCTTCTTGATGTCGCCCGCCTTCTTATCGGGGGGCGTCATTGTGATCGCGATCGCGTGAGCTGCTTCCCAGGAAGCCCTGGCCTTGGTGAAGTCTTTGAGAGCGAAGTGGACATCTCCAAGATGATCTTGGATCGTGGCGTCGGGACGATCCATCAGTTTGAGTGAACGCTGAAGAGGGACGAGCGATTCCTCAACCTTACCCCTCTTGAAGAGAACCCAGCCCAGGCTATCCAGGTAAGAGAAGTTGTCGGGCTCGGCATCAATGGCTTTGCGGACCATCACCTCGGCCTTCTCGAGGTTCTTGCCTTGGTCTGCATAGAGATAACCAAGGTCATTATTGACCCCCGCGTCATCTGGCGTCCGCGCTAGCAGGATCTCGAGTTCGGCCTCGGCCTTGGCGAAGTCACCAAGACCGGTGTAAACGATCGACATCGTAGACCGGGCTCGTTGCACGACGCTATCGTTATTGGCGAATCGTTCTGCGACCGAATTCAACTGGGCTAGTGCTTCTTGATCTTTGCCCGCCTGTCGAAGGAGTTCGCCGATCAGGATCAGAACGTCTGAGTTAGTGGGATCGAGCTTTGCGGTGTCGCGAAGCAGGTTCAAGCCTTCGTCAGTCTGGCCCTTCTGGGTCAGGCAGAGGGCGATCAGCTCCACAATCTTGCTATCGGCTGGGTCTAGTTTTCTAGCCTCGCGAGCCGCCTCGATCGCAGCGTCAAGCTTACCGGTGGCTCGGCGAAGTTGCCCCAGGAACTTCAGAATGCCCGCGGTCCGTTCGTTTGGGAACTTCTGGATCAGCTCATCGAGAGTACCAGCAGCCTCTTCGTATTTCCCCAACCGCGCCTGGGTCATCGCCACTTCGTGATAGGCAGGGACGCTGGGGAACTTGGCCAGGAATAGGTGTTGGATCGAGATAAGCTTGTCCAGCTTCTCAGCCTCGGTGGCGATCTTGAGAAGAAGGAGCCAGGACTGCTGGCCAAGCAATGGCGGATCGCCCGAGAGCATTTTTAGGCCGGTATCAAGCACCTGGTCCGTATAATCGGAGTCGGCGACAAGGGCGTCCATCTGCTCTTTCATGGCTTCGAGTCGGCCCAATTGCTTGAAGGCGGACTCCATGAGTTTGAGCAGTTCTTCAGTCTTCTTGGCCTTGAGCAAGGTTGTAAAGAGCGGAGGGAAGCCCCGAATATCGGGCTGTTGGTCCATTAGCTTCCGGTAGAGGGCGCTAGCCATCTCTGCCTGACCGGAAAGCTTGTACTGCTCGGCGAGAGCATACTGAAGGGTCAGGTTCTTCGAGTCGAGCTCGGCGGCTCGTTTTAGCCGAGGGACGATCTCTGCATCGCGGTTCAAAGTCTTGAGGGTCGTGATGAGGAGGTCGTAAACCTCACGCCCCTGGGGCTGACGCTTCATGAACCCTTCGATGAGAGGCAGTGCCAGCCTGGCCTGATCGGTCTCAAGGAGAGTCTCGGCCAAGACCAACGGCAAGATCGGATGATCTGGGTCGTAGACGAGACCTCGCTGGAGGGCAACAATTGCGAGATCGGGCTTCTTGGCGGCTAGAAAGACTTGGGCGTAGAGGAGATACGTATTAGCCTCGCCGGCACCCAGGATGCGTTTCAAGTCGGCGGGTGAGACTTTGTTGGCTGTCTTATCGTCGAGCGCGGTGACCACTTTGGCGAAGCAGACTGCGGCGTCTTCAGGACGGTTAAGGGCCCCAGCGTATAGCTTGCCCAACTCATGATTGGCAAGCAGGACAGCGCCCGGTTTCCCCTCCAGCTTTGGGTTGGCCAGGATCTCCTTAAGCAGACTCTCCGCTTCGAGCGGCGTATTCTTACGAGTCACATAGAAGCGGACGAGTTGTTCCAGAGTCGCGGTGTCACCCGGATCAGCTTGGAGGACCTTGCGGCTGAAGGCGATGGCTTGGTCATCTTTCCGGAGGATGAGCAACAGTTGACTCAATCGACGGAGGATCGGCAACGAGTCGGGATCAGCGAGCTGTGCCTTTTCTAGGAGTTCGACCGCCTCGCGGAAGCGTCGATTCTCCTCCATGGCCCGGGCTGAGGTAAAGAGTTGTAGAGCTTCGAGCCGTTTGCCGTCTGCGAGGCTTCTTGGCTTGGTCGGGACGAATGGCTGGGGCTGGTCCTGACCTATCTCCTGGTCGAACAGTTCTTTGAGGATCGACTGCTTCGACCCATTGCTGGGTTTCTCGATCGGTCCATCCGCAGAGGCGGATCTGGCGGGAATAACGATGGGGAGGCTCAGCAAGGCTGCTGAGAGGAGTCGAAGCGGTCGTCGCATGAGGAAAGACTCCTTCGATCGATAGCCGCGCGCGATGGGACACCGAGATCCCGGCCCGGACACTGATACTAACACGGTCGATCAGGACCTGCCAAGATCGGCCAAGGCTCTATGCCGTCCCCGCGACCAACGGTGTGGTAAACTTCGACGCCTTCCTGGGTTCGAGGTCCGTGCTCGTGGGGTGACTCTCAGGGAATTCGGACAGGCTTGGGAACTTTCCCTACTGGCGTTCGTCCAATGAAGTGACGTGGTGAGAGGATCCGCACGACAGTCCTTGATCGTGGCGGTTGCGTTGAACCAGACGTCTCCCTGTGATAGCTTGCAGGTCTTGGGCTCGGCTTGACCTTGGGGTATTCACCCCCGCAAAGTTCTTTTGCAAGGTCGGGTTGTCCCCGCTTCGCCGTCTGACACGTAGGTTTCCTTCCGCTTTGTTACTTCGAACGAATCCGATGGCCGTCCTCTGGGTGCCCGACACCCGGAGGAAACGGTCTGCTTACTCGACCGACTCGTCTTGTCCTCGATTGATCTGACCAAGGAGTGACCGCATGGCCAAGATCCAGGCCGTCTGGGCGATCGACATCGGCCAGGCCGCGCTCAAAGCGCTCAAACTCGTCCCCGGCGAGAGCAACGACCAAGTTGTTGCCGAGGCATTCGACTTCATCGAGTATCCCAAGATCCTCAGTCAACCCGACGCTGAGCCAGATAGCCTGGTCCGTGAGGCGCTTGAGACGTTCATGGATCGGAACGATCTCAAGGGGTGCAAGGTCGCGATTGCGGTCCCCGGACAAGCCGGCCTGGTCAAGTTTATCAAGCTTCCGCCGGTCGAGAAGAAGCGGATCCCGGACATCGTCAAGTTCGAAGCTCGGCAGCAGATTCCGTTCGCCTTAGAAGAGGTCATCTGGTCGTACCAGCAGATTGGCGGCGATGACGAGGACGCCGACGAGGACTTCATGATGGCTGAGGTTGGTCTGTTCGCGATGAAACGCGATCAAATCAATCGAGCGATTCTGCCGCTTCGTGTGGCGGGAATTGAAGTCGACGTCGTCCAGATGGCACCGATCGCCCTCTACAACTATGTCACCTTCGACCTGATCAAAGGCAATAACGTCGATGGCTCTGTTGTTCTTATCGACATTGGTGCGGACAACACCGACCTGATCATCACCGATGGCGTTCGGATCTGGCAGAGAAACGTCCCTATCGGTGGCAACCACTTCACGCGTGCTCTTACGAAGGAGCTCAAGCAGACCTTTGCGAAGGCTGAGCACCTGAAGCGTAACGCCACCAAGGCTCCAGATCCCCGCGCGATCTTTACAGCCATGCGAGGGGTCTTTAACGACTTCTCCGCCGAAATCAACCGTTCGATTGGCTTCTATTCCAGCGTTAACCGCACAGCGAAGATCACCAAGGTGATTGGCCTGGGTAACGGATTCAAGCTACCCGGCCTTCAGAAGTTCCTCCAGCAGAATTTGACCCACGAGGTCGAGAAGGTTGAGGCCTTCCCCAGACTCGTTGGCGACGATGTGAAGAACGCCCCTCAGTTCCAAGAGAATCTGGCCTCGTTCGCCGTTGCTTATGGGCTGGCTCTACAGGGGCTAGGCAAGAGTGCGTTACGGACGAACTTGCTCCCTCCCGAGATCGAGAAAGTTCGGATGATCCGTCGCAAGAAGCCATGGGTTCTTGCCGCATCGGCGTTGATGATGCTCGGGTGTGCCGCCCTGTTCCTGGGCGAATACAAGGTGCTTGCGAAGGTCGACACAACGGCATTCAAGCTGGCGACCGAAGCTGCCAAATCCACTTCCAAGAACGGATCGGATTACAAGGCAGCCTTCGAGACCGCCAAGACCGAGTGGAACTCCAAATTCGAAGAAGGGAAGTCGTTGATCGTCGACGACACCGAACGTGCGAAATGGCCCCAATTCCTCAAGATTTTGAACGCTTACATCTACAATCCTTTGCTCGATCCGTCGATCAAGCCCAAGCTCGACCCGGCCAAGACGGCGGACCGTCCCAAGCTTCAAGCTCTCACAGTTCATATCGACGCAATCAAACCGGTGTGGCGAGAAGACCTCAATACGGGCTGGTTTGCGTTGCTCGATCCTGACTTCAAAAAGTTTATGCATCCGCTCGATCGAGAGAAAGCCCCGGAAGGGGCGGGTTGGGTGGTTCAGGTCACCGGCCATTACTACAACCCAAATCCCTCGGCCGAAGATCGCAAGGCGGGCGTCACGTGGAAGCTCGGTCCTTATGACTTCATGGTCAAGAAGATCATGCCGCCGTTGCTCTCACCCGAGTTGCGCCAATTTGGCGTCCATCACGTCGATCCCGCCTGGATGACTATCGAGAAGGGCTGGACGACCGAGGCTGGTGCCAGCACCAATAACCTCGCCAGCGGCGTTCCGATTCTTGCTCGGGCCAGCGCTCCTGCTTCGGCAGAAGGTGGAGCCGCCGGCGGTATGGAAGGGATGATCGGGATGATGGGAGGTGCCGGTGGCCCTGGTGGTTCTGGATCTGGTTCTGGTGCAGGTGGCGGACGAGGTCGGGCTATGGGCGGCGAGGGAATGATGATGGGCGGACCTGGGATGGGTGGAGCTGGGATGGCCGGAGCTGGCGGAATGATGGGAGGCGGACCCGGGATGGGGGGAGATGCCACCAAGAAGGCTCAGACCACTCTGACGCGTACCAACTTCTTGATCCAGTTCGCTTGGCAACCACCCACGACCGCAGCACCTCCCAAAGCGATGGATGAGATCCGCAAGGAACTACTCGAGGCTGAGAAGGTCAAGGGTTCCGTAACGACGCCGACCGAAGATGAGTTGGATAAGGCCTCGCAACAGGCCTCCCAGAAGTTTGTGAACGACTTCCTAAAGTCGGTCAAGGCCACGGTGCCCGCTGCTGAAGGAGCTGCTCCGGTCGATGTTCCATCCGCCCCGGTGGGTGAGCCCAAGAAATAACGTCCGGCTACGAGCTGCGGCATTGACTCAAACTCACGATGGCACACGAATACGGAGCAACCTCCGACCATGGATCAAGTCAAGTTCTACCTGAGACAAGCGGTCAAGTACCGCTTCTGGATTACGATCGGGCTGGCGAATTTGCTAGCGATCGTTGCGTACTTTGTTGGTTCCGGGCCCGTGAAAGTCGCTGGGGAGACCAAAACGAAGGCGGTCGAGGGGGCTTTCAAAGACGTTCAACAGTACGCCGGTGGCTCGCCCCCGAACGATCAGTACAAGCCGATCGTTGACGAGAAGAAGGCGATTCTGTCGACCGACGTTCACAAGACGTGGGAGAAGCTTTATGCTCGACAGGCTCCGCTTCTCACCTGGCCGGAAGTCGTCAACGAGCGTTTCACTGAGTGGGGACGAAAGTACCCAGAGACCGTCGACAAGGGCTTCGTCCAACGAACGATCAACGAGTACGTCGTCGATTATTCAGACGATGTCGAAGCCGTCTACAAAACCTTCAAGCCATTCAATCCAGTGGATGGAACAGGCGTTGTACTCGCTCCTATGAAGGAAGCGTTGCTCCGTCCAGCCGTTTTCGATGAGTCCAAACTGCCAAGCCTGGGTAAGGTCTGGGCGGCGAAAGAGCGTTTGTGGATCCAGAGGACCCTTCTCGAAGTCGTCGCCGCAGTGAACGGCAATGCCAAGAATTGGGATGGGGCAATCATCAAGCAGATCAACTTGCTTGAAGTCGGCAACAGCCTCGCCCAGGATCAACGCTCGATCGCCAAGGGAGAGACTCTCGAAGAAGCTCCCGACCTCTTCGCACCAGGTGAGGAACCGACCGCCGACGCATCCGCAGCCCCTGGCGCAGCTATGGGCGGCGAAGCCGGCGGCATGGCTGCGATGTATCGGGGGGCTGCGGGAGCTGGCGGAGGAGGAGCGAGCGAGTCGAGTGACAAGGTTTACTACATCAAGCCGGCGACCGAAACCAACCAGTACAAAATCCTACCGGTTCAGATGTCGGTCCTCTGCGATCAGGCTCGGGTCCAGGACTTCCTGGTCGCACTCGAAAATTCACCCATGTCGATTCAGGTGATGGATATCGAAGTCCTCAAGCCTGGTCAGCGCGTGGTGAAGCCCGAGAAGGGTGCCCAGCAAAGCTTCGATGGTTACGGTGGTTATGCCGGAGGAATGATGGGTGGCGGCGGCATGGGCATGATGATGGGAGGCGGAAACGCGGCGATGATGCGAGGCTCTCGCGGCGCTGGTATGGGCATGGGTATGGGAATGAGTGGTGAAGGGGGCATGATGATGGGCGGTGGGGGCATGGGTATGGGAGGGGCCACTGCCGCGCCGAAAGGGAAGGCCGCCGATCCGAATAGCAAGGAAAACCGCGAAAAAAGGGCCGAACTCGCCAAGAAGAATCAGAATAAGCTCCAGGATCCCTACTATAACATCGTCGAGGTCGTCGTCTACGGTCAGGCCAGGTTCTACAACCCACCGACCAAGGAAGAGGCCGCCCCCGTCGAATCGACCCTAGGCGCTGACCCAGCAGCCGATTCCGCCACGAAGACTGAAGGTGAACCTGCCTCCACCGACGCCCCCAAAGCTTCGGAACCGAAGGCTGACGAGCCCATGGTTGATGCTCCCAAGTCGGACACACCCAAGACTGGGGAGCCCGCCAAGTCGGACACACCGAAGCCGGAAGAGACTCCCAAAACGGATGCTCCGAAGCCTGAGGAACCTCCCAAATCCTGAGGACCTCAATCCACAGTAGTTGGCTCGTTGGAAGCCACCTGCTGTGGGCAGTCTCTCCAGAGATACGACCGACAGAGCGACAACGAATTCAACCTGGCTGACATGTTGGTCAACCGAGCCAGGTACGAAACATAGGCTTCGCAGGAGTGCAACGACCATGGCCAATCCCGCAGTCGAAAAGCTAAAAAACCTGGGCCTTAAGCACGGTGAGAAGGCCGTGATGGCTCTCACTGCCACACTCTGTCTGGTCTTCATGGTCGTCGCGATCATCAAGCCCACGATCTCGATTACGCCGGATCAGGTCAATAAAGCCGCCTCTGACGCCGACTCGAACCTCAAGAAACGGCAGGATCGTGCTGACATCCTGACACGTCTTGAAGCTGAGAACATCAAGGACACGAGCTTCGAGGCGATCGTTGATGGGCAAGCCAATAACGTCTTGGTGGCTGACCAATTCAGGCCCGGGCGTGCGTGGGTGACTCCCGAGCCCGGTGCGGGTCTGATTCGCGACCAGCCGAAGTTGGTTGTCCCCAGCGAACTTATCGCCTATGCCGGTCGTGGTGGTACAGACCTATATGATCTTGACGAAAAGGGCGAGAAGATTGCCGAAGCCTTGAAGGCTGGTGAGGTCAAGAAGGGTTTCAATAACCCCCGCAAGAAGCGAGGAGCCCCAGGTGGTGCTGGTGGCGGGAGTGGGATGAGCTTCGGCGGTGGCATGGGCGGCATGCCAGGCGCGGGCGGAGCCGCAGGTGCGGGCTCAGCTCGTGAGAAGGAAGAGACCAAACGTAAGGAGGCTGAGGAGAAGACCAAGCTCGCCCGTAAGCTCGCGGGTAGCGTCGACACCGCCAAGGAATCCGCTAAGGAGAAGGAGCGGACCGCCGCTGGGGGGGCGGCAGATGCTTCGACCGCAAACACCAATTACACGTCATCAACCAAGGGACTTCGCTGGGTCTCGGTGACGGGTGTCCTCGACAATCGGAAGCTCAAAGAGAACTATCTCGCGGCTTTGAAGGACCCAGCGTTCGCTTATCCCAACTACTCCAAGATCGAGCTCGAACGCCAGGTCAAGACGGATAAGGGAGACTGGTCGCGATGGAGCAAGCTCGATACGGACAAGAACTATGTGGTGATTGACAACCTCGTTGAAGTGGATCCCGACGAGTTGACGCCTGATAACGTTCGGCTTGAGGCCTTGGTTGATCCGCTCCCGTTCCTCAAAGCGGGGTACTGGGAGAAGGTCCACGTCGCCAAGTTGGTTCCCAAGGAACTCCGAGAGATCCAGAGTAACCCGACCGCAGGCGGCATGATGGGTGGCCCCGGCATGATGGGGTCCGGTGGCGGCGGAGGGATGATGATGGGAGCCGGTGGAGGAATGCCTGGTGGAGGCGCAAGGTCAGGCGGTGGCAGCAGTATGATGGCGATGGGTGGAGGTCGGGGTGGTGAGGATATGGCCGGTATGATGTCTGGGCGAGGCGGCGGTCGCAGCGGAATGATGGGGGGAGCCTCCGGTGGTGGTGGCGGAATGCCGGGGATGATGGGTCTCTCGGGGGCCGGTGGCGGAGGTGGCGGTGGTGGCGGCGCAATGTATGGCGGGGGATCGGCAGATGCACCGGCTACCGTCGAGGATACGAGTTTCGCCAAGTCCGAAGAAGAAGAAGTAATGGTTCGCTCACTCGACTTTACGGTCGTTCCCGACGTTATTTACCGATATCGGGCCAGGCTCGTGGTCTTCAACCCGAACTACAATCGCGACGATACAAGCCCCGGTACCGACACGTCCAGCGATCAACTCGCCGGCGACTGGAGCGAGCCGACCGACGAGGTCACCGTTCCGGCAGATATCACCGCATATGCCATCCGCAAGGATGAAGGGACCAAGCGGGACGAGGTCTGGTACCAGATCACCCGTTTCAACCCGGAAGACGGCGTCACGGTGGTCAAGTCTTATGCAGCGGGCCCTGGCTCGATGATCGGTGACTTCTCAACCGCTGCTGTTCCAGTGTCCGACGGGTCGGGTGCCAAGTCGAAGCCCATCGACTTTGTGGCCCGTCAAGTCGTGATCGACTCAATGGGGGGGACCGCTGCCATCCCCAAGAGTCTGGGGATCGCAGGTAAGCTCAGCGTCCCGGCCTTGACACTCGTTATGCGAGCCGATGGCTCGGTTGTCGTTCGCAACCAGGCAAAAGATCAAGACGACGAGGTTCGCCGCGAGATGGCTGATACCTATACTCGCTCGGTCAAGGAATCATCGAAGAAGCGTGAGCCAGGAATGGGCGGTGCCGGCGGGATGGGCGGGATGATGGGCGGTGCCGGCGGAGGAATGCCCGGAATGGGTGGTGGTGGAATGAGAGGCGGCGGCCCTCGCTAAGTGAGCGATAAGACACTCCCTTGAACCAACTTGAGGCCGCCGGCAATTCCATTTGCCGGGGGCCTCTGTTGTTTTAAGAGAACACGCACTATTGAATCGACCTTGACGGATCCAGCGAGATCCTACAGAGTTGCAGACGCGAAGATGTGAAAGCAAGCATGTATGAGTCCAGCAGACTCCATGGAGGGAGATTCCCCGATGTTCCGCACCCTGATGATTTGCCTCTCGCTGTCGATGATTGGTCCCAGACTCCTTGCGGGCCCGATCTACAATGCGACGAATTTAGGCGACCTGCCTGTCACGAAAATCAATAATGCAGGCGTTGCGATCGGTTTCTCGGATCCGACGGGGTATCTCGGGTCGCCCAGCAGTTTCAATAAGACTGGCGACCCCCAGGGGTTCACCTTCAATAGCCACACAGGGGTGGTGACCCCCTACTCTCCCCTCTCGGTCGAGTCCCCCTACGCGATCCCGACCGACATCAATGACGCAGGCCAAGTTGTTGGCAGAGTGACTTCAGGCAATCCTGCAAATGCTCATGCCTTCCTCGTCCAAGGGGGGGTGACGCAGGACCTCGGGCCGGACATCGTTCGTGGGATCAACACTTCCGGGCAAATGCTCCGGGCTCATGTCGATTCCACGGGTACGGCCAGCTACTATGTCCAGTGGAATGGGGTCAATACTCCGATTGTGGCTCCCGGCTTCACACCCCAGGGAATCACTTCAGCGGGAGCGGTTGTTGGCTCCGTTGGTGGCAACCAGCCTGCAGTCTGGCAGAACGGCCACCTGAGTCAGTACATGTCGCTCCCATCGACAACGTCCTCACTCACGAACCTTTCGATTAACGCGTCTGGCCAGATCATCGGCACCGCCAACTCGGCTTCAACCCAGTCGAGTCAGGGATTTATCTCGGCTCTGGGTACCTCAATTACAACGCTTACCGGAACGGGCGGGGAAGGCTTTAGTCCCCATGCGATCAACGCATTCGGACAAGTTGTGGGCAATTTCGCAGGCTCGAACCGGGCTGCTTTCTACGCGAACGGTAAGTTCAGTAACCTGAACGACTTGGTCGACCCAAGCCTGGGTTGGACCCTGGTGGATGCCCTCTCAATCAACGATGCCGGCCAGATCCTGGCGAAAGCCGTTGGAGCGAGCGACCCACTCAAGCATGCGAATTTCTTGCTGACTCCGTTGGGGTCAGCAGTTCCCGTGTCCCCCGTCCCCGAGCCAGGCACGGTCGTGCTCTTCAGTCTAATCGGGACGGGTTTGGTGTTCTGGAGACGTCGGGGAGCTTGAAGAATGGGGTGGGCGACCACCCTATATCCACTTATTCTGTGGACTTCACGTGAAGTTCGCGTAACTGCTTGGCATCCACAGTTCCCGGGGCACCGGTCATGAGATCGGTTCCCTTGGCGGTTTTTGGGAATGCAATGCAGTCGCGAATGTTGGTGAGCCCGGCATAGAGCATCACAAGTCGGTCGAACCCGAACGCGATTCCCCCGTGAGGAGGGGCTCCGTTTTTGAGAGCACCCAGCAAGAAGCCAAACTTTTCCTCAGCCTCCTCGGGCGAGAGTCCTAATAACCCGAAAACCTTGGCTTGGATCTTTGAGTCGTGGATTCGGATCGTGCCTCCCGCCGCTTCTTCACCGTTGATGACCAAGTCATATGCCTGCGCTCGGACCTTGGCGGGATCAGTATCCAGCAAGTGGAGGTCCTCCGCCAACGGCATCGTGAACGGGTGATGCTCCGCGACGTAGCGGTTCGCATCTGCGTCCCAATGAAGAAGTGGGAACCGGACAACCCACGAATAATGGAAACTCTTGGGATCGTACATGTTCAGCTCTAACGCAAGTCTCGCACGCAGATTTGATAGCGCCTGACTTGTCACCGCTTGGCTGTCGGCAACGATCAGGATCAGATCACCTGCTTTGGCTGAGAAGCGTTCGCGTAGCTTGGCCTGGACCTCGGGTGTGAAGAACTTGGCCGTTGGGCCTGTCATGGTCTCGTTGTCAACTTTGAGCCAGACGAGTCCTTTGGCTCCGAATCTCGAAGCGTATTCGGTCAACCCATCGAGATCCTTGCGGCTGTACTTCTCGGCTCCGCCCGATGCGCACAGGCCTCGAATCCGGTGACCAGCCTCTTTGGCAAGCTGGAACACTTTGAAGTCGGTCTCGGCTGCGAGGTCGGCGACATCTTTGAGCTGCAGGTCATAACGTAGGTCGGGCCGGTCGGAGCCGAACCGTTCCATCATGTCATAATAATCATTGCGAGGGAGTGGCAAGCTCAAGGTCACGCCCGTGAACTCTTGAGAAAGGGCCAGGACCAGGCCTTCCATCGTCGCCAGCACATCCTCATCTTCGACGAAAGACATCTCAATATCGAGCTGGGTGAACTCGGGTTGTCGGGAGGCCCGAAGGTCCTCATCTCGAAAACAGCGGGCGATCTGGAAATACCGGTCGAAGCCCGCCACCATCAGCACTTGCTTGTAGAGCTGCGGAGACTGAGGCAATGCATAAAAATGTGAAGGATGAACCCGACTTGGGACCAGGAAGTCGCGGGCTCCTTCTGGGGTACTCCTGCCCAGGATTGGCGTCTCAACTTCGAGAAAGCCTAGAGACGACATGGTGTTTCGCATCACCTGGGCCATCTTGTGGCGCAGGATGAAGATTTGCTGAACACTTGGCCGGCGAAGGTCCAGGTAGCGATACTTAAGCCGGAGTTCTTCGTTGGGCTCAGGACCCTGGATCTCGAACGGGGGCGTCGGCGTAGCGTTGAAAATCTCGAGTTCGGCGACCCGGAGCTCGATCTGGCCGGTGCTCAACTTCGGATTGTCCTTACCTGGGAGTCGCTTTGCCACGACCCCTTTCACCCCAATCACAAATTCCGCCCGCAGATCCCGAGCCCGCGCCTGCAATTCCTCACCGACTTCGGGCTCGAAGACGACCTGGGTGATCCCATATCGGTCGCGCACGTCGATGAAGACGAGCCCCCCAAAGTCGCGCCAGGCGTCGACCCAGCCGTTGAGAATCGCCGTTTGCCCAACCTGTTCCAGGTTTAGGTCGCCGCAGGTATGAGTCCGTTTCAGCATAGGATTTCAATAATCGGCGGGGTCGGGGTGGACGTGGAAGGGCCAAGGACAAACCGTGGTTTGAAGGAAGCAGCCTAACGATCGGCGGATCGCACCGTCAAGCTTCGAGGATCGGGTCGCCAGTTCAGCCTTCAAAAGGACGGGTCCAAATTGGGTTCGATTCGCAGTTTGGCCGGTAGCCAGCCCGACCTCGTCCGAAATTGGGTTCGATTCGTAGTTGGCCGAGAGACGTCCGAAATTGGGTTCGATTCGTATTCAGAATCCGCCGGGTGGAAATTGGGTTCGATTCGTAGTTTGCCCCGAGAGGCCCAAAATTGGGTTCGATTCGCAGTTTGGCTGGTAGCCCGACCTAGCTGATCCAAAATTGGGTTCGATTCGCACTCGGAGTCAACCGGGTTGTAGATTGGGTTCGATTTGTAGTTTGCTCAAGGACGTCAGAAATTGGGTTCGATTCGCAGTTTGGCTGGAGTCGTCCGAAATTGGGTTCGATCCGTAGTAATGAGACCTCGCCACAAATTGGGTTCAATTCGTAATGTGGGCCTGGAGTCGATACCCCCGATTGGGTCTGTTTGGTCACCACGGACTCGGTGAGAGTTGGTCTACACGTTCGATCGAGAGTCCGAACCGCTCGCAAGCTGACTGGTGTCCTCAACTTCATGCTCTGCGCGTGGAAATACCTGGGATTGCGCTGAGCAATTCAGTATACCACTCAAATCGCTCTATGAAACGAAAACGGGAGCGGGACTTAGCGCCGCTCCCGTTTTCGCGATTCGGTCCGAGACGCGGACCCAACTCTCAAACAAATGGCAGATCGAGTCACTTTGACGTAGCAGCAACCGACTCGGTCGTTGGGGGCTTGGTGGAGACTCCGAGCTCATGAAGCCGATGTCGGGCCAAGGCACGATTGATATTCCGTCTTCGTCGCTTCTGAGCCCTCAACGAGTCAGTTCGGACCATGTTCAGTCTCCATCGAGAGAAATCGGTGTGGCCAATTCGAGCTTGAGTGTAGCCATACTGAGGCGTCGCGTCCACGCGACGATCTTGTTCGACACCCATCGCCAACGGGTTGCGACCTCGGTCACCTCTCGTTTTTGGACGAATCCAAAGCCATCGTGGGTGGTCGAGAAGCAACGCTTCCGTGTTCAAAAGGAAGGGGGATGCTCCACTGGACAGGTTCGGCCGGCGTCCGACTCCGCGTCAACTCGGTAAACTCTGAAGGTCATTTTACGGTTTCTCCCTCATCGAATCTGGGAATCTTAGGTTGTCGGAGGATCTGGTGATGAGTGATCGTGATCTCGGAGTGCTCCAGGAGGGCGAGCGGAGTTGGTGCGGAGACGGAAAAGTCGCGATCACAGTCCTGGTCGGGATGCATTTTCTCTTACTGATGTGCTTCTTCGCGCCGGCGATCTCGACGCCGGACGCCAATGGATACCTGGCACAGGCGCGATTGATCGCGATGGAAAGTCGATCGGACATCATGGTCGCTTCGCCAGCCCAATATGTCGGCGATCACTGGATGCTTGCGCGAGCGAATCAGTATTACGGCCAGTATCCACCCGGCTTGCCTGCGATTCTGGCCATCGTCTATCGATCGGCGGGTCCAAATGCGTCTTTATACGTGATTCCGATGATGGGGTCCTTCTCACTCTTGGCGCTCTTCCTGGTTGTGAGACATTGGGTCGGCCCTGCTTGGGGACTACTTGCAGCGCTATTGATGGCCGTCAATCCGTTCGGGAATGCGCACGCACTTGGGGCGGATTCGCATACGGCGGTTTGCTTCTTTCTCATGTGGGGACTCTTCGGACTCGCCAAGTGGGATCAAACCCGAGGCGCGGGCTGGTCGGCATTTGCAGGACTCTGCCTGGGCATGATTCCGACCATCCGATACCCGGAGACTTTGTTTGTGCTCGCCTGCGCAGGTTATGTGGTCATGACATGGCGGCAAACGGATGGGTATCGCTCACTCATTGTCGGGATTATTGGAGCGGGTCTGCCAATGATCGCACTGGCCGTTCGGAATCAGGTAGCCTTCGGCGCCTTCTGGAAAACAGGGTATAGCATCTCAGGAGAGCAGACAGGCTTCGGTCCCGGCTATTTCGTGATGTATGCCATTCCTTACCTCTTTCTGACTCTAACGATCGGCGTCGGCTACGTCATGATCGTAGGTATCCGAGGGATGGTGGCACTCTGCAAACGACAGGATACCAAGAGGCAGGGTCAGCTTCTGGTGGGACTGACCTTGCCCATCACACTCTTGTACATGGCCTATTATTGGCGACCCGGTCATAACTCCATGAGGTTTCTATTGCCGACATTCTTCATCTATACAATCGCTGCGGTATGGTTCTTGAAACTACGTACGGATGATGATTTCGCTGGAGGTCGTAGACAGACCAAGATTGTGTTAATCGTGACCTTGATCTGGGGTCTGCCCCTCTCAATCTTCGAGCTACTCCCTCTTCGCCACGATAATCAAGTGCTCGCCGATGTGACCCTTGAGTTGCAGAAATATGTCGAACCTGGAAGCGTGCTCCTGGCGCAAAGTGGTCTTCAACAACATCTCGACTTTGTCGGGGGCTGGAAGCTCGCGCCCGAGGAGTCGTTCGATCGCCAAGCCCGCCCCGCCCACCCTGTCGGACCACGAATGGGTCGCCCCGAGGATCAGGCCGCAGAGATCGAGATCCTGAGTCCTCTCGAGCGGAGTGAAGCCTTTCGCAATCAGCTTGCGGATTGGTCAGGCGGGCGGCACAAGGTGTACTGGATCACAACGGAGGATCGGCTCAAGTCGGTGTCGAGTCGTTTCCACAATGACGATGAGTGGGTCCGGGTCGCTGATATTGCCGTTTCGGGGCGAGGGGGCGGCCCTCCTCCCGAGCGAGGGGGTCCTGAGAGACGAGCAGGCAAACCTCGATTTGAAGGCCCAAGGCGGGGTTGGTTAGGCTGGGGAGGACCCCCGCCACGACCTCCCGGAGACGGCGACCGTCTCGAAGAATTTGGACCACCAGGAGGAGGAGGTCCCATGCCCCCGGCCCGATTCCACGTTCCGGGGAGTGGCAAGCTCGTTCTCGTTGAGTGGAAGATTCGTGACAGCGAATCGAGAAGTCTGGAGGATTCCCCCAAGGAGTCGCAGCGTTCGAACCGACGCTCCGCGAGGCTAAACCCCGGCAGTGCTGGAAACCAGTCTGACCTGCACAGGTATTAGGCAAATCGTGTCTGAGTGTTTTTTCAAAACGTTTCCACTCTTCGCACATGCCTGGGGCTTTGGGGACAAAGTGAATTCAACCGGAATGGTTGAAACCCCAAGAATCGTTGCTCTTGTGAAAAGCCGGTTAATCCATCCGACCGGACTGCCGATAAAAGTGGCGTGGGTTGCTGTTACGCGGAGTGCGCGTGCAGCGCTGAGCCAATGGTCCTCTCCTGACTGGCCGACCCTTCCACTTACCTCATCTGGCCTTTTCGTGAGGCTCTGCCCATGTCCATGAAGCGAGTACATAACGGAGTCGCACTAGCGACTTTTGCCTGTTTGCTCGGTTGTTTCACGACCAGTTCACAGGCTCAAGAATCAATTCGCCGCTCACTCCTGGGACAGGGCTCGAGTGGAACTGCGATATCTCCTTCCGGAAGAGCGGTTGTCGCGAAGACGACAGGGTCGGGAGTTCGCCGGGTCCAGGCCACAACTGAGGACCTCCAACAGGTTCCCGCTAATCCGAGCCCGAGCTTACCTCCAGTAGCTCCGGCCGCCTCTGCGACCGACGTTGCTCCCGCTCCTCCCTCTCCCATCGACACAAATACGGATCTGTCCCTGCCGGCCTCCGAGCGGGAACTTGGCGCTGGGAGCCCGACAGGGGTTGCGTCAGCGGGGGAGGCCACCAGTGACGCGGAGAAGAAGAACGAGTCGACGACACTGCTTATGAAGGCTCTCGGTGCTCCCGGAGATGCGCCGGTCAAGATCTACGGTTGGCTGCAAAACAGCTATACCGGTAACACCAACGGCCGTCCCAAGAGTGGCGAGAATTTCGGTGTAAACCCCAACCACCGGGCCAATTCATGGCAGGGTAATCAGTACTACCTGATCGTTGAAAACCCGCTTGAACAGAACGACGAGATTAACTTCGGCTTCCGGGTGGATAGCCTCTACGGGAACGACTGGCAGTTCAACAAGGCATACGGTTTCGCCGACAACGCGTTCAAGACGAACGGCTTCTCCGGCTTCGACCTTGCTCAGGCCTATGGTGAAGTTCACTTGCCTTGGCTGACAAAAGGGGGCATCGACATCAAAGGTGGCCGCATGTACACGTTGGCCGGTTATGAACAAGTTCCTGCCACGGCCCGTCCCTTGCTCTCCGTGCCTTACATGTTCAACTATGGCCAACCATTCACCCACTTCGCTGCTATGACCACGCTCCACCTGACCGACAAGATTAACATCTACAATGGCGCGATCAACGGTTGGGACCGCTGGATCAACAGCAATTACAAGTGGGGCTACATGGGTGGCTTCAGCGTGACTTCCAAAGACGACAAGACTTCCTTCGCCTTCACCACGGTCTGGGGCCCGAACCAGTTCCCCAATTATCTCCCAACCCGGACTCAGATCTACCCGACCGGTACCCCAATCCCACCCAAGCAGTTTGCTGGCCAGGTCAACACCGGTTATGGTGCCGACCAACGGGTGCTGTTCACAAGCGTTTTGACCCGCAAGTGGACAGATAAATTTACACAGGTGATGGAGACCGACCAGGCCAACGAACAGGCAGTCCCATTCGCCAATACCATCTCGCCGAAGAACAAGCAGCTACAGAGTGCGGGTTGGTACAGCTTCGGTAACTGGTTCCTTTATCAGTTCACTCCCAAGCTGACAGGCGTGTGGCGGAGTGAAATCTTCCGCGACAATAACGGTGTCCGAACCGGAATCGCCACGAATTACAGTGAGTTTACTTTGGGTGCAATCTACAAGCCTAAGGATTGGATCTGGATCCGTCCTGAAGCTCGATACGACTTTGCCCGTTCGGGTCACCCGTACAGTGACGGGACACGCAACAGCATGTTTACACTGGCCTTCGATGTGATCTTCCTGTTCTGAGCCAGGTTGCCAGCCCTGCCCTCCGGACTCTCACGAGCCGTCGATCCCCTCCACGAGGGGGTCGGCGGCTCGTCTCGTTTCAGGAACCGGGTGTCGGGCAGGTCTGCCCGATTCGCTCGCATCTTTGCACCCGAAGCTGGCAAGGTGGGGTGGATGCATCGGAGAGGTCGAGTCCATTCAATCGACCTAAAGCCTTTGATTGAAGAAGGTAATGTCGATTGTTTGCCAAAAACTAAAAATGCCGCTGAAATGGTACGGGATTTCCAATATCTATTCTAAATGTATCGTGCGCCTTCCGATGAGGCTGCCGTGCCTCCGGGTCTGCAAGGCCGATTTCCCTCGTCTCCTTCGACTTGTTCATTCTGCCCACAAGCCCATGAGGGTTTTGTTGTAGTTGTGTCGTTCTCTGTCAGGCGGGAGGATTTGAGTGATGATGCGTCGACGAGCGTCGTGGTGGGGATCAACGGTCGTGCTGGGCTTGGCGCTGTTCGCCGGGCTAGTTGCGAGTACGACATGGGGCCAGGACCCGGTCCCCGCCCCAAAGGCTGAGGAGCCAGCCAAGGCAGTCGAATCGCCTACGGCGAGTGCGGAAACCCCCGCTGCCGCTCCGACCCCCGCCCCGGTCCTACCGGCACCTTATGGACCTGCCCCTAAGTCGGACTCGACGGGTGCAAGCTATTCCGGCGAAGGTGCCAGCACAACGGCGGCACTCACCAAAGATGGCGACAAAGTCACCATGGAGACTCTGGCCAAAGATCTCAAGATGATCCGGATCGGTGCAAACGTCATCTGGACGTTGATCGGCGGTTTCTTGGTCATGTTCATGCAGTCGGGTTTTGCACTTCTCGAGACCGGCCTGACCCGGCACAAGAACGTTGCTCATACCATGGCGATGAACTTCGTGGTCTACGCGATCGGTATGTTGAGCTTCTATTTCGTCGGCTTCGGCCTGATGGCGGGTGGCTGGGGGCCAGTCATGCAGTTCGACGGCCCGAACGTGCTCGACAAAATGTTCACCTTCGAATTCATGGGTAAGCCGTTCGATCTCTTCGGCTACAAGGGTTTCGCCCTGGCTGGCGACTCAAACGATGCTTCGGTTCTGGTGCTGTTCCTGTTCCAGATGGTGTTCATGGACACCGCTGCAACGATTCCAACCGGTGCTTTGGCCGAACGCTGGAAGTTCGCAGGATTCTGCCTGTTCTCCGCCTTCCTCTGCGCGTTCATCTACCCGATCTATGGCTGTTGGGTCTGGGCGGGTGGCTGGCTTGCCGACCTCGGGACCAACTTTGGGCTTGGCAATGGTCACGTTGACTTCGCAGGTTCAAGCGTTGTGCACATGACCGGTGGTGTCACGGCCTTGGTGACTGCGAAGATTCTTGGGCCACGTATCGGCAAGTACAACAAAGATGGCTCAGCAAACGCGATCCCAGGTCACAACATCCCGATGGTCGT
>JANXSX010000065.1 GCA_025356475.1 Isosphaeraceae bacterium | reverse complement strand
TTGAGGAAGTGAATGATCGCTGGGAGAATTGACACGAACACGACGACGATGATGATGAGTTCAAGCCGTTTTGCAAGATTTGGGAAGCTTACAGCGAGCAAGTAACCCGCCAACGTCATGCTTAGGACCCAGCCGACTCCGCCAAAGATATTGAAGAGCAAGAAGCGTTTGTAATCCATCTTCCCCATGCCTGCAACAACAGGTGCGAAGGTGCGGACGATCGGCATGAATCGGGCGATCACGATCGTTTTGCCGCCATGCTTTTCATAGAACCGCTGGGCGGAGATCAAGTGCTTCTTCTTGAAGAGCAGTCCATCTTCCTTCTGGAAGAGCCTGGGGCCAGACTTCAAACCGATCCAGTAGCCAAGTGAGTCTCCAAGGATCGCTGCGGGAATAAGCAGGAGGTTCAAGGTCACGATGTTGAGGTCGCCTTTGGCCGCGAAGATTCCGGCCGTCACGAGCAGTGAATCGCCAGGAAGGCAGAAGCCTATCAGGAGGCCGGTCTCGACGAAGACAATGATCGTCATCAGCCCATAGCCGGCCTGAACGACATACTCGGCCTTCAATAGGTTCAGAACAGGTTGGAGATACTCTTGCACTGGGAGACTCGCCAAGGGGTGTCGGTGAAGGGCAATCGAAGATAATTACTGGGCTGACTCTCGGGGCTTTACTGGGAGCCTGACGTTGCGGATGCCCGCCGCGTTACATGCGGAGAGCACATCGGCGAGATCCTGATATGAGATTTTGGCATCGCCTCGCACCAGTACCCCTTGATCTCCATAACGAGCGTGGGCCTCTTTCAGGACACTTGTCAGCTCGCTGAGCCCGATAGGCTTATCCTCAAGCAGGACTTGCCCAGGTCCGGTCACGACGACATTGAGATCGTCGGGAGCGGCAGTCAGGGGTCCGGCGGTCTCGACTTCGGGGACAGCAACTTTGAACTCGTTCTGATCCCAGTCGTAGAGCCGGGTCGCCGCCAGGAAGAAGATCAATAGGCAGAGCACGACGTCCACCATCGGCGTCATGTTGATGGTGGGCAACTCGTCATTTGTAGCGTTCGTGGCAAGCATCCGGTCGAGCCCTCACGGTTCTTGGAGTTGTGGGGCTCCGCCCACTTATGCTCTAGGAAGTGATCAATAACCTCGCGACTCGTGACGCGCCATCGAATCGCCTACCCGGCGATCAACGACGGCGGGTCGAAGTGTCTCGGCGCAAATCTGATCGACCACCAGTCGGGCCTCGTCGTCGAGCTCTCGAATAAGGACATCGACCTTGTTGAGCAGGTAGTAGTACATCACTACGGAGACCACGGCGATCGCGAGCCCAATGGCGGTGGCGACGAGTGCCAGGCTAATTCCTTGGGCGAGCGCTTCGCCTTTGGCAATCCCCGCCTTACCGCCAAGCGCCTCGAAGGACTCGATCATTCCGACCACAGTCCCCAAGAGCCCAAGTAACGGTGCCAGTGTTGCCGTCGCATTGAGTGCTCGGACGTTACGCTTGAGGTCTAGGACTTCGGATGCCGCCCCCGAAGAGACCGCTTGGCGGATACTTGCCGCAGGCTGGCCCCAGTTGCGGATGACTTCGGCAAAGACCCGAGCCACGGGACTATCATTGGCTCGACAGAGTTCCAGCCCGCGCTCGCGGTCAAGCTTCCCCCCGGAGAGCCGTTCGTGAAACTTGCGAACGAATTCCTTAGGGATCACTCGACTGCGTCTCAAGGCGACAAATCGCTCGAGCGAGAAGCCCAAGGTCGCAATCGAGCAAAGTCCGAGGGCCCAGACCATCGGGTTGCCGGTCGTGAACTGCCTCAAGAGGCTCGACCGATCCACGGTTCCGGAACTCGGACTGGCCCTTTTAGTCGGAGTGGGCTTGGTCACTTCGATAGGGACAGACGGCTCAGCCGGCAGTTGGGCTGAGGCCGACGGAACCACGACGCCCAGCCCCGCGATGGCCAAGACCAGCCCGCGAAGCCAACCGAATCGACGGCAGGCACGAGACATCGAGTCCTCCCCCTCCGTGACAGTCTGGGAACAATCTGCGACATCATAGCGTGTCCCCGCCAAGGCGACTACTCGACCTCAGACCCCTCGGTCATTCGCTCGACCCTCCCCTGGGCATCCATCAGCCCGATCGGCCCGTCGAATTTCCAGACCCCCTGCTCCTGAGTGAACTGATAGACAGGCCCCATCCGGTTCGTGGGACAGAGCCAGACGGCCTTGTCCTCGCGCCAGGCCTTGAAGTTCTTGTGGATATTCCGCGGGATTCCCTTAACCCCACCCTCCGACGCCTCTTCCAATCGGTGCGCGCTGAGAAAGCGTTGTGTACAGAGTGCTCGAACGTGTTCGAGATCGCCGACTCGGGCCAGTTCAACGATCTGGGTATAGGCACGGACCGCACCACGAACCGGAGCCGTCGAGATTGCGACTCCCACGACAGCACCAACTGCAAGGATTGCGACACCGATGCCAATCGCGGTGATTTGACGTGTCGTCATGAGCCGAGTTCCGCCGGTATTTCGATCGAGGAGAGCCGTTTACCAGCTACGTTCCAGAGTCCCACAGTCAAGGCGTGTGTTTTGGGATTGAGGTCAACCGAACCGAAGAATTGATACCCTTCGGAAGGAGGGCGATTCGGCCTCATTCCAGGTGGAATGCTGATGAACTTGGCCTCGGGACCGAATGTTGCCTAGCGCTCGGCAGATGGTGCGCAGGTCTGGATAGATGACAAGTTCTGAGTAAGCTCGTTCCCAGAGCAATGAACTTAGCTCCCCTGTGTGTTGGTCTCTGGTGGCCGAGGAGGACAAATCTGGCGTAACATGTTGTCCTCATGCGTTTTGTCGCCCTGAAACGGGCGGCCACGAACCAGCCCTGGGCATCGCCCAGGGGAGGGATGGGCGGGTGTCGTAGGGGTTTTCCCGAGGCACGATCGCCTTCCCTAGGCTGATCTGTCGTGCCCCTTAAGGGCAAAAACCGTGAAGGATTCCACACTAGAAAAACGAGAGCAGTTGAATACCGCAAAAAACGCCGTTTTGCCCGATTGGGCGCATCAACTGGCGGGCGCTAGGCAATTCCCAGTACGTGATCGATCGAGAAGATCTCAATCGAACAGCCCGATATCATCATCGATAGGGCGTTCGACCAATGGAGCGGGAGGTGTATATCCCGCAAAAAGAGGCGCCACTCGGATTCGAACCGAGGATGGAGGTTTTGCAAACCTCTGCCTTACCACTTGGCTATGGCGCCATCAAAAACGAATTCTATCGCCCTACAGGCATTGGGGCAAGTCGGGTTCACTCAAAGAAAGAGCCGGGAGGTGGGCTTGTACCCATTTCCCGGCCGCGATCTCAGTTCAGGACTATCCGATGCAAGTAGAACCAGA
>JANXSX010000041.1 GCA_025356475.1 Isosphaeraceae bacterium | reverse complement strand
GAGATTGAGGCGGACCTGGCCGACCGGGACACTTCGACCTGTTCGTCTGGTCTTGCTTGCGAGGCGACCGCCTGTCTTAATCGAGGGATCAAGAGTAACGTCTCCTCCGCAATTGCGAGCAGTCTCATGCCTCCCGTCTTTCTCACGACGAATCCGACCTCGTTCAACTGGCAACGTTGGCCGGAGACCGAAGCCTTCCTGACCGATCTTGTCGCGCGAGCGGTCGCGAGTCACTCGTTCGCGGCAAAACTTTCGGAACGAATGGCGATCGAAACGAGCACTCGATTCTTCGACTGGGTCGATCACCTTGTCCTCTCCGATCGGCCTGGTCTCCAGGCGGACTTGCTCAAGCTCGGCTATAGCCGACAGTCGGAAGTTTACGGGGTCAATGCCCCGGCGTTTCATCATCTCGGGGGTATGTTCCCACGCGTTGCGGTTGTGCTGGGGCAGGGGCCAGAGGTCCGCGAGGTCGCTATCAAAGTTGAGTCGGTCGCCGACTTCTCGATGGCCCACGACCTAGGTCTTGACGTCCAAGGCTACCCCGTTGGCCCCTATCGCGTCGGGCGAGTTGCTGGCGAACCAAGTCTGGCGGTGATCGAGCGGCGCGGTTATACGGGGTTCGACCCGTTCGGAAGTTCGATGGTCCGGGCAGGCCGGATGCGTCCCCAAGCTGCCCGCGACCTACTTGCTGCTGAGGATATCTGGCGGAGTCGCAAGCGGCGTCACGAGGATGATGCCCTTGGCTTTGAGGTTGCGGAGCAGGCACTCACCCGAGTCCTCGAACTGACGGCCAGCCCCGACCTTGCGGCTCATGTGGTTCTTGAGGTTGAGCGGGACTACTGGCAGTCGCGCAATAGCGCCGCTCGGGTTCAGAAGGCGCGCCAGGATCGGCTGGGGCTGGGCTGGGCGAACCATGACCACCACACGTTTCGTAGCTCCAGGCGTTACTTCCCTCGACTGATGCGACTTTTCGATCGCCTGGGGTTTGTCCGTCGCGAACGGTTCCAGACCGGCACCAGCGCCGGGTGGGGAGCCCAGATTCTGGAACAGCCGACCGCAGGACTCGTCATCTTCGCCGACCTCGACCTGACCGCCGATGAGTCGAACATCGACTTCTCGACGCAGCCGCTTCCCGAGTTGGCTCAACCCAGCACGGTCGGGCTGTGGGTGGGCCTTCACGGCGAGTCGATTCTCGGAGCGGGTATGCACCATCTCGAATGCCAGTTCGACTTTGATAAGTTGGCGAGCGACCTCAAGAACGAGGCAAACATCACGTCGATGAAGCCGTTCAGCGACTTCGCTTTCCTCCGACAAGCCTTCACCCAGGGAGAGCAGTGGCACGTCGAGCGGGCCCGTGCGGATCGACTCTTGGCCCAAGGCTGGATCGACGGTGAGGCACACGCCCGATTCCTCAGCGAGGGGGCGATCGGTAGCCACCTGGAGAACTTGCAGCGCTCGGAGGGTTACAAAGGTTTTAATCAGCAGTCGGTCACAGCGATCTTGGACGCGGTCGACCCTCGGAAGCATTGAAAAATTGTCCAGGCCGATGGGAACTGTTCGCCTTGGGGATGCGTCCAAGAAAGAAGGCGATTCTCGTCGCTGTCAATCCTCTTGCGACTGTGCCCAAAGCCGATTCCAGATCATTGGTTACGGCGAGTGGACGTGGCAAGCTTGGTGGGTTCGGCAACTTGACAGTTGGCGATTTGCAGGTTAGGCTCCACCGGGTCTGATATGGTCTTCGCCCGAGAATGTCACAGGCCGTTTCGCCGAGCGTCTCTCCCGGTGACATGTCCTGGATTGGGCGGTCTCGACCTCGATTCTTACACGCGCAACCTCCCTACCGAACGTTGACTTCCCCGCCCTCAATCGATGAGGGTGGCCTGCGAGGTCGGCGGGTCTAACCTAACAAGGTCAGCGAACATGGTCCAAGCGCTCGCCCCACGGAGGCCATTGGGGTATCGGAGGGGGTTTTTCGCACTCCTGGTTGGTGGATGCCTCCCGCTGGCGATCCTGGCTCAGGCTCCGGGGCAAACGCCTGCGAAGGACGATCCCAAGCCCCCCGTAAAGGGTGAGGAAAAGGGAGAGGCGATCGAAGATCCCAAAGGGGATCCAGCGGCACCCGACGCTCCGATCGCCGGGCTCGTTGATGCTTCAAAGATCAAAAAGATCAAGCCGCTCGAGGTCTTTAAGGACCCTAGAGCCCTGAAGTATCTTGCCAATACGTTTCCCGAACTGAAGCGTCCTGCCAATTATAAGTCCGACGGTCCCATGAATGAGACACTTGCCATCAAGCCAATGGCGGGTGGGGTTGCCCCTTACGATCAAGCGGCTGTCCAACGGTACGTCGATTACTGTGTGTCGGAACTGACCAACCACGCGAATATCAAGTCGTTCCTGGAAGTTCCCGTCACCGCGTCCAAGGACGCCAAGAAGAACGCGGAACAGGCTCGACTGATCGGTCGGGCAGCCGACTTGCTCCTGGAACCGTTGATCACCGCCAAGGAAGCAAAGAACGCCAGCTTTTTGACGAGTTACAACAAGATCCTTTTGGCGACCTTGCCCAAACTGCTCGACAATCACTTGATCGCTCGTAACCAGGCGATGATTGTCTTGGGTCTAAGTGGCAACCAAGATGCGGTCGATCTTTATGTGAAGCAACTCTCCGACCCCAACCAGGTTGTTTGGGTGAAGGAGTGGGCTGCCCGAGGGCTGACGATCGCGACCCAGTCGGGCAAGCAAGATCTCCGCGACATCCAGAAGACGCTGAACGCCGCCAAGGCATTGTCGGACTTCCTGGATAAAGAAGAGGACAGCCCCTACGTTGTGAAGGCCCGAGTCCTTGAGGCGCTTGGCTCGCTCCGGCAGGCTTCAACTCAGGTTTCGTCGAAAGCTGAGATGTCCACCGCCGCGATGAAGCTGCTTTCCAATCGTGAGGCCCATCCGCTGGTCCGAGCCTGGGCTGCATGGGCGCTGGGGATGATCAAGGTTGGTCCCCAAGTTCCCAAGTACAACTATGGTCTGGTTGCGTATTCCGCCGGTTTGGCTGCTGCCGATATCGGTGAGATGATCGTCAAGACGCACGAAGAGAGTGACCACGAGGCGACCCAGCTTGCGAGCTATCTCCTCTTCCAGATCCTTCCGGCCTTCGAAGGTGATGTTGAGGTCCGTGAGTCGGGATTCATGAAGATGCCGGGTGCCAAGGGCGACCAGAAGCTGATCTCCGAGCTCTTGACCAAGATTCAGGCTCTTTCGACTTCGGCAGTAAAGCTAGTTCAAGCGACCCCAACCGTTGCGAAGCCGCGTCGAGAAGACGTTGCCGCCAAGGTCGCTGACCTGCGTGCGTTCCTTGATAAGAATAAGCCCAAGGACCTCGCCCTGGTGCCGGGTGGACCCCAGTTTGGCGATGCCCCAAGAGTCGCGGGCAATGGCGATCAGGCGAAGTGACCGTTCGTTCGACCGACCCAGCGCATGTTCCCGCTGTGTCGGTCCCGGACATTCGCGACTACCAAAAGATCAACGCCGAACTGCGCCGACTGCTTGATGAAGGCCACCCGGTCATCGAGCTTGTCGGCGTCAATCGCCAGCGTTTGCTGGTTTCGGGACTGTCCGGGGGATGGCAAGCGGTGATCGTGGTGGTCGGCAATCCCGGCCCCGAGCTTGCCGCCGCACTCAACGCTCCAGGTCTCCGCGTGAACGTGATGGGAAGCGTCGCCGATGGGGTCGCTCGGGGTATGAATGCTGGCCGCGTCGTGGTGGCGGGACAGGCAGGAGATGGCGCTGGATACGCGATGAGCGGCGGCGGGCTCCTGATCGAAGGAACAGCCGGCCACCGTACCGGCCTGATGATGTCGGGCGGGACATTGATCGTGCGGGGAGGTGCGGGTCGGCTCGTTGCTGAGAGGCAGTCGGGCGGGACCGTGTTCATCCCGGCGTCGATCGAGGCCTTCCACGACCGCCGGGGCGCTTCGGGAGGCCGGTTGATTCGCGTTTCGCCAGGCGAGAAGGTTGACGAGTATCAAGCGGCCTTGCGAGAATTTGATATCGAACCTGATCGCTAACGATCCACCTTCGTATCATTGAAATAGATCCTCATGCGTTCCTTATTATGTATCAGCCTGATCTTGGTCGGAATCGGTTGTTCGGCCGAACTCGGTCCCGAAAAACTGCCTACCAGCGACGTGAAGGGGCGTGTTCGTCTGTCTGGCCAGCCAATCGCCTCAGGTTGGGTCGAATTCTGGCCCGTCGGAGGGACACTTGGAAACTTTCGGGTCGCGCCGATCCGTCCCGATGGGACGTTTGAGATCCGAGGGGTGGCTGTGGGAACCAATCGGATCGTTTTGGCTCACGTGCCGCTCCGGGAGATCCTGACCTTCAATGGACGAGTCGCTGGTCATATTTTCATGAACTTGCCCACGAGTCCGATTGAATTGCAGATCAAGGCCGATGGGAATGCACCCATTGAACTCGACCTGGGAATGATTGCCAACGAATATCTGCAAAAGCAGAGACGAAACGCCGGTTGAGTCGCGCCACGTGTGGAGTATCTTGATGACGACCCAACCGACACTTGCCGACGAGCCACTCCTTCCACCGACCTTGAGGGTCGTTTATCGCAAGTCCACCGGTGCGATCGAACTCGACTGGCCGGTTGAGCAACTCGGTCAGGCTCTCGAAGACCTCAAGGGAACCATTTGGGTCGATATTGAAGACATTGCTTCCAATAATCACGAAGTTGAAGTCTTGATGCGAACTCTGTTCCATTTCCATCCATTAGCGATCGACGATGCACTCGATGAGTGCCATATCCCCAAGCTCGACGACTGGGGTTGTTACCTCTACCTGGTTTTCCACACGATCGACTTCGATCCCGAATCCGACAACCTTCGGCTCCACGAACTCGATATCTTCCTAGGTACGAATTATGTCGTCACCTATCACACGGAACCGATGCGAGTGCTTGATGATCATCGACGCGCCATCGAACGCGACCCAGGCAATCGGCTCCGTCATGGCGCGGACCACTTGCTCTACCACCTGATCGATCGAGGTGTGGCCGAATACCTCCCCGCGATCGAGCATCTCGACGAGGCGATTGATGATGCGCAAGATGAAGTGTTCGACGCACCGACACGAGCAACGCTCCAAAAAATCTTTCGGATCAAGCGGTCAGCCCTGCGACTGAATCGCATCCTCGCACCTCAACGTGAACTTCTCAACAAGCTTGCCCGCGACCCATTCGATCAAGTCGCAGTCGAGAACCGCGTCTATTTTCGCGACGTTTACGACCACATGGTCCGAGTTCACGACATCACAGAGGGGCTCCGCGACTTGATCACGAGTGCGCTCGACACGTATCTCTCGGCAATCTCGAATCGAACAAACGATATCATGAAGACATTGACGTTAGTCACGGTCATGTTTTTACCGATGTCGTTTCTCGCCGGTTTCTTCGGGATGAATTTCTTCGGTGAAACGTTGGTCTTCACATCCCCGCCATTACCCAGGGGCTTGATCTTCGTTCTTACCTGCGCAGTGATGTTGGCTACGCCTGCATTTATGTATCGTTATGGCAAACGTCACGGCTGGTTCTGAGCGAATTGATTCACCAATGATTAGCATGAATAGTTCACGATGGATTTTGAAGCCGCACGATCCCGACGCGATTCAGCGGCTCAGCCATGAGGCGGGTGTTCCTGCATTGGTGGCTCATCTCCTGATCAATAGGGGGATCTCTCGGGGTGAGGATGTCCGACGGTTTCTCGACGCCCCGCTCTCGGGCCTTCATGATCCGGCAACGCTCCCTGGTGTTGTTGATGCCGCCGCACGAATCGTGAGCGCAATCAAGCTGGGGAAGAAGATTGTCATCTATGGCGATTATGATGTGGATGGGGTCTGTGGGACGAGCCTGCTTTGGTCCTGTCTGAAGCTCGCGGGTGCGACCGAGGTTGAGTATTACATTCCGCACCGGGTCGACGAGGGCTATGGAGTCAACGGCGATGCCTTGCGCAAGCTAGCGACTGAGCACGAGGCCGATCTGGTCATCACTGTAGATTGCGGGATCTCGGCAATTCCAGAGGCGGAGTTAGCCAAGGAACTTGGAATCGAGCTGATCATTACGGATCATCATACGATTGGGGATTCGGTCCCCAATGCCGACGTTCTGGTCCATCCTCGGCTGCCGGGAAGCCTCTATCCGTTCGGCGAACTCTGTGGGTGTGGAGTCGCTTTCAAGCTGGCTTGGGAGATCGCGCGCAGCTTCGGCGATGGTAAGAAGGCCTCACCTGCGATGCGTGAGTTTCTGATCGATGCCACAAGTCTGGTTGCGATGGCGACCGTCGCGGATGTCGTCCCCCTCACCGATGAGAATCGACTCCTCGTTCGTCGAGGTCTTGAGAATCTGCGACATAAACCATCGGTAGGACTTCATGCGCTCATGGAAGCGGCGCAATGCCTCGGCAAGCCCATCACGTCCCAAACCATCGGCTACCAACTCGGGCCGAGGATCAACGCAGCCGGTCGGCTGGAAGCAGCGCTCCAAGTCGTCGAGATGTTGACTACGCGCGACGTCGAACACGCCCGTTCGTTGGCAGCGAATCTCAACGAATGCAACGCCCGACGCCAGGAAGTCGAACGAACGATCGTCGCCGAAGCCCGCGCAATGGTCGAGGCTGATGGTCGGTCCCACGACGATCGAGGTGGTATCGTACTCTTCAAGGAGGGCTGGCACCCTGGTGTGATTGGTATCGTCGCGAGCAGAATCGTGGATATGTTTCACCGGCCAACGATTGTGATCGGCATCAATGACGGCGTCGCCCAAGGTTCAGCGCGCTCGGTCGAAGGGTTCGACCTCTACCAAGCGATCAAAGCGTGTTCGGAAGGGCTCCTGAGCTTCGGAGGCCACACCGCCGCCGCAGGTTTGAAGATCCCCCCTGAGCTGGTCGCTGAGTTCTCGACAAGATTCGATCAGCAATGCACATCAACATTGACCGCAGACCAGAAACGCAAGGCGATCACGATCGACGCTGAGGTCAGGCTCGGAGAACTCACGCTCAACGCCGTTGAGCAGATCGAACGTATGGAACCATTTGGTGCATCCAATCCCAAGCCGGTTTTGATGTCTTCAGGTCTCCAGCTTGTCGACGTAAAGACGATGGGGAATCAAGGCCAGCACATCCAGGCACGCTTTGCGCAAGGAACCACCATCCTCCGCGCCGTCGGCTGGAGTATGGCCGAACGAATGGCCAACCTCAAGGCTGGCATGATCTTCGACCTGGTCTATGAGCCCAAGATCAACGAGTGGAACGAACGAAAGTCCGTCCAGCTCCAAATCAGGGATTTTCAGGTTGGCCAATCTAGATGATCAGCTCACCGGATTCGAGGGCATCGGCATAGGCGGTAAGCCCTGCGATCATCTCAGCCTCAAGCGGCGAGATCCCGTCACTGTCGTTCATGGGGTTCGCCCTTCAGATTGGCCTTGGGAAGTATCACGAGCTTCGTGTCCTATTCTTCTAGAGGCCGCACGCGCACGAATGGCCTTACCGACCAACTTCTGGGAATCTGCATAGCCTGGGGAGACTGCGGTCATGGCGAGCCGACTTGGTCCGAAGTGGCTCAACAATCTTCAGCAACTGGCGGCCCCCACCCACGCCGGGCGGCTGGGGAAGTATTCGCTGCTTGCTGAGAAGATTAACGACCTTGAGCCGATTTTCGAAAAAGAGTCCGACGACCTGATCAAGGCTCGTGGCAAAGCGCTGCAACTCCGGGCCAGGCAAGGGGATTCGCTCAATCTCCTGCTCGTTGAAGCCTTCGCTCTGACTCGCGAGGCGGCCAAGCGGAGCATTAAACAACGCCACTACGACGTCCAGCTCGTGGGCGGAGCAGCCATTCATAATCGCTGTATCGCTGAGATGGAAACCGGGGAGGGGAAGACCCTCGTCGCGACCTTGCCGGTCTATCTCAATGCACTCGCCGGCAAGGGGGTGCATGTCATCACGGTCAACGACTACCTCGCCAAACGAGACGCGGAGTGGATGGGGCAGGTCTACCAGTTCATGGGTATGACCGTCGGTTGTATTCAGACCGGCATGCCCGACCCCGACCGACGCAAAGCGTACGCTTGCGACATCACGTATGGCACCTCCAAGGAGTTTGGCTTCGACTTCCTCCGCGATGAGCTGAAACGCCTTCAACTGGGTGGAGACTCGAATCGCAAGACGTTCGAGCAGGCGTTCCTGGGCAAGGGTGCTCACCAAGAAGGGGAGACGCCCGTCCAGCGCACCCACTTCTACGCGGTCGTTGACGAGGCGGACTCTATCCTGATCGACGAGGCCAGAACCCCGCTGATTATCGGGGCCAATAACCAGCCGACTCAGGAAGAGGCCGCTGCATATTATGGCGCGGATGAACTTGCGGCGACCTTGGTTCGGATCAAGGATTTCAAATACGACCCCGCCGAACGCAAGGCCGAGCTCAATGTTGCCGGGCGGCGTAAGGTGCAGGTATCGGCGGGACACTCCTCATTCGGAATGCTCACAGTTGATGGTCTGTATGAATATGTCGAGCGGGCTCTCAGGGCTCAGATCGCGTATTTGAAGGATCGCGACTACGTCGTTCATGAAGGCGAAGTCGTCATTGTCGATGAGTTTACAGGCCGTCTGATGCCAGGTCGGCAGTGGCAGGATGGGCTCCATCAAGCAATCCAAGCTAAGGAGCGTCTTGAAATCACCCTTGAGACGATCACCGCCGCACGTGTCACGGTGCAAGACTTCTTCCTGCGTTATAAGAAACTTGCCGGCATGACCGGAACGGCGTCGAGCGATGCCGCAGAACTGCGCAGGATTTACAAGGTCCGTGTCTTCCCCGTTCCGACCAACCGGAAAGGGAAACGGACTTGGGATCCCGATCGGGTCTTCTCGACCGAGGAGGAGAAGTTCCAAGCGGTCGCTAAATGCATCGTCGACTGGAACAAGAAGAATGTGCCTGTTTTGGTCGGAACCCGCTCGATCGAGAAGTCCGAAAAGTTGAGTGCTCTGCTGAACGCTGCAGGCATTGAACATCAAATTCTCAATGCCAAGAACCACGAGGTCGAAGCTCAGATCGTCGCCCAAGCCGGTCAGCCCGCACGAGTGACAGTCGCCACGAACATGGCTGGTCGCGGAACAGACATCAAGCTCGGTGAAGGGGTGGCGACCGAAGGGGGCTTACATGTCATTGGCACCGAGCGCCACGAGTCACGACGAATTGACCGGCAGCTTGCAGGTCGCTCGGCGCGGCAAGGTGACCCCGGCCATTGCCAGTTCTTCGTCAGCCTGGAAGACGAGATCCTCGAAGCGTACGGCGAAAAGCCGGCGATCCGACTTCGAAAGCGGTACAAGGGAAAGGGTGAGCTGACGTCAAATGCCATGCGTCGGACCATCCTCGGAGCCCAGGCGAGGAAAGAACGCCAGCACTTCAAGGATCGAAAAATGCTGATGGCTTATGAGAAACAGCGAGCCGAGATGCGCAAGGGGATGGGGCTCAACCCGGTTCTTGGTTGATCAGCGTTGGGCTCAGCGCTTCCAGCGAGCGAGGCGGCGGAGCTCTTCATCGTACTGGGCACCGATTCCCAAACCATCGACTACCGCCGCGACCCGCGCGGCGGGGGTCTTTTCCTGGGCAAGTTTGCTCAAAGTGGCCTTGAGCTTCTCGCGCTTCGAGACATTCCCAACCAGATTCCAGACCAGGAACCACGACTCCGCGTAGGCGAGCTGTTGGGTCTTGGCGTCCCCAAAGAGTCCATCATCAGCAACTAACCGATCGAGGGGAATCCACTCAAGGCCAGCCGCCTTGGACTCGGTAAAGACCTGGGCTCTGCCCGGATTCTGGCCGCCGAAACTGGCATTCTTGACCTTCGGTCGCCACGTTTCGCCATAGCATGCCAGCCCTTCGCTGAGGGCCTGAGGTGGTTCGTTCGCCCGGCTTAATAAACCGGTATTGAAACAGAGCAGGTGGGTCGCCTCATGGATCAAAACGAGGTTGTTTGCATCGACCGGTCGGGCGATACCTTTGGATTCGTCTTGTCGAAGGTCGAACATGACCAGCTCGTTGCGATCGAGGTCGTAGTGACCACCGATCGCGGTTTCCAGAGGCCTGCCTGAATAAGCGGCATAGGACTCGGGTGACTTCAAGGTGACAAGGGTGAGCAATTCCTCCGGCTTCGTGACTTCGAAACCCTTCAAGCGGAAGTGCTCGCGGAAGACCTTGGCGAGTCGGTCGCACCGGTCGAGCGCTTCGAGACGGAATCGAGCTGGGGCATCACCGATGGCCTGGAACTCTTTGGAGGGGCTGAGCTGAAACACCCCCAGACCTGCCTTCTTGCCGCGATCCCGAACTGCGGCTAGAGCATCAGCGCGGCAGTGCCCAGGCGTGAAACTCCCGACGAGCACCGAGGTCAACCACGTGCGTCGGCTCAGGCGAGAATCAAGCATGAACTTTCCTCTCGTGGGGTGAATTGACCACGCCATCGCCGTTCTATTAGACTCTGAAATTGATCGTTGTCCAGTCGTCGCGAGCGGGTCTGTCCCTTTCCTGAGGCTTTTCATGAGTTCCGCCGGCTATCTTCCGCCCTTTCATCTTGGGATCGACCTGGGTGGAACTAACATCAAGAGCGGGGTTGTCGACGACACAGGTAAGCCTCTCTCCGCCGTCAGCCTCCCGACAGAGACTGAGCAGGGACCTCAAATCGGGACCGATAACCTGGCGATTGCCGCTCGGAAGGCTGTCGAGTCGAGCGGCCTCGCGTGGGACCAGATCCAGTCGATCGGGCTTGGCTCGCCGGGAACTCTTGACCTTCCGGCGGGGATGCTCATTCATCCTGTGAATTTCCCCAACTGGAGCAACTTTCCGATTCGTGATGAGTTAGCAACCCGCCTCAACAGGTCGGTCGCATTCCAGAACGATGCCAACGCCGCTGCTTATGGCGAATTCTGGGCGGGCGCGGGTCGAGGGGCTCATACGGTCGTGCTTTTGACTTTGGGTACGGGGATCGGTTGCGGGGTCGTCAACGAAGGACAGATCATCGAAGGCCGTCATAGTCATGGCGCAGAATGTGGTCACATCATTATTCAAATGGAGAATGGCCGGCTCTGCTCATGCGGTCAGCACGGGCATCTCGAAGCCTATGCCTCAGCAACCTCGCTGGTGAAGCGGGCGCATGAAGCGCTTGAGGGCGGGGCGGTCTCATCACTGGGCGAACATCTGGCCGAGGGTCCCCTAACCAGCAGGATTATTGACCTAGCGGCCGAAGCAGGCGACCCATTAGCAGTCAAGCTGATGGAGGAGACTGCGCACTACCTCGCCGTTGGTGCCGTCAATCTGATGCACTCGTTTGATCCCGACATGGTCCTCTTCGGTGGCGGTATGATCGCCGCTGGACCGAACTTTTTGAACATGATCCGTGAGGGGATTCAGAAGCTGGCTTTCCCGATCTGTGCTGCGCGGACTCGGGTGGAGTACGCCGAACTCGGCGGCGATGCCGGCTTCATTGGTGCAGCCGGCTATGCACGGATGAAGTTTAAGACTCCCTGACATTGAGACTTGTTCTTAAGAACAAATATCAAGATCGCCCCGGAATCATGCATGTGCAATGGCTTTGTACCATCGCTCACGCGTAAGCCCAGGGCGACCGCGTCTGCCAGGCTCGCAATATTAGCGGGGCTTCCGCTTCGTCATCGGACTTGCAGCATGGTGGCTGATCTTGGCGATGTTGACGTTGGTCAATGGCGTCTTCACTTTGACGGATGCATGCCCTTTTTTGTGGTGTGAGAACCTGGTGGGGTGAGGAAGCTGGACAATGTCTCGCTCCCTGGGGGTGGCCAAGGCAGGGTTATCACCGAACTTGTTGATCAGTTCGTTGGGGGAATTCCCGCTCTCGATCACCGATGTGGTGATCGTGTGAACGCCTAATTGTTTGTACGTATGCGAGCCGCTCACCAAGTAGGTCGAGCCGTTGGATGTAATCGTGCCTGTTGATTTAGAACCATCCCCCCAGTTGATCGAGGCGATAAAGGAGCTGGCCGACTCGACCCCGCTCGCATGGCTGAAGTTGGCCACTTGGAAGTTGCTCAAAGTCATACTGATCGTCGTGATCGCTCCCGAGACGGTAATCGATGGTTCCGTGACCGTGGTGGAAACACTTGCGGAGTTGTTGGCTGAGTTCGAGTCGGGGGTCGTGGAGGTCACCGAGGCCGAATTACTCGTACTCCCATCCTCAGTTGCCTGAACGACGATGGTTGCTGTCACGCCCGAGCCAGAGGCGATCGTCCCCATTGCGAAGGTGACGACACCGCCCGAGACGCTCACCGAACCTTGGGAGGTCGTGGACGACTTGTAGGTGAAAAGGGAGGCAAGCGTGTCTTTTAGCACAACGGTTGAGGCGGAACCAGGACCAGCATTGCTAACCTTGATTGTGTAGGTGAGGGTTCCTCCCTCACTCACGGAGGAGAGCGTCGAGAGGCTGACAGAAACGTCAGCATTCGGCGATGTGTTGAGGATCGTGCCTGTAACAGTTGCCGAGTTGTTCACCAGGTTCGGATCGGGGTTGGTGGCCTGGACCTTGGCGGTGTCGGAGAACGCGGCCCCATTGCCCAGAGTCGCTGGGGCGGCAACGACCAAGGTGAAGGAGTCCGACGCACCAGACGGAATGTTCGTTGTCGAAGTCTCCGTAAGCGAGCCACTCGACTGGGCAAGCGTGAAGCTGTTGAGACCCGAAGTCTGAGTGATCGAGACGAAGTTCGACCCCGTGGGAAGGATGTCTGTGATGACCACCCCGGACGCCGCATTCGGTCCGTTATTCGTGATTGTAATCGTATATGTTGCATTGGTGCCGGCAGTCACGGATGACGGGCCACTCAGCACCACCGACATATCTGTCGAGGGAGCCGGGTTGCTGATCATGAAGTTGGCGATCGCCGTCCCCCAATTGGCCGAGGGGCCAGTCGCAGTCGCGAACTCGTTCACAGCCCAAAAGCTGCCGTCGATGGGGTCGACATTGATGCCGCTCAGGTCTCCAGCCCGCCCTCCGCTCGTGAAGTCCTTGTAGTTCGCAACTCCCTTGCCTGCTGGGACGACGATCGGCGTCTGCATGGTCCCCGGAGTATCAGTCGCGTTACGACCGGTAACGTACATCGACATGTAATCTGTCGTTGTATCTTTACCCGACTTTATGTACGTCATGCCGATCTGGCCCGACGGATTGATGTCCACACTCGGGAAGTAGGTAAAGGTATTCGACCCCGATCCGACCCGACCCTGATCCTTGAGTTTTGGAGTTCCGCTACTCACGTCCACTGCGTACCACTGGGCGTCATCCTCGGTGGTGCTGACAGCCACACTATGACTGGCCACGATCACATTCTTGGACTCGGCGGATTTGAGGATCCGCGAGTCCATGTTGTTCGTGATGACAGCTCCGTTGGGGTTCAAGGGACTGACCGGTCGGGTGTAGGAGGCGACTGGCAAGTTGGTGAAGTTGAAAGTGGCAAACGTTGAGAGGACGCCCCCCATCTTGATCACGTCAATGGACTTGTTATCCCCGTGCTCGGTGAGCAGCCACATCGGGTCGCCCGCGACTGAGTCGTGCATGACCACCGGACGGAGGCTGCCGTCATTCAGGTCATTCTTGTAGGTGTGCAGAGCAGCTTGGCTGACACCACTCGCCAGGTCCGCGTTGTTTACCGAGACTACCTGCGTGTGGAACAATGAGCCGAACATGTTCAATGTGAAGACGAACGCGTCGTGGTTGTAGCCGAAGTTCCCAGGATAATCGGCGTCGTAACCACTCTCCGTTGTTGTGATCTTGTAGAAGTTCCAATCTGTTTTCGTCAGTGTGCTCGGATTGCTCGTCGTTGAGACCGCGATATCAAAACTGCTGACGTGTGTGCTAAAGTTCACATCTTGGTCACCAACAATGAACCGTCCAATCTGATCGTTATACGTGACGATCGGGTCGGAGAGTCCAGAACCACCGTCAGCGCGGCTCAGGCCACCCGTCGTGAAGTAGAACGAGCTTAGAGAAGTGCGAACCGAAGTGGCACCGGTCGCTCTCGAGGTGTAGAGGGCGACCGATTGGTTGACGGTCTCCACGTAGGCGTTCGGGCCTGCGGCACCATTCGTATCGGGAGGAACATAACCCCCGCTACTCTGGCTAAAGTCCATGCCCGCATAACCGGCACCACTGTTGTTCGTCGTCGCGATCGTAACCGACATCACGACGCGTTCTTCAAGTCGGTCGAGATCAAGTCTCCTCGACCGATTCATCCGAGAATTTGTCTTCGTCGAAGTCCCAACCCGTGGCGAGACTGACCGAAACAAATGCAGCCAAGTGCGCGCGAGCTCGTATGACAATGGATGCTCCCAGACTCAGAGATGAGGATCAAGATGTTCGGGCGAGACGCTCGGGAAGGAGGTCACACCGCGTAGGAGAGTTGAACACTTAACATACCGGAGAGCGATGTCGGACCGCCACAAAAAAAGCGGAGGTATCACTCTTTTTTGACATCGCACACGCTTGTTAAGCAAAGTGGACGCTCACACGTACAGAGCAGATGCGTGCGTGTGACAGCCTTTTGTCAAAAAACCGTGAGAAACCACGTTTGGTCTCTCAACTTTCTGAACATGATGCTCCATGAAGGGTCAACATCAACGACAACCCCTGAAAAGCACGATTGATTGATAGCATCGATGGGTTTACCCTCAGCGGCGTTTTATCGGCCCTCGGTTGGAAAAAGATCCGGGGGATGACGTCCTGGTCTGGGCGGGGCACTAGCATCTTGTTCGCGATTCCTGGGCATGCAGAAAACGAACCCACGCGTGGGAGCCCCTAACACACCGCGACTTTTCTCGAATCTCTCGTTAGAATAGACTCCATACGCGATTGCCTCGCAGTGTTCGCCCGCCGGTAGCATCCTCGACCCTGGGATATCTCCCCAATGGCCTTCGATCCCAAGTTCATCCGTAACTTCTCGATCGTGGCGCACATCGACCACGGCAAGAGCACCCTTGCGGATCAACTTCTGCTCCAGTCCGGTGCCATCTCGCAGCGCGAGTTTCGTGAGCAATTGCTTGACGACATGGACCTTGAACGTGAACGTGGGATCACCATCAAAGCCCGCGCTGTGGCGATCAATTACACCTTGGAAGGTCAGCTCTACGAACTGAACCTGATCGATACTCCTGGCCACGTCGACTTTAATTACGAGGTCAGCCGCAGCTTGGCCGCGTGCGAAGGGGCGATCCTGCTCGTCGATTGTACCCAAGGGGTTCAGGCGCAAACGGTTGCAAACGCTTACCTTGCGATCAACGGCAACCTGTCGATCGTGCCGGTACTGAACAAGATTGACATGCAGGCCGCTCGTCCTGACGATGTCAAGGAAGAATTGTTTAACACATTGGGGGTCAATCCCGACGAAGTCCTCGCCTGTTCGGCCAAGACCGGTGAGGGTGTCGGTGAGATCTTCAAGGCGATCATCGCGCGGGTCCCCCACCCGGCAGGGAACCCGAGTGCTCCGCTTCGGGCATTGATCTTCGACTCCAAGTTTGATGATTACCAAGGTGTGGTGACTTACGTACGGGTTGTCGACGGCCACCTGAAGGTCGGTCAGAAGATCCGGCTGATGGCGGGTGGGACGACGTATGAAGTGACGGGTCTTGGTCGGTTCCGGCCTCACGAAGTCGCCTGCGAGGAGTTAGGGGTTGGGCAGGTCGGTTATGTCACCGCCAACATCAAGCAACTTGCGGATGTCCGGATCGGTGACACGATGACCGAGCATCCTCGTGGGGCTGAGTCTCCGCTGCCGGGTTACCAAGAGCCGGTCCAGGTGGTTTATTGTGGCCTGTTTCCAGCAACCCACAACCAGTTTGAAGACCTCAGAACGGCCCTCCAGAAGCTGGCATTGAACGACTGCAGCTTTACGTTCGAGCCTGAGACGTCGGACGCCTTGGGGTTCGGGTTCCGCTGCGGGTTCCTGGGAATGCTCCACATGGAGATTGTCCAGCAGAGGCTCGAACGCGAGAGCAACCTCTTCTTGGTCCAGACAGCTCCCAACGTCACCTATGAGATCTTGACCAAGCGGAACGAAGTTCTCCATATCGCCAATCCGACCCGAATCCCCGACGCCGGGGATATCGAGGAGTTCCGGGAGCCAATGGCGCGGGTGAACTTCATCCTTCCGTCCGATTGCATTGGTGCAATCATGCAGCTCTGTGAAGACCGGCGTGGGACGTACATTAAGACGGAGTACATGACCCCGACTCGGGCGATTCTGAGCTATGAGCTGCCTCTGGCCGAAATGATCTACGACCTCTACGATAAGTTGAAGAGCGCGACACGCGGGTATGGGACCATGGATTATGAACTGATCGGCTACCGGGCCGACGAACTTTGTCGCCTAGATATTCTGGTGGCAGGTGAGAAAGTCGATGCCTTGTCAATTGTTGTTCACAAGGCCCATGCCGACCGTCGCGGTCGTCGGTTGGTGAAGAAGCTTCGGGCCGAGATTGGCCGGCACCAGTTCGAAGTGGCGATCCAAGCGGCGATCGGGAGTCGTGTGGTAGCCCGAGAGACAATCTCCGCCCTTCGTAAGAATGTGACCGCAAAGTGTTACGGCGGCGACGTTTCGCGAAAGCGGAAACTGTTGGAGAAGCAGAAGGAAGGCAAGAAGCGGATGAAGCAGGTGGGGAATGTTGAGATCTCGCAGGAAGCATTCCTCTCAGTGCTGGATGACGGCGACGAATGATGGCTTAGGTTGCTTTGACGTTTTCGGAGCCACCCCGAACTCGCACGTGGGCTGATGCAAGAACCAAATAGCGAGAACCCCACGCACGGTCCTGTCCTCGACGACGGACCCGGCGTCGTCCGTCAAACCGTGGATTTTCTCGTCGTTTTGGCCCTCTCGATCTTGATCTTCCGGACCTTCGCCGCCGAGGCCTATGTCGTCCCGACCGGCTCAATGGCCCCAACCCTGCTTGGTCTGCACAAGGATATTGTCTGCACCAACTGCGGTTTACGGTTCGCCCTGGGAATGGACGAACAGGGTAGGTCGGGCAGGGCGGTTTGCCCCAACTGCGGGCAGGACGACCTTAAGAACGCCGCGTCGGTTGAGTGCAATGGTGACCGGCTCCTCGTCCAGAAATTCCTCTTCGACCTCCGAGCACCCAGGAGGTGGGAAGTCGCGGTTTTTCAGAGCCCGAATGAGCCAACCCAGGCTTATGTGAAGCGCGTCGTCGGCCTGCCGGGTGAGACCGTTCAGATTGTTGATGGCGATGTCGTAATCAATGGTCAGGTTGCCCACAAGGCGCTCGCGGAACAGAGGGCGATGCGGATTGCGGTCTATGACCACAACTATATGCCCAAGGATGGGGATCGGTACCCTCGCTGGATGTTCCGACCAGGGGGGATCGGACGGCCCTCAACCCAAAAGAGCGGCTGGGCAAGCCAAGGGACACGATTCGTCCACGAGACCTCCCGGGAGCTAGACCCAGACCAGTCGGATTGGCTGGAATATACCCACTGGGAGGCGGATCGGGCCAAGTACGGACCTGTTCTCGACTTTGCGTCCTACAACGGCATGGACCTGAGAGGGGAGAATACGGTCCCCGACCTCTTCTTTGCGGCCAGGTTCGCCCCCGGTCCGGACCTCGCGGAGGTCAATATTCGGCTCTCCCGGGGCGGCGACCGTTATGTCGTAACCCTGCCTGTGGATGGCCAAGGTCAGGTTGAGGTCCGAAGGAGTGGACGCCCCGAGGTCCTCAAAGGTCTTGGTTCGGGCCTGGTCTCGAAGGGGGAGCCCCAGCTTGTCGAGGCCTCGTTGTTTGACCGGCGACTCACGGTCGCAGTCGACGGGATCCTCCAATTCGAGCCGATCGACTTCTTGCCCAACGGCCTGGGTCCTCGTGGATTTGCCAGTCCGGTCGGTGTTGGGGTTAAGAAGGGCCATTTGGAGGTCAGCGACCTGAAATTGTTCCGGGACGTCTATTACACCTCCGCCTTGGCGAACACGCCTCGACGACCGTTCGGGGTCGATGCTCCTTATCAACTTGGCGAGAACCAGTTCTTTGTCCTGGGGGACAACAGCGCAGTCTCGAACGACTCGCGATTTTGGGACGAAAGCCCTGTTGTTCACCGGGGAATGTTCTTAGGCAAGCCGTTCTTAGTCCACCTTCCTGGTCAGGTTGTCCCTCTCCGAGTTTTTGGTCAATCGGTTTATTGGGTTCCCGACCCACGAGAAATTCGCTACATTCGTTAGCTGAGTCCGCTCGCGCCTGATCAGGGCCGGGACTTCTCCCCGGGGACGACGAGTGATGAGCCAGACGATCGCCGCCAAGCCCAAGTCCGAGCCCGCCAAGAAGCAAGGTGCTCCAGCTCCCGAAGAGCCCCCCAAGATCAGCGGGCTCCGCGACATCGTCGAGCAAATCTCGGTCGCCTTCATCCTCGCGCTGCTAATGCGGGGGTTCGAGGCGGAGGCGTTCGTCATCCCAACGGGTTCGATGGCCCCCACCCTGATGGGTCGTCATAAAGAAATCACTTGCCCCCAGTGTTCGTTTGTTTATGCTGTCAATGCTCATGACGAAGAGGATGTCCCCTTCCCAGGGTCGAAGCCCTACCGGGTAGACGCAGGTATCTGTCCCAACTGCCGGTTCCAGGCCAAGAAACTGGCTGCGACCCCAAGCTTCAACGGCGACCGGATCTTGGTACTAAAGTTCCCCTACGAGTTCCCCGACCTTCCCGGTTCGTCAGGGCCTCGCCGGTGGGATGTTGTGGTGTTCCGCTATCCTGAGAAGCCGGAACAGGTCTACATCAAGCGCTTGATTGGCATGCCCGGCGAAGACCTTCGGGTCCAACGCGGGGATCTGCTGGCTCGGGCGGCTGGGTCGCAAGAATTCGCGCGCCCACCCCGCCCACTGATCCATCAAGATGCGATGCAGATCGCCGTCTGGGACGACCGCTACCGGCCTAAGGACCTGCCCGGCGAGTCCTGGCAGCGTTGGCGCGTGGAAGGTGGAAAAGAGGAGAAGCCTGGGACGTTTACCCTCGGATCTGGGAAACTGCGCTATCAGCACTTGGTCCCTGATCCTGAGCAGTGGGAGGCTGTTGCCAACGCCCGGCCCTTGCCGCGTGCTCCCAGAGCCTCGTTGATCACCGACTTCTACGCCTTCAACACCAACCTCTCTGCGCGGAACAGCGATCTGACCGGCTATCCGCAAGATGGAAGCCAACGGATCGCCTGGATGCACCCGCACTGGGTGGGCGACCTGACCCTCTCCTTGAATCTGCAAGTCTTGGAAACCAAGGGGAAAGTGACCTTCGAACTGATCGAGGCGGGGGTCGCGAACCGAGTGACCGTCGATCTGGCGACAGGTGAGGCAATCTTGACGCACGGCGAAACAACGCTTGGGACCGCCAAAACCACATTGAACAGTAAGGGTTGGCATGCGATTGAGTTCGCCAACGTCGATAATCGCCTCACATTCCGCGCGGGGGGCTCGCTCCCGTTTGGAGAGGGGTTGTCCTACACGGAAGGGCCGACGGAGGGGAATACTCCAACTGTTGCTGACCTTGACCCCGTCGGTCTCTTGGCGGAAGGGACCTCGGTGGCAGTGTCCGACCTTGTCCTGAAACGCGATATCTACTATACCCAGGACCCACAGAGTTCGGATTACGCCGGAGTCCAGGCTGAGTTCAACCCGCGGTCCCCCGTGGAGTTGATCGATGCCTTGGCCGACCCCAAGCGGTTTCCAGCACTCGGCTCGGTTGGTTATACCGATTATCCAATCAAGTCGGATTCGTTCATGATGATGGGCGATAACAGTCCCCGATCGAGCGATAGCCGGGCGTGGCGCTCACTTGACTCGAAATGGGACCATACGGGCCGGCAGAGTTGGGAGGTCCCTCGTGCTCTCTTGGTCGGCAAGGCGTTCTTTGTCTATTGGCCGCATGGGGTTCCGTTCTGGCCGAGTATCCCAGTCAAGGGCCCGGATGTACGAGTTCCGTTCCGTCCTTACGTCGAACGGATGAAGTGGATTCGTTGAGGGTTTGAACCGTCTCGGAGACGCTGCACCCGGTCAGGGAGGACCGTCCAATGGCTCTGCTCGAAGCTCATGGCCTGGAAAAGTCGTACAAACGCCGCAAGGTCGTGAATGGTGTCAACTTCGAAGTAAATCAAGGCGAGATCGTCGGTCTGCTTGGCCCCAATGGAGCGGGCAAGACGACGAGTTTTCGCATGACCATCGGCCTGGTGACCGCAGATGCCGGTCGGGTCATCTTCGATGGCAACGACGTGACAAAGATGCCGATGTTCCTGCGGGCTCGGGCAGGGATGGGGTATCTCCCCCAGGAATCGAGCATCTTCCGCCAGCTCAGTGTTGCCAATAACTTGATGGCTATTCTGGAAACACGCCCTCACCTCAATCGAAAACAGCGCAAGGCCCGCATGGAAATGCTCCTCGACCAGTTTGGCTTGCAACATATCCGAGACACGATCGCGCAGCAGGCTTCAGGTGGCGAGAAACGCCGCCTTGAAATTGCTCGTTCCTTGATCATCGAACCGAAGCTGATGATGCTCGACGAGCCGTTCGCCGGTATCGACCCCAAAACCGTGGGAGAGATCCAGGACGCCATCAAAGCGCTTGCAACCGTTCATGGTCTTGGGGTCTTGATCACCGACCATAATATTCGCGAAACTCTAGGAGTGACCGATCGCTCGTATGTGATTGCCGAAGGGAAGGTCTTCGCCGAAGGGGACCCCAGGTCGATCCTCGAAAACGAGGATGTTCGGCGGATCTATTTGGGAGATCGCTTCGACGCCGGTCACTTGCTCGATGAGCAAAAGCCACACACCATCAAGCCGACGAAGAGTAACGTGGTCGTGATTGATACGAATGACATGGTGATCGATACCAGTCGTGTCATGATGGATGATGATGATGATGACGACGACGATGACAACGACGCGATCGCTTCCTGAACTCCTTGAGTGAGACCCCGATGAACTCGCGATATCGAGCTGTTCTCGGGGTCTTTCTCATCACCTTCTTGAGTTACTCCGCATACTGGCAATCGCGAGACTGGAATAGCGCAAGCCGACTGATGCTGACGTATGCACTTGGCGATCGCGGTACAGTGTCGCTGACTGGTCTTGATCAGCAAACGGGCGACAAGGCGTTCTACCGGGGCCAATATTACACCGACAAGTTGCCGGGTTACTCGGTTCTGGCGTTGCCCCCGTATCTCGCCGCCAAGGGGATCTTTCGACTCCCGCCCCACCCGCTCAACCAACCGGGATTCGCCCTCTGGGTCGCTGATTATTGGGTCACCCTGGCGACTTCAGGACTCGCGACCGCCTTGGCGTCGGCGTTGCTGGCCTACCTGGCTATGACGGTGGGTTGTCATCCTCGCTTATCAGTCTTGGTCGGACTCGCCTATGGCCTAGGGACTCCGGCATATGCGTATGCGACGATGGCCTATGGCCACCAGGCATCGGCATTCGCGCTCCTCGGTGCGTTCGCTCTAATTTGGAAAATAAAGAGTCGATCGGGGATTTTTCTGGCGGGAGTTTTGGCGGCCTATGCCTCGGTGATTGAGCTTCAGGTCGGGCCGGTCTCGGCGATTCTGGGGACCTGGTGCCTCGCTCAAGCGATCCTCAAGACTCGACCCTGGAGTGATGTGTTCCTGTTCTCCCTTGGGGCGGCCGGCCCGACTCTCTTTCTGGGCCTCTACAACCTATTCGCGTTTGGGTCTCCCCTGGAAATGGGCTATTTTCACCACGCAACCCAGCGCTTTGCTCAAGTTCATTCCAAAGACAACCCGCTCGGCCTGCGGCGACCCGACCTCTCGATCGTTGGCGAGTTGCTCTGCGGCGAGAAGCGTGGACTGCTGATCTTTGCACCGATCGTCGCGCTCGTCCCATTCGGATTTTACGTCATGTTCCAACGTGGCGAAAAATCACTCGCAATCGTAACCGGGCTAATTATGCTTAGTATCTTTGGTGTGAACCTGAGCTATCCCGAATGGACGGGAGGTTGGTCGACCGGGCCACGCTTATTGGTCCCGCTTCTGCCATTCGCCGTTCTCACTGTCGCACAATCCTTGGCGGTGGCGCCGCGTTGGGTGATCGTTGTCGCGATAGTCTTGAGCATTTTTGGATGGATGGAAATGAGTCTGTTCGTCGGGATAGGCGGACGCATTCCCGACCCGATCGCCAGGCCGTTACGCGACGCAGTTTGGCCCCTCTGGACTGGGGCACCGTTGCCGGGTTGGGCGACAGGGGGGCGGTTTGCTCGCTTGGTTGTCGATTTGAGTTCGAATCCTAAGCCAAACAATGGCGGAGCGTGGCGGTTCGTGCCACTGGCCTTGTTTCAGATCGTAGCTGGTCTAAGCTTGGTGTTGGCCACGCCGAGTCGGTCGACGAAGTGAAGGAGTTATGCGGCCGATTGGTCGACTCGTCCCTTATCGAGCTGGGTCTGAACGAGTGGCCAAACGCGATCGGCGGAAAGTTCACTCATACATTCAAGTCGGTCGCAGTTCTTGACGAAGCTGGGGGCACACCAGACGCACGAACGGGCGCTGAATGCCCTGGGCCCGTAAGCGCCGGTCAGGAGTGGGCTCGTGCATGTGAAGACACCAACCGTCTTGGCACCGACCGCCGCCGCGAGGTGGAGTGGGCCGGTGTCGTTGGACAGGAAGACGTCGCACAATGAAGCGATCGCCGCAAGTTGACCGAGCGTCGTGCGACCCGCGAGGTCGAGTAAAGGGAGACCAGCTAAGGACGCTCGGAGCGATTCGGCTAGGGGACGGTCCTCAGGGGCACCAACGACGACCAACCCGACGCCTCGTTCTGCAACTGCGCGTCGGGCAACCGCAGCGAATTGGGCGGGTGGCCAGCGTTTGGTCAACCAACGAGCCCCAGGATTGAGGACCAGGATCGGTCGAGGGGTCGTCCCCAGGACCTGCCTAGCCCACGAGCGATCCTCGTCACGAATTGTGACCTCAAATCGAGGTAATCGGACATCAGCGTCAAACGCTTCTGCCACAGCAAGTAGCTTGTCGACCGCGTGAGTCACCGTTGGTTCGGGGCGAATTCGATGGGTGAGGAACATGCGAGATCCTTCACGGGCCTCGCCGACTCCCACTCGGATGGGAGCGCCCGTGGCGGCAGCCATCACTCCCGATCGCAGCAGACCTTGAAGGTCGATTGTCAAGTCAAAGTGTCGAGATTTGAGCACATTCAGGAATTGCAGAAACCGGGCGATCCCTTGCGGAGTTGCTGTCATGGCGGCACGGTCAAACGAGATGACCTCGTGGAGGTCGGGGTGTCCTTCGACGAGTCCCCTGAGCCCTTTGTTGATCACCCAGGTGAACTGAGCCTGGGGCCAATGATCGCGAAGAGCGGACAGGACGGGCAGGGCATGGACCACGTCGCCCAGCGAGCTTGGCTTGATGAGGCAGACGCGTTGTGGTTTGAGATTGATCAGGTCGGTCGGCATCGATCCCTCGGGACATCCCTTCCCCGATCCGTTTCGCTCACGGTAACCTAACGGAACTTGCGGAATGCCACAACCTCGGCTGGAAGGTGCGATCAATGTCGACCTGGATCCTCTGTCTTGCTATGTTTGCGGCTATCGAGCAGGGCGAAGCAAGCTTTACTCCCACCTCGGCGGAGGGGCAGGTCCCCGAACTCTTCCGGCTGGCGGCAAGTCCGTTCCGTTACGAGATGGAATTTCGGTTAGAAACTCCGGCTTACACGGTCTCGGCGGTTCGGTTTCCATCGCCGATCGTCTCCCCGGACATCGATAACAACACGGTCCACGCGGAGTATTTCCAGGCCAAAGCACCTGGGAAGCGTCCGGCGGTGGTGGTCTTGCACATCCTCGGGGCCGACTTTGCACTCTCGCGATATCTGGCGGCTCGGTTGGCGGACCGGGGTGTGTCGGCCCTGTTCATCAAGCTTCCTTACTATGGGGAACGAAGGCCCAAGAACTCTCCCAAATTCCTTTCCCATGACGTGGATCGCTCCGTATTGGCCATGAGGCAGGGCGTGTGTGACATCCGTTACGCAGCCGCGTGGCTGGGATGTCGGCCTGAGGTCGACCCCAGCAAACTCGGGGTGACAGGCATCAGCCTGGGAGGCGTCTTCTCGGCCTTGGCGGCGAGCGTCGACCCAACCTTAAACCGAACCGCCCTCTTGCTCGCCGGCGGGAGCCTTCATAACATCCTCTGGGAAATGCCCGAGCGGGAAGCCATCGAAGCTCGTACCGCGTGGGTCAAGTCGGGTCGATCGAGAGCCCAGTTCCAGGAGCTGACAACCCCGTTTGACCCTTTGACTTACGCATCAGGCCTGAAGGGGAAGCGCGTGATGATGGTCGCGGGGAACGTCGACGAAGTGATCCCGCCTTACTCTGCGACGATGCTCTGGGAGGCTGCCGGTCGCCCGCCGATTACCTGGTACGACTGCGGCCACTACTCGGTCGCTGGCTTCATTCTCCCCGCAATTCGGGAGACTGTGGCGTTCTTTGAAGTCGATAACCCCAAACTCTGACAGCACTCACGTTGCGACCGAAGCCGCTCTGGGGTATCTTCCGACCCGTTGCGTCACACCGACGGGAGGATGAGGGATGGCAGCCCAGGTCACGAGTATGTTCCTCTACGTGGAAGACGTGCAGGATTCTCTAGACTTCTACAACGATGTTGTGGGAGCTGAGATTGCCCAGGTTCACACTGCTTTTGAAGGCGGTCCGATCACTTTGGGCATCCTGCGGATCGGCAATTTCTCGCTGATGCTTCACCCCCAAGATGAGCATCCCGAAGAGTTTACCGACACGCGACTCGGAGTTGGAATGCACCTCCAACTCAAAGTCGACGACGTCGACGCATTTTATGCACATTGCTTGGACCAAGGGGCTTACACGGCTGTCTCTGGAGAGCCGGTCGATCAGTCGTGGGGCTGGCGTGAGTTCGCGCTCAAAGACCCCGATGGTTACGTCTGGTCGATCTACCAGGACAAGTCGGACGGTCAGTGGACCTGATCGACTTCGACCGGTGTCGGAGCTTGTGGTTTTTGAGGCGCGTACCAGTTCGTCGCGAGCATGTACGCACCGACCAGGAGCAGAAAGGCGGCATAACACCGTTTAGCGGTCAAGGGTGAGATCGAGCCGGTAATCTTGGCCCCCGCAAGGACGCCAAAAATGAGTCCGAAGGCGACTCCAGTCCCATGCACGATGTTCATCTCGCCACGAAGCCAATACTCGCGCACACCGAGTAAGCCGACCGGCCAGAGCAACGCAAACAGCGAGGTTCCCACGGCGGTCCGCTGATCGACCCCAAAGATCAGGACCAGCGCGGGAACGATGATCAGACCGCCGCCGATCCCAAACATGCCGCTCAGCACGCCGGCGATCAGCCCCACCACGATCATTGCCAGGTTCTCGTTCACGGCTCGACCCCCTCTCCCATGCCGATCAATGTTGCACACGCGGCGATCGCTGCGGTCTCAATGCGTAGAATTGTCGGCCCCAATCCGATCGCAGTCCAGCCGGCGGCGATGGCACTGACCAGCTCGAACTCGCTGAATCCGCCTTCTGGTCCGATTGCGACGATCCCTTCCGTGCTGTGCTGTTTCCAATGGGAGGAAGGCAGACCCCCCGGGTGAGCGATCAACCGCAGTCCGGTACTGCGATTCATCAAGACTGACCACGGGACCGGCGGATCGATTTCGAGTAACGTGTTACGCCCACACTGTTTGGCACTCTCCACGGTCAGCCTGCGCAATCGGTCGAGCTTCGAGTCACGCGGGTCCACGACGCTCCGTTCTGTGAGTATGGGCGTCAGTCGAGCGACCCCAAGCTCGCTGGCCTTTTCAACGAGCCAGTCGAACCGCTCGCCTTTCGGGACGGCGGTCGCCAAGGTGAGCCTGAGCCTAGGCTTGCGGTCGGGGAGAGGGAGTCCCACGACTCGAAGTTCCACCCGATCTTTGCCGATGACATCGACTTCGGCAGGCCACGAGCCACCTCGACCATTGAACAGCTCGACCAGGTCGCCAACAACAATTCGCCGGACTTTTGCCAGGTGTCGTGCTTCTTCATCGAAGACCGTCACGCGACCTAACTCGACTGGCTCAGCACAATAGACACGATCGGACAAGGCGATATCTCCCGAACAGACCTCAAGACACGTCGTCATCCTATCCGATCCTCCCTTGTGAGGGGATTCCCTTCCCTCTCGTTCGTGCCAAGGTCTGGCGGGGGAGGAGGGGCTGGCGGCAGCTTTCGCGCGAATCTCCCTCACCTGACCTGCCCCAGAGGAGCGGAGTCTTGGTGAGGTAGGCTGGCCAAAAAACCCAAAGTTTTCACCACGTCGGAGCGATTCTTTAAACGATGTGGCAGGACCATTGGAAACTGGATGTTGACCCTTTCTCATCGCGTTTCGGAGTGTTCATTCCGCTCCCTTCGCGGGTCGAGGCACTCGCCAGGCTTGCCCATATTGTGGAGTCGGGCCATCGAGTTGTCTCGCTGATCGCCGAGTCGGGGCAGGGGAAGTCGATCTTGGTTCGTGAGGCGTTGAATCAGGCACGTCAGCCCGACCGACGACTCGTGTACCTCGCTCAGCCTCTCGATGCGGAAGATCTCACAATTCGAGTGGCTCGGGGGCTAGGTCGTCGTGTTGCTCTCGGGGATTTACCCTGGCGGGAACTTCTTGTTGCGCTTGATCTTGCGTCGCTTCAGGGACAGCACATTGTGGTCGCGGTCGACGAGTCCGAGGGGACAGTCACCGAGCGTCTCGAAGCCCTCTCGAGCCGCTACCACTTGACGGTGATTCGGGTTTCCCAATCACTTCTTGAGGATGCACCGACGTGGGGCCTGACGATCCCGCTCCCGAGTCTGACACGCCGGGAATCGGCAACGTATTTGGAGACTCGGTGGCGGTGGGCCGGGGGAAAAGCTCTTCCTCTCGACCACAAAGGGCTGACCACGTTGCACTCGCTCGCGAATGGGGTTCCTGGCGAGCTGAATCGGCTAGCGTCATTGGGCTTCGAGCGGGCTGCGAGGGATGGTTACACCTTCGTGACGGAGGGATCGATTGAGGCCCTCGCGGCGGAGTCGGTGATGCCGGGGTGGTCAATTCCTCGGCGCATCGGGTAGCATGCCGGTGAGAGACCCCGACGAGGAGAGCCTTCGCAATGGCCGACGTTTCCGCCGCTTCCCCAACATCCAGAACGATCGTCGACCTGCGCAACCCCTATGTTGCTGGCTTCCTCGCCTGGCTCGTGCCTGGTCTTGGACACCTCTATCAAGGGAGGCGCGGTAAGGCGGCCCTCTACGCAATCTGTATCCTGGGTCTTTTCTTTACCGGATTTATCCTCGGTGAAGGAAAGATCGTCCTGTGGCGGTGGATCAACCCTATGCAGGATAGCGAAAGCTTCCAGCCCTGGTATCTCGGCCAGTTTTGGGCGGGGATCGCCGCTCTTCCGGCCTTGATCCAAGCGACTCTGACCCACTATGGTCGGCCGACCATGTTCGGTGGGTTCATGGCCGAGCCTCCGATGGAAGTCCTGAACGGGCTCCATCAGCGTGGGAAACTGATCGAGATCGGCAAGATCTATACGACGATCGCTGGCCTCTTGAACCTGCTCGCCATCTTCGACGCCTACGAAGGGCCCGCTGAAGGCGGGGTGCCCTTGCCGGTTCCGGTCCGCGAAACGAAACCTGGCGAAGAGAGTACCGTGGAGGTCGCTCAGTAATGTCCGACCAAATCCACATCTACTGGTTCGTTTTGCCCTTGGTGATCGCCATCAGCCTGGTCTACGCGGCCTCAAGGCATGAGTCCTGGCCGATGATCTGGCGACATGCAGGTCGCTTGTCGCTCATGATCCTGGGGATCCTCATCGGCACGACCGTCGCGTTGCTCCTGATCAATACGCAGGTTTAGTGGGTCGAGGTCTCAATAATGCGACAAGCGCATTGATGGTGGTTGCCCCCAAGAGAGCGGCGCTCGCCTGGATCGATAGGAAATAGCGATCCCAGGCCAGGGGAATGAACAGGGTCACCACGAGGAATGCGATCGCGCTCATGAGGATCAGGGCCAGTGACGTCGGTGTTGTCGCGCTTCGCCACTGCCTGTGGGTCTTGCGGATTTGCAGCATAAGTCCGCCGAGGACGAGTGGAAGCCAGACCGCCGCTCCCCAGTCCTGAGCAAGGTCGAATCGTTTCGTCGAATCGGTGTGACCAGGTCCGAGCGGACCGAAGCGACCGAACCCTTGCACCGTGACCGCCGCGACCTTATCGGGCAGAGTGCGCAAGGCATTGTGGGGAAAGAGGTTGGCGGCCTGGGTTGAAACACCAGCTCGATGGGACGCCACGAGCTTTGCCCGTCCGACCAGGTCAAGCCTGGCAACCTCCGCGAGCGTCGAAGGAATCATTGCGCCCGGTGGCTTGGCCGTCATGTAGGGGTTGAGGAACGTAAACGTCGCAAACCCTACAATCGCAGAAATCAGGGTGAGCAAAGCCGGTTCCCCTGCTCGGACCACGAGCCTTTGAACCGTCGTAGATTCGTTCGACTGATTGACAGTCGCTAATTTGCGTGCAGAACACAAAATCGCTTCCATCGTTGCCCATGCACCAATCGTCATCAACGCAAGTGCTCCGTTGAGCTTGGCGAGGACAGCAAGACCACCAAGAATCCCTACAATCACGCTGATCATAAGACTCAGGGATATCCTTATCTCTTGCCAACGTTGATGCAAGGCCCAGAGGCCGATAGCCAGTGTCAGCAGGATCAAGGCTTCGGCAGGGACGTCGGACATTGCCCGCCGTGCGTGAAGTCGATAGAGCGGATTGATCGCTAGCAGAATCGCTGCAATTAGCCCAAGCCGCCGACCCCCGACAAGCACCCCAATCGCGTAAATCATCGCGCAGCCGAGGCCTCCCAAGACGGCGGAAGGCCAGCGACCGGCGCGAAGCATGGCGTCGGTCCCCGTCTTGGTCGAAGTGTTATTATACCAACGGACCATCATGTCACGGGGCGGGCGAGGCAATCCGGCAAGTCGTAACGAACCGCCTATCAGGTACTTAGGGAGTGGGGGCAAGTCGTAACCTGGGTATTCGAGCCAGGCTGGATCGTTGCGGCGACCGCTGATGAGAAGGTCGGTGAAGTAGGCCTGCGAGAGGTAAGCCCACTCGTCGACGAACGGCGGTTCAGAGCCGATTCCGCTGCCGAACCAGGCCGATGTTACGACCGCCACAATGAGGCCAAACCACCAATTTGCGCTTCGAGATGATGTCTTCATCATTTGAGTGTAGAAATCTTGCCTATTTTTTGGCAACGGGCGAATCATCGGCTAAGTTTGCGAGACGACGCTCTATCGGGGTCGTCACGAGAGGGTGTGGATCGATTCCCCACATGGGTCATCGCGCCGTCGCCCTGATACCGGGACCAGAGACGTACTTCCAGGCTTAAGCATCCACGGACAGCCCGCGCCGGCATGTACCGGCGGACGTTCCCAAGACGTTCGCGATCGATCGCCGTCAGGAAGTGAGCCAGGCTCACTCTTGGTCAGCGATGGGTAGCGGGTCACGTGCTGGACGACAGCAGGGTCGAATCAGGGAGAATCAGACCATGAAGATGCGAGAGATAGGAGGGTCGAGTCGTGTATCGCCTCGTCCGCTCCGGCAACGGGTGGCCAGAGTGGCCTTCACGTTCGCTGCCAGTTTGTCCCTAGCACTCAGCGGCGTTGGCTGCCAGACAGGCGGCTGCGGGTCCTGCAACCTCGGTAATAAGTTGGGTAACGGCGTTCGAGCCACTGGTGCAAGCTTCCGAAATCTGGGCTCCAAGGTTTTCCACCACAAGCAAGGTGGGATGGCCTACGGAACGAGTGCGGGTTGCTGCGGTGACTCGGGCGTGATGAGCGAAGGTGCCGTTGAGTACAGCGGTGGTGGCGTTCCGATGAGCCCCGGCACGATCGTGCCAGGACCATCTGGTCTCGGTGGCGAGCCCTCAATGCTTGAGCCGGCCACACCCAAGGCCAAGACCGTCGCGCCAGGTGAGACGACCGGAGCCACGTCTGGGAACTCAACGAACAAATCGGCGTTCGAGTCCGTCTCGCCACGGGCTCGGACCCGCGGCCGATCCAACAACGTCGCCCTGACCCCCGCGCCGGTATCACCGGTCGGGGGGGCTCAGGTTGTTAACCCACTCGACGACCTTCCCCCGCTCGAGATACCTCGGCCCGCCCCCTCGGTGGCCTCGGCCAAGCCGTCAACAAGTGACCTCCTGCCCCCTGCGGCGGGTGAGGCTCCTCCTTTGAGTGTCGCGCCTGAGATCAAACCGATCGAATCGGTTTCACCTCCTCCCGCACCCCCGACAACCCCCGCTCCCCCGGCGACCGCGAATGCGGCTCCGGGGTCGGCGGTCCTGCGCCTGGAGGTTGTCGAGCCTGGGCTCGCCGGTGGCACGGTTCCCAACAATGAGGACATGATCCGGCTCGTGTCGCTCGGCTACAAGACGGTGATCGACCTCCGTAATCCTGATGAGGTTCACTCGTCATTCATTGCTTGTGCCAGTGCTCATGGTTTGCGATATGTCGGCCTTCCTGTCACTCCCCAAACTTTGGACTCGACGCGAATCACCCGTTTCAACCTCGAACTCAGCCAGACCGAAGCCCGTCCCATCTTTTTCTTCGATACGTCCGGTTCGAACGCAGCCGCGCTCTGGTCGATCCGGCGTCAAGCGATCGACAAAGTCGATGCTCAAGTGGCCCGTCACGAAGCGGAACAGATTGGAACCATTGACCAGGCTCGGTCCGAGGCGATCGCGAAGTATCTGGGATCGATCAAGCCTGTCGCGGTGATCGAGATCCCCGAGCCCACGGTCTCGATGCCGGTCGCAGGCGCGACGATTCCTGCCCAGGACCTAGGGTCAGAAACGATCCCGGCGGTTCCAAACATTCCTCAATCTGCTGCCGCCTGGCGTCCCTATGCGATCCTCGCCTTGACCGGAATGGGGTTCCCACTCGCCTATTGGAGCCGGACTTCCTCGTTCGGATCGATCCATCGAGTCGTCAGCCAGGCCAGTCTGCCGGTACGGGTGCGAGTACTTCCAGCACTTGCCCACGTGTCGGGTGAATGAACCTGAGCTGGTCCGCGTGCAGGGCGATGCGTGGCTTGCCGTCGAGTGCTAACAGCCGGGTGGTCGCATCATATTTGCGATCACCCACGATCGGCAGACCTCTTGAGGCGAGTTGAACGCGAAGCTGATGACTCCTCCCGGTGAGGGGCTTGAGTTCGATCAACGTCGTCCTGGATCGTCGCTCTAGGACTCGGAAGCGGACCCGAGCCTCGACGCTTTCCGGATCACCAGCAGCCACCACGCTCACAACATTCTTCTGGCGATCTTTCTTGAGGGCATCGATCCAGGTTCCCTCTTCCACCTGAAGGTGCCCTTCCACGACCGCAAGATAGGTTTTCTCGACAATCCCATCGTGGAACTGGAGGGAAAGCCGGGCCGCCGCCTTGCTGGTCTTGGCGATCAGGATCACGCCCGATGTCGGACGATCAAGTCGATGGACAAGGCCGACATACACCTTGCCGGGCTTACCATAGCGATGCTTCAGATCGGCCCCAACCAGATCGACGAGGCAGACATCGCCTGAGTCGTCCCCCTGCGATGGGAGACCGGCCGGCTTATTAACGACCAGACAGTGATTATCTTCGTGAAGGATTTCTAGCATAAATCCATTATTGTGAGCCCGGCAAGTGGGAACGGCTTCCTCGCTCGCCGGCCTCGATTCCTTGCCTATGCGTTCGCCATCACCTCGGTGATGCGTTTTACGACCAGGGTTGCATACGCCCCCTTCGGCAACTCGAACTTCATCGAGAGCTTGCGCCGACCGGGGTAGAGTTCGTCATTCCGTACCGATTGGGTCAAATTCTCGGTGTGGAAGACGGCGGGTCTCGTTCCTTTTCCGAAGAAGATATCGTCGAGATGCTTGACCCGGAGATCGTTCCAGGTCAAGCCGTGTTCGCTGACAACCGCGAGCGCAAGCTCACCGAGCAGTCCCTCAGGCAGCGGTGTGCGCGAGGCGGGCAGAGGGACTTTCGCGGAGGAAAGGACCTCGGCTTCACTGGGTTCCAGATCGTGATGGATCGGAAGCTGGGCGACCTTGAAGTCGATGATTGCTCGTTGTTCTTCGGAAGTCGACCGCTCGATCAGGCGTGCGAGAATCAGATTCCAAAGGTGGCTCTGGAACGCGGAGAAATAGAGAGAACGCAACTCACGACGGATCCGAGCGAAGGCACCTCGGAAATCGGTGGGGTGGTCGCAGAGGTAGGTCACCAAGCTCCGAGCATGAGATCGACCGAGCTTCGCTTTGGCAGCGGACCAGTCGTTCCAGCATTCGCGAAGGATCGTCTTCTCGTCGCGCGTGTCGGGCCGATCCATCGGGGTTGGCTCGGCGACCGCCAGCCGGAAGGCGCGTTCGTAGTCGGCCTTGAGCCAGGCCTCGGCGATGAAACCGCCATCGAAGCCGACCGACCCAAACCTCTGGTCATCAAAATAGTTGGGCAATCCATCCACCGGAAGCGACTTCAGAGCGCGAACCGCTCGGGCGACCGCTGGATCAGAAAGGTCACGGAGCACGACCTCGAACCGGTTGCCCCGAAAATGGCCCGGACCGTACGCGTACGGTAGTCGGCCCAGTGGTTCCATCGCGAACGAGGCTTGGCGCAGCGGCCGTTCAGGACCATCAAAAATCGTCACATATTGAATTGTAGAGGCATGGCGGTCTTTCAGGCCACCATAACTGAATCGGCGTCCTGCGATGTTCCAACGTCTCGAAACGGCCTCGATCACTTCGAGAGTACCGAGCCCGCGTTTGCTGAGCTTGTACAGGACGAATGGCCCTTCCTCGCCTGGTTCGACGAGAGGCAATTCCTCGACCACGAAGTCATCAACGATCCGTTTGACCTTCATACCAAAGCCACCAATGCTGGAGACATAGCGCATCACGGCCAATCTTCACGAAAGGCCAAAACAACTAATGTACCGCGCCGGCGGACTCTAGTCGATCATTCGCTCTCTGTGACTCTCGAAGTTTCATGGATCTCCCACTGAGAGAACCATCGTATCTCGCTCGCCAATCGCATCTCTTGATGACCAGGATCGACGCTGGTGGTTAGACTATGTCGAGTTCATGCAATCCGGGAGGGTGCCCATCGCTCATGGCATACAACTCAGAACATCAGTCACAAAATGGACATGCATTTCCGAGCCTGCCGATCCTCGGTGCTGACGAAGTTCGGATGTCGCAGACTGAGAAGTACGGGGGCTTCTTCTACCTCGGCATCCTTGGCCTGGCGGTTTTGGTCGGCTTGTTGGGCTGGTTCGGCTGGGGGGTCTGGTCGCTACGTGGGGTTCTGGCGAATGTGTATGTGCTCAACGACCCTTTGAGGTCGGAAGTCGATCGGATTCAGGCAGCAGAGGCGTTGGCGACCGACCCTCGCGCCACTCAACGCCAACTCTGGGACTTATGTCTGGATTCCCGGCTTCCCGATCAAGCTCGCTATCGGCTTGCCCGGGCCTTGACCCCGTTGCTCATCCAGGAAGATCCCCGTGGCTTTGCTCGAGAGGTGGCCGCCCGAGAAGATTGGCCAATCTGGCTCCGACTCACCGTGGTTCGTTTGCTCGCGTATGCCGCTGAGGAGGTCCGTTCTTATGATGGCAAGTCGATCGCAAAGCTCGGTACAGATCAGGAGCCGCTCATCAAGATATGGAGCAGCTTCGCAGGGGCTGGAACCGAGATCCCTGATGGAGAGGCCAGGCTTCGGATCGAGCGGGAGACGAGCGATGATGATCAGTTGCTCAAGCCACTGCTCGAAGATTTCAAAAAGGCTCTGCTCGTTAAAGGAGCATCGCGCCGGGCCTTGCTAAACCACGTGACGGCTCAGATGACCAGTCTCTCAGAAGAGGCAGCCAAGGTCTGGGGGCGGTGAGGATTGTGGTCTGCGAATATGATTCGAATTACACGGTCCGCAGACCCTTCAATCCCAGTCGGACATAGTTCAGTGCATGCTTGGACGAGCGTCGTCTAATGATCGCCCGAGGCTGTTCCGGTCCGATGTCGAGCCGTTTGGTGGTCACTCCTTCGGCGGTCGACAAGCCGAGATAGACCAGTCCGATGGGCTTATCTTCCGAACCCCCGTCTGGCCCGGCGATTCCGGTAATTGAGAGGCCCAGATCGGCTCCAAACTTCAACCGGGCACCGATGGCCATGGCCTCTGCGACCTCGGGACTCACGGCTCCGTAAACTGCGAGCAAGGTCTCCGGAACCCCAAGCAAACCGATCTTGGCCGAGTTTGCATAGCTGACGACCCCGCCCAGGAAATGTTCGCTGATGCCAGGAATGTTGGTCAAAAGTTCACCGACCATCCCGCCAGTACAGCTCTCGGCAAGAGCGAGAGTCTTGCCGGTCCGCGCCAGCTCCCGGGCGACCGCCTCGGGAAGATCGTCGGTTCCCTCGCCGATGACGAACTCCGCAAACCGATCGCGAATGATCGCCAGCGTGGGCTCGATCGCCGCGCGAGCTTCGGCCTCATCGGGCCCTGTACCCGAGATCCGGAAACTGATCGTGGCGTCGCTCGCAGTGATCCCGACTGCGGGTACTCTTCCACGAGCGGTCAGGTCCATCGCCATCGCCTCGAACTCGGACTCGCCCCGACCGAAGAGGTTGATCTTATGATGGACGATGACCTGATCGATCCAGTTAAGGTCCACAAGGCGGGGGATCACCTGCTCGGTGAACATGATTTTCAGCTCGGACGGAACACCCGGAAGGCAGACGACCATGCTGGTGCCGACTCGCATCCAGATGCCGGGGGCGGTGCCGGTGCGGTTGGGGATCGGCTTGGCCCCCATCGGGAAGAGGGCTTGGACCTTATTCCGAGAGGCCATTTCCCGGTGCCGTCGGGCGAAGAAGTCGGCAATGGCCTGAAGGGAAGTTGGATCTTCCTGAAGGGGAACCTTGGCGACATCGGCCAGAGCCTGACGCGTCAAGTCGTCCTGGGTTGGGCCAAGGCCCCCACTGATCAGGACGAGGTCCGCACGATTCAGCGCTGCGTCGATGACCGCGACATTCTCAGCCAGGTCGTCGCCGATCGTGGTGTGGAAGTGGGTCGGAATCCCTCGGTCGCCCAGCTTTTGGCTCAGCCACTGGCTATTGGTGTCGAGGCACTGACCACTGACAAGCTCCGACCCGACAGCGATAATCTCGGCCTTCATAATTCGCGAACGCTCCAGCATGTGGTCTCGACCTATCGGTTCTCAGATTGATCTTACCAAGGTCGAACCGCCCTCTCGACTCCAAAGAGGGTGGCCGATTTTCGGACTAGGGAGGATTGCCCCTTTCCAGAGTCGTCGTCAAATCGAGCAGAGCGTTTGCCCAGTCGGGCCGGGTGTGGTGTAATTCTATTGTTCGAGTTCAGGCAGTGTCTCCACGTGATCAGTCGTCCGGTAAGGTGAATGAGTCAGTCGACCGTTTGAATTGTTCCGCCCCGGTGGTTCCCTCGGGAGGCGTGCATGGTCAGCGGCGTGCTCGAACGACCTACGTTGGTACTGAACCGTAACTGGCAACCTGTCCACGTTGCAACCGTGGCCAGGAGCCTCACCCTGTTGTGGAACGAGGCCGCCCAGGTCATCGACCCGGACGACTTTAGGCTCTACAACTGGTCGGATTGGGCGCAACTTGCTCCGAAAGAGGGCGAGCCCTTCATCCGAACGGTAAGCTCACGCATGCGTGTCCCCGAGGTTTTGACCCTGACCCATCACGACAAACCTCGCCAAAACGCGGTGACGTTCAGCCGTCGGAACGTCTTCAAACGTGATCATGCAACCTGCCAATATTGCGGAGTTCGACCTGGAACAGAAGAACTGACGATTGATCACGTATTGCCCAGAGCCCAGGGAGGTCTGACGACCTGGGAGAATTGTGTGCTGGCGTGTGTTGCGTGCAATGCTCGCAAGGCGAATCGCACCCCCGAGCAAGCGAACATGAAACTCAAGAAACTGCCGCATCGTCCCGCTTGGAAGCCGTTGTATGATACGTCGGCGATTCGAGTCGCAAGCTGGTCTCGGTTCCTCAGCGAGGCATACTGGACAGTCTCGCTCGAAGAAACCGCATAAATAGCCTTAGTCGTTCTCATTGTCCCTCGGATCTCTCGATGCGTTATTTAGTGACGGGTGGGTCGGGCTTCATTGGAAGTCATCTCTGTGAGAAGCTGATCGAACAGGGGCACTCGGTCCTGGCACTCGATGACCTGAGTACCGGTCGATATGAGAATGTCGCCCACCTTGAGAACCGGCCTGAGTTCGAGCTCAGGGTTGCCAGTGTGACCGAGTCTCGCGTCGTCGAGCACTGCGTCACCGAGTGCAACGCCATTTTCCACCTCGCGAGCGCTGTCGGCGTGAAGCTTGTTGTGGAACAGCCGGTCAAGACGATCGAGACGATCGTGGGAGGGACCGATGTCGTCCTCAAAGCAGCGGCTCGGTATCGGCGTCCGGTCCTGTTAACTTCGACGAGTGAGGTCTATGGTAAGAGCGAGAAGATCCCCTTCAGCGAGGGGGACGATTGCGTCATGGGGCCGACAACGACTCGCCGCTGGGCCTATGCGTGTGCCAAAGCCCTGGACGAGTTCCTGGCGCTGGCACACTGGTATCAGACCCGCTTACCTGTGGTTGTGGCCCGATTGTTCAATACGGTCGGGCCTCGACAGACCGGGCAGTATGGGATGGTGATTCCCAGGTTCGTCTCCCAAGGTTTGAGAGGTGAGCCGATCACCGTCTTTGGTGACGGGACCCAGTCGCGCTGTTTTGGTCATGTCGCCGATATCGTGGGAGCTTTGACCGGGCTTATGGGCCGGCCAGAGGCATGTGGCCAGGTCTACAACATCGGCAATGATGAAGAGATCACGATCCTTCAACTTGCCGAACGGATCCGACTCCTCACCGGCGGGAAAAGTCCGATCCGCATGGTTCCCTATGGCGAAGCGTACACCGTGGGCTTTGAGGACATGGTCAGACGCGTCCCCGACCTTCGAAAGATCAAGGCGCTGATCGGATATTGCCCAACGCAAACCCTTGACAATATCCTGGCCGACGTGATCGCCGAGCAGACCCAACAGGGCGTAGTCCAGGGCCGATGAACCTTTGGCTTCGACTTGTGGGGTGGCTGGTTCTACTGTCGGGGCCGATGTTGCTCGCGTCCGAGTTAGCCCCAAGCCTGAGGTCGGAAAACCTCCCACCGATCGTCATATTTCTTGTCCTGATTTCTTCGTTTTTGCCGATCGGGATCGCCTATCGAGCGGCGTCCGGCACCGCGCTCCAAGGAGCGATCGTCTGGACCGTCTTAGCCATCACGCTGGCGATGATTTCTCAAGTGATGGCGCTTACCGAGCCGGTCTCCACAGGTCGACCAATCACCGGCCAGTGGGCATATCTCGCGACCCTGGCGTCGTTTGCGGCTGCAATCTCTATCCTCAACGCACGAAGACCTGGGAGCGGGGCCTGGGCGATCCTCATGGGGATACTTGTCCTCGTGTTTCTGATCCCCTGGCTCGAAGGAGGCGGGCTTGCCCGCGCCGATCGGGGCTGGGATCGGCTGAGGCTCTCCGCCCCTTGGACGATTTTTTACGGACTCCTTTTCATCGCGGGAGTCACGAACTTCTTGCCGACCCGCTATTGCGGGGCCATCCTTATCTTCGGGGCAGGGCTGGCGGCGATGTTCGTTGGCCTCACCCGGACCGATTTCTCGCGAGGAGCGCGGGGCATGATCTGGGAGTTTGTTCCGTGGAGCTTGGGGGCGTCGATCTGGCTTGGCTGGCTGAGCGGACGTCGAACGCACTCGAACTCAAGTCTGGAACGGCTCTGGATCTGGTTCCGCGATCACTGGGGGGTGGTTTGGGGTTTGCGTGTCATGGAGCGGTTCAATCGTACTGCCGAGTTGACCGATTGGCCGATCCGACTGGCATGGCACGGAGTGACCAAAGCCGACGGGATGACTCCGGCCATGCCTTCGGACATTCCCGAGTCTGCCGTGGAGACTCTCTCAGCTCTGTTGCGACGCTTCGCCACTGTCGAACGGCTCAACGACGTTGCCGGTGGCCCTTGTCCCGATCCGGCGAGCGTGTAAAAATGATCCTCCAGACTTCGTAGTTGCGGTGACAGGGAGGCATTTGCCATCGGCATGGGCGTGGATCGGAACTCGAAGATTGCGACGTTGTCGCTGATGATCCTTGCGGTCTTAGGTGTCGTCGCGTCAATTTATCTGATGAGAGTGATCCTGGTCCCAATCGCACTCGCCTTGGTTTTGGCGTGCGTTCTGTCCCCAATCACGACGCTCCTCCGGCGGATTTTCCCACTCGGGCCGACTGGTGCCGCCGTGCTACTCTTTCTTGGGACGGTCGTGATTGGTCTCTATGTCGCGAGCCTCACGGCGGAGAGCCTGATCCAGGCTACGATCACCTTACCGGGTGATCTCCAAGCACTCTCCAGTAAGCTGAGTTCGCAGTTGTCGACAATCGTCAAGGACCACCCGTCACTCCGAACGATCCTGCCCAACCCGGGGACGATCGATGAGCTTGGCGATACGAATTCACGGCTGTTGATCTCAAATCTCAGCTACGGCCTGAGTGACTTGATGGGGTGGCTGGTCCAGGGGCTCGTGATTTTAGTCCTGGTCCTTTTCTTACTCGCCGAGAGTGAAATGCTGACCCCCAAGCTGATCCGCTTCTTCGCGAGTTCCCCAGGCGAGGCTCGGGTTGCGGAACGAGAACTCAAAGCCTTGACCCGCCAGATCCGTTCCTATCTGGCCGCCCGGACTGTGATCAACCTCGGAATGGGAACGGTCGTCGCGTTGGCGCTCTGGAGCCGAGGTGTTCGTTTTCCGTTCGCTCTTGGGCTACTCGCTGCGCTCACGAACTTCGTCCCCTACGTCGGCCAGGTGATCGGTGGGGCGGTCCCCACGATGGTCGCACTCGGCCAAAATGGATCTGTTGGCGACGCCCTGATCGTGGTCTCTATGTATCTGGCGATCCTGGGAGTGGAAGGGTATGTGGTCACCCCTTGGGTGATGGGCAGGTCGCTCGATCTCAATGGGACAACGGTGTTGATCGCCTGTCTGGTGTGGGGCTATCTCTGGGGACTTGTCGGCCTGATTTTGGCGATGCCAATCACCGTCAGTCTCAAACTCGTTTTCCAGAACGTTCCGGAACTCTACCGCTGGGCCGAGCTCATGAGCGTCGACTGGCATCCCCCCATTGAACCTGTCGAAGGGGGCGATTCCGGTGAGGCTGGGGCACTTCCGCTCAAGCTGAATCGCGGACAGTACGATCAAGGCGAAGATGTCAGTGCGTGAATTGTGAACAATTCTTCAATAAAGGAGGTGTGCTATGGATTTGAAGCTGGAATACTGCGCTCTCTGAAACTACGAACCTCAAGCCATCAGTCTGATGGCCCAGGTGCTTCCTCGCTTCAAGCGAAGGCTAACTCGCGTTGAGCTGGTCCCCTCAAAAGGGGGCTGTTTTGAGATCAAATTGGGCGGAAAGCTGCTCTACTCGAAGCTCAAGACCGGGGTATTCCCCAACGAGCAGGAGATCCTCAAAGCAATTGAGGAACACCTCACATGATGTTCAAGGAATTCACACGATGAGAACGCTATGTCGGGACGTCAAAAGCGATTGATGGATTATGCGAACTGTGCGGGGTGAGCAGGTAAGCTCTCTCCCACAGGGATCGCGCAGGTTCTGCGTGACTTGCCTCCGAGGTCGAGTGATCCCAACCTCTTGGTTGGGACCGAGACCAGCGACGACGCGGGTGTCTACCGCATCGCCGAAGGGGTGGCGCTCGTCCAGACCCTGGACTTCTTCCCGCCGCTGGTCGACGATCCGTTCATCTATGGACAGATCGCCGCTGCGAACGCGCTTTCCGACGTCTATGCCATGAATGGACAGCCGCTGACTGTGATGAACATTGTCGGCTTCCCCGACGACGAGTTGCCCCTGACGATCCTCGCCGAGATCTTGCGAGGCGCGGCGGACCGGGTCGCATTGGCCGGAGCTGTGACCGTTGGGGGTCACTCCGTGCGTGATACCGAAGTGAAATTCGGGCTCAGCGTGACCGGTCTCGTGAATCCAGCCGATGTTCTGACCAACGCGGGAGCGAAGGTTGGAGACATGCTCATCCTAACCAAGCCGCTCGGCACAGGATTCATCACCACTGCCAACAAGAAAGGCGAGTGCCCCGCTGACGTTCTCGCCGCTGCGATTGACATTATGATCAGCCTGAACGTGATCGGACGCGATGCCATTCGAGCTTCGGGCGGAGTCCATGCCCTGACCGATGTGACGGGATTTGGGCTTGGGGGACACGCGTTCGAGATGGCGGAAGGTTCAGCAACCACATTCGAACTCGATGTCGCCGCCTTGCCCGTCATCGCCGGCTCGGAGCCACTTGCCGTCGCGAAGTACCACACCCGCGGGAGCAAAGCGAACCGAGAGTTTTTGGCGGACCAGATCCAGATCGATGGAATCGAATCCCCTAAGGTTGGGTATGTGTTTGATCCCCAAACCTCGGGCGGATTACTGATCGCCGTCGATCCTGCCCAAGCCCCTCGGCTCATTTCTGAACTTAACCTTCGCGGTGCGAAAGCGGCCACGATCATTGGCCGAGTCTGTCCACGACAAGGTTCTCTGGCTGTGGTACTGTGCGGATGACTGGCGGCAGGGTGCCTTCGTCACTTGCGCACTCGCTAGATGTTTTGAGTGACCGACTGTCCTTCCGACCCAGTTCTCTGTCCCGAATCAGGATGTGTCCGATGACCGACCCGCAGCCGAATCGTCGGACGTTTCTTGGTACCGCAGGCCTTGCGATTGGGCTCGCTCCCCGTTCGGAATCAAGTGTCATCGAAACGACTGAACCGACGCGACCCAAGATCGCGGTGCTGGCGTCAACGTATTACTACCTTTCTCATGCCTATCACATCATGGGTCGGTTTCTCGATGGGTTCGAGATGCACGATGGGACCGGTCTGTTCAAGCCCCCCTTTAAGGTGGCGAGCCTGTTCACCGAACAAAGTGGGCCGACGATTGATCTGGGGCACTCCAGTGCGACCCGCAACAACGTTCGGATCAGCCCCACAATTGCCGATGCTCTCACGCTGGGGACTGGCAAACCTGCGGTAGATGGGATTCTCCTGATCGCCGAACATGGCGAGTACCCGATCAATCTCAAACTCCAGAAGCTCTATCCCAGAAAACGATTTTTTGACGAGGCCGTTAAGGTCATTGAGGCCTCCAACCGACCCATTCCGATCTTCGTCGATAAGCACTTGTCGTACGATCATCGTGAAGCGATGGCGATGGTGGAAACCTCGAAACGGCTCAAAATCCCCTTGATGGCCGGCTCCAGCCTGCCAGTCACCTGGCGAATCCCCGCCGTCGAAGTCCCCCTGGGCCTGACCTGGACCGATGCCATTGTCGCGTCGCGCGGGGAGATCGAGATCTTTGGATTCCACGCCCTTGAGACCTTACAGTGCATGGTCGAACGACGGGACCGTAAAGGAAAGTCCCAGGGTGTGGTCGCCGTCACTTGCCTGGAAGGGGACGCGATCTGGGAGGCTGAAGCCCAAGGTCTCTGGTCCAAGAAGTTGCTCGATCGAGCCCTCTCGCGCAATCACAGCACGAACATTGGCGACGTCCGCCAGAACACTCGCGAGTTCGCTCCTCCTGGCGGTCGTCCCACGATGTTGGCCCAACCGATCGCCTTCCTGGTCGAGTACGCCGATGGATTCAAGGCGAGTGCCTTAATTCTCAACGGTCATATCGACGACACATCGTTCGCAGGAACATTCATTGACGCCAACGGGAAACGCCAGAGTGTCTCCTCCTTGTTCTACCTCCCCGCCCCACCTGGAGCGAGCTTCTTCAACCCACTTTGCCTTCGCATTTGCGACTTTCTCAAGTCGGGGAAGACTCCCTATCCGGTCGAGCGGACTCTTCTCACAGGAGGAATCCTCGACGCCGCGCTCACGAGCCGACTTGAAAAGTCCAGACGCATCCTCACCCCCCAACTCGCCACGATCGACTACGATCCCCCCGCCGACTCCGGCTACATTCAATCGCCAATCGCCAGTTCCAAACCGGCGACAACGCAGGATTGATCACAAGTGATATAAATAATATCGGATGATGCAATGATGTGAATAGGCCGTGATTATCAGAGCTACGCATTGTCCTCCTGAGGTCTGTCACGGGTCGGGTTGAAATCAGGCGGTTAAGCCTACCAACGAGCCAAGAACCAAAAGGAAGGTCACGCGTGGATAATCCGAAGCAGAAACGATTTAGCTTGATCGATGCCATGGTGCTCGTTGCGGCGACTGCGGTTGGACTTGCGTTGGGGCGAACAGTCTGTAGGCAGCCAGAACCTGGCAGCCATTTCCTAGCTGATCTTGTAGAATGGGGGGTATCAGTGGCATTAACGTGGTCGATTGCGATCCTGGCGTTAAACCTTACGCGTTATCGAACAACGCGCCGTGAGCTTGCCTGTCGCCCCGGATTCACAGCAGTGGTCACGATCTGTATCGACAGGGTCTTGGAATTTGTATTTTACGCACTGCCGCTCGGACCTTTTGGAGGTTTAATCGATGTTGACTTCCAGTCGTTGGACTCAGTGGCATCTTGGCTTATGCAATTAATCTCAGCGTCGGTCACGAATGTAGTGCCCGGCGGTTCTAGCAATGGGATCGTGGCAGCAGTCTGGCTGAGTACGGGGATGGCTGGCTGCTGGCGTGCTGAGAACTCTTGGATCGACCGCACCGGTCGCGCGTTGGGTGTCTTTTGGCTTCTCATTACGCCCGGCTACTGGCTCATGGTTTGGGTCTCAAGTTTCTAGGAGGTCGAGAATGTCTAGGACATCGAAAGCGTGACGAATGAACCTCCGGATTTCGGGGGGAGCCGAGCCACCGGTTTCCGATAAGTTCTATCGTCAGCATTTCTTAGTGTGAGGGCAAAGGGAGCCCAGCCGCTTCATGACCATAACGCCGAACGCGTTCAACATTACAGCCGAGAGCCGCGAAGCGTACTCTGGGTGAAGTGGGCCTCCTAACCTAGCCCCAGATTGCGCTCTGCGACCCGAGAACCTATTCTCCGCCAGCTTCGACGAAAAACGCGAGGGACTTTGAACATGCCATCCGGCTGGGTATCTACGGTCCGGACAAGAGGTTATGAGCATTTCAAAGTCCGTGCCTTTACCCTCGGGAGAAGGTGGTCATATGCCGGATGAGCTCAGAACCCAAAGGAAGGTCATGCATGGATAATCCGAACCAGAAACGATTCAACTTGATCGATGCCATCGTGCTCGTCGCGGCGACCGCAGTTGGACTTGCGTTGGGGCGAGAGGTATCTCGATGGGACTCGGCATACTGGAATTCGTCGGCCATCGTGGCAGTAGGGCTTGCGATAGGGCGAGAGGTATCTCGATCCATGCAAGCTCGATCTATGCAAGGACCAGGCACCCCTTTACCAGGTGATATTATTCAGAACTGGGTGGTATCAGTGGCTTTAACGTGGTCGATTGCGATCCTGGCGTTAAACCTTACGCGTTACCGCACAACGCGCCGTGAGCTGGCATGTCGCCCCGGATTTACAGCAGTGGTCGCGATCTGTGTCGACCGGGTCTTTGATTTTTTTTATGGCGCACTAACGACCCGATTTTTTGGAGGTCTTACTTGTTACGACCTCCAGTCGTTGGATTCGGTGGCAGCTTGGGTTAGAGAGTTATCCGTACGGGAGGTCGTTGGAGTAGTGCATGGCAGTTCTAGCACTGCGGTCGTGGCAGCCGTCTGGCTGATCATGGGGATGGCAGGCTGTTGGCGTGCCGAGAAGACCTGGATCGACCGGACGGGTCGTGCGTTGGGTGTCTTTTGGCTTCTCGTTATGCCTTGCTACAGGCTCAGCGTTTGGATCTCAAGTTTCTATGAGGGCGCGGGTGTCTAGGTCTTCATAACCGTGTGGAAAGAACTTTCGGATTTCGGGAGAGCCGAGCCACCGGTTTCCGATAAGTTCTATCGTCAGCACTTTTTAGTGTGAGGGCAAAGGGAGCCCAGCCGCTTCATGACCATAACGTCGAACGCGTTCAATATTACAGCCGATAGCCGCGAAGCGTACTCTGGGTGAAGAGGGCCTCCCAAGCTAGCCCCAGATTGCGCTATGCGACCCGAGACTATCCTTCGCCACCTTCGACGAAAAACGCGTGGTGGCCTTCTAATGTCGCACGGCAGCGAATTGCAATCTCTTCGAATCGCCAACGAATCAAAACTCAACAGCTTTCTCAGCCGAATTTCGTCGAGTCGCGTCTCATCCACGACGCCATTCGAAATAGGACGAATCACCGGATAGAATATTTCGGCACAATCGTCTCATTTTCCCCAAATCCAAGGCTCATTGAGGCTTACGAGTTCAACCCCAAACGCTTGGAATCGAATCGTTGTGCGACATTAGAGGGCCACGAGGGAAATCCGCCGCGACCGGTGGTATCGCTCGTACCTCGCGATCGACGAAAGATGAACTCAACCAGAAACAATTGATATCCGGGCTACTCCCCAGCGGCAATCTTGATGGTATCATGGAAAATGCGATTTTCGTTGCAAGGAGCGCAACCGAGACGATGAGGAATCGATAGCCAAGGGGTGACCTATGGACCGATTTGTTCGTCTGGAGAGTTTTCCTGAGGGGATCGAATTCCCTCCCGCACTGCGCGACCAGGTTCGCTACGACGTAGCAACCAAGCGCCTCCTATGGCGAGGCTTCATGAGCAAGTCGGACTTTGACCGGCTCTGGTCTCTGACGGACGATTGGGGATTTCGTCGTGCGCTCGAAGATCTGTTTCGGATCTCAACGATCGATGATGAGCTGCCCCCGGATTCGCTTTGGCAGGTCATCCGACAACGGATTTGGTCAAAGCTCCCTTGGTCACGCTCGACTGGCAACTCGGCGTGAACAAAGGCGCTCCCCACTCAATTCTTGAGGGCCCCTCGTGCAATGGCTGAGGGGTCGCGTGCCACCTTGTCGGCGAACGTTCGCAGAGAGATAAGTGCGGGTTTGGCAGACGTGAAGACCTCTCTCGCTGCGAGGGCCATCTGATTGAGGTTTTCGTAGAGTTCGGAACTCACAACGAGTCGTTGTAGCGTACCTGTGGTACTGAGCTTGCCATTGTCGTTGAGGGCAGCAGTGAGGAGTCCAAGGTCGTAGCCCATGCGATTCAGTCGATAGATCGTCTGGCCGAAGTTGGTGAGCGGCTTGGCGTTTACGCTGGCACCAAGGTCGGTCAGGAGCGGTCGGAGGTCTCCAAGGCTCTGATCGAGCTTTCCGGCGGCTGCCGAGAAGCGAACGACCGCTCCCTGAATGTCCTCCAAGGTCTTGGCGTCAAGCGTCATGTCGAGTTTGTTGGTCACACTTCTCAGGCTTGAGATCGCGGGCTTGAGGTCATCCTCATTCATCTTGATCACTCGATCGATCCCGTCGGCCGCATTTCCAACCTTGGCACCTGTCGCTTTCCAGGTGTCAATAAACGCTTGAACATCTTTTGCGCTTGTCGATAGGTCCGAGACCCCCGTGGCTGCGAGTTTGATCGCCTCGAGGGTCGGCCCCACTTTCTCAAAGGCGGCGCTCGCGGCTGCGAGAGCCTTGGAAGGGTCCGGGGTCAGCTCGCCAGTGATGATCCGGCTCGGTTCCATCGCGACCTTGGGGTTCGGGCTCAGGACCATGAAGTCGGTCCCTTTGCCTGGGGTCATGTCGATGCTGACGTCGCCGATCAAGGCCCGGCCAATCTTGGGTGCTGATCCGACCTTGAGCTTGATCTTACGGTCGAGCGACATGGTGACCAGGACGCCGTCGGGCTGGCCAGGGCGCTCGTCAAACTCGATTGATGTGACTTCGCCGATCCGGATGCCACTCTTGCGTACGGGGATTCCGACATTGACGCCGGGTGCCTCTTCATAGCGCGCAACCAGGAAGCCGTTGTCGCGAAATAGGGAAGGGCGCTCGCCGAACCAGATGAGCATCATGGCAAGGACCAAGGCGGCAAAGATCACGAATATGCCGATCCGAAACTGCATCACGCGATCGTTCATGGCGTTCCTCGCCTCGCTTCACTGGATCGATTCTTGTGTCACTCTGGGGCCGTCAATCCGTGACGGCCTCGCGCTGTTGGGCAAGTTCGCGGAGCCGTTCGCCAGCTTCGCCTCGGACAAATTGTCGAACCCGGAGGTCGGGTGATTCTTCGAGCCCTTCGGGGGGACCATCGTAAAGGATCTGTGAATCCTGCGGCCCTAACCGAGCGAGGGGATAGAGCATCACCACTCGGTCGGCGACCTTGGTGACTGTCTTCATCTCATGCGTCACCACGATCCCTGTGGCTTTTTTGGTCCGTTGGGTTTGCAGGATCAGCTCGTTGATCACGTCCGTCATGATCGGGTCAAGACCGGTCGTCGGCTCGTCGTAAAGCATAACCTCAGGGTTGAGAGCGAGTGCCCGGGCCAGGCCGACACGTTTGCGCTGACCGCCAGAAAGCTCGGCAGGCTTCTTGCCCTCGAGTCCCGGAGGCAGGCCAACTTCTTGGAGCCTTTCGGCGACGATACGAGTCAGGGCGTCGCCCTCGGCGAGGTTGTGCTCACGGAGCCCGAAGGCGACGTTATCAAAGATCGTCAGGCTGTCGAACAGGGCGGCCATCTGAAAGAGGAACCCAAACCGGATCCGCATCTTGGCGAGTTCATGCTGTTTCAGGCCGGCGAGATCTTGCCCATCGAATTTCACAACCCCACGTGTGGGTTTGAGCAGGCCAATCATCAGTTTGAGCAGAACCGTCTTGCCACACCCGCTCTCGCCGATGACGCAGAGGGTCTCACCCCGTTTGACGTGGATCGTCAGGTTCCGTAGAACGTTCTGTCGACCGAACCGCATCGAGATCTGATTTAGCTCCAGGATCGGTCCATTCATAACAGCCCCGCAGTGTCGGGCCAGATCCCGTAGTAGACCGTGTTCCAGAGGATGCCGATGACGAAATCGATTGCCAGAATCGCGATGAACGAGAATACGAATGCCTCAGTCGCTGCCTTGCCCACCCCTTCGGCCCCAGCTTTGGAGTGGAATCCTCGGTGACAACTGACAAGAGCAATCGCTGCGCCAAAGAAGTAACTCTTCAGAACTCCCGCAAAAATATCGAGGCCGCCCACATACTGCCTTGAGTGATACCAGTAGTGGTAGGAATCGACTCGCAGGAATTGGGTGCTGACGACCGCCCCGCCAATCACGCCCATGAAGTCGGCCATGAGGGTCAGTAGTGGGATCAGCAGGACGCAGGCGAGCAACCGAGGCACAACCAGGTACGAGATGGGGTTCGTCCCAAGTGCGCTCAGGGCGTCGATTTGCTCGGTGACTCGCATCGTCCCGAGTTCCGCAGCCATGCTCGAACCCACCCGACCGGCGAGCATGGTCGCCGCCAGAACAGGCCCGAGTTCCTTGACCAGTGAGATATTGATGACCGAGCCCAGCCGAGTTTCCAGGCCCATCATGGCGAACTGGGTATGGGCCTGAACGGCCAACACCATCCCGATGAATGTCCCGGTGACTGCGACAACGGGAACACTGGAAACCCCGATGGCATAGAAGCTTGGGATCAGGACCGACCAGCGTGGCCAACGTCTCACCAGCCAACTGACCGTGATCGCGCTGAATTCGGTGAGACTGCCAATCTCAGCAACGGAGTCGTAGACACGCTGACCGACCCGATGGATCGGGGTCGTCTCAAGGATGAGGACCGGTATCTGAGTCGATGGCGATACGTGGGCCGAAGACATCCCTGCTCCTTCGCGAGCCGCCCCATGGTGCAACTCTTGAATGCGCCTCATGCGCATTAAGACTCTAAAAGCATTCTTGAGAAAACCTGTATTCTTGGCAAGGTCGACTAAGGGGTTTTGGCGAACTGATTCCGTTTTGGGGTCCAGGTGGGGATTTCTTAGACTGCTCCTTCTCCACCCTGCCTGTTCTGCCTGTTTTGTAGGTCGGACTTGCTCTCAAGACTCTCGAGGAACGGCAACGCCCAGGTCAGGATGACCTGGGCGTTATGATTGTTGATTGAGAACGCGACGAGATCAGACCCGCTTGGCAATCTCTGGAGTCGCGGTCTCAGGAACGGCGGGAGACTTCCAGTCGAACCAGGCCTCGTCGAACTCGATGCGGCGTTTTTGCTTCATCGCGAGGTTCGAGGTCAAGGCGATCACGGCGTCGGCCAGCGCGACTTCGCCTCGGCAACGGGGCTTATGTTCCTCGTCGGCGTGGTAGTTGGAGGCGTCGCCATGCCGGATGCAATACGCGAAGTGTTCAAGCTCTTCGCGATAGCCGCGTGAGGGGTCGGCGGTGGCCAGACCACCGAGGCTCGATGCCGCCGAGGGGCCGGCGGTACTTGGGCTTGCCTCAATTGTCGGCTTGGAGCCTCCCTTGGCCTCGACGGTGATCGAGGTCGTTTTTGGCGCACCCGAGCCCGGCTTCCATGTGTTCCGGTCGATCTCCTTGTAGAGGAGAATCTCCTTCTCACCCTCAACGATCATCGTCCCACGAGAACCCATCAGGGTTTCGCCGTAGTTCTCGAAGGCGTTGGTGTTGATCGACGAATAGGTGACGACCACCGTATCTTCTTGGGTCTTGCCGGGAAACTCGAACGTCACGAACACGTGATCATCGACTTCACGGCCATCTTTGTAGAAGTAGGTTCCGCCCGCGCCTGTGACGCTTCGGGGATGCTTCTTACCCAGGAAGATTGAGCAAGCATCGAGCTGGTGGCTACCAAGTTCGGCCATCAGCCCAGCGCCCGTGCGATTGTAGAGCCGCCAGCGGATCAGCTCGTCTAGGCTCTTATAGCCATGCTTCGAGAAGTCAATATCGCGGTCTTCGGCGAGAATGTCGGGCTTCCAGCCATCGTAATAGCGGATCACCCCGTTCTCGTCGCGCATGTAGACAGGCTCGCCCTTGCCGTCGTACCTAAGCTTGCCGTCTTTGTCCTTCTCGATCATCGGGTTGGCATTATTGCGGTGCCAGAGGGCGCGAATGTGGTGGATATCGCCCAGGTGCCCGTTCTGGACCAGGTAGTTGGCATTGTCGTAGAGGACGGAGTAATGCCGCTGGTGGCCAATCGCCAGCAACTTATTGGTCTCGTGAGCAGTGCGGACCATGTCCTTACACTGGGTCACATTGTGGGCCATCAGCTTTTCGCAAAAGACGTGCTTGCCCGCCTTCATGGCCTCGATCGCGATTGGAGCATGAAGCCAAAGCGGCAGGGCGATGACAACGACTTCGACGTCTTTGTCTTCCAACATCGCCTTGTAGTCCGGGTAGCGTTTGAGCTTCTCGGCTTCCGCCTTACCGTACTGCTTGTGAGTGGTGAACTCTTTGACGGCCCGTTCCTGCTGCGAGGGGCGGATGTCGCAGAAACCAATATAGTTGAGGTAGTCGCGGTTGTGATCGCGGATCATCGCCTGGCAACCTTCGTTGCCGGTGCCGATAATTGCGGCTCGAACGGGGGACTTATCCCCCATAGCCTTGTATCCGAAGTAGAACGAGCCCAGCGCGGGAGCGGCGGCGGCGGCCTTCAAGACATCGCGACGGGTCATGCCGAGCGCGGTATTGGTATTCTCGCGGCCAAGCGCCCGCTGTTCAGGTGTCAAGTTCATCATCGTGTCAGCGCTCCTCGTCGAAGAAGGTCTATAGAGTGATTTCGACTTCCGGCCCGGATTGGTTCATTCCTGCATGTCAATGTCGGGTGGCGAGGCGAGCATTCCGCTCGGCGAGTTTGGCTTCGCGTCGGAGAGCCGCGCGGCGGGCATAAGGGCCGAACAGCAAGGCATCGAACCCGATCCAGAGTCCGCTCGGCGTCGAAGCAAGAGCAAGACAGGCGAACATTTCTACGAGGTTCTTGTTCACAATCCAGTAGTGGCCTTCGGCGATTGGGCTCTCGGGGAGTCCTGGCCAAGGGGGCATACTGAAATAGAACATCGCCAAATACCCAGCCGCACCTAGCGCTGCGAGAGGGGTGAGGAGCCCGACGATCAGACACGCGCCAAAGATGGTTAGAGCATAGGCTGTCACGAGGTTGATCGTGTCGAGTTGCGTCTTGACCGGGGCGTACGGCCCGTAGTTCTCCACTTGTTCTTTGGTCGCAATCTTGAGCGTGCTCTCCCTGAAGCCTGCTGTCCAACTGTCGATGATTGTCGCGAGTGTCCGGCGGTCGGCCTCAAGGGATTTCCTGGCCAGAGCGGCCCGCTCGCGCTCATAAGAGAGGGCATCCGGGTTGGCCTCGACAGCTTCGATCGCTCCAAGATCATGGATGTATTTCTTGACCTTCTCCGCGTTCTCGGTCGCCCGGAACCAGTCGTCCGCCCGGGTCGTCGCGTTCGTGAGTTCCGCGTTCAGCTTCTCGATCTGCGGCTGATCGAACCGGTACTGGTCGCGAATCCGATCACTATCAACCTCCCAATTCGTTTTCAGAACCTCCGGCAAGAGCTTGTTCTTGCTATCGACGTCGGGAACAAGGTTGCGGAAGTAAGGGGCGAGCGGCCCCGATGATGCCCGGAGATAGGGTTCGGCCGTGAAGGGTTTGGAGGTCGAGTACGACTCGAGCTTTTCCCGTCCCTCGTTGCAGAAGTGCCAGCCGATCGCGATCCGCAGAAGCACCAGGAAGAGAGCGCCAAAGAAGCCCGGGTAATAGTAAGGTCGCGAGGGGGCCAGGGGACTGCTCCTTTCAGGGGGCAGGAACGTCAGAGGTTCGGGCGGAACTTCTGGGGACGGTCGGGGTCGATCCGGTTGGGCGTGTAGTCGGAATCCGAGAGGTGGAATGTCTCTACCCTAGGGGATAAGCCATTGGGACTCGAGTGGACAAAGATCACCCCAATCTCAGGTCGATCGGCAAGGATTTTCCGCGACTCTACCGGGCCTAAAAGGGTAACTGCTGTCGAAAGGGCATCGGCTTCCGCCGCTGTCGGGGCCAGAACCGTCACGGCGGCCAGCCCGGAGGCCGCAGGTTCACCGGTCCGAGGGTCAAGGATGTGGCCAAAGAGTCGCCCTTCATGTTCGAACCGTTGGAAGAGGTCGCCCGATGTCCCCATCCCGCGATTCCGGAGGTGGACCGTACCGAGTGGTTGTTCCAGGTCGAAGGGGTTTCGTAAGGCAACCTGCCAGCGACCACCAAACCGGTCGGGAGGAGAACCAAGCGCATACACACTCGAATGCCCACCATGCAACAGTGCCGATGTTGGCCACCAATGCTTTCTGACAACGTCAATCGCCTGGTCGATCGCGTATCCCTTGCCGATACTTCCGAGGTTGAGCACGATCCCTGGCCGATCGAACAGAATCGTCCGGTGGGTGTGATTGAGAATCAGATGCTGGAACCCTGTGCATGCTCGTGCTTCAGCGAGAGACTCGCTCGTGGGGACTCGCTTGGGACCACGGGTGAATCCCCACGCGAGTGAGAGTGCTCCCGAGGCGATGTCGTAGGCCCCACCCGTCAGGTAGCTTAATCCGACCGCGTGCTTAATCAACTCAAAAAGCTTGGATTCGACTTCTACGGGTGCGATATGGGCGTTCGCGTTGATCCGACTGATCTCCGAATCGTCGCGATAGACCGTCATCTGAGCTTCAAGGTCGTCAAGGATGTCGAGTGATCGCGATGCTAGCTCGACTGCTCCTGGGGTATTCGCCGCGAACCTGAGTTCGAACGAAGTTCCCATACCCCGGCGTTCTGCTTTGATCAGGTCGAACCGTTTCGCAGCGATCTCGGGTTGTTCCCTACGCCGGGACCATGCCCGGGCACCGAGCGCATCGCGGCGGCGGAGCTGCCGATCCGGGGAAAATGGGCTCAAGGGAGACATCGAACGCACGCTCGCAGGGCGGGGGGGAGAGTCGACTCCACTGTTGAGTGTATCGCGTGCAGATCGGCCCGGAAAGAGGGTGATCCAGCACTAAGGCTGAGTTGAATGGCTCACCAGGCGATTGTATTTCTCTACGGCGGATTCGAGGCGGCAGTGGGTTCTTG